>CAVYYP010000012.1:0-19668 GCA_963772765.1 Candidatus Bathyarchaeota archaeon | reverse complement strand
TAAGCTTGAAGGATTTCTGATTCTAAAATCAAGTAAAAAACATTATCATGTAGTTTTTGATCGAAGAGTTTCTTGGATATTTAATTTGCATGTTGTAGCCTGGGTTGGTTTACAGTCAAATAATGAAGGATTAAGAAAATGGTTGCTTATGAGTGTATCAAAGAAAATTCAACACTTAGAATTTCTACAAAGAAAACAAAAGAATCTCCAAGAATCGTTTATCGACATCAAAAACAGGACAAACAAATCAAAGATTACTTAGAATGGCGAGAAATCATTAAAGAAATCGACATAAAAAGAAAGGTTGGGCGTTGAAGCCCCCTGATATTTATACCGAAACTAAAGTTATTGCAATGCATTGATTCCTTGTTCTGTCAGATTATAGGTGTCTTCTGTTTGTTTCAGAAGTCCAACGCTGACTAATTCTCTAGTCCACTTCTTACTTTGAACATTGGTTGTCCTGTTTGTTCTGAAATTGTTTTAGCGTTTGTTGCTCCGTTTTTTATTGCTGTTAGTGTTGAAATCCCACTTTTGGTTGGTTTTCCATCTGCAGATACACATGGCAAGATTATCACAGCTTTTTGAAACAAAGATACCAGTCTTTACAATCATAGCCTTGTTTTATTCGCTCTTCTGCCCCTTCAGCAGTAGCTGGTGGAGGAACGACAACTGGATCGCCAGGTTTCCAATTTGCAGGGGTTGCAACTTTATATTTATCTGTAGTTTGCAAAGCGTCAATAATTCTTACGATTTCTTGCATGTTTCTTCCAGTTGATAGGGGATAATACAAAATAGTTCTAATTTTGCTCTCGGGATCAATTATGAAAACACATCTAACAGTTTCTGTTTTGCTTTGACCGGGATGAATCATTCCAAATTTTTTAGATACTTCTTTGTTTAAATCTGCAATTATTGGGAAGGGAATCTTAACACCCATTTTTTCTTCAACATTTCTTGCCCAAGCAATATGAGATGAAACGCTATCAACACTTAAGCCAAGAAGTTCTGTGTTTCTTTGTTTTAGATCATCAGCAATCTTTGAAAATGCAATAAACTCTGTGGTACAAACAGGGGTAAAATCAGCAGGGTGTGAAAACAAGACAAGCCAACTTCCTTCATAATCTGAAAGCCTAAGTAATCCTTGTGTTGTAACTGCTTCAAAATCGGGTGCTTTCTCTCCAATCAATGGAAAGCTAATTTCGTCTGATTGATTTTCCATCAAAACCACCAACAATAGTATTGCTAAGTTTCATTTTTTATGAGTTGTGTTTATTTTTTAAACTAACGCTTGATTTCAAGTTTTGACAATTTGGGTAAATTGTTAATTCTTTTATCTGTATTTTTTGGTCAAATGATTGCCCAAATTGTCGATGTATATTTTGTCGATCTTCACGTCAGAGGTTCCTGTGTTTCTTATTGCTACTTCAATATGATTTGTATCATAGAAACGAACGTTATCAATTATTATGAATCCACCTGTAGTGTTAAGCTGTGAAGCAGTGGAACTTTGAACCCATGCATACGCAGCGATTGATGCAGCAACAACAATACCAATAAGCAGTAATGTTGCAAGAATCGGAGAAATACCTCTCGATTGGAATCTGAAAGTCCGTGCAATTGTATAAACCATCATTTTTTCCTAGTTTTATTTGATTTTTATCGATTCAGAATCTATAATATGTTGTAAGATGTTGTGTGCACACATCTTCAGTTATTGTTCACTTCAATGTTCAAGAATTTATAGGAATTTCGAGAAAATGAAATCTAATTCTGCTCAAACTGTGAATTTGAAATAAACTCTACTAATTCATAAGCTATTTTTGAAATAAAAAATAACCCTATTATAAACCGTGTTCGAAATGGTCTTACAAAACAGAAAAGCCTTTAGCCCAGTGATAGCTTCGATAATACTAATTGCAGTTGTTGTAGCAGTTTCCATTGCTGTTGCCACATGGATGGGATCAATTTCAATCTCATTCATGAAAGTTGACGAACTAACAGTTAGCAGCCATACATGGGCTTTAGACAATACCTATATTGACCTAGCACTTAAAAACTTAGGAACCACAACAATTACCATAAGCGATGTAAAATATAATAATGAGCAAGCCACAACCATTACTTTCCCCTTCTCTGAAAGCTCCACATTAAGTGCAGGGGATACCTTAACTGTCAGAGTCACTAACAACTTTGTTTCATCAACGAAATATAAATTTACAGTAATAACCACCTCAGGCACAAAATGCATATACATTGCTAAGGCCAACCCTCAATTTATAACGACCCACTGGTTATCTGGATGGAATTTCAGAAAAGCGCATATAATCGATGGCTCCGCATCAACTGCTGGAACAGAATATCAAATTAGACTAATAGCACATTATGGAACAGGTACAGATAACGGAGAAAACGTATACTTAGGAAATAAGGCAAAACCAGACTTTGGAGATGTGAGGTTTGTTCAATCCGAAAATCAAGCTTTGCTTTCCTATTGGTTGGAAAGCAAAGTTGATGGGGTAACTGCAACTTTCTGGATTAAAATAGCTGGGAATTTAACCGCACAATCTCAAATTATATATCTGTATTATGGGAACGATCAAGCGACTATAGAAAGCAACGGAGAAAAAACATTCGTCTTCTTTGATGACTTCAGTAGTGACCTAAGCAAATGGGTCAAAGAAAAAAATGGCGTACATATTTACATTGAATCTGGGCATCTAGTTCTTAACGGAGGAACTACATCAAGTCCCTATGGACACACGGTTCTTGGTTCAAGTGTTAACTACTCTGTTTTTCTTGATGGAGTTATCGAAGCAGATATTTTTCCTTCTGATAATGCTCTTCCAGAAATTGGATTCAGAGGTGTTTATAGCGGTAATATTGGTTACAAGACCAGATTGGATTGCCGCTCTGGGTCTGAGTCTCCTTGGATGAAACCTGCATATAGTGGTTGGAATGCTTTTGGTTCTTCGATAACTCGATGTGGTTTATCGAATCAATGGCAAAAAATAAAAATTGAAGTGATTGGATCTACATTTAAAATGTATAGTAATGATGTGCTGAAATCAACTGTTGTTGATGGGCAGTATGGAAATGATGGTGAAATATCTTTGCAGAATCATTATGGTGCAAGTTGCTTTTATGATAATGTTCGTGTACACAAATATGTCAATTTTGAACCCATTCACAGCCTTTGGGGAGAAGAAGAAAGCTATTCATAGCAAATTCTTGGATGAAATTGTGTGTGTTTTTAGTGGTAGATAGAAAATGGGAGACTAGTGAGTAAAATAGGTGGTCTAAAAAATCTTTTTTTTCCGATGCTGGGTTATTTTCACTTTCCTCTCTCTGTTCTTATGCTGTTCTTTTCATCTTTAATCATAAATGCACCGCCCAAAAGTATGCAGATTTAGGTACGAGTCTTTGATTAGAGTCCTTATTTATGAAAAGAATTGAAGGAACCATTTACGTTGAATGTTACCTTTGCTGGAAAAAAAGCACTTGGACAAACACATGTTTTGGATGTGGTCACACAGTCTGCATTATGTGTCTTCTGGAAGAAAATTTTAAGTGTTCAGTTTGTGGGGGAGACTTCATAAAACCTGTCGATGCCTAAACATTCTTTAATTATGCGCGCGCAAAGAGGACATTCAACAAGCCTAGCTAAGATTTGATTACCAACGCCGATTACAACCCATTTGGACCCGCAGCCTTCGCAAGAAATCTTCTGCGCACTCAAAAAATCAACCTCCAGACGATAAGCTGAACAAAAAAAGAGGGGAGATGAGCGAATTCTCTCTCGGCTAAAAAGTATAAATTATAGTCTAGAAGATGGCAGCCCGGGGTTACCAATGTCCCGACACGAATATACCCGCACCTATTTTTTGTAATGGTAGTGGTCTAACATGGATTCTAACCCCATCAGGTGATATGTCCCTCAAATCCACTTTTTTAAGAATGTTTTTCAATCTCAATTTCACAAGTTTTATTTTGCTGTTAACTCTTATTTGGTTTAATGAAGCAAAGAGTTCAAATTATTTTTCTTATTGTTACTATAACCCTATCATTGTTGTTAAGTTTCACAATTCTTAGTACTTATCAATTTGAAAATGGTTCATCAGATTTTTTTGTTGGCATAGATGTTGCTTATGACGATTTGGATACTATATATGCTCTGATTGATGAAGTAAGTCCATATACCAATCTTTTTGTGATAGGTTCAACTGGTATCTCACGTAACGAAACTGAGCTTACTCAAGTTTGTCAATGCCTATCTGAGAAAAACATGTATTTCATCGTCTATGGTATTGGTCGTTTCAGATTGCAGTCATTTAATAACATTGAAGAAAGTTACCCAAACAATTTTTTGGGGGTCTATTACGATGATGAGCAGGGAGGTCGTCAATTAGACCTTTCTGACCATAGGTGGGTTTATGAAGCAGAAAATTACACTGATGCAGCACATCAGTTCTTCGATGCTTCTTATTCGTGGTTAAACTCTAGGTATGTCCGAAATGAAACTGCAATAAACGTTGCTCCATCTGATTTTCACCTATTCACTTCGGATTATGCTCTATACTGGTTTGATTACATGGCAGGATATGATGCTGTTTTTGCACAGTTCGGATGGAACTATAGCCGACAGATAAACGTTGCACTCTGCAGAGGTGCAGCTACAATTCAAAACAAACAATGGGGCGCCATTATCACTTGGACATATAATAATCCGCCATACATTGAGTCAGGAGAGGAATTGTTTAACGATTTGGTATTTGCATATGAAAATGGTGCAAAATACATTTTGATTTTTGATAGTAATGAAGAATATACTGAGGGAATTCTAAACGAAGAACACCTGGATGCTTTAAAGCAATTTTGGGAATTTTCAAAAGAAAACCCAAGAACAATTATTCCTGCTACTGAAAGAGTAGCTTATGTTCTTCCAAAAGACTTTGCATACGGGTTCAGAGGACCAAATGACAAAATTTGGGGATTATGGGAAGCTGATGATTTTTCACTAAAAATTAGCACTGACCTAGGACACCAATTAAAAGAATATGGAACTAATCTAGATATAATCTATGACGAAGAAAAAGAAATTGATGGCACATATGAACAATATGTTTACTGGAATGGAACAATATGCGTTCCATGATTTGCAATGATTTGCAGGCGATGCTCGCATTTTTTCGGACTAGACTTAATAGGGAACCGCTATATTTCAAATTCATATTTTGTTTTCTCAAATACTATTAAATTGATTTTCTTGAAGATTTTGTTGAGATGAGCGTTTTCTCCAGTTGTATTCATGTGCATGGTTTCTCCGTTGGGACGAGAACCATATTTGAAGGCGCTCATTCCACACCCTCCCTCCATAAAGTCAAATGCCAACTTTTTCCATAAGGTTATTTCCGAAATGCGTAAAAATCAAAATAATTGTCCCGTGTTCCACGTGGTGGGGTCGCGGGGATTTGAACCCCGGACCTCGCGCGCCCCGGGCGCGAATCTTAGTCCATGCTAGACCACGACCCCAAATCGAGGCTTACTGCATAAGATGTGTCGCTTCTTTAGCGTCTTAGGCAATCTTACAAATGAATCTTTTCTTTTTTCAAAACGAACTTGGAAAGAAATCAGTTTGGATTTGGACAAATATTAGCTTGAATTAACCCAAAGTGGGTGTACAAAGAGTTTGGACTATTGTTCGTTAAAAAAAATAAAAAGGACTCCTCCAAAAAGGAGGAGGAAATTTTGGTTTGTTTATTGTCGTCGTCTTAGTGCGATGTAGGCTACTGCACCGATGATGCAGGCTGCTACTACTGCGATGACGATTGCTAGTTCTGCGCTGATGAGTGGGTGTTCTGGTACTGTTGGTTCTGGTTCCTCTGGTGTTGGCTCTTCAGGTGTTGGCTGCTCTGGAGTAGGTTCTTCTGGTGTAGGTTGCTCTGGTGTTGGCTCTTCAGGTGTTGGCTGTTCTGGTTCCATTGGTGATGCTGGTGTTGGTGCTGCGTTTACATACATGTAGGTTGTTGCTTCAGAACCGTAGTATCCTGCTGTGCCTTCGAATTTGGCTGTGACTGTGTACATTCCTTCTTCTTGAGGAATGAAGCTGTAGCCGTAGCTTCCGTCTTTATTGGTTTCAGTGTTGCCTAGGTTGATTAGCTCGTTTGATGGAGTAACAACTGATAGGTAAACTGTAACACCTTTAACGTCAGCTGATTCTGCGAATTGGCTGTAGACATATAGCATAAAGTCTGTCATGCTTTCGTCTGCAACTGCAGGAACACCATTCGGGAACTGTGCTAGTCGTTTGTCAGTTTGTGTGCCTGGGGAAACGTCTGTGACGCTACCTGTCAGCAGCACAAATGATCCGACTGTGCCGTCGCTGTTTGGTGCAGAAACTGTGGTTTCGCTTGGTCCCTTGCCGATACCATAGATTTGCTGATCATACGTGTTCTGTCCAACGATGATGCTGTCACCAATCATTGCACGTCCACCCCAACGAGTCTGACGGAACATTCCATCAGCACGGAAGATGACGTCACCGTCATAGGTGAGTGCAAGGAAGGGTGCTCCTCGTGGCTTTGGATCAAGTGCAGAGTGCTCAAGACTTCCAAAGTAAACTGCATCGTCAGTTGCAAACAGTGGAATCATCCACCAGTTGTTGCTGATGTAGGATTCGCCGTATGGGTCTTTGACTTCATATGTCCAGAGTCGTGTGCCGTTTCGGACATCGTAGCAGTATACGATACCACCGACAGTTGCTGAGATTAGTTTGCCGTTTATAATGATTCTGTCAGGACCGAATGTAGCTGATACTGTGTCGCTCCATGCGTCAACGAATATCTGAGGTTCAGTCTGATACATGAATTGACCGTTTGTTAGATCGAAAGCGTAGTGCACAACATTTTCTTTAGTGAAGAAAACACCAACTTGGTCCTCCTTCACTGAATGCTACCCATCCAGCTTGGCCGATACCACCGGTGGTTATGTTGCCTTCAACCCATTCAGCAGGTGCTGCCCAGGTTGTGTTGTATAGCAAAGCGCCTTCATGACCTGGTAGTAGGCTGATTGCCCATAGGTCAACTTCTTCCTGGTTTACTCTCGCGCCAATGACTTTGTCACCAACAAAGACATATTGCATGCTTCCTGGAAGGTGGCTTCCAGCTGCTGTCATTCCAGTTATTGAGACGTTCATGTCGTAACCGCGTGTTGCGTTAAATTGTGCATTTGCGACTTGAGGTGCCCAGCTTTCAGACAAGAAAGAGCCACCACCTTCACCTATGACGGTCTTGGTTGAGCTCCATCTGAGCAATCTCCAGTTAGGATTAGTATCATTTCCATAGTTTACGGTTTGGTATATGTAGAATTCGCCGTTTGGACCACGGTATATTGAGCCTGATGGTACGTTTGTCATGTTGTATCGAGGTTCGCCTGTCAAGGGTTCAACTGAATACCATTTGTGGATCCGCTAGTGAACCATAAGTATGTGTGAGCTCCACGGTTGTTGATTGAGTCCCAGTAGAATATTTGACCATAGTCGACTCTGCCGTCTCCGTATGGGAATTGTTTTTCCCAAATGATTTGGCCTGTGTGCATGTCAACTGCAACTACAGTTTGGACTTTAACTCCACGGACCAAAAAATCCAGGTTGTTTGTTGTAGTAGAATATTCCGTTGATGATTATTGAGCCTTGTAGTTTTCCTTCGTATGCGTCACCGTCGTCCATTGCGTGAGCGCCTTCAAGTCCTCCAACGAGTCCTTGTTGGGTGTCACCGATGGGTATTTGCCACAATACGTGTGGGGTCATTGGTGCAGCGTTGTAAGGTGCATACAGGTTGTTTGGTCGTGTGTCCCAGCTGCCTGCAACCTGCCACCACGAATACAACTGAGCATCTATTGGCCTATACCAATATTGAGTTGGGAGTGGCTGCTCAGGATAAGTTGGGACTGGCTCTTCTTGAACTACAAGTTCCAATACATTGCTTTGTGCAGCTTGGTATGTTACGCCTGCATAGGTTTGAGTTGGGAAGATTGTTTGTACTTCGTATGTTCCAACTTCCAGAGGAACGTAGTATTGTCCCCATGTTCCTGTGGAGAAGGTCTTGAATGGTCCAAGATCTTCGGTTGATCCATCAGGTTTTGTTATTCTAATGGTTACGTTCCAACCATCTTCGGCAGTGTTTAGGAAGTTGAGTGCTCCAGTGTTAATCAGAACGCCTTGATTGACACCAGTTGGATTGGGTATGACGTCAATGAATGGGTATGCTTTGCCTGTTGATTGTGCAGAAACTGTTGGTAATACAACGATAAGTGCAGAGATTGTTAACAGTAGAACTAGTGTTATGGTTGATAGTTTAGACTTAAATTTCGATATTTTCATCTGTCTTTCTCCTTTTAGTTGGAAAGTTAATGCGCCCGAAGGCATATATAACTTTTTGTCAAAACCACGAACCAAGTTTTATGAAACAGTTTAACAACACTTTTTAATCAATTTAAATTTATTAAATCATAAAATGGCAAAAATGGACAACAAATATGTAAAAAAATAGCTCATTCATAAAACAAAAATGAAAGATTTAGTTGCTTTTTTAAACAAGCATGACTGAAAAATAGCAAAAAACATCCCCGCCCAACACGTAACACGCACAAAATCAAGCCAAACATCAATCATATTTGGAGCCTAATAGCAGTGCTATGTTGAAAACAGTCATTTTTCACAAAATCAGCAGTACAAAACATTCCAAGTTGCGGTTAACACCAGGGGGTGTGGAGCGCACGCAAAAAGGCAAAATGATACGTGGAAACGCTGATGTTCAACTATGATGAAGGATGCGTGCGCTCAGTTCTGATTCTGAACTTGAAGAATAAAACGTTTCTGAATCCAGAATAAACATTCAGAACAAAAAAAAGGAAAACTGCGGAGTGAAAGATTTTGTTGGCTTTTAGAAATTATGAGTAAAGTATAAAGATGTGTACTCCCAGTCAAAGTGAAGAGGGTTAAACTTGCCTGCAATAGAAGTAGGAAGAATATGCGTCAAAATATTAGGGCGAGAAGCAGGAAAAAAATGCGTTATCGTAGATGTTGTTGACAAAAACTTTGTTCTAATCACAGGTCCTAAAGCCGTTTCTGACGTAAAACGGAGACGCGCCAACGTTAATCACATTGAGCCAACAAGCGAAATGATAGAAATTAAACGAGGCGCAACAGACGAAGAAATCACAGAAGCACTAACATCAGCAGACAAACTAGAAGAAATGAAACAAACAGTGAAGCCCGCCCTAACCTAACTCTTTTTTCCCTCTGGAGAAATATTATGCGAAGAACCAACGAACCGTGGGAAATCAAGCGAACACTACTAGTAAAGGCTGAGGAACAAACAGACCCGTGCTTCGGTCACAGACCAGAAGAAAGACCAATCAAAGAACATATGCGATTTGGAATAATCAACCTAGACAAGCCCGCTGGACCATCAAGCCACGAAGTCACAGCATGGCTAAAAAGAATCCTCAGTCTTGAACGTGCCGGTCACGGCGGAACCCTTGAGGCATAAACTGCCGGGGAAATCCCAAAGTAACCGGAGTTCTACCTAACGCCCTAGATGACGCTACAAAGGTAATTCAGGCACTCCTTCTTGCAGGCAAAGAATATGTCTGCGTGATGCGGCTTCATTCTCTGGTTCCAGAAAGTAAAATAAAACAGGTTCTAGACGAGTTCCAAGGACCACTATATCAGAGACCGCCTGTGCGTTCTTCAGTCAAACGAAGACTCAGAATCAGAACAATCTACTACAATGACCTCTTAGAGATAAACGAAAAAAATGTTCTCTTCAAGGTCGGCTGCGAAGCAGGAACATACATACGAAAACTCTGCTACGACATCGGCGAAGTCCTAGGATGCGGCGCCCACATGCAGGAACTAAGAAGAACAAGAGTCGGACCATTCATTGAAGACAAAACACTGGTCACACTACATGACGTATCCTATTTGTATAGCCAGTGGCAAGAAACCAAAGACGAAGCAATTCTTAGGAAATTTGTGTCCCCAATGGAAAAAGCCCTAGAGCTGCTACCAAAAATTCACGTAAGAGACTCGGCAGTAGACGCCCTGTGCCACGGCGCACACCTCACAGCACCTGGAGTACTCTCACTAGATGCAGGAATCAAAATCGGCGACACAATAGCAGTCTTCACACAAAAAGAAGAAGCAATAACACTAGCAAAAGCGGTTGTTTCCTCAGAAAACATACTAAAAATGGACCACGGCTTTGTAGCAAAAACATTACGGGTTATGATGCCACGAGGAATCTACCCCAAAAAGTGGCACAGCAACCAGTAGCGGCAAATTTTTGCGAAAAGACTAAAAATCAGGGCTGATGCTATTCTACAGTTGTGCCGAGGTCTCCTAGAGCAAGCCAAACTTGCGGGAAATCTGGTAGGGAGCAGATTCCAAAAAAGGAAGCATAAGCCTGGAATCCCTGACTACGGTAAGCCTGTGATCCATTGGGTCGCGAGGGTTCAAATCCCTCCCTCGGCGCCACAATTATTCAAAGTTTTTTTGGGTTTTGTTACAATCTGCTCCAGCTTAAACTGACAAACCCAGCAATAAGCAGCAACACACAAATAGAGCTGACAATTAGCGCCAAGTTTCGTTTTAGCACTTGTTAGTGCAATCCGTCTTTGGTGGCGAGAAGTGAGAAGCCAGTTAGCCGAATTTTGCTCAGACATTTTTGGCATTGGATAGTTACATCATCTAAATTGTTGTCCTTGATGGTTGTGTCTAAGATGCAATAGTTATCCTCGGTTTCATCGTCAGGGGATATTGTTGTTCCGCATTTGGGACAATGAAGGTCTTCGTTTCCACGAATTTTTGCCAAATCAATCAAATACATTAAGTGTTGAGTCACTGTTTTTTTACCTCTGATATAGTATAGGTACTTATCAAGCACTCAACAGCCAATTTTTTATAAAATCGTTTTTCAGAATTCACCCCAAATCTTTCCATAATCTGAAATCAGAAAACTAGGAAATTACACACCAAGCTGTATACATGCAAGATATGTTGAGCTAGCCAAGACTTTTTCTTAATTGTGCAGCTTCTTCCAGATAGTCTTTAGCGCTCTGATCATCTTTTTCCATATAGGAAATCAGAAAATTACTTACCGTATTTTCATACTTTCTAAGCTCAAGACTTCTTGGTCCAAACTTTGTTCCAAGGTCTTCCTGAGCAACTTTGATGTCTTCAACAACCATAGCAAGCGCTAATCTCAAATTTTCTTCATTCATATTTGCTCGTTTGGCTACATTAGTGTACATGTTCATGAGCATGTTGATGTTTTGCCAAGACAAATACCCTGCAACAGCATTAAGGTCAGATTTCAGATTCAAATAATACTTCTTTAACAGGCTCCGCTCAGTGTCTGATAAATCCTTCAAGGCTGCTAAGCCAATAAACTCTGGCGGTATACCCAATGCGTAAAGTGCTGCAGCAAAAGTTATCGCTCGGGGTAGAGCAATTCCTTCAACGTTCCTGCTGTACCCAAATAGTCCTATGTGCAATTTTCTGGCACGTCTTTTAGGAATATAGGAAACAATGCTAGAAACGAGCGGAGCCAGATTCTCGACAACTGACTGATATTTAGACTTGAATTTTTCGATAATACTTAGCAAAGTTTTCTCTTCATCAGGCACGATAACCGTAGCCTCACCAGAAGGAAGCCTTTCGTTAAGAACTTCAACAACATGCTTCACATCCTCGACCGGAAAATCATATTTTAAGCCTGACTGAATTGTTGCAGTGTAAACTCCTTTGTACTCGTTAAGAAATCCTTCCAAGTTGGCTGGCGAAAGATGTCCACGGAAAGGCATTGAACCAACACCTATTATCGGATAAATTGGTATGCCCCTGAGCTTCTCAACTGACTTTAGTTTTGATAGAGCAATCTTGGAAAGAAGTGTGGCACAGACAAGACCATAGTTAAGGGCTGGGTCTGATCGGGCGATGAAAACACGAACATATTCGGGATTGACTGCTTCTATGTAGGGTTCAACAATCTTGTCTATTTTCAAGAGGCTATCCATGTCCTCGATCAGCGGTATCAACTCGATACGGCTTGGTTTAACTGAACCGAGCCAGTCTTTAACTTTGATTGAGCCGTCCAAAACAATGTCTTCAACACCGACGATCGCTTTTCTGTAATAGTTATACAAGCAAACAAGCTCTTCGCCATCTGTTGTGAAAGGAAGTATAACCTCAAAAATTGGGTTTACATCCATCTTGTAGAAGGTTGAAGCAACATCAGAGCTGACAGCAATGTTCTGAAGAGTTTCTACCACAATCTTTCGTTCCGCAACCTCAACTCTAGGATTAGGAATACGATAAGTCAAAAACACGTCCTTACCAAGCATATGCTCCTTGAAGAAATCTCCGTGCGCTGTTAGCAATTTTCTTACAACACGAATATCCGTATCTTTGCCTTCAGAGTCCCACATAACCTCATTGCAGCCAAGGTCGCTGTAGGAAAAATGGGCTTCAAAAACTTCAGCATCACCCTCAATCACTTTACGGTTGTGCCAAACTGGAGCACAAGCATTGTCAGGATGCTGAGTGGACATGGTACGTGGTATCTTTCGCATAAGCATTCCCAATGTATATCGATTACTAGATGCAAAGTAAAGACGTTACTCTAAACTATTATTACTTTGATTTCAGCACATGCTTAACTTTCTTATCTGTTTCAACATGCACCAAACGGTGAGCTTTTCCACATATAGGACAAGACCACTCTTGACCAGTATCCACTTCCTTCTTGGGCGCCTTTGGCTTCTTTGGCATCTGTGCCTTTTCTTCGAGCTTCTTTTCAGGTGTTGTATCCGAAAGCCCCCATGCCGCGTTCAAGAACAAAAAGAGTCACAAGACTCTTCTCATCTTCTGGCTTATTCAACGTAACCAAATATTTGCCAGGAGCCTTTTTGCCCGTTGCATCCTCATAAGACCTAACAGCATAATTATTCTTGATTACATCCGGAACCTCATCCAGAGATGCAACAACATTTCTTCTAAGCCGATTACTATCATCTGACTCCGTTAGAGAGAGCACATCATAATACATGCCCTCAATCTGGCTAGCCTGAAAAACCATTGTCTTCCCCTCAAGCTGCGAAAACCGCAAACCCGCTGGACATTTAACAGCCTTAAGCATAATTTTTCCATTCTCTGCATCCTTAGACAACTTGAAAAGCCACTCGCCAGTAAGAAAATCTTTAACACTATAAAACCTCACTTCACCCTGTCTCATCTGACGCATGCTCATATCATACCAAGAATCATCAGACCTTGACTCAGTTAACTTCACTTTGATGTTTTTCAGAAAATCCAAAACCACACACCTCAACTACTAACACATTTCGTGTCTAGTTAAGATTTTCGGGCAACAACAAAAACAGGACAAAAAGCTTGCGCTAAAAGAAATCTAAAAAAAATAAAAAAGGGAAATAGGGTTAAAAGACCCTATTTGTTTTTTTAACCAGCGATTTTCTGGCGGATTGTTATGACAGCAAAGATTGCAGCGATTGCTGCTACCAGAGACAGAACAACTGCTATCCAGACTGGTGTCTGGTCAGAGCTAGCTTTTACATCTGAAACATCTGCTTGGATGGTTCCAACATCTGTTTCAACTGTTGCTACTTTTCCGTCAATGGATGTTACTTTTCCGTCAAGTGTTCCCATATTTGTGAGAACTGTTGCTACGTCGCCCTGAACGTTGGTTAGTTTAGCATCTAGGTTGCTAACAGCTGTGGATACTGTGCCGAGGTTGGTCTGGATTGTTGCAACTCCATTCTTGATTGTGGTAATGTCTGCACCAAGTGCATCCATGCTCAATCCTGCAAGAGTTGTCTGTATGTCGCCAATGCTTGTGCTGATTGTTGCGATTCCTCCATCAATGCTTGTTAGTTGAGCATCAAGGGAGCTAATGTCTGTCATGATGGTTCCTGTTTTAGTGTTGACTACTGCGATGATGTCATTTTCTGTTGTGGTTATTACGTCAGTGATTGATGCGTCTAGTTCATCAAGTCTGTCAAGAACAGTTTGCATTGTAGGCATTTCAACGACAGTGAATAATCCAGTGGCAGTCTTTGCACCTGCGACAGCAGCAGTGTAAGTAATTGTCCAGTTCCATGTTCCAAGTGGACAGTCAGCAGCTAGTTGCATGTAATTGCCATTAATCATTTCGTTCATGTATAGCATTCGCCAAGTGTTAACACTAGTTGCGGTAAGTGACCAAGCACCCATCCATACAGTCATGCCAGAGGGGTCTCTAACGGTGACAGTTGGACCAGAGGTAAAGTTGTCGGTTGTGTATATGCTGAAGCTAATTATATCCATTGGATAGTATTCATTTGCGTTGATGTTTACCTGTGTTACTGGTGTTGCAGTTATTGTGAAGTATACACCAGCAGCGCTTGTTGCACCATATTGGTCTACAACACTAACAGCATAAATTCCCGGGGCTAGTGCAGGAACAACAAAAGTTAAACCAGTAGGCAATGCTCCGCCGGTTGTTGTTGGACCAAAGCCGCCAGCAGTGTTGTTTACTGCAGTGCTACCAAAGTACAGAGTAACATCAGCACTCCACTGAAACCTGAACCAGTGATATCAACAGTTGCTCCAGCAAATCCCAGTAAGTGGATCTATAGTAATTGTTGGTGAAGCTGTTACAGTGAAGCTTGCAGTTCGGTTGTTAACTGTTGCCCAGACTATTTGAACAGGATAGGTTCCTGTACCAAGAACATTTGGTATAGTGTAGGCAAATGTGTAACTGCCATCAGATGATGAAGTTCCTGTTGCAATTCCTGCGCCATTGAATGTTAATTGATATGCTGTGTTGGCTACAATTCTACCGCTTATGGTAGTTGTGATTCCAGTAGGACCAACAGAAGGTGTTAGTATAATGTAATAATCAATAGTTATTGTAGTGTTAGCATTGTTTCCTAGTGTGTCATTTGCGATTAGAGTGTATATATCATACACAGAAGTGTTCATTGCAGGAACAACAAAGGTTGTTGC
This sequence comes from Candidatus Bathyarchaeota archaeon, assembly GCA_963772765.1. Taxonomy (GTDB): domain Archaea; phylum Thermoproteota; class Bathyarchaeia; order Bathyarchaeales; family Bathyarchaeaceae; genus Bathyarchaeum. The sequence goes on along the minus strand of CAVYYP010000012.1, from coordinate 4,607 downwards.
GAAAGATCCAGTAGCGTTTGTGGTTGGGCTTGTGGAAAGAGTTACTGTGTTAGCAGTGGCAAGGGTAGTGCTGTTCAAAATCAAAGTAACTGCTCTTGTTCAGTTAAAACCAGTACCGCTAACAGCGACGGAGTCTCCTGGTAGAGCTCGAGTAACATCAACTGTGATTTTTGGAGTCACAGTGAATATTGTACCGTTAGATTCAGTTTCACCATCGTTTACTACGATGTAGTGATTTCCAGCAGTTGCTGCAGGTATGGTTACATTGAAATGAGTATGCACCAGTAGCAGTTGCACTACCAGAACCTAGGACTGCACCAGATAGGGCATCCAAGTAAGCAGTAACAGTGCTAAATGGAGAAGCTCCACCAGCGGCGTGATGAAACGTTACTGTAGTACCTGCAGGTCCAGATGTAGGAGCAAGAGTTGGTGCATTAGTGATTTCTGCACTTGCCATTGGTATTGCTGCCATTATTGCAGACATTGTTAGTACTGCGATAATCAGGGTTGTGTATATTTTTTTATTTATTTGCATTTTTTCTATTTTCTCCTATTTAATTTTGGGAGCGATGTCGATAGTGTCGGCTCTCGCTCCCTTCGACCTATTCGGGTGGGTAAAACAGATATTTATATTTAATGTGCACACTTTCGTGAGCTACAGATAAAATGTATACATTTTTAGGTAACGCATGCGTTTTACGTATAAAATTATCGTATTTTTGTGCGTTTTTTGTTCAAATAAATGCTTTTTCGAAACATTATTGACGATTTTCTAATAAATCAGGTATCGCACGATAAGATAAAGATAATATGTGGAATTCATATCGTCAATTCATAAATAAAAAAGTAAAAAGTGTATAGTAAATCAAACGATAATAGACAGATTCATTTAATTCGAAAACAGAATTATTTCTTAAAATCTAAGAGGATCATACCTTTTAGGGCATCACTTTTTTCTGTCTCATAACCCATGCTATGCATTGCGCCTTCGATGAATTGGCAGAGTAGATCTGTGGCTTGGTCAGTCAGAAGTGTAGATATGCATCGGAATTTGACGCGGTCGCCGTTTTGTCTGACGTCTACTTCGCTTAGGTCCCATCTTGTTGCTTGCAGAAATTTTTTGAATGCTTCGATTGGGTCTTTGAATTTTTCTTTAATGTATTTTCCGTGCCATTTTCCGCTTTCGTACCATTTTGTGGATAGGTGTCCGTTTTCGGATTTGCATGCTGCGCTGTTTAGGAAGATTAGGACGTCTTTTGGTACGAATGCTCCGCCCAAGTTTCGTTGGGATTGCATGATGTCTAGAAATTCTGCGGCTTCTTTTGGGCTGTATCCGAGTTTGTTTGCTTTTAGTGCTAGTTGTAGGACTTCGCGAACGAATAGGCCTAGGGATTCGCCTCGTCTTCTGGAGATGTCTTTGACTTCTTCGACTATGTTTCCTGGTATGTATATGAGTCGTTTGTCCTTTGCGTTAGACATCTAGTTACTTCCTAACCATTCGTATTTGGTCCTCAATTTATAATACTATGTTTTGGTACAGTGTTCTAGTTTGTGTTTTTTGTTGCGTCTAGGCGGATGATTCCTCGGGAGACTTCTTTGTTGTCTATTGTGTACTCAAAGGTCTGTAGTGCTCCTTCCAGGAAGACTGTGAAGAGTTGTGTGTAGGCTTCTGTGAATCTGGGGCTCACAATTCGGACTGCGATTTTGTTTTTTTCTTTGTTTACTTCGAATTCTGGGACATTCCATGTGAAATCTTTTAGGTCTTCTTGGAATGTTTCAAAGGGGTCTTCGATTTCTGATGTGACGTATCTTTTGGCTAGCCAGATTCCTGATTCGTTCCAGCTTTGAAGGGCTTTTTTCTTGTTTTTGTCGTATGCTAGTTCTGCCATGTCGTACCATATGTTTTCTAGTCCGAGTGTGTATCCGTTTTCTCTTGCGTCGTTTAGCAGTCTTCTTGAGTAGATGAGGGTGCGCATGTTTACGCCTAGTTCGTGGACTTTTAGGGTTAGTTCGAATACTTCGTTGACAAAACGGTAAAGGCTGAGCTCGTTTTCTTTTGCGATTTTATTCATCTTGTCAAGTAAATCTTCTCGGGCTGCGAAGCTTTTTCGTTTTACTTTGCGTTTTGACAACTTTTCTTCACCCTGTATATGATTTTAGTCATGTATTAAGTGTTCCCGAATAAAGCGTCGCTATATCCTAGTGTTTTCTGGCATAATAAAATTGCTCAAAGTTGAGTCCATATTGTGGTCAATATTCTGGGTGTTTGTTCCAGAAGTCTGTTATTTGTTCGCCGAGCTCTTCTGGGTTTCGTAGTGTTTTCATTTCTTTTTGGTAGTAGTTTGGGAGCAGTGTTTTGATGCTTGGTATTGTGACTCTTTGGTCCAGCATTATTATGCAGCCTTTGTCTTGGGCTGATCTGTGGACTCGTCCGCAGGCTTGGACTAGTCGAAATATGGCGGGTGTGAGGTATGCGTATTCTCTTCCTCTTCCGGGGAATTGTGAGTCGTAGTAGTTGATTAGGGCTTTTTGGTAGATGCTCCATGTTGCGTAGGGTAGTCCGACTGTGACTACACATTTTAGGATGTTGTTTGGGTAGTCCATGCCTTCGCTGAATTTTCCGCCCATGACTCCGAAGAGTGCGTTGTTTTGTGAGCGGCAGATTTTGTCTAGTATTTCACGTTGTCTTGTTTTTCTTTGTTCGATTATGTGTGTTCTGTCAGTGTCTATGTTTTGTAGGATGCTGTTCATCATGTAGTAGCTAGTGAAGAAGACTGCTATGTTGCCTCTGGTGGTTTCTGAGATTGTTTCGATGTATTCTTTTATTCGTTGCGTCATTTGGTCTGTTCTGTCTTCGTATCTTGATGAGACGTCGCAGGCTGCCATTATTGCCCTGTTTTCCTGCGGAAAGGGTGAATCGAATTCTTTGAGGTGGACGTCCTCTTTGTGGTTTAGTATCAGGTCCCTGTACACGGTTGGGGGTGAGAGGAATCCGCTCATGACTATGCTGCCTTTTGCTTGCCTGAGCACCGGATCGGTTATTTCTCGTGCCGTCTAGGCTTCTTACTTCTAGGTAGGGTTTGTCTGTCCAATCTTTTTCTAGGAGATGCAGGTATTTTTCGCCGTGCCTTTGGAAGAAATTTTCTAAAAAGTCACCGACTCTGTGTGCGTAACTGAAGATTCTGTCGTAACCTTGTTGCTGGCGCACTTCTCTTACGTATTCGCCGTATTCGTGGAGTGTTTCTGCTGCTTTTTCGCTGGTTGTTCCGCTCCATTCTTCAAATTTTTGTGCAATTTCGTTTGGGTCAATTAGCTTGAGTTTTGAGCTTGTCATGCCCTTTTGGATGTACCTGAACACGTCATCGTCTAGGACGTTTAGGTAGTCTTGGACATCTGCTAAGCTTTGGTGCTCAAAGTTTTCTGTTTCTTTCAGGGCATTTTCTAGAGAATTTTGAGTAAGTCTGTCCGAGAGCAGTTCTCGGGCAAAGGTTGGTATGTTGTGGGCTTCGTCTACGATTAGGTAGACGTCGGATAGGTCTACGCCCCAGTTCTGCAGCAGGGCATCTCTGACTTTCGGATTAAACGTGTAATGATAGGTTCCCAAGAAGATTTTGACCTTGCTAAGGATGCGTTTTAGTCCTTCGTATGCGCAGAATCCATGTTTTGCCATCTTTGCTGCAGCTTCCTGCGGATTCAATATTTTTTTGGCGCATTCCATTGCGAGGTTGTCTGCTTGTCTTTGTCTCATCATTATGTTCCAGTAGTATTTGCAGAAGGGCTTGGTTCCTGATTCGCAGTTTTCTTTGAGCCGCTTGCATTCTTCTAGGAAGTCGAAGTAGGTGCCTGCCCGTTTTTTGGTTAGGGGGCACATGTCTTGTTTGCTGAAAAACGATACGGTCATGGGGGCTTGTTTTAGTCCCCTTAGTTCTTTTAGGAAAACGTGTAGTTGGCTTCTTGTTCGAAAGCTGATCAAGTAGCTTGTTTTGTCCTAGGTTGGGTAGGATGCTCATTAGGGATGCTAGGGATTTGCCGATTCCGCAGGGTGCGCTGCCTACAAAAACTTCGTTGTTTTCTAGGGCTTTTTGTGCTTCTTTTATGAAGTCTACTTGTCCTTTTCTTACTTCGTAGCCTCTGGGCAGCCATGGGTCGCTTGAGTCGCTCTGGGACTCTGCGGTTTTTGTTACTGTTCTTGCAGCAAAACTAGCAGATGAAAAAGTCGGTGTTGGGGTTCTTCTAATCGGGCTTGGGCTGGCTGACCTGACGAGCCTTGGGGTTAGAAATGTTTTGCAGTCTCGACAGAAGTGGCTCTTGTTATATTCTTCGACGGAATGTCTTTTTCTGCATTTTCGGCAAACGTAGATTCTGGTCAACTTTCTCTCCTATCATACTCGATGACATCAAAATATGCTTTGCTAACAGGTTTCAACAAAGGTTTGTTGATATGGGGGCATGTCACCGCAATGAATAAAAGAGTTTTGAACCCATCGTCTTTTGTTACTTGTTTGGGGGCTTGGATAAGTTTGTCTTATTGTGCAAAGTGTGGAGCAAAACTTGTGGAAAATGCAAAGTTCTGTTCAGCCTGTGGAACGCCAGTAGCCAAAGTGACT
>CAVYYP010000011.1:0-65865 GCA_963772765.1 Candidatus Bathyarchaeota archaeon | reverse complement strand
TTTCGGGCTTCGATATTATCCATAACTCTTCCAAAGCAAAAAGACAAGTTGGAGTAGTACCTGAATCTTCATTTCTTTACGATGAGATGACTGCATGGAACAACATCATTTTCAGTGCCAAACTTCATAACATACCCAAAACAAAAAGAACAGCCTTAGCACGTGACCTTCTTCAGTTATTTGGATTGTATGAAAGGCGCAAATTTCGGGTTGGCACATTTTCTGGAGGACTGAAGAAGCGGCTAATGATTGCCACAGCCTTAATGCATGAACCAGAAACATTCTTCTTGGATGAACCTACCGCAGGGCTTGATGTACAGAGTGCACGACAGATTCGAGAAATCATAAAAGAATTGAACCAAAAAGGAACAACAGTTTTTCTAACCACTCATACATTGAAGAAGCAGACCAGTTGTGCCATCGAATCGCAATAATCAACAAAGGAAAACTAATCGCATTAGATACTCCTCCAGAGCTTAAAGCCAATGTTAGAAACATCCTTGAAGTTGCCTTTGATCATCCAGATGGCATAATTGAAGAACTAAAGAAACTGAACTTTGCAAAATGTTGCTTTAAAAGGGAACAAATTTAGGATAACTGTAACAGATTCTGCGGAAAGTTTTCCCTCACTGGTCCATTTTGCTGAGAAAAAACACCTGAAGAATCACATCAATCAGTACCATAAAGCAGACCTTGGAAGATGCCTTTGTCAAACTTACTGGTTTAGATTCCGAGCGTATGTCCATAGAAAAGGGCACACAAAAACACAGTCGATGTCTGACTAATGGCTAAGCCATTGATTGAAGACATAAACTAATTTTCTACATAGCACAGAAAGATGTCAAAACATACTTTTTTAAAGGACCGACTCTCAGTTTCGGGCTTTTCCTTCCAGTTGTCCTTTATCTAGCATTCTCTATCAACAGAACTATAGAACTAATCTTTATTTTACCCGGATTAGTGGCAATAGCTGCCTTCTTTGGGGCAGGAGCAATCCAAGCAGTATCTCTTCCATTGGAACGAAGAACGGGAACGATCAAAATGCTCCTTACAGCACCTATATCATTATCTACAATAATACTTGGCAAAACCCTTGCACGATTCTTTTTTGGCACATTTCTCTCTGTAGTTTATACAATAATCATATTGCCATTTTCTCCATTACCAAATCTGCTCCCCTTTTCTGTTGGGATATTATTCTCTTCTTTAATGTTCTCCGTCTTTGGTTGCTTCTCTCCGCGCCTTTTCGAGACATCCTGACGCCATGCCGCCTGCAACAGTTGTACGAATTGCAATGGTTTTCATCTGTGGCGTATTCATGCCAATAACAAATATGGCATCATCACTTCAAACTGTAGCCTATGCACTACCATTAACCTATTCTATAGATGCATTACGTCAAGCAATGGTGGGTTCACTTGATATCCAAGTTTTTCTAATTGATTTAACTGTTCAAATCCTATACTCTCTTGTTTTCTTGTTTGCAACGATAAAATTACTCAAAAGAACTCTTGATTAATGCCCCATTTTTGCTTTTCTTCACAAAATAACTGACTGCATTTTTTCTGCTTATGTCATTCTGTCTGTTTGTCTGGGATTTATCGCTAGCTTTTTAAGATAAACAATTATCACAATACGGTAATTGTTAGAGGTGGAAAATAATGGTCAAGGTAGAAGATTTTGAAGTACCCGAAAATCTGCATTACCACAAAGAATACCTCTGGGCTAGAAAAGAAGACGGAAAAGTAAGAATCGGAATGATCGACTTCGCTCAGAAACAACTCAACGACATTGTATATGTCGAGCTTCCTAGCGTCGGCGACACAATAACCCAGAATGAACCCTTCGGAACTCTAGAATCTGTAAAAGCCGTCTCAGATTTAGTTGCTCCTGTAAGCGGTACCGTAGAAGCTGTAAACGAAGAACTAGAGTCAAAACCTGAACTACTCAACGAAGACCCTTATGGTGAAGGCTGGATTCTCCTAGTAAATCCATCAAATCTCGATGCAGACCTTAAAGCACTCCTAGATTTCGATGCAGCTGTAGAATGGCACAAAGAACTCGCAAAAGAAGGTTAACCTACCCAATAGGTTAAGCACCTTGTTTTCATAAAGAAAACATGCACTTTCTTGGCAAGGGTTAATCCCTTCACTCTTTTTTATTATTTTTTATCTAAATCTATTCTATCTTTGTTTTTTTCCTTACATGCGCCTTTATTGATTCTTATGATTTTATACCGTAAGACACCCGCTCACAATGTGTACATTAACCTTATTTGGTTTAGGGGTGATTGAGTAGCTGATAGCTGTTAGACTTGGCTGATTGATTTGAAAACTGAAAAGAATAGTTCTCTCATCAAATATGACGGTCTTCTTTCGAATTCTCTGGATTTTGTTTGCAACATTTTAGATGTAACAAAAGAAGACTTTGCTTCTTTGGCTTTAGCTAACCTTTTAGATGAAGAACTTAACTGGATTCAGTATAACCGTCAAAAAGATATATTCCATCGTGTGGATGCTAAAGAAATAGGTGCTCACAAAAGTATTGTAGACGCTGTAAGGGCTGAAGCTAACAACAGAGTTCTAACTGGACGTAACACCTAACCATTTTGTCACATTTGGTCCTACTACTTTTGCAGCATACGTGACGAAACTGGGCTTTGCTTGGGCACATAAATTGTTACGGAGTTGTCTCTGGTTTCTATTTTTGGGTTAATATTCAAAATCGTATTGAACATGCTATTCATGTAATTTCCTAGATATATGCTCCATTTTCGGTTCAGTTGATGGGACAAATGAATTCTTTCTTTCCCACTCACAAGATTCTCACTTGCGTTGAACCAATTTCCATATGTTCCATAAACTTCTCGTATGTAACACTTAAGATTGTCAAAAGTTAGTCGTTGTCCCCTTTGCAAAATTGCTTCTTCAGGTATGATTGCTCCAGTTTTTTCCGCTACTTCCGCTAAATATTCGTCATCTATGTGTTCTATCAGAGGAGAGAATGTGCCATAAGACATAGTTATGGATGGTGTTCTCTCAGTAAATCTTGTGACCAGTACATACTGGCGAATGATCTGATTAAGAAGAGCGCTCACAGTAAGACCATGCCTCTCTGATTCATCACTCAAAATTTTATCATACTCAGGACTCATTCGAAACGTCCTAGTAATCATTCTCATAAAAAACCCACTTAAAATATGGCATCAAACTAGAATTAAACTTTTTGCTACTAACTTATTTTCAAAATAAAATGTTATAATATAATTAAATGAGTTATGCCCTAAAATCGTAATCCATCATAAGACGATGTATCACAATGCAAACGTCCAATTTATTACATTTTTCCACAAAAACATTCTCCATATGGGAACGGGTTTAATTTTGGTTCAAATAACAAATATTGAACAATCAACTGTTATTTTCCTACGGTCACGCATCCAATCTGTTCAGTGTCGCGATAGATGGTCTGGAAAATGCCTAAATAAAGACTGTTGGGCATTCCAAAACATAAATGGAAATTACTGCTGTGCAAAAAGTGGTCTCCCAAAAAGCACAACGTTCTAAACAATTTTATGCCGAAAACACTCGAAATGGAGGTGAATTGTTTGCCTGAGAAAGAGAAAATGGAAAAAGCAGAAAAGAATTGTGTTTACGTTTGTGATGTTTGCGGCTGTGAAGTAGTATGTACAACACCCAGTGAAGGGCCACTCATTTGTTGCGATGAAGTTATGTGCTGCTGCTAACCTCTAAAAACGCAAACTAACTCTACTTTTTTTACACAATTCCTTTTTCTGAATACAATGTCTTAAGTTGTAGACGTTAGGCATAACTATCATTCAGTATCCGATTTTGGACATGTTGTTTTGATGAGGGAGTTGTTTGGTAAATAATTTTGATGCGGATGTGCTGAAAGCTGAGGTCTCTTTAATGGAAAAAGAAATTCTATATTTTACAGGTAGAAAGCGATTAAGAGCAAGAAGAAAATATTTGCAGCTCTTGCGTTTATGTGGGAAAAACTGTTTGCTTAACCAGCCTATTTACATAAACAGAATCTATCACTGAAATACTACACGGTTGGTGTCAAACTGTGCAAGTTAAAATATTTCCAGAACAACTTGAGCTGATGCTTCAGAATGGCGATTTCAATATCAGTCACCGATCTGGAAGCCTGATAGAAGCAACAAAAACTTTTGATAATGGAATTATTCGCATGAGAATGAAAACGTGAACATTCACAATATTCCCTTCTAGATCGTTACCGTTGGCGGATAAGTTTCCATTTCGAGAGAGGAATAAGGCCCCAACGTTACTTTAACTCTAAAAAAGTTCACAATTTTTGCAAAAAATTACGTTACACCATAAGTGGTGGGTTAAAACAAAACAAGGTATTGAAATTTAAGTGCGGTTTTGGTGTATTTATTCTAACTAAAGCATAAAAACAATCATCTTTTTTGTATTTTTGAAAACAAACTCAGAGTAGATTATGTTATGGGCAAGATTCACATCAGCAAACATTTTTTATCTACGTTAGACAATTAATGAAAAGAACAATATGGGCTGGAATCAATAATGGCAAAAATCCATAATCAAATAATGAAACTACTAAAAGAGAAACCAATGTCCCTCAATGAACTTTCAGAAACGCTCGAAACAACAGAAAAGAAAACATTCAACGCATTAAAGAAACTCTTCAGTGACGGAAAAATCAATAGCAACGCCAAAACTCGAACCTATTCTATAGTCGAAGAGTAAATTCTCAGAATTTATTACATTTTTCCTCTAACTTATTCGCTAAGAATAAGATTAATATGGACACTAGTTCCTATTTTGACAGCCAGAGTTGAGATATAAATGACCCGAAAAATCATAATTATAGGCGCTCATGCTGCAGGTGTTGACGCGGCCTCTGCAGCAAGAAAAACAGACAGAACCGCTGAAATAACACTTATCACAAAAGAGAAGAAACCAGCATATTCACGCTGTGGTCTCCCATTTGTTTTGGGTAAACACATAAAAGAATTTGATGACTTGGTTGTCTTTCCAGAACGATTCTACAAAATGATGAAACTAAACCTGCTAACAGAAACCACAGTAATAAATGTTGATACAAAAGCAAAAACCGTCAACATAACAGACAAAAACGGAACGAAAGACACCCTTACCTACGACAGTCTACTTCTAGCTACAGGCGCTGGTCCCTTCATGCCTCCCGTAAAAGGGCATGAAAAGAATGGAATATTTGTAGTAAGGACCCTAGACGACGGCGCAAAAATTGACAACGCCATCAAATCAGCAAAATCAGCTGTTATCATCGGTGCTGGTCTCATAGGTCTAGAAGTTGCTGTAGCCTGCATTGAACGTGGACTAAAAACTACTGTAGTTGAATTTCTACCATATGTTCTTCCAGTTCTGCTGGATAAGGCAATGGCTGATAACGTCCAGAAAGCACTTGAAGAAAAAGGTATGAACATTATTGTGGGAAAAGGCGCAGAAGAATTCCTTGGAGACGACAAAGTAACTGGAGTTCTTGTTGGAGGCGAAACTATACCTGCAGACCTCGTTGTTGTAGCCACAGGTGTAAGAGCCAACCTTGAGTTAGCAAAAAATGCTGGCGTAGCCCTTGGACAAAAAGGAATACCCACTAATGCAAGAATGGAAACAAACATCAAAGACGTTTACGCGATTGGAGACTGTGCTGAAACAATAAACCTCATAACGCGCAGACCAATGATGAGCCAGCTTGGAACCACCGCAGTAAGACAAGCAAAAGTAGCAGGAACAAATGCTGCTGGAGGATACTCCACATTTCCTGGAGGTATAGGCTCTTGGATCACACGATTATTTGACACTGAAGTCGGCGGAACTGGACTTACAGAATTTATGGCAGCACGATCAGGATTTGAGACAGTTTCAGGAACTATAAACTCGAAAACAAGAGCAGATTACTTCCCCGGAGCATTACCAATCAAAATTAAACTCGTCGCAGACAAAGAAACAGGAAAACTGATTGGCGCCCAAATCATTGGTGGCGAAGAAGTAACACAACGTATCAACGCACTAAACTATGCAATAATCAACGAAATGTGTGTCACTGAACTAGCAAAAGCCGAAACATGTTATGCTCCTCCTGTATCAGAAACATGGGAACCAATAACTTTAGCAGCTGAAATGTTGCTAAGAAAGCTAAAGTAAAGTCCATTAATGACCTTCTAAACTGAATGCCTAGCTTTTTTAATCACTAGGCTTCGATTATTTTCTTCTTTTATATTGTTCCAAACATTTTGGTTAAAAAGAAAAGCTTTATTTGTTCGCTTTAGCTTTAATCGAGTTTCTTGTAAACGGTGGTTCCTATGGGAAAGGAAAAACTAAAGATCGCTTTTTATTGGGCGGCTAGTTGTGGAGGCTGTGAAGTAGCTGTTCTTGACGTCAACGAGAAGATCCTAGATGTTGTGGCAGCTGCCGATATTGTTTTCTGGCCCGTAGCAATTGATGTTAAATATAAAGACGTCGAAGCTATGCCAGACAAAAGTATTGACGCTACCTTCTTCAACGGCGCAATAAGAACAGAAGAAAATGAGAAGATGGCTAAACTTCTAAGACAAAAATCAAAGATACTTGTGGCTTTTGGCTCATGCGCCAACGATGGCTGTGTGAAAAGCCTCGCAAACCTTTGGACTAAAGACGATGTCTTTGAAAGAGCATATCTTGAAACTCCATCAACTGTGAATCCTGAATCTGTGACACCTCAAACGCGTGTCAAAGTAAAAGAGGGAGAACTAAATCTTCCTGAAATATATGATACTGTAAAAACATTGCCACAAACTGTGGATGTTGACTACAGAATCTCTGGTTGCCCCCCACCTATTCCCGCAATCTTGGAAATGTTCAATGCATTCATAAGCGGCAATCTACCACCTAAAGGCTCAAGCTTCTTGCCTAAAAAGTCCGTCTGTGACGAATGCCCACGCGAAAAGAAGCACACACAAATCACTCAGATAAAGAGAATCTACGAGATTGAAGATGACGGTGAAACATGTTTCTGGGACCAAGGCGTAATCTGTATGGGTCCAGCTACTCGCGCAGGTTGCGGTTGCCAATGTCCAAACGTTAACATACCATGCACTGGTTGTGGTGGTCCAGGTCCTCGCGTGGATGACCAAGGTGCTGCGGCTATTAGTGCTCTTGCATCTCTCGCTGCTTCTCCTGATGTCGTAAAGCAGGTCGTAGATCCCATTGGAACATTCTACAAGTATTCATTAGCCAATTCTATTCTTAGGAGGAAAGTAGAGAAATGAGAGAAATAGTAATAGATCCAATCACACGACTTGAAGGTCACGGAAAAATAACCATATACCTAAATGACGACGGCAACGTAGAAAATGCATACTTCCAAGTTCCAGAGCTTCGAGGCTTTGAAAAATTCTGTGAAGGAAGACGCGCAGAAGACCTGCCCATCATAACAACAAGAATCTGTGGTGTATGCCCAGTTGCTCATCACATGGCAGGTGCAAAAGCATTAGATGCTGCATTCAATGTTGAACCAACAGAAACCGCCAAAAAACTAAGAGAACTTGAGTACTGTGGCTACTTCATCTACGACCACATACTACACTTCTACTTCTTGGGCGGACCCGACTTTGTTGTCGGACCTGATGCTCCAGCAGCCAAACGCAACATTCTTGGAGTAATCGAAAAAGTTGGCTTGGATGTTGCTGGTGAAGTCATAAAACACCGCGCATTTGGACAAAAAATCACCGGAATTCTTGGTGGACGACCAACTCATCCAGTAAGCGCAGCTATGCCCGGAGGTATAGCTAAAGCAATCAATGAGGAAGAACGCCAAGACATCGAAGACATGCTCAAGAGCTGCCACGAATTCGCCAAGTTCAGCCTTAAAATCTTTGACGATGTTGTTCTAAAAAATGCCGATTATGTAAGCCTGATCACAAGTGACCCATACAACCTCCCAACATACTACATGGGAACAGTTGACGAAAACAACAAAGTAAACTTCTATAATGGCAAAGTCCGCGTTGTCGACCCATCAGGAAAAGAATTCACAAAATTCGGTCCTTCGGAATACTTAGACATTATTGAAGAACATGTCGAGCCTTGGACTTATGTGAAAATGCCCTACCTGAAAGAGGTTGGATGGAAGGGTCTAACTGCTGGACCAGAAAGCGGAATCTACCGTGTTGGTCCACTTGGAAGACTCAATGCATCTGAAGGCATGGCGACACCAGTTGCACAGGCAGAATATGAACGGATGTACAAGACTCTTGGAGGAAAACCAATCCACGCTACATTGGCTTTCCACTGGGCAAGACTAATCGAGTTGATGTATGCAACTGAGAGAGGTCTTGAACTGATCAAAGATCCAGAAATAACCAGCAAAAACATCCGAAACAAGCCTGGAAAACCTGGAGAAGGTGTTGGAATCGTCGAGGCTGCAAGAGGCACTCTGATTCACCATTATCAATTGGATGAAAACGCTCTGGCAAAGAAAGTTAACCTAGTTGTGGCAACAACCCACAATGCGCCAGGCATATGCATGTCCATCAAGAATGCCGCACAAGGCATTATAAAAGATGGAGTGGTCAACGATGGCTTGCTCAACAAGGTTGAGATGGCATTCCGTGCATATGACCCATGCTGGGCTTGCGCTACACACTTCGCAATTGGTGAGATGCCTCTAGAAGTTAACGTCTTTGACAGCGACAAGAAACTGATGAAGACCATCAGAAGATGAGCGAATCAACGATGGAGCAACCTAAAGTCGGAGTATTCATATCTGACTGCGGAAAACAGCTCTCTGACATCCTAGACTTCGATGCTCTTACCAGTTTCGTAAAGACTATCCCAAACGTCGCTCTCATTGTAAGAGGCAGCGAGTTCTGGCGAGGCAAAGGCTTAGAGACAATAGTAGATGCGATAAAAACTGGAAAAATCAACCGAGTTGTTGTAGCCGAGAGCATCACAAAAATCAGTGACGTAAACATCGCTCAAGCAGTTAGTGACGCAGGTTTAAACTCATACCTGATTGAAGTAATCGACATCAAAGACCATTGCGCATGGCCACACAGAGCAACACCAAAAGAAGCCACAGAAAAAGCCAAAGCCATGATGTTAGCAGCCATTGAACGAGCAAAACTTCTTGAACCCATCGAGAAGCTTGAGTTCCCTGCTCTCAAATCCGCCCTAGTTATAGGTGGAGGAATCGCTGGTATGCAAACAGCAGTGGACTTGGCTGATTTAGGCTTTGAAGTAAACCTGATCGAGAAAGCACACTTTCTCGGAGGCTTATCCGCTCGTGTTGGCAGATTTTTCCCAACAGACGACTGTGCAATCTGTATCCAACCCCCAGCTACTGATGTAAAAACCATCACTCACACGTCTCGAAAATGTGTGTACCGTTCTGGATTCAGCGAAATTCCCAACCTGAATATACTGACAAACACCCAAGTCGTGAACGTTGAAGGAGTTCCAGGAAACTACAAAGTTACGCTAGAAAAGAAGCCAAGATATGTTGACGCAGACAAATGTGTAGCATGCAACAAATGTGTCACAGTTTGTCCTGTAGAAACATCTGATGCATACAATGCAAACTTGGCAAAACGCAAAGCAATATACATCAACGTTCCTGCTGTTTATCCACAAGTCTATGCAATTGACGAAGATGCCTGCAAGTTCCAAGAATGTGCCAAATGTGTTGACGCTTGTCCAACAAACGCAATTGATTTGAATCAGAAAACTGAGCAAGTCTCATTGAATGTTGGCAGTATAGTTGTTGCAACTGGATTCCGAGAATTTGATTCAAGTGCAATTAAAGAGTATCACTATGACGATTATCCCGATGTAATCACCAATCTTGAATTAGCACGAATGATTGATGGTTTTGGTCCAACTGGCGGCGAAATAATCCGTCCTTCAGATGGCAAACCTGCAAAGAAAATCGTATTTATTCAGTGTGCTGGTTCACGAGACCGACGATATAACCCATACTGTTCAAGCATCTGCTGTATGATTTCTCTGAAGAACGCTTCATTGATTAAGGAAGCTAATCCTGATGCAGAAGTTTCCATTTGCTACATTGACATCAGGACAACAGGACGCGAACATGAGTACTATTATGAGCGAGCCAGAGACCTTGGCATTAGATTCGTTAAAGGAAGACCAACAGAAATCTACAATGACGAAGAAAAAGGCAAATTGGTTGTAGATGTTGAAGATGCACTATTACACCGATTCCTTGACTTGGAAGCCGACTTAGTTGTTTTAGCTACTTCAATGGTACCTGCGGAAGGCACCAAAGAGCTGGCTGAAATTCTGGGTCTTGACCTAGAAGCGGATGGTTTCTTCAAGGAATACAATGCTAAGCTTAGACCAACAGAAACCAAACAAAGAGGCATCTTCCTATGTGGAGGAGCAACATTCCCCAAGGATGCACCAACCGCTTCTTTGCATGCTCACTCAGCAGCCATGAAAGCAACTAAGTTCTTGAATAGCGGCAAAATCATCAAAGACCTACGAACAGCTGAAATCAACGATGAATATTGTGGTGACTGTGAATTCTGTCCAGTAACATGTCCATATGGCGCCATAAGTTTGGAGCCAACAACTGGAGACCACTTTGTTGCCCGTGTTAATGACCTTCTCTGTGAGGGATGTGGTGTCTGTGTCGGAACCTGCCCACTGAACGCTATTGAACTTAAGCACTCTAGACCAAGCCAGATGACAGCCCAGATGAATGCGCTTATGTCCGTAAATGGGACATCAAAGCCTTTGGTTCTTGCCTTCTGCTGCCAAGAGTGTGGTCACACCGCTGTTGACTCTTCAGGCATGGCACAAATGGAATATCCAGCAAACGTGAGAATCATCAAAGTTCCTTGCGCTGGAATAGTTCGTGCTAACCAGATTCTTGAAGCATTCAAAGCTGGCGCTCAAGGCGTAATGGTTATTGGATGCAAATCTGACGGTTGCCACTATGAAGTTGGTAGCCAGAAAGCCGACAAGAAGATAGAATTTGCCAAAATGTTGCTAAATGAATATGGAATAGAGCCTGAACGACTAGAAATGTTCCGAATGGTATACATTGAAGGCGCACAGTTCGCAGAAGCCGCTAAAACGATGACTGACCGCGTAAGCAAGCTTGGTCAACTAAAAATAACTGGAGTTATCCAAGAGGCGAAATAACAATGCCGCACCATAACACAAACAAAAATGCAGACACATCTTTCTCTGACGAAGTCGCGAATCGTCACGGCGGCGAAACTCTAAAGTCGTGCTACCAATGTGGAACCTGCGCCAGCAGTTGCCCGGTAGCTAGACTAGATTCCCGCTTTAACCCAAGAGAAATCATCAAACTTTCTCTGCTGGGAGAGAAAAATGAAGTACTCAATGGAGACGCAATATGGCTATGTACATCATGCTTCAACTGCCAAGAACGATGCCCACAAAATGTAGAAATCGCCGAGCTGATGTTTGCCCTCAGAAACCTTGCAATAGAAGAAGCTAATAACTCTCCAAACATCTATGCTGACTTCGGATCAGCTCTCATGACAGATGGACGAATAGTAGCTGTTTCCAAATTCGTAGAAAAGAAACGCGAAGAATACGGACTACCAGAACTAAAACCAACTGGCATAGAAGCATTGAATATAATTCTCTCTGAGACAGGTTTTACTAAACCAGAAAAGACGGAGGAATCAAAATGACAAAATACGCAATATTTCTAGGATGCACAATACCTGCGCGCCAACCCAACTACGAAATATCCGCAAGAAAAACTCTGGAAAAACTAGGCGTGGAGCTCGTAGACTTGGAAGGCCACACATGCTGTTGTCCTCCACCTATTCAATCAATCAATTTGGAAAGCAGTCAAGCAGTGGCTGCATACAACATATGTTTGGCTGAAGAAGCTGGGCTCAACATTGTTGCACTATGTAACGGCTGTTTCGAGTCACTTGCAATGGCTAATGCAGCTCTCAAAAAGGACACTGAACTTAAAGCTCACATCAATGAAGTGCTTGCCAAAGTTGGTAAAGAATTCAAAGGCACAATCGAAGTCAAACATTTCCTTCAGGTCTTAATGGATGAAATTGGACTTGAAAAAATCAAAGAAAGTGTCGTAAAACCACTAAGTAGCTTGAAAGTTGCACCCTTTTATGGTTGCCACTCACTTAGACCCAGCAAACTGTTACAATTTGATGACCCTGAACGCCCACAAATGCTCGAAAACCTGTTGAATGCTCTAGGCGCAGAACCTGTTGAGTATCGAAACAAGCTGAAATGTTGCGGAGGTCTCCTAAAGGGAATCTCTGACGATACTGCTCTAGAACTCGCTAGAGAAAAACTAATGAACACATCAAAAGCAGGTGCCGACTGCATCAGTACTCTTTGTCCGTTCTGTTTCGTTGCGCTAGATATTGGTCAGCTTCAGGTTAAATCAAAGTTTAATGAAGTCTATGATATGCCTATTCTTCACTATTCAGAGCTTATCGCACTGGCATTGGGTGTAAACCCAGACGAGTTGGCATTAAGAAGCCATAAAGTCAAAACCGATAAAGTCATCGAAAAAATTGCATAACAACCTAGCACTATTGCGGGTTTTTTGTTCTCCCGCATCATTTCTTTTTTATTCTAATATAAGCTTCAATAAAGTTAATATTTTGAAACTCGGTACTCTACCACGCCTGAATATAGGTGATCGAATATGGTGAATGCAGCAATAAATGGATTTGGAAGAATAGGGAGGCTCCTTTACAGGGCAGCCCTTGAAGAAAACGCAGACATAAACTTTGTAGCAGTAAACGACTTAACCGATGCAAAAACATTAGCCCATCTACTTAAGCACGATACTGTCCACGGCAAATTCCCCTTTTCCGTTGAAGTAAAGGGTTCATCCCTTATAGTTGACGGAAAAGAACTGAAAATTATAGCACAACCAGACCCCGCTAAACTACCTTGGAAAGAAATGGGCGTCTATGTCGCAGTTGAATCAACAGGACGATTTAGAGACCGTGATTCAGCCGCGAAGCATCTTCAAGCCGGAGCAGAGAAAGTTCTTGTTTCTGCGCCAATGAGCCCAGCAACAAGTGCTGACTTAACAGTGGTTTATGGTGTAAACGATGACCTGTATGATCCCAAGAAACACAATATCATGTCCTTGGCTTCATGCACCACTAACTGTTTGGCGCCAGTTTCCAAAGTTCTCAACGAGGCTTTCGGTATTGAAAAAGGTCTAATGACAACAGTGCACGCTGTAACTAATGACCAGAGGCTTCTTGACATGCAACACAAAGACCTAAGACGTGCAAGATCCGCAGCCTTTAACATGATTCCAACAACTACTGGTGCAGCAAAAGCAGTTGGTTTAGCACTTCCAATGCTTAACGGAAAACTTAACGGTATGGCACTTCGTGTTCCAATACCTGACGTTTCAATAGTTGACTTGGTTGCGATACTGAAGAAAGAAGCTTCTGCAGAAGAAATTAATGCAGCTCTCAAGAAAGCAGCTGAAGGACCTCTGAAAGGCGTATTAGCTTACAGTGAAGAGCCTCTTGTCTCATCAGATCTTATCCACAACAGCAACTCAGCCATTGTAGATGGACAGTTAACCCTGGCTATTGGAAACTTGGTTAAAGTTCTTGCTTGGTATGACAACGAGTGGGGCTACTCCGTCAAGATGGCACGCATGATCGAAAAGATCTGCAAGATGGCCTAAACAGAGACCACAAAAACCTCAAATCCCCCTTTTTCCTTTTTTAATTATAGGTGAATATTATGCCAAAATTCTTGACAATAGACGAATTCGACGTAAAAAACAAAACAGTCCTTGTTAGAGTGGACTTTAACTCACCACTTGACCCAAAAACCAAAAAGGTGATAGACGACGCCCGAATCCGCGCTCATGCTGATGCAACAATCAGCGAACTGGTCAAAAAAGGCGCAAAAACAGTAATCTTAGCCCATCAAGGCAGACCCGGAGACGCAGACTTTATTGGTCTTGAACAGCACGCCAAACTTCTAGGCAAAGCACTAAACATGCCCGTAACATATGTAGACGATGTCTATGGAGAAGCCGCCCAGAATGCAATCAAAGCTTTGAAGAGCGGCGAAGTTCTTGTCCTAGGAAATGTCCGAGGCGTACCTAATGAAATGACAAAAGGAACACCTGAAGAGCACTCAAAAACAGAGTTCGTAAAGAACTTGGCTCCTTTGGCTGACCTTTTCATAAACGATGCTTTTGCTGCTGCTCACAGAGCTCATATTTCAATGGTTGGTTTCACTGCAGTGTTGCCCAGTGCCGCTGGCAGAATAATGGAACGAGAACTCAAGGCTTTAGGTAAAGTTCTGGAATCTCCTGAGAAGCCATCAGTTTTTGTGATTGGCGGTGCAAAAGGCGACGATTCATTGGACATATCCAAGTATGTGCTAAAGAATAAGATAGCTGACTACGTTTTAACAGGTGGAGTAATTGGACACATCTTTCTGGTAGCCACAGGTGTAGACCTAGGCGAAGCAAACATGAAATTCTTGGAAAAGAAAGACCTAATGGGTCTAGTTCCCGGAATAAAAGAACTAATGAACCAATACCCTGGAGCTATTGTTGTTCCCGTTGACTTAGCCATGGAAGTAGACAAAAAACGAAAAGAAATCGACGTTGCAAACCTTCCTACAGCCAATTCAATCTTTGACATTGGAACAAAAACAGCAAACAAGTTCGCCAATATCATACTGAAAGCAAAAACAATAGTTGTCAGTGGTCCTGTAGGAGTCTTCGAGAACCCAGAATTCAAGAAAGGCTCGGAAATTGTCCTTAATGCAGTAGCAGAATCAAAAGGCTTCTCTCTGGTCGGAGGAGGACATACAGTCGCTGCAGTAGACAAACTAGGACTTGCAGACAAAATGTCATATGTAAGCACCGCAGGAGGCGCACTGATAGAGTTCCTTATGGGAAAGAAGCTGCCTGGAGTTGCTGCTCTGGAACAAGCAGCAGCCCGCACCTCATAATTTCCCTCCATTTTTTGAAGCCCATTTTGGTTAGCACATTTTCTTCATTTGGTAAAACATATGTAACTCATGCTTACAGATTAGATTGAGTTTAATCCAGTGATTGGCGCCTTCATAATTCCACTATTGCTTCTGATCGGCTCATTAGTTGTCCTAGCTTTTTCCAGTCACTACACAATAAACGCCATAGAGAAACTCATCGCACTCACTGGACTGAGCGAAATGTCAGCAGGCTTTATACTTCTTGCAACATTGACCTCTGTACCAGAACTAATTGTAGCACTTTTTTCGGTTATGCAAGGAGAACCAGGAATAAGCATCGGTGACATTCTTGGCTCAAACGTTTTCAATATAGGCGCAGTTCTGGGGATACTCGGAATTTTTGGTTACCTCAAAACATGTTGCACAGACATGCTACTCGACTTAACTGACATCCTGTTTATTTCATCAGCAATTCCATTGCTTCTCGTAATATTTGATGTGTCCAGTCCAGTTGTTGGCCTTCTTTTGTTAGCGACTTTTGTTGCAAACACATACTTTATGGCAAAAAAGAGAACACCAGCAGTAGAAGTAAATGGTAATGCCGTGATTAAAAGAGAAGAAAGCAAAGTCAAGGTACTTGCACTTTTGCTTGTTGGTTTGCTTGGAGTTATTGTCTCTGCGCGTTTGGTTGTAACTTCTGGACTTGAGCTTGCTGTGCTTTTGGGTGCTCCGCCAATATTGCTTGGAGCTAAGATTGTTGCTATAGGAACATCCCTTCCCGAGTTTACTACTGACCTTGCAGCTGTTCGACGGCATCGTGTTCATTTAGCTATCGGAGGAATTATTGGCTCAAACCTGACTAACCTTACTCTTGTTTTAGGAGTAGTTCTCATTGCCTCGCCTTCTGTGGAAATAACTCTTTTGCCACAAATTCTTCCATTCCTTCTCATCACAACTGTCATTTTCTGGCGTTTTCTAACAAGAGGCGGAATTTCAAAATTTGGAGGCGTACTCCTATTAGCCACATATCTCCTGTTTCAAATAGTAATATAGCAGTTTCTAGCAACTTTTCTTACCTGTGGCAAAGATTGGTAAAAGCTATACTTATTAATTGAAGAGTACGACTATTCGCTTGTTCGAAAACCCTTTTCTGAGGGGTATGTCAGCATGTCAACATCTTTCGTAGTAATTACAGCAACAGGAAAAGATAAACCAGGTCTAATAACCGAGATAACCGAATTAATTGCCAATGCAAACGGAAACATTGTTGACATTGAAGCCTTCAGCATGCGGGGACTTTTCGCAATTTTCATGATTGTCGATATTCGTTGTATGTCTGCTTCTCTTGAAAGTCTTAGAACTCAACTTACGAGCTTGGGAAAAAAAATTGGTTTGGACGTTAACATCGAGTCTTTGCCCTCTGGGCGACGAAAGATAGGCAAAAAACTTGTGCTATTGACCACCCTTGGAAAGGACCAGCCCGGAATAGTTGCAAATGTTTCTCGTTTTCTCTCTGAAAACAACGCCAACATAGAACGAATAAGAATGATTGCCTACGGCGAATTGAATGCAATGGAGATACTCATTGACATTAATGACCTTAAGATTCCGTTAGAAGACTTCAAAGATGCCTTAAGTAAAGAGTGCAAAAAAGTTGGGCAAGACGTAGTTTTTCAGAAGGACACCGTTTTTCGTCGACCGAAACGTCTGATAGTTTTTGACGTTGATGGCACATTAATTGATGCTGAAATGATTGATGAGTTGGCTAAGGCGGCTGGTGTTGGAGGAAAAGTCAGCGAAATTACTTCAAGGGCAATGAATGGAGAAATCGAATTCAAGCAGGCGCTAAAGGAACGGGTTCAGTTGTTGAGGGGGTTACCTGTCGAGGTTCTTGATTCCATAGTTGAAAACTTGGATGTGACAGCAGGTGCGGAAGAGCTGATTACTGCCCTTAAAGCTCTGGGCTATAAGATTGCCCTCATTTCTGGTGGTTTCACACAGTTTGTTGAAAAAATTAAGGAAAAACTTGGCATTGACTATGTTTATGCTAACAGGCTTGTGATTAAGGATGGCAAGTTGACTGGCGAGGTTGTGGAGCCAATAATTGATGCTGAGCGGAAAGCTGAGCTGATGAAGGAGATTGCAGAGAAAGAAAATCTTTTGATGGAACAAGTTGTGGCAGTGGGTGATGGCGCAAATGACAGGTTTATGCTGCAAAATTCTGGATTGGGTATTGCACTTTATCCTAAAGCGGTTCTTCAGAAAGTAGCGTCTGGTGTAATTACAAAGAATAACCTCGCTGGCATTCTCTACTGTCTGGGTGCACCAGAAGAAAAACTCAAAGAGATTGTTCCGGACAAGAAACCTCATTCTTGCCAGTAACTTTTGTTAGGTTCTGAATTGCCTGATTTTCAGTATGTCCTTGTTCATGTCTTGGAATGTTTTGTAAACATCTTCGACATGCAAGGTTGATTTTTTGATTCTGTTTTGAACAAGACCCGCTACTAGAACTGCGGCGCCTATTGTTTCACTTATTGGTGTGGGTTCAGGAAATGTAATCAATGTTATGGCTAATTTGATTAGCTTCGATTTTTTTTCGCCCCGCCATAGTTTTTGTGCGTGGTTTGCGTCCTTGGACATTTCATGTATTACTTCAAGAGTCTCTGAGTAGCTTAGTCCCAGCTCCTGCAGTACAACAGCCATTCTTTTCAATTCTTCTTTTTCCACGATGAACCCCAAGTTTATAATAAATGTTGAAGTGAATGTTAGTCTGTTCTAGCACAAAAGCTTTAACATCAAATAACGTGCACAAAACCCCTTATTTGCTCCTTTTTGGACCAAAAAGTTTCAGTAAACTATGCAAAAGTAGGATGTTTGCTCTTTATTTTTTAACTAAAACCACCAAAGCTTTTTGCATTCGGTTTAAACAATTGCTTTATCCAAATGCACCTTTTTTCTTTTTTGTCTCATCATTTTATTGAGCTAATTTAGCTGCTTTTGTTTCTGGTGTGTTCTTTATCAATTTTATGGTATTTTTTTGTTGTTTTTTGTTGAATTATGTTAAGCTTTAATTGTTTGGCTCGCTTTAGATTCGTTTTTTGGTGTTTTTTCTGGGCTTTTGGTTGTTTATGAATTCTGTATCCGTAGTGTTAATATTCATGAAATATTAAACATAACAAAGTTCTTAGGGGATAGATGTTTGGTGGGAAAGCCCATTGGGGAAGAGATTCGTGACCGTTTTCCACGGTTAACCATGAGTCTTGTAATGGCAATTATTTTTTACTTAATCAACACTATTGTCCCACCATTGATAGAAGACACAATCCTTCCCGGCATCAATGTAAATGCTGGCATGCTCGTGGGAACCATAGCACTAATTTTCACAGCAATCTTTCTGATACGAGCATTGGCTGATGGACTGGTGCTAAGTGACATCTTAACAGACATTTTTGTGAAACGTTTAGGAATCAAAGAGGAACGATCTCCTCGAAGAGCCATGCGTGACACAATATACATAATTGTCATAATTCTAATCACGACAGCTCTGTATCCTGTCATAAACACTCTTGAACCCAGCCTCAAAGACCCCTTGCTGGTTGGCACCACATATGTTGCTCTGGGAATTATTCTAATCCTGATCTACGATATTGGTAGAATACTTTATCGCATAGTTGAACGAAAAGCCGAAAACATGGCAGACAGTTTCGCCAAAATGACTGACCGAATGAAGAACAGGGAGTAAAATGACAGAAATTCAGATAATCTTTATTCTTGTCTACCTGTTAACAATTCTCCTATCCGCCACCAAAATCGTTCCCATGTCCGTAGCTGCACTGATCGGAGCGTTGCTTGCGGCATGGTTCGGTCTTCTATATGGTGTGTTTGATTACGCAGAATCTCTTGGATTCATTAACATTCAACTGATATTTCTACTGTTGGGAGTCATGATAGTCGTAGAAGTAGCTGAGCGAAGCGGTCTATTCCGTTTCGGAGCCTTATACGCCGTCAAAATTTCTGGGGGAAGCCCTGGTTTACTTTTTGTTTCTATATGTGTAATAGCTGCAGGTGTCTCAGTGTTTCTCAGTGACCCAACTGCAATGCTACTTATCGCTGCAGCCATGGCAACTATAACCAAACTGCTACGTTATGATCCTGTGCCTTACTTCATTTCTGCAATGATCATGATTAACCTTGGCGGAACAAGTACACTCATTGGCTCTGTGTCTAACATGATAATCGGACTGCAAGCGGGGCTGAGCTTTACTGCTTTCATTGACTATTTGGCTCTTTGTGAAATTGCTCTCTGGGCTTTAACCATATTTGCCTTGTATATGATTTTCAGGAAAAGACTTGGCGAAAGAAAGGAACTACCTGATTATGATCCTTGGGAGAGCATAGAAAATAAGCAACTTTTTTACCGTTCCATATTCATTCTTGTTCTTCTTGTCGTTCTTTTCCTAACACTAGAAAATCTTGGAGTTGGGGCTGAAGCCGTTGCCTTAGGATGTGCTGTGGTCGCTTTGGCTATAAGCGGCTCTGACCCAGCAGAAATTTTCAAAAAACTAGACTGGGAAACCATATTCTTTATTTCAGGTTTCATGTTTGTTGTTGGCGGTCTAGAAAGCACACAAATTTTAGCAGATATATCAGCAACGCTTTTTCAAACAGTTGGCCAAAGCCCATTAGGTGCTACAATGGCAACTCTTTGGTTTAGTGGTCTTGCAAGCAGCGCTGTTAGTAATATCGCGATTGCTCTTACATTCTCTCCAATAATCGGTGGTATTGCTGGATTAAACTCTGCAGCGGTATGGTCAGCATTGGTTCTTGGAACTAATCTTGGGGGTGCAACAACTCCATTGAGTGGTGCTGTGACAATGATGGGTGTAGGCGCACTCAAACGTGAGGGGATCTCTCTTAGCTTTGCCGAGTTCACAAAAGTAGGTGTAATAACATCTCTTATTCAGCTGGGCTTTGCAAGCTTTTATCTAGTTGTAAGATTCAATTTATGGACGTGAATGTTTTGGTAAAAAAATGGATTGAACCCCGAGACATAAAACCAGAATCTGAGTATGAAGAAGCTAAACGACAGTTCGAAATGGCCATGGGAAAACCCTTCATTACCCTGAGATTAGAAATTCCCGCAGGATTCGAAGACTACAGCGCTGACTTCCGCAAACTTGAAACTGACCAACAATTTCATGAAGAAGTCAAAGACCTCATAAAAAAACGTCTACTAATTGACAAACACCGCAGAAAAAATCAGCCACAAGAATAACTGCCCAATTGTATTATTCATTCTCGTTAAGTAGTTCTTTAAAATCTTCTATTTCCCCTCGAAGGTAACCTATTTCTTCTTCAAGAGTGCTCGCCTTCTTTTCACCTTCAATTTTAAGTTGTTCAATTTCTTCCAAAAGCTCGGCTCTTTCATTTTTTAGGATTTCAATTTTGTCCTTCAAGTCATCTAGCATATGCTCAAGCCCTTTTTCAATTCCCTTGATTTCTTTAACTGCATCTTTGATGTTTCCTATGTTGTCTTTTTCTAAAATTTTTAGGAACTTCTTTTCGCATTCTGGGCAAATGAAGAATCCTAACCACAGCTTGGATTGTTTGCCGTTTATGTTTCGTCTGCCAATTATGGACCATGTTTTGATTTGTTTGTGTATTTTGGTTCCACATCTGGGGCAAAATGACAAATGTAATCCTCAATGTATGAGTTAGAAAAATGCGTTAAAAGCTTTTTTAACTCTTTGTACGCAATTTTAATTGAATGTATTGCTTAAAGAAGATAAAGCCATCCATTTTCACGTTTAAACTGAAAATAGTGGCAAATTAGAGATAGATTACAAACTGAAGCCGTTCAACTAGTTCTTTGTAGCGGTTTCTTATTGTTACTTCTGTAACTTGGGCAATTTCTGCAATTTCTCTTTGTGTTTTTCTTTCTCCGGTCAAAACTGATGCAATATAGCTTGCGGCTGCGGCTATTCCTGTAGGTCCTCTTCCTGATGTAAGTTTCAGTTCTTTTGCTGTGCCGAGTATCTTGTGGGCGATTTCCTCAACCTTTCCTTGCATAGTCAACTGGTTAGAAAACTTGGTTACATACTGGCTTGGCTTTAGTGGCGGAATGAAATAGTTGAGCTCCTTTATTAGGAAACGGTAGCTTCGTCCAACCTCTTTCTTGTTCACTGTAGAAGCTTGAGCTATCTCATCCAAGGTTCTGGCTACTCCACATTGTCGGCAAGCCACATAAATTGCTGCAGCTGTCACTCCTTGTATCGACCTTCCTCTGATGAGCCTCTCTTTGACTGCTTTTCGGTATATGACTGAAGCTGTTTCTAGAATATTCTTTGGCAAATTAAGATTGTTTGCTATCTTTGATATTTCAGAAAGAGCAAAAGCAAGGTTCCTTTCTGTTGCATCGGAAACCCTGATTCGTCTTTGCCACTTTCGTAGCCTGTAAATTTGAGCTTTTTGTCCTGGAGCAAGTCTTTTGCCATAAACGTCCCTGTCATGCCAATCAATCATTGTTGAAAGGCCTTTATCGTGAATTGTGAATGTGAGTGGCGCACCTGCTCTGGCACGTTTGGCGCGTTGTTCGTCATCAAATGCTCTCCATTCTGGTCCCTGATCTGCGAGTTTGGCGGCGACAACAAAGCCGCATCCCATGCAAACTATTTCCGCGCAGTCGTAGTCTCGCATTAGGCGTGTGCTTCCACACTCTGGGCACCTTCGAATTCTCGGAGGTTGTGGGACGTTTTCTTCTGTCATCTTCTTTTCCTCTTATTTCTCCCGTCGTTGGAGGGGACTGAATAGAGAACTTGGTTTGTGAGCTGTTCCGATTTGTGAATGTTGGGTTTCACAGCCACGTATGGGGAGGATGTTGGACCGAAGACATCAAAAACTGTTCCCACTGGTCTAAGTTTTTCGTCTGTAACTTTATCGCCGATATGGGGAATATTCTCTGCTTTAAGAATAATGTTTTTCGTCTTGCTTACGTGAAGGATATGACCGATTCTATGCAAAATCCCTTTTCCCCTCACAAAACCTATGATTCACACGGCTCGTTTTATTTAAACGTTTCTGAACATATGTTGCCGATCTGCACAACCGATTCCTATTTTGACTATTTTTATTTAAAATTAAATGATTTAATCGATATTAATGGTGATAAAATGTTAATTAATTTATATTTTTTGTAAATTACTTCGTAACATATTTAAGCTCATCAATCGCATCTAGATGACTAAAAACTAAAATTTTGCACCAAAACTAATAAAACACTCTACGCCGATAGCAACTCAGATCGAAATGCGGAAACAAAACAAAATTTTTCTTTGGCCAATTTACTTTGATGAAAGTACATCCCGAAATGGTGGGCGCCGAGTTTCAAAAAAGCTTGCTGTATCTGCACCAAAAGTGGATGAGCTTCAAAGAGCCGCAAAAAGATTAGGTATGCAACCTGAACTAGTTTCTGATGCTGCCCATCCAAGTTTTCCATGGAAAACAACTGGACTGATTACTCTTCCTAAAACTGCTGATTCAAAAGATAAAATTGTAAAAAAGGTAGCTAAAGAGCTTTCTAGTCTACGCCGATAAAATAGTTAGGCGGCTTTTTTGGAGACTAGAATAGCGTTTACTATGCCGTCTTGTCCGGGTCTGGATGTTACGCGTGCTGTTCCTAGTGATGTTGCGATCATTGTTCCTTTTGTGATTACTCCTCGTCTGTCATAGTCTACGTTTGCTGGGTTCTTTATTACTCGTATTATCTCCACTTTTGAGGTCTTTCCAGAGGCATCAGAAATGTTTGCCTGATTTACTGATAGTAGTCGAATCTTTTGGTTGCCTCCGTGTTTTCGGATAATTTTACCTTTTGGTTTGCCCAGTGCAGTTTCTGCTGGGAACATGCCTTTTTCATATCTTCTTTTCTTTCGGTTGGCTCGTTTTCTTCCGCCCGAATCCTTGCGCTTATGTTGATCTCCGTGCCATACTGACAAGCTTAATCATCTCAGGTAACGATGAGACTAGCAACAAATGACATATAAGCTTATCTTAATCGCCTATGTTTCCTGCTTAGTTTCAATGTTCTCTTCTGGCTTGTCTTCTTCTTTGAATAATGTCTTAAGCTGACGTTTCATGACCCGTAACTCATGGCTTAGACCAAAAAAGTCTGCAAAGAATTGTGTTGTTTTTAGCACTCGTTTCTTTCCTGTCCCCTCGCGAACTATGAGGTCCATATCTTCTAGCTGCTTTAGATGTTTGTATGAATGGTTTCCTCTGACTTCGATAACTTGGGTCTGAAGAACAGGTTGTCTAAATGCAATATATGATAATGTTTTTAGTGGTCCTGCAGAAAGGAGTGGTTTTGTAGCTAATTTTCTGACCTTTTTTGTATATTCAGCCTTTAGCTGCATGACAAACCGTTCGTCTTCTAATTCGAGGATTTCGATGGCTGAGTGGCGGTTGTTATAGATTTCGACCAATTTTCTTGCTAGTTTTCTCACTCTTCTTTTTGATCGGGTGCCCGCTGCATTTGCTAGTGTTCTCAGGTCAAGTGGGCGCCCTGCTACATAGAGTCCTGCTTCCATTGAAGCTAATTGGTGAGCTATCTTCTCTTTTTTAGCTTCTTCTTCAGATTGGTTCTGTTCGTTTTTCGTCAAACACTGGGTCTCCTATGACTGTTATGTAAAGTTCATCAATGTCTTCTTCTTGCCATAAGCCTATTTTTCCTCTCTGGGCGAGAAAGAGAAGAATTATAAATGTTTTAACTGCTTCAATCTTTGTCAATCCTGCAGTGAGCTTTGAAAATGATAACAGCTCTCCTGTACCCACTAGTTGGCAGAGCTGTTCGTAGAGTGTTTTCATGTGGTCTTCTATTTGTAGTAAATATACGTCAAGTGGTGGAAGCACTTCCGGAGTAGGCAAGATCGGTTCTGGCGTCTTTGGAGGACGTAGACTTTCGCCTTTTAGAACCTCATCGAGTACATTCATGAGATTATCTATGGTTGTTGAGGACAGTTCATATCTGAGCGGAAGAAACATTGCTGGAGGAATAAACTCTGGCAATGTTTTAGGTGGTGGCGGAGGCTCTTCCAACTTCAGTAGTAGTTTGGTTTTTCTGAGGTAGATTGTGCTGGAAGAATCGAGTGCCATCCCTGAGGCTCTGAAGTCTACTTCTCCTTCTTCTTCCATCTGGTCCAAGAACATGTTTAGAAGATAAGAAATGTTGACTTCCCATGGGGCAATCTTTTCTAGTCTATGAATCTCAAAAAGTATGCTCAACGGTGGCTGGTAATAGAATGGTTTTTTCATTTTTTGCGGCATCAAGCTGTCTCCTTTATTTTTGCTGATACAACATGAGAGAATCCGTTGCGTTCATAGATTCCCCAGACTCTTTTTGCTTTGCTAACCATTTCTGGCTTCAAGGTAATTGCTACAAACTGGGATTTCGAGGACAATTCAACAAAAAGGTCTCCCAGCCTTGAAACGTGGAATGCATCAAGGTGTGCATCTATTTCATCAAACACATAGAATGCAGTTGGCATGAAATCCTGTAGAGCAAATATGAATGCTACTGCAGACACTGAACGCTCCCCACTGCTGGCACCACTTACGAGGATTGAGGCTTTGTTTCTGAATTGAACAAGCATGTCCATTCCTCCAGCGAATGGGTCTTCAGGGTTTTCGAGAATGAGAGAAGCCTCTCCGCCTCCTGTTATTTTTTTGAAATATATTTTGAAGCTGTTATTGATTTTTTCAAAGGCTTCCATGAATACTGCACGTTTCTTCCTTTCAATTTCATCCATGAATTCTAGGATTGCCTGTTTTTCTTTTTCTAGTTCGTTCATGCGTACTGATAGTTCTTTGTATCTTGATGCCTGCTCAGCGTAATGGTCAAGGGACAGCTGGTTTACTGCGCCAAGTCTGTTAAGTTCAAGCCGTAATTGTTTTAGTGATTTTTCAGCCGTTTCAATCTGTTCCTGGGTAACTTCTAATGGTTTTTCGTAGCCCAGTTCGGATAATCTTTGATTGTGCTGCTCGAGTCTCATTTTGTTCGATTGAAGGTCAAATTGCAGTTCGTTATAGAGCCTATCGGAACGTTCATATACAGAATCTAGTTGTCGCAGTTTCTTGTCTAGGTCATCAAGCTGAACTGTATATTTTTTGGATTCTTGTTTTGCATTCAAAACAGTTCTAGATAGTCCTTCTTTGTTGTTTTCCAGTTCCACGAGCTTCTGTTCTTGAAGTTCTTTTTCTTTTGTGGCTTCTTCAACTTCGGTTTCTACAGTTTGGATTTGTGTCTTAATTTTTCGCAACTGAATTCTGATGTTATCTGCTCCAACTTTCAGGATATTACCAAACTTGGACTCAAGAGTGGCAAAATTAGTTTCTACAGTGCCCATGTTTTGTCGTAACGATATAATTTCTTCTCCGAGCTTTTCTCGTTGAATTTCTAGTTCTTGAATATTGCCCGGGTCAGTTTTTAGCCGTAATTCTTCTAGTTCCTGACGAAGGTTTTCCATCTCTTTGTTAAGCTCATTACGGAACGACCTCAAGTTCTCCAGTTGCGCTTTTTCGGTTTCCCTTTTCTCTTTTATTCTAGACAAATGACTCTCAATACGCTTAACATTTTGTCGAGTACCTCTTAACATTTTGGCGTACTCGCCCGATCTCTCCTTCAAGAGTGACAGTAGTTTCAGTTAGGCTCGCAATTTCTAGCCTGATTGATTCCATCTCTTCTTCAAAACCTGTTATGTCATTCTCTCTTTTTGACAAGTGCCCTCTGAGTGCTCCCACGGCTTCGTCAAGACTCTTTACTGCTGACTCACTGGGGATAATGGATGAATAGTCAACTGGTGCTCGGTAGTAGCCGCTTTCAAAGCCGCCCTGTGCCTCGTAAAGATCTCCTTTAACGGTGACTGTTCGATTCCCGTTTCGGGATGATGCAAAAGCAATTTTTTCATCGCCTGTTACTAATGTATCTCCAAACACATATCTTACAGCAGGCTCAAACTTTTTTGAACATCTGACGAAGCTTGCTACAGTACCATCTATTCCTCTGATTGATGGCATGTTAAGTGAATTAGTTTCAGATGTTTCTTCAATTGGGATTATTTTGATTCTGCCTAACTTCATTCGCTTCAGTGTTTCAGCACACATAAACGCTGAGTCATAGTTCTGGACAACCATGGCGTCAAGCCATCCTGCCGCTGCGGCTTCAACTGCACGTTTGTATCCTTTTTCAACTTTGATAAGTTTCTTTAGGCGACCATGAACTCCCTTGATCACTCCTAAATCGGCCATTTCTTCAATATTTCTAAGTGCGGTCTCTTCTGTGGCAACTTTTTCAGCCATCTGTCTTTGAGCAACAAACTCTACAACTGCTTCGTGCGCGGTTTCGGCAATCTTTCCTGCCTGCTCAATCTCCAATTTTACTGATTCTTCTTGTGAAAGCCTTTTTTCAAGAGTTTTTTCTAGAGTTTTGGACCTGTTTTGTTGCTCTTTTTGTACAACTTTGAGGTCAGAGTATGATTTTTTGAGTGCAGTAAGGTTTTCTTCGAACTTTTCTTTTCGCTTTACCAGTTCATTTAGTTGTCTAGTGAGGACCTTCAGGTCTGTTCGGCTTTTGATAACGTCGCTTCGGCGGTCAACAAGTTCTTGACTGTGTTTTTGCAGTGTTTCTTCGATTTCCCGAATTTTTTTGTTGCTTTCCCCTAAACTGGCTCTCAGTTTTCCTGCTTCATCTGAAACTCCATCATACTGTGCCTGTTTCTCTTCAATTTCAGCGAGGAACCGTTCCCGCTCTCGTTTTAATCTTCGAATCTCATTTCGGTTTTCTTTAATTTCATTTTGCATAGAGTCAAGTTTCTGTATGTTACTTTCCATCACTTTCTTTAGTCCATCAACACTTGCGGTTCCTGCTCCAATCTTTGTAGTTAATTCACTGATTTTTGAGCGAACTTCCCCTATGGTATATTGGACCTCAAGAAGACGTGTTCCTCGGTCTTCAATCATTTCGGAACCAAGTTTTCGCCATTCTGACTCTACACCATATCTTTGTGACCTTAGTTTTTCTCTCAAGTCACGTGAACTCTCAACTTTGTCACGAACTTCATCAATTTTGGAAGTCACATCAGCTATCTTTCTTTGAACTTCCAGTATGTCACCAAAAATTTTCATTGCTTCAAATCGTTTGATTTCTTTTTGAAGAAACATGTAACGCAATAGTTCGTTGCGTTCCCTTTCTAGGTCATCTACCCTTTTCTGCACTTCGTCTATTCTGCCCATTGCTGTCCTGATAGAGATTTCAGCAGCCCGCAGTTTATCTTCTGCTTCAGCCTTTTCTGCGTCATACTGAGCTATGCCTACTAGGTCAGAAATCATTTTTCTTCGGTCAGGGGCAGAAATTTCGGCAATACGTGCAATAATGCCCTGCAAAACAACATTGTGCCCTGTTGGGCTTATTCCTGCCATCGAAAGGATGTTAATTATGTGACTTCTTGAGATTCTCCTTCCGTTTAGCCGGTAAGTGCTCTGTCCTGCCCTATTGAGTTCACGAGAAATAGTCACAGTCTGGGTGTCTACGGGCAGACGGTTATCAGAATTGTCGAACTGGATAACAACTTTGGCGCTGGTGGCTTTTTTAACATTTAAGTCTGGATAGCCGTGATAGACTAGTTTAGAGAGGTTTGCTGCACGCATTCTTCTGGCGCTGAGCTCGCCTAATCCAAAAAGGACAGCATCTGCTATGTTTGTTTTGCCGCTTCCGTTCGGTCCTGTAATTGCTGTGAATCCTTTATCTAACGTAACGGTAGCGGTTTTCGGACCGAAGGACTTGAAGCCTTTGAGCTCAATTTTCTTTATGTAAGGCATCTTTCTTTAATTCGCCCTCGGTTTTTTGCATAGGCAATATTTACTTTATCTAGTTCACAACTTTTCTGTAATACCTTCTATAAATAAGCTGTGTTTAGAAACAGAGGTTTAAACTAACTAATACAAAAGTTTAGATGCACTTTTTCAGTTGTCTCTTGAATTCCTGAACTGTTCAGCCATGCTTTTAACAAATGATTTTATGTTTTCCTTGTTTCCATAAACAATTATTTGCCTTTTTTCCCTTTCTACGTAAGAAAGACCGTTTTTTTGGGCATATTTTATTACCAGTTCCTTGGATGTTTCTTTTGAAGTTTGGATTTGAACCCAATTCTTGTCTCGTGGAATTCCATGAACAAATTTTGGTTGTGTTTTCTTATCTTTTTGTTCTACTTTTTTTGTTTCTTTTAGTTTTTTGAGCCAGTCTTCTACGGTTTCTGTTCCAAATTCTTCTGCAGTGAGAATCACATACGATTCCACATTTCTCAGATATTTGTCAGCTCTAGCCTTGTTTTCTGTGCTTGTTGGGTCTGCTTTCAGAACTTGAATTATTGTTTTGGCTGAACGCAAATCATCCATGATTTCAGGCGGAATTTTTTCTCCCTTATTTTGAAGTTCCATAAGAAGGTCTGCCAAAATGTTCCATTTCTTCTCATAGCTCAACGTTATCCCAATCCCCAGACTGACCTTTTGGATGCTACGTAAAAGCCGTTAAGTCTTGGATTGAATAAAAGGCTATTCTATTCCTTTTTGTTTTAGGTGGAAGAATAAAAAATTCTTGCTATAGTTCATCTTCGAGTTGACGTGCTCTTGTTTTTATCCAGTCTGTAACTTTGCTTTCTGTCATTTGTTGGTCTTTGCTTTGCTTTTCTAGTTTTTCTTCTATTAGTGCTAGCAGTTTTGCGGGCTTAACGGGTTTTGTGACATAAGCGTCTGCTCCTTGGTTTAGTGCTTCCATGGCGTTTTCTAGGCTGGGGTAGCCTGTAACCATTATTTTTACCATTTTTGGTGTGGTGTCGTGGACTTTTGCGAGAAGTTTGGTGCCTTCCATGTCTGGGAGTTTGATGTCGAGTAGTGCGAGGTTATAGAATTTTGTTTTTGTTTTTCGTTCAGCTTCTTGTCCGGTCTTTGCTACGTCTGTGTCATATCCGCTCTGTTCAAGTATGTTCTTTATCGTTTCTCGAATGTTTTCATCATCTTCAACTATTAAGATTCTAGGTTTATGCTTCGTCACTTTTTTTCACCTCCATCCCATTAATTGGTAACTTAATCGTAAAAGTTGAACCTTCCCCTTCTTTGCTTTCCACTTCTATTGTTCCCTCATTGATTTCAACAAATCTTTTGCAAATTGCTAGACCAACACCCATACCCTGAGCTTTTGTGGTAAAAAATGGTGTGTAAATCTTTTTCATATACTCTTCTTTTATGCCGATTCCATTATCTGTTATTTTCACTTCAATACATTCTCCTACTTTTTTGGTGCTTACTCTTAATGTGCCCGCTTTTTCTTCTATTGCCTGTATTCCATTCACTGCTATATTCACAAAAACTCGCTTTAGCATCTGTTTATCCCCCACTATTTTTGGAATTTCATCTAATTCTGTAACTATTTTCACATTTTTTGGAATGCTGATTTGTAGTAATGTCTCTTTAATTAAGTCGTTGATGTCTGTTTCCATAAACACAGCTTTTCTTGTCGACGCAAAACACAGCAGATCATTCACTATATTGTCTGCATAATCAATGGATCTATGAATAACCTTAACAGTCTCCTTAAGTTTGCTTGAATCTGGAATCTTAGAAAATTCGTTGTTTAGGTAGTATGCCGCATTTTCTATTGCTTGCAGAGGATTTCTGAGATCATGCCCAACCATCGTTGCCGCTTGCCCAATAGCCGCTAACCTCTCAGATTTAACAAGCAGTTCCTGTGATTCCTTTAATGCTTTAGTCCTTTTCTCTACTAGATCTTCTAGTTTTTCAGAATATCTGCTTAATTCTTCTTCCATCTGCTTTCGTTTGGTGATATCATGGGCTATAATCACGAAACCTTTAGCATTGCCTGATTCTCCTTTTATTGCATTCACATAGAATTCTATTGGAAATTCAAAGCCGCCTTCTGTTAAAACTGTTGTTTCTCCGGTGAGAAATGATTCTGCATCAAGAACCTCGGTCAATTTGTTTAGGATTTTTTGTTGTTCTTTGCTTGCAACAAACAAGGTTACATTTTTGCTGATTGCACTTTCTTTTTTTGTTGGCAACCTAAGTAAATCTAGTGTTGTTTGGTTGCAGTCGACTATGTTTCCTTTGGTGTCTACAAGTATGATTGCATCTTTGGAATTGGCAAATATTGGTTCTACTTTGGTCAATCTTTCTTGTAGCATTTGCAGTTCTTTTTGTGTTGTTTGCAGTTCATTTTTGAGGCTAAAAACTGAAGTAATATCTCCGCTCATGTTTTCTTTTGATGTCAAAAATACAAGACCTAAAAAGCCATATGCAAAAGCATACGCAAACGTGTTAAAGTATGTCGCTAATCCTATGCCTACTCCAATTCCAGCTGAAGCAAAACATGCCATGGCCAATAGAAACATGAGCTTGGATGTTTCTCTTCTTTTGAGATACAAATATGCTGATGCTACAATAGCAACTGCTGTTATTGTTTGGACCACTGGTGGAAGAAATGTTGTTGCTGGAACAGGAACAAACATCAAGACAATTGACGCTGCTACAACAAAAAGAAATACTTTGAATGTTCTGTCAAAGTTTTTCTCCTTCAAAAGGCTGGATACGACAACAATCAAAACCGCTGCTATTATTGGCACAATTCCCCATGTGATACCTTCATATGATTGTAGATTTTCCCATCCTATGTCCATCAAAATATGATTAGGGGCAGCTAAAACAAATGATATGGCAAACATTAGTTTCCGTTTGTCTCCATCCTTATGGTACATGTAGCCAAAGCTACCTGCTAGTAGCAATGCAAGAATTGATAGTGCACTCCACATTAACGTGTAGCTCACTGATCATTTCCCCCTCAGCTCCCGTATATAATCTGAAAACGTGTACCCCTTTTTTTCTTCGAAGTCCAATCCCTGTGCAGCATAAAGGTTCTTGAGTATTAGTTGTTCTATTACCTGTGCTGCTGACACCATGAGTTTTTGTAGCTGGGCTGAAAATATTTCAGGTTTGTTGGCTAGATCCTTTAGGCTTAAATCTGAGTTGTTTTCTAGAAACTCATAGATTACCTTGACGCCGTCTTCTTTGAAAATCTGTTTTAGCGTTTCATCTATAATTTCAGCAAAGAAATCGTCCCATTGTTTTTGTCTTTCCACAACATCAAGTCCATTGGACACTAGCTGATTTCCACCACATGTATCTTCTTGCCTGACTAGATGTTCAAGTACAATTAATTTAAATTGTGTGAACAGGTAATATGTATTGCTCTTAACAAAAACTGTTCTGATTCAGAATTAAAACACATATATTTTCATATATGTATTATTGTATTAATCAATCATGATGGCACTTTATTCAATAAAATCAAAAAAACCTGAGCGTGCAAATTTTTTCATGCAAAGCAGCACCAAAAAAGAAAGAGATGCTTCATCTTCCAAAGTTGTATCTGTTTGATACCAACCTAGGGAAGACGGTTATGTGCCATGACTCTATTCTAGGTATTTGTTGTAGATAGGACCTAATTGAGGATTTGCTTCTGTTGAAACGTAGAGTTTGCCTTTTCCATGCTCTGCTGTGTCTCCAGCAAACACATAAAATGGACCTTTTGCCTTCTCGTTATCGTCAATTTTGACTTTTGCCTTTGTTTCATCAACTGTAAATGTAGGCATCACTTCTTCTAAGAAACCAGAAACAATAATTTTGCCTCCAGTCATGAGTGCTCCTACTCGCGTTTCACAGCTTTTTTGGACGTAAATTATACCTTTCATCATATGGTAACCCAAAAATGGACCAGCATCGCCTTTGATTTTTATCAGTCCACCTTTCATGTAGCATCCAGAGTCGCTTCCAACTTTGCCGTCGACGATTATTTCGCCTCCACGCATGCCTATTTCAGTTCCTCGGTATGGAGAAGCCAAATAGTCACTTGCATCACCATGAATTTCTATAGTTCCGCCTTTCATTGCGCTTCCTGCCCAGCCGCTCGCGTTGCCGTTCACGATTATTTTGCCGCCAGCCATTTTTTCTCCTAGGTGCATTCCTGCGTTGCCGTTGATGATGATTTCTCCTTTTTCCATACCCATTCCTATTCTTTTGACTTTGCTTACGTCGCCATTGATTGTTATGCTTGAGGTTTCAGCAGGATCTTCTTCTATTTTGAACAAGTCTCCAAGTTTTTCTTTTCTGTTTCCTTCATACACTGATAGTTCGGTGATTTCTGCTACGGTTTTTCCTTCAAAAATGTCAGGATTGATGTTTTCTGCTGTTATTGGGTATGTGAATTCTTTTAGAGGTGTCAAGGTTATCATTTTAGACATCTGCCTTTACTGTTATTGGGCTTGAAACTTTTACGTAATGATCGAATACTGGATAATTGTCGTATTCGACTGTCCAGTAATCTTTAAATCTTCTTTTCATGTCCTCGTCAATTTCACATTTTTCATCAGTGTTCACGTTGAGCCACATTGTTTTGCCGCTGACGGTCTGTACAATTTTTCCATCCTTAACCAGTACTTGACCATCCTTGATTGTGTATGCCGCTTTAGTGAAAGCCTTTTTCACAGCTTTTGGCACTTTGGTTATGTCTGTTGTTTCTGGATTTACGTTGTATATTGAAATGTCAGCGTCAGCACCCACACCTAACTGACCTTTATTTTCAAATCCTAGCGCCTTTGCTGGTCCTGCTCTTGTAACAATCGCTAATTCATAGAGGCTTAGTTCACGTTTTATTGATGGCAACAGGCTTTTCTTCTGAGCTTTCTTATGACACTTTTTTAGTAGTGACATGCGAGCTTTTCTGCTGGTTAGCCATGTTACAATTTTTGGATATGCAATGAATGGTCCGCCGTTTGGATGGTCAGTGGTCATGAATATTTTCCATGGATCTTTGATCAAGAGTGCAAGTTCTAATGCTGTTGACCATTGTATAGCGTTGACAGCGTTTGAGCGTTTGTAATGGAAAGGTATAATGCCGCCGCTGGTTTCTGTCTCTACATCACTGTTGACCCATTTGTGTCCACTTAGCTGGTAGAGCGTAAATTCGAAAGGTCCGTCAGCTGTCATGGTTGTGGTGTCTGTGAATATTACTTGTCCCATGTCAAATGTAATGTGATTATGGTTATTGATGTAGTTGGAGATTTCTTCTGCGGCTGATTTCATTGTGCCCCAGTCTTCGCCTCCGAAGCTGCTGAACTGCAGGTGTGTTATATGTGCAACGGGCTTGTCACCAGAATACACTTTTTCTAGTGCCTTCATGGTGTCCAGTGTTGTGGTATAGTTTCCTGGCAATCCAAGATTGTTAGTGTGAAGATGAATTGTGTGGGGCAAATTCAGCATTGTGTTTACTTTTGCTAAACCTTGAACTATTTCGCGGGGTGTAATGCCGAAATTGGGAACCACATCATCTATGGAGTGAACGTTATGACCAAATCCCCATGATTCTAAACCGCCGGGGTTAACGATTTTTATGGCGTAGCCTTTTGTTGTGTTCATCATCCATGCTACATGTCTTGCACAAGCTTCCAGGTCGCCTTTTTTGAGGTATTCAAGTACGAACCACCAGTCACCGATTAATGGGAAAGTTGACTTGTCTAGCATGGGTATGTCGTTTAGTTCTTCGTGGGTATGTTTAGCAGATAAAGGCGCCATTGACGGGTTCATTACGGTAGTGTAGCCCATTCTTGAATAGCGATAACCCGTCGTAAATGTTGATGGAATAGAGTATCCGACACCAGACCTTGTTATTGCTGTCTTGCGTTCAACATCTTTCACGTGGTCTTCTGGTCGAATCATCCTTCCTGTATTTACTTCTCCGCCTGCAATATGTGTGTGAATATCCACACCTCCCGGCATCACAGTTAAGCCAGTTGCATCAATGATGTGAGCATCATTGGGGTTAACGGTTTCAACTATTTTGCCGTCTCGTATGGTTATGTCCATTTTTTCTCCATTAATCCCGTTGATGGGGTCGAAGACAAAGCCGTTTTTTATCAGCATTTCCATTCTAGTTCGCCTCTTTCTTTTGTGATTTTATTACTCGAACTTCCGCGAGTATTCTATTCAATATTTCTTCGTCTGAAAGTACTCCTTCTGGGGGTTCAACTATCTTCTTTAGCGGAAGTGGAACATGGTCCATACGATAAGCTGTTCCCTCTTTTTCTATCCCTACAATCGCAGCTGGAAAGACTATGTCACCTACTAGTGATGTGACGTTCATGTGGGGGTCAATTACAATTAGTGGATTCTTTACTAGGTGTTCAGCCGCTTTTTTTGGAAAGTTGCTGACCGGGTCTGATGCAATAACTAGACCTGCATCTGATTCTTTTCGTAAGAGAATGTCAACGACAGTGGTTTCGCCTGGGTTGTATATTGGGTAACCTAAGGAGAAATCGATTGCATATGGATAGCCGCTTTGCCATGTGAAAACTGTGTTTGCACCAGTGACGTTAAAGTGTCCTCTCATTGCGTTGATTACGAATTTTGTTCTCATGTTTAAATCGCGTATCAGGCTGATTGCGTTTTCTATGTTCCTGAATTTACCTGCGGTCTGTGTTAATCCCATTCCGAAGAATATTGCTCCAAATTTTGCATTTACCATGAGGTCGACTAATTTTTCTAGGTATTCTACTGGAACGCCACCAACTTGGTCGACGTCAATTTCTTCATCTTTAACTATTGCACGGATTGCTTGCATAACTTCGTAGTCTTTGCCTGGCAGGACTTGAATGAAATAGTCTGCTGCTTTGGCGGTCATTGTTTCTCGAACGTCAACTACAATTAATTTGCGTCCATCTTTGCTTAACGTTTCAGGAGGTCTCTCAACACATAGGTCCTCAGCAGATGGTTCACAAAATATGCTTTTTACTCCGCTTCTTCTTGCGGCGCTTGATAGCTTTTTCTGGGCTACGGTCGCTTTCATTTTGTTAAGGTAATTTGTCCATTCGCTATCTTCAAATCGTCCATCAGTAAATGATGTATATCTTTCTAGATGTCTTGGGTGTGCACTCCAAGGGTCACAGCCCCAGTAAATAATTACGTCTGCACGATGTCTAACCTGTCCTAGTGTTGCTGTTGGGATTCCTACTTCTTGGGTACTTAAAATTGAAGGACCATGACACACAACAGCCGTGTTATCAAGAACTCCTCCAACTTCTTCCGCTAGTTCCACGCCTACTCTCTGAGCTTCACAGTCAGTGGAACTCCAACCATAAAGTATTGGATATTTGGCGTTGGCAAGAATCTCAGCGGACTTGTGTATTGCCTCATCATAGGAGACGGGAACCAGTTTTCCGTCCTTCCTGATTAAGGGAGTTTTAACTCTGTGTTCGCTTATGTAATTTAGAAATTTGGACTCACACATTGCACAGCCATTTTTTACTTGCGTTATTCTGTCATCTGCAAGCGTTAATTCAATATCATCACACAAACAGCCGCAAACTGGGCAAGTCACTGATTTGACTATTGACATAACTTTCACTTTCCAAATTCTTTTTTGAGTAATTGTTTCAAGCTTAAGACAGGCTTATCTGGAGCTGCCTCAACTTCAGCGGGGGTTCCTTTGAATGAAGGCATTCCAATGCTTGTTGTCTCGTGGCTGACAATTGAGTTTGCCCAAAGTCCATAAGGAATGTAGATCATGCCTGGCATTCTGCCTCTTGGATATTTTACAGCTCTTAGCACGACGGAACCATTTGGAGTTGTAACCAAAATGTTTGAATTAGTCTTGATTCCGAGCTCTTTCATGTCACCCGAGTCCATGTAGCACATTGTTGTACTTTGAATGTATATTTTTGTGCCTTTTCCAGCCTCTTTGCCTACGCCCTGATCAATAGTTCGACCTGTAAGCAAAGTCACTTTCAACTTTTGCTTCATCATATTTGCCTGACCTTATCACCATAGAGATTGGGGAGTTATATTTAAGGGGTGAGTTTTAAACAAAATTCACTATTTCATCACATTATATCATGTAAATGATGTAGACCGATTGTCATAAACTGATTTTAGTACCAAAACTTGCCAAAAAAAAACAAATTTTTCCATCATAAAACCCTTTAAGGCGCTATTATTCTTTCTGGACTCGTGTAAATGTTAATTCGTTTTCCCCGAACAAAACCTGCTAACGTTAAATCTGCAGATTTTGCCATCGTTATGCCCGAAGATAATGCAGCTGACAGTGATGCAATTATAGGCAAGCTAACATTTGCTGCTTTGAACACCACATCGCCTGACATGCGACCGCTCAATGCCAAGAAACAATCAGCAAAGTCAACATCATTCAGGGCAGCTATGCCTATTACTTTGTCAACAGCGTTGTGCCTACCAACATCTTCAGCTAACGCGACCAGTGTGCCATCTTGTTTGTATATTGCGGCGACATGAAAACCGCCTGTTTGCCTGTAGCCTTCAGCTTTAAAGTTCAGTTGCTTGACACAGTCAAATATTATCTGAGCTTTGACCTTCAGGTTTGATTTGACTTTGAGAATTTTTCCATTAACTTTGAATGCTGAGCCTTCTCCACAAGCAGAATGGATAATACGTGCATGAAGTCTTGAAAGCTTTACGCGGTCTTTGACGTTTATTTCTTGTTTTAGTTTGACGTAACATGTGCTTTCAGATTCTTGTAGGATTACTTCATCGATTTCTGTTGTGGACTTGATTATTCCTTCAGAGAGAAAATGTCCTACCGCTAATTCCTTGAGGTTTGATGGTGAGCATAAAATAGTTGCCCAAAAAGTCGTGTTTATCGATAAGTAGAATGGTTTCTCTTCAGCAACGTAGTCGACGATTTGTTGAGACTTTCCTGTGGACATGTCCAGCCTGGTAATGTTTACTTGCTCTACCATATTCAGCACCTATCTTGATGTTTGCTTCTAGATTAACTAACTTTGCATAGCGTTTAAGGCTTGAGATTTTGTTTCAAAAAGAAACTTCGGTAAATTAAATAAACTGTATAATATTCCATTTGCCTTGAGCAACAAAAGTAACGTAAAACAAGGTAAGGGGCATGGCTAAACGGGCTGCAATTATCCTTTCTGGAGGAAGCTCTAAAAGATTTCAGAGCGCACAAAAGGCTTGGCAAGATAAGGCTCTTGTTGAGCTCCTAGGAAAGCCCCTTTTGGTTCGTACAGTTGAAAACGTTAGTGAAGTTGTAGACGAGGTTGTGATTTGCGTTAACAACGAAAAACGGAAAATAGAATATTCCAAGATTCTAAAAAACCACAACATAGACTATGTCCAGTTGGTTATTGATGACAAAAGCAACCAGCTAGCTGGACCTATTGTCGGAATTCTAACAGGACTGAAGACCGTCAACGCAGAGTACTGCTTCACTATTCCCTCTGACATGCCGTTGCTACAGCCAAAAATAGTTGATTACATGTTTAATTCCATAAACGATGCCCGTATTGTAGTTCCGATGTGGTCAAACGGTAGACTAGAAACATTGACCATGGTTCTCAAAAAACATGAAGCACTAGAAATCGTGAAAACACTTTGCCAACTAAAACGACCACGCTCTGACGACATAATAAGAGGCGCCCTAAACGTCCTGTTTATATCGATTAATGGAGAAATAAGCGCCTTCGACCCACAACTAACCAGTTTTACAAACATTAACTCCAAAACAGACCTAGCCCGCCTGCAGCCACGCCAAACCCAAGGGTCCATCGCCGAAAGCTCACAACTAACATTGGGCAACCTACCACTTACCAAACTTTCGAGCATTCAAAAAGCCTCAACACTATCAAACGAAGGCAACTTTTTGGAAGCCTCACAAATCTTTTCAGCAAGTGCAGCCCAGCTTGAAACAGAAGCCTCATGGTTCTGGGCAGCCATAAGCCGAGAAAATGAAGCAAAAAGCCTCCTAAACCTATCAAAACAACAAAACAACCAAGAATCTGCAACAAAATATACCCTCAAGGCTAAAGAAGCATTTCTGGAAGCAGCAAACAATTATGAATTAGAAGCCAAAATATACGAAAAATCTCACGCCACTTTTTTGGCAGAACGTGCACGGTCAAATAAGAACTGGTGTGAAGAACAGATACGCGATATTTCTGGTTAATGACTTAAACTTGAGAATTATTTTGGTAGCGGGGAGTTGATTTGAACAACCGATCTCTGGGTTATGAGCCCAGCGGGTTCACCTGGCTACCCCACCCCGCTACGTTTTGGGCTAAAAGCGTTGCCAGGATTTGCTTTTTTGCCCTGCTTGGATACCTTTGTCGTGCTCTTTCTTAAGCTTTGCTTCTTGGATGCATGTTTTCTTCATGAACAGTTTTGTTTGTTTTGATAATCCTTAAATCTCATAACACAAAATCAAAGCTTATGACAAAAAAGTTAACAGTGGACGAACTTCTCGAAAAAGCTAAGAAACCCGCCAAGCTGGCGTTAGCTTATCATCCGTTCTATGAGGGCAAAATGCAGGTTATGCCAAAATGTGCCATACGTGGCTCTCAAGACTTTGCGATTTGGTACACTCCTGGCGTGGCTGCTGCCTGTAAAGCCATCAAAGATGACCCAGAAAAGGTCTTCAGTTATACGAGCCGCTGGAACTACGTGGCTATAGTGAGCGATGGAACCCGTGTGCTGGGGTTGGGCGATATTGGTCCAGAGGCTGCGTTGCCTGTTATGGAAGGAAAAGCCCTGCTCTTCAAGTATCTTGGCGGAGTAGACGCGTTTCCTATATGTTTGGGCACTAAGAACCCCGACGATATAGTAACTGCTTGCAAGTGGCTTGAACCTACCTTTGGTGGCATCAACTTGGAGGATATTTCTAAGCCTAAGTGTTTCCATGTTCTGAACAATGCACGTGAAGAGCTTAATGTTCCTGTTTGGCACGACGACCAGCAGGGAACAGCTACTGTGATTTTGGCTGGACTAATCAACGCACTGAAGCTTGTTGGAAAAAGCATGGATCGGGTGAAGATTGCTATGCTTGGTGTGGGCGCCGCTAACACTAGAACTGCTCTTGTTTTGATGCGTGCTGGTGTCAAGGCTGGCAATCTTGTGATGGTTGACCGTAAGGGAATTCTTCATTCTAACAGGAAAGATGTTGAGGCAAAGAAAGAGGAGAATCCTTGGAAGTGGCGTTTCTGTCTAGAAACAAACAGTGAAGGGCTTACTGGCGACGCTGCCGAAGCCTTGAAGGGCGCGGATGTTTGTATTTCTGCTGCTCAGCCCGGTCCGGGCACAATAAAGAAGGAGTGGGTAAGTAACATGGCGTCTGATTCTGTTGTTTTTGCTTGTGCAAATCCTATTCCTGAGATTTGGCCTTGGGAAGCAAAAGAGGCTGGAGCAAAAATTATCGCAACTGGTCGTTCCGATTTTGATAATCAGATCAACAATTCGCTTGGTTTTCCTGCAATATTTCGGGGCGTTTTGGATGTGAAGGCAAAAACTGTTACTGATGACATGTGCATTGCTGCGGCGAATGAGCTGGCAAACTTTGCAGACGAACGCGGAATCAGCGAGACTAACATTGTTCCCACAATGGACGAATGGGAAGTTTTCCCCAGAGAGGCTGTTGCTTGTGCTCTGGAATCTATCAAGGAGGGTGTTGCGCGTGTTAAGCCTAGCAGGCAGGAGCTGTATGAGCGGGCTACTGAGATTATCAAGAATGCGCGTGAATCTACTGAGGTGTTGATGAAGAAGGGTCTTATTCCGCCTCCGCCAGAAGACATCTAGGCTCTATTTTCTGGGCGCTGGTGGGCGCCTTTTTCTTTTTTATTTATTCTATAACAGCGTTATAATTAAATAGGGGAAACTATTTAGGATATGTAACGATTTTTTGTTTGTTGGAGGTTCTGTATTTGGGTGATAAAACTAAACCTGACATAAGCCTCGACTGTGTTGGTCTTTACTGTCCTGAACCCGTGTTTAGGACCCGTCAAGAAATTGACAAGCTGGAAGTCGGCGAAGTTCTGGAAGTAGTAGCAGATGATCCAGCCGCTGAAGAAGACATACCCCGCCTAGTCAAACGGCTAGGAAATCTGGAGCTTCTTGATATGTACAAAGACGATGATGAAATCCATTTTGTCATCAAAAAAGTTGAGTAGGAAGTTTTTGAATTG
Source organism: Candidatus Bathyarchaeota archaeon (assembly GCA_963772765.1). Taxonomy (GTDB): domain Archaea; phylum Thermoproteota; class Bathyarchaeia; order Bathyarchaeales; family Bathyarchaeaceae; genus Bathyarchaeum. Next base: position 25,760 of record CAVYYP010000011.1, on the reverse strand, counting down.
AGAAACGCGTATATGGATAACGGAGCTGGAATGCCCCTAGACACCAGAGTATTTGAGGCAATGAAACCCTATTTCTTCGAAAAATATGGAAATGCCTCTTCAGCCCACTCTTTCGGAAACGAAGCCAAACAGGCATTAGCAACCGCAAGACAGCAAGTCGCTGACCTTATCGGCGCAGAGAAGCCACAGGAGATTGTCTTTACTTCTGGAGGAACTGAATCCAATAATCTGGCAATAAAAGGCGCCGCTTTGCGTAACAAGAAGAAGGGCAACCACATTATCACGAGTGCTGTTGAGCACATTTCCGTGGTTAACATCTGCAAGTATCTTCAGAAAGAAGGCTTTGATGTTACTTTTGTTCCTGTGGACAAGCAGGGCGTAGTTGACCTTGAAAAACTCAAAGAAGCAATAACTGACCAAACTATCCTGATTTCTGTAATCTATGCAAACGGCGAGATTGGCACAATCCAGCCTGTAAGCGAGATTGGAAAACTCGCCAAAGAACATGATATCATTTTTCATGCTGATGCTGTGGCTGCGGCAGGAAAGATTCCGATTAATGTTCAGGACGAAAACATTGACTTGTTGTCGTTGTCTTCGAATGATATGTATGGACCCAAAGGTGTAGGCGCACTGTATGTTAGGCGAGGAACTAAGCTTGTTGCTGTAGACCAAGGCGGGGGTCAGGAAAATGGTTTGCGTTCTGGCACAGAAAATATTCCTGGAATTGTGGGTATGGGCAAGGCTGCGGAGCTGGCAAAAAAGGAGATGGCTTCTGAAAGCAAGCGTCTAATTGGGATTCGTGACAAGCTGATTAAGGGTGTTACTGATTCTGTTCCTTACTCGTTTTTGAATGGTCATCCCACAGATAGGCTTCCTAATAATGCGAATCTCAGGTTTAGTTATATAGAGGGTGAGTCTCTCATTTTAGGTCTAGACATGAATGGAATCCAGGTGTCGTCGGGTTCTGCGTGCACTTCAAAAACGTTGCAGCCCTCGCATGTGCTGACTGCCATTGGTTTGCCTCATGAGGAAGCTCATGGCTCGTTGGTGTTCACGTTGGGTAAGCAGAACAAGCCCGAGGATGTGGATCATGTTCTGGAAGTGTTACCCGGTGTGGTTAAACGGTTGCGGGCGCTTTCGCCCTTAACTCCAAAGGAAATCTTGAGGTGAACATAGAAGGATGTATAGCGAAAAAGTTATGGATCATTTCACAAATCCCCGAAACGTAGGCGAAATAAAAGATGCTGATGGTGTAGGAACCGTGGGCAATCCTGTCTGCGGAGACCTGATGACCATGTACATCAAAGTCAAAGGCGACAAACTTGAGGACGTTAAATTCAAAACTTTTGGTTGCGGAGCAGCAATAGCAACAAGCAGCATGACAACAGAAATGGCAAAAGGAAAAACCATCGACGAAGCAATGAAAATCACAAGAGCAGACGTCGCAGAAAACCTCGGCGGACTACCCCCCATCAAAATGCACTGCTCAAACCTAGCCGCAGACGCACTACACGAAGCAATCAAAGACTACCAAAAGAAACAAAAAGCCAAAAAATAACAACCCAGAATCAGCACAAGTTAGCAAAAAATGTTCACATGTCTGTTAGAGTGAGTGTTTTGTTATCCATTTTGCTAGGCTGTGTGCTTTGTCTATTATGGATATTGCTTTGAAAAATCGGTCTTTGGTTAAGCCATCATAGAATATTTGGTGGTTGAGGGAAATGCTCCTGTAGACTTCTCCGCCTTCAAGCGTTAGGTCCACATCCAAGGGAGCCAACTTGAAACACAGGTCAGAAAAGAACTCTTCCTGCTCCTTCTTTGATTTCTCTCGCAGCTTCTTGACTTGCCCCGCAGACAAAAGAAGAACCGCAGACACATTAACAGAGTCCTTTCTGTCTGAAGCCTGAAAAACCGTAATCTCCGTATCATACGGCAAGGTCAAATGATAACTAAACAGTGTGTTTCTTGCCAGCTCGCCAATTAATTGGACGTAACTGAGTTCTTCTTCTTCCAGCCACTTTTTTAGTTTCGCTGGAACAGCATGTGAAGGCGCACAACCTTTTGGAATTGTCATCAAAACTTCCCCCGTACAATATCATTGTTTAGACGTTAAAACTTTTTCCAGCTTGACAACGCTTATAGGAGAAATCAACTTAAGAAAAAGAAGAACGGGCATGTCATCAAAACTGATAGTGGTCAAGGTAGGAACAGGAAGCTTAACCAAAAAAGACGGCACCCTTGACATAGACCTGATGCGCAGTCTGGTTGACCAAATAGCCACGGCAATAAAACAGGGTTACAAAATCGTTTTTGTAACCTCCGGAGCCGTAGCCGCAGGCATAGCCGAGCTAGGAATCCCCAAAAAACCAAACGACATCGTCTTCCAGCAGGTCTCAGCCGCAACCGGACAAAGCATCATCATGTCCACATACCGAGAACTATTCAGAAAACATGGACTAAAAATTGCCCAAATCCTTCTAACCGCAGAAGACCTCTCAAACAGAGCCGCATACCTCCACATCTGCGACGTACTTGACATGGCTCTACAGCTAGGAATCGTGCCCATCATAAACGAAAACGACGTAACCTCAACCGAAGAACTGATACCCGTAACAAAAGGCTACGAAGTAAACTTCAGCGACAACGACATCCTATCCGTCCTCGTAGCCAACGCCCTAGAAGCCACACTCGTAATCATCCTCTCCAACGTAGACGGACTCTACACCATGAATCCCAAAAAGCGCGGAGCAAAACTCATCAAAACAGTCGAAAAAATCACTCCAGAAATTAAATGCGAAATCGAAGGAAAAAGCAGACTAGGCAGAGGCGGAATGAAAACCAAACTAAAAGCCGCTGAAATCGCAACAGCCAGCGGAGTCCCCCTAGTCATCGCAAACAGCCACAAACCCAACATAATAAGCGAAATTCTGGAAGGAAAACAGCACGGAACACTCTTCAAACCCCAAGACAGATTGCCCTCGATAAAGCGGTGGATAGCCTACGGAGCCTCAATAAAGGGAGAAATCTTTGTTAACGAAGGCGCCAAAAAAGCAATCCTTGACGGTGCCAGCCTTCTTCCTGTGGGCGTAACAAAAATAACGGGTACATTCAATGAGGGCGATGTCGTAAACCTGGTTGATCAGCAGGGCGCAGAGTTTGCAAAGGGCAACCCAAACTATAACAGCGCCGAAATCAATGTAATAAAAGGCTTAAAAACAAATCAAATCAAAAAAGCCCTAGGGTACATACGACAAAAAGAGGTAGTTGCCCGAAAAAACATATGCATCAAAAAGTAGTGAAAAAAATGATATTAGAAATTTGCCAAAAAGCAAAAGCCGCATCAGTAGAATTAGCCAAAGCCTCGGCTGAACTCAGAAACAAGGCACTATGTAGCATGGCAGACTCTCTGGAGCAGAGTTGTCAACAGATTCTGGAAGCAAACAAGGAAGATGTAGCTGCTGCCCGAGCCAAAGGCACAAAAGAATCCCTAATCGACAGGCTAATCGTGGACGAGAAACGGGTAAAAAATATGGCGACTAATTTGCGTGAAGTTGCAGATATGAAAGATGTTGTAGGTGAAATCGTAAAAACATGGACCCGACCAAACGGCTTAATCATCGGACAGCTCCGAGTACCCCTAGGCGTAATAGGAATAATCTACGAGTCAAGACCCGACGTTACTTCAGAAGCGTCTGGGTTGTGCATAAAATCAGGAAACGCCATCATTCTAAGAGGCGGCTCAGATGCCATAAACTCAAACTTGGCAATAGGAAACGCTCTCCGTTCTGCACTAGAAGAAACTGGACTAAACAAAGACATCATACAGGTTGTGCCCTCAACTGACAGAGCCTTCGCAGAGAAACTGATGATAATGCGAGAATACATTGACGTGCTAATCCCCAGAGGAGGAGCAAACCTCATCAAAACAGTTGTAGAAAAATCAACAGTTCCCGTCATAGAAACAGGAACAGGAAACTGCCACATCTACGTTGAAGAAGACGCAGACCTAACCCGTGCCATAGACATAATCATCAATGCCAAATGCCAAAGACCAGGAACATGTAATGCCGAAGAAAAACTGATAGTCCACAAAAACGTCGCAAAACAGTTCCTGCCTAAAATCGTGTCTGCGCTGAACCTCAAAGGTGTAGAAGTTAGAGCCTGCGAAAAGACCATGCAGCTTCTTCCTAACCTAAAGCCCGCAGTCGAAGAAGACTGGGAAACCGAATACCTAGACCTGATAATAGCAATCAAAATAGTCGAAAACATAGACGAAGCAATCGCACACATCAACAAATACGGCACGAAACACTCAGAATCCATCCTAACAGCAGACTTCAACAAAGCACTAAAATTCATCAACGAAATAGACGCAGCCGCAGTCTACTGGAATGCATCCACAAGATTCACAGACGGCAACCAATTCGGGCTAGGCGCAGAAATTGGAATCAGCACCCAAAAACTCCATGCAAGAGGACCTATGAGCATCCAGCAACTAACAACAACAAAATTCTTCATACTCGGCAGAGGACACATAAGACCCTAAACAACAACCAACCAGTTCCGTGGTCAAAAGCGCACATTGCGTAATATACAGTAGCATCTGAATAAAACAAAATGCAACAGTCGGTAGACCTATGTAATTATACGCTGCCGACAGCTTTGGTCAAGAGTTCCATGGTTTTTTCGATATGATCTTTTGTTTTAGCACGAACAACGGGTCTGAAAGCCTTCTTAACATACATGCCGTAAATCAGAATTTCTCTGGGGTCTGGCTCAGAAAGTGCCTCAAGCAACAAATCCAAAATCTGCTGCTTTGCCTCACTGCTTTGAATGTTCTTCAAAATGTCTGCTGTATTATTGCTTTTGTCTTCTGTTTCAGTCGTCTTCTTAGGCTTATAGCCGAGTTCTTCAAGTTTCTTCAAAACCATGACTTTTTTCATCTCCAAGAATCTGGAATCAACTTATTGACAGTAGCTTTTCTAGCTTTCTTATCAAATTCTTTCTGGGTCATCAAGCTCAAAGCATTTTCTGGGCACCACTCAATACACTGAGGATTTCCCTCACACAAATTACAGATCATAACTGTCTTCTTGTCCTCGTTCAAGAACAAAGCACCATGTTTACAGCTTTCAAGACACCAGCCACAAAGGTCACATTTGGCATCATCAACCATAATTACGCCTGTTTCCTCAGATTGTGTCAAAGCATCCCTAGGACATGAACGAACACAAGGCGCGTCCTCACACAGCCTGCACGCAACAGGCATGTTAACAAGTTGATGCAAACGCAAGACCTTTATCCTCGAAAGTTTGGGATCAAAAACTTTTTCGTTCTCTAGAGCACAAACAAGCTCACATACTCTACAACCAGTGCACTTTTCAAAATCTGCACCGACAAACTTCTTTTCATCAGCCACTTGCTCTGACGCCACCATATTAGATAACCTCTAAGGCAACCACCTAAAAAGTTGTGACATACTTATAGGTTTTCATATTCTCTATTTAACAATAATTCCTAACAATAATTGACATTAAACCCTTTTTACAGCACCTAAACTCTGGTTTGCCTTTGAGCGAAGACGTTATTTTTTTTATGCAAAAATGGCGAAAAAACCGTTGATGCTGATTTCAACTATAGAGACTATATTCAGAACGATTAAATATCACTCGTGACGTCGTTAGTGATATCGCTGGTGATATAGTGGCAGATAGGTGGACAAAACGAACAGGCGGCGTCCCACGAGGACTACTTCGCTTTCTGGTCCTAAATATGCTAGTAAAAAAGCCGATGTCTGGTGTAGAAATAGTTGAAGTAATCGAAAACGAAACAGGAGGAAGATGGATACCCAGCTCCGGATCAATCTACCCTCTTCTTGCCCAGTTATACAATCGCGGTTACACCACAGAAAAACCCAGCGAAGAAACAGGACTAAAACGATACGCCCTTACAGCTAAGGGCAAAGCATTCTTCGAAAAACAGCTAAGTTTTGGACAAAAACTGCTAGACAAACTAGAATTTATTGTCCCCATTCTTATCGGGGGATTCCAGTTTGCCCCAAATGACAAAAAAATCCTGTCAGGAACAAGGGAACCTGCAAAAAGAGTAGTCATGACCCTTCTGGACCTTCGACCAGCAAAAATCAAACTGACAGATGAGGATGCAATACAAATCGAAAAAATTCTAACAAAATGCGCTGACGACCTAGAGGAAATAGTGCAAAGAATCCGCGAAGAAAATCGGCCGCATTCAAGCAAAAACTAGAGATGAACAGAATATGGGACTAAAATCAAGTTTTATGATTGCAAAACGCTCCTTATGGAGACGTAAAACAAAAAATCTCAGCGCAATTCTGGCAGTAACCCTTGGTGTTACATTACTTGTTGGTATTCAAATCACAACAGATACGCTGCAAAATGCGTTTCTAACAAGTCTTCTACAAAATGAGGGAGAAATTGACTTCCGCATAACAAATGCCACAACAGGAGGCTTCCTCACAGCAGCAGATCAAACGGAAATTAGTGCTTTGGTTCCGGATGCGGTGGGAATAATGCCTGAGCTGACTATGCGTGTTCCTGTTATGTTGGGGTCGCAATTTGATGATTCAGTTGAGCTGGCGGGTATTTCGACAGATTTTCCTGCAGTGTTTGGCTCGTTTTATGATTGGAAAACTGGAGATGTGATGAATATTGGTGACTACCTGACCAGTAATACGAGTGTTCTTTTGTCTAGTAGTCGAGCAAAAAATTTGGGATTAACAAAAGATACAGAACTTCCAGTTACCTTGACTACAGAGTTTACGAATGTTACGGTAACTGTTACAGTTAATCCAGAAACCATGGAACCGATTATCATTCCCAATTATAGCACTGAACGAGTTGAGATGACTGTTGTCGGAATTTTTGACTCAAACCGTCCAGGAATAGGCTCTCAATACAAAGGAATGATTCTTTCGCTGGAGTATCTTCAGCAGTGGAGGAGCCTACAGGACCCAATAAGGCAAACAGACGACATTGGAGCCTACCTTGTAGCACTCAAAACTAACCACTTTACCTCAGAAATAGACGAAGACTACCTTCAAGAAAAGGTAGATAACGTAAAGGATGCGATTCCAGAAAATGTTAATCCAGATACAGGAAATGCACAAAAAATATACAGTGTCACATCTGCGCGACTGACTTTCTTTAGCATTGCAGAGATTGTCATGACTCTGCTTACAACAATGCTGACTGCACTTGGGTTGCTTATCATGATAACTGGTGTGCTACTCATATCGAATGTTCAGCTCATGAGTGTAGAAGACCGAGAATTCCAAACAGGTGTTTTGAGGGCGGTTGGAGAAAACCGTCGAGGAATCGTCCAGTCACTTCTAATCGAAAATGTGTTCCAAGGAATCTTAGGAGGCATTTTTGGTTTAATTGGAGGCTTAGCTTTTGGTCAGGCTGTTGCCGTTTATCTTGTAGGATTGTTTGGAACAGGAGCAGCTAGTGTTCAGCCTGTTGTCTCTCAGCAGGTTGTTATTCTCTCAGTAGTCATAGGTGTGCTGCTTGGCATCATAACTGGAATACTGCCTGCATTACGAGCGTCCAGAGTTAACATTGTGGAGGCACTAAGAGGAATCAAGGTTTCTTTTGAAGAAAAATCAAGCCGCAACCTAGTCGTGTTAGGCATACTGGCAATGGTTGCAGGAGTTTTCATCCTATTAATCAATGGTGTTATTGACGAAAACTATCAAGCCATCTGGGTAACTGACGGCTGGAACAGCCTAGATGAATGGCGAAATATTTTGATGGGAGCAGGTTTGCTTTTTGCAGGCGCAGGTATGGTGCTTTCACGTTTCATCAGCCGATCTAAAGCATTAAACATTACAGCCGTTGCTCTCTGGGCTTTGCCTGTTGTATTGTTTGTTGTTGCAATGGGCGAATGGATACCAGACATCACAGGTTTGGCGCCAGATATACTAATTATCGGAGTCACAGAACTTGTAGTTGGCTCAGTGTTGCTTGTAGCCGTGAATCTTCCGCCGATAATGAGCGCATTAAGAAGCTTTCTAGTCAAACTCCGCGGACTAAAAGGTGTAGGACAAGTAGCGCCGTCAATGATTTCATCTCACAAGGCACGCTCCACGCTAACCTTTGCGATCTTTGCCGTTATACTCACACTGAACGTGACCGTTGCCACTCTAGTGCCCACAAACCTAAGCTCCGTCATTGAAACTGAACAAGACTCACGGGGCATAGACCTAATTGTATCCCTGAACAAGCCCGAGGCGATAATAGCTAACACTTCCTTCACGGAACAACTCTACGAAATGGACAGCCACATAATTGATGTTATACCGTTCAAGACCTTTAGCACAACTACCGATTACCAAAAGTTTGTAGCTGTAAGCAATCCATACTCTCCAGCATTCAAAGCCCAAACAGACCTACTGCCCATAGGATACGGAGAACTCACATCAGAACAAATCCGTGGAAACGCAACAGACGCATCTGACACAAATTGGCGATACGACTTCTACTTGAGCAGTTTCCCAGACGGCATAATAATACCAGACTCTTCTGACGTAACCGACGAACAACTGCTAGAACTGTCCAAGCAGTCATGGGATTTGTTCTTTGATCCAGACTACAGAATGGCAGCCTACAACGTTTCCCTATCCGCTCTGCTCTCTGATGACCGTGACCTAACAGACATCGACCTCACAGCTTTAGGAGGATACGACGGCAACGAACTAGAAGGCGTCAGCGTGTTACGTGACGAAAACGGCACGATTATAGAAAATCCAGTTGTGTTCACTGACTCCTTCATCTTGCCTTTAGGTCTACAAATATGGATACCCATGAACACATCAGCTTACGGTGTGCCAAATTATCAGGCCTTCACGGTAGCGGGAAGATTAGATGCAGAACGTGCCGGAGGATTCCCATTGTCATCATTTAACATACTTTCAGCAGAAGGCGACTTCGATTACATTGACATGATAGGAAAAATTTACCTTCCAGAATTCTGGGCAAACCAAACCAACTTCTTGGCAGAAGCAAACGGCGAAACATCAACTTCACGATCATCAGACCAATACAACTATTTCCTAATCAAAACCAGCTACCCAATGGATGACCCACAAATCGAAACGATAGCACAAAACATTGAAGTCTTCACTAACACGAACAATGAGGGGTACCGCGAATTAGCAGGCGACAACTTCTACGTCGCAAGCACCACTGTACTCTACTCAAAAATTGAATCATCACTAGAAATGGTCAACAGGATAGTTTCCTTCCTGCAAATATACGTCACATTCGGGCTAGGAATCGGCGCAGTAGGCATGGCAGTTATCTCAATCCGCAACGTAGTAGAAAGAAAACGAGAAATCGGAATGATGCGGGCAATCGGTTTCCCAAGAACACAAGTCATGCTGTCCGTGCTTCTGGAACTTGTGGTATTAGGTCTAATCGGGTTACTTATCGGAGTAGCCAATGGTCTTGTAATCAGCGTCGGATTTGCAAACATGCAAGGCGCCACGTTAATCATTCCTTGGAACGAACTCGGCGTCTACCTTGGATTCATAACATTGATAGCATTAGGCGCTGGAGCAATTCCAGGCTATTTTGCTTCCAGAATTCCGCCAGCAGAAGCCTTGAGGTATGTAGGATAAAGGAGGAAAAAGAATTGGTAACAATAGCAAAAAAACAGAACAAAGAGTCCCCAGTTTCTAAAACTGAAGACACAATCTTGTCCATCTCTGGACTGCATAAGCGCTACTCTGAAGGAAAATCAAACGAGGTCCACGCAATTCGAGGAATAGACCTAAATGTCCAAAAAGGAGCCATGATGGCAATAATGGGACCTAGTGGATGCGGAAAAACAACTCTGCTAAACATGATAGGACACCTAGACAGGCGCTCCGAAGGAACAATAGTAATTGACGGGATAGACACAGCCACCCTTTCAGACGGACAAATGACCGCCTTCCGAAGAGACAACATCGGATTCATCTTTCAGCTGTTCAATCTGTTTCCGTTCCTTTCCGCTGTAGAAAACGTAGAAACACCCTTGCTACTGAAAGGAATGAATGCAGGCGTAGCCCGAGAGCAGGCAAAAATGCTTCTGCGAGAACTAGGAATGGGCGACAGACTATATCATTTGCCTTCCGAGCTTTCGGGCGGTCAACAACAACGTGTGGCAGTTGCCCGCGCACTCATCACAGAGCCAGCAATTATTCTAGGCGACGAACCTACAGGTGACTTGGATTCAGTAACAAGCGCTGATGTCATGAATTTGTTCCGACGCATCAACAAAATTAATCGTCAAACCCTTGTTTTGGTCACTCACAACCGATGGATTGCAGAGCAGTGCGACTATATTGTTCATATGACTGACGGAAAAGTCTCCAGCGTCGAGCAGGGTCCATTCAACACCGAGGAGGATAACTAATGAAAGTTTATGCTGCTGGTTTAATTGACAAATCGTTAAGGGCAAAGAATGCTAAGCTGCAAAAGAATCTGGTTTCTGATTGCCGTAAGATTCTGCGTGTTTCTGGCAATAATATGTTTAGTCAAGAGTTGAACTCGTTTATTGTTTTGTATGGCAAAAAAGAAGGCACAGTAGACCAAAAGGTTGTTGACAATGTCGAAACAGGCAGCCTCTATCGGAGATTTAGAAGATATTATGCGGATAACGAATCCAAGCTAAGACAGGAGCTTAGGGACAATCAGGAACTAAAGGAAACATCAAGAATCGTGAAAGACTTCATCAAAGAGGTTGACCCGAATCTTGTCAAAGTTTTTGATTCCCAACTTAAGAAAATGGTCAAGGAGTTGCCTGCCAGCTACCATGAAATCCAGTTAAAGAGCTATATTTCACTCTGGGATTTCGCAGAAGACCAACAATACCGACTTTATTTGTCAGGGTTCGATTCTCCAATTTTTATGGGCTCAACAGTTGATGGTTTAAATGTGGTTGAGTTAGTTGACAAGCTGATAATTGTAAACTTTTTTGAAATCTTCTTAAAACCAACTGTAACTCGCCTAAAGCAATTGGACCTTGTACTTGAAAGGCTGCAGTTGGGTGTGGAAGGAACACACTACAAATCCACGAACCAGAAGCTGCAAAAGAAGTTAGAGCTTTTCTTCAGGATTTTAGCAGCAAAACTGAGTGCACTGCAGGACATAGACGGCTTACTGTCCAGAATTTTCAAGCTGTTTGACGCTCCAAGGGCATCACTTACAAAATATCGTATTAAGAATGATTCTGTTGAGCTAAACAAGGCTCTCTTGGAGATGGCATCTGAAATCGAGTACACAAAAACGTTGCTTCTCGAAGTTCACAACAAGTTGCAGCACTGCCAAATTTGTTTGCGAGATTATTTTGATGAGCACAAAAATGGAATCAAAATCGTAGACTCATCGGATGTCTTTAAGAATGCTTTGTTGCCTATGGCTGAGTTAAGCACGGACCTGTTTGTTGAGGCTGAGCTTCTTAAGATGTGGTCAGACTTTTTTGGAGCAGACATTCCATATTTTAGCTTTGATAAGCAACTTTTTGAAACACAAACATTTGATACCGCCGACACTGCGGAGGATAGCATTATTGCTGTGCGTGGCTTGACAAAAAACTACATTCTTGGAAAAACCACAGTCTATGCGCTTAGAGGTGTTAATCTTGATATCAAAGAGGGCGAGTTTGTTTCGATTGTAGGAAACTCAGGTGCAGGAAAAACAACACTTCTTAACTGTATGGCGGGTCTTGACAGTCCAGACTATGGTGTTGTGCTGTTTCGTGGAGAGAACCTTCACAAAATGGATGACTCCACAAAATCAAAGGTCAGACTATCCGAGATGGGATTCATTTTCCAGAGCTATGCCTTGCTGCCACATTTCAATACACGCGAAAACATTTCTCTCCCAGCGGATTTGGCAGGACTTAGCAAAGACCTCAAAGAACGTATTGACGGTCTCTTGGAGAGTGTTGGTTTGTCGGGTCAGGCTAAGCAGTATCCTGCTACGTTGAGTGGAGGACAGATGCAGCGTGTAGCTATTGCCCGTGCATTAACTAATCGTCCTGCTGTGATATTTGCTGACGAGCCAACAGGAGACTTGGACTCTAAAACTGGCAGGCAAGTAATGGATTTGCTAAAGAAGTTCCATGAGGAAACGAAAACAACAATTATTGTCATAACTCATGAACAAGACATTGCTGATTATGCCGAAAGGCAAGTTACACTTGAGGACGGCATAATAGCCTAGACTTACATGTGTTTTAGCTTTATTTTGAAGTCCTGAAGCGACGACTGAAAATCATTTCTTATGAAGCCACCTTTAACCAGTTCAGAATCTTTTACGCGACGTTTAGACTGAAACAGCAGCCTTTTTTGCCATATTCTAGGCAGCTCTCTGATTGGATTTAGCAGTCCCTTTAGTGTGGCTTTTGCTTCTTCATTTTTTCTTGTCGCAACAAAGCCAACAGAAACCATGAAGGTGAAAAAAGATAGCACTGAAAATCTCCACCACACATTTCTAAGTTCATAGTTTTTGAGGACAGTATACAGCCTGTTTTTGGATGAGTGATATAACATCATTCCGCTTACTCCCCTTAAAACTCCGCTGCGATGAATCACCACAGCAGAAGGAACAAATAGCACCCTGTATCCCAGAAGCCTTGCCCTAAGGGAAAGGTCAGTGTCGTCATCATAAATGAAATAGTCACCGTCAAAACATCCGACTTGCTCAAAAACGTCTCTTCGGATAATGCAGCAGCCCGAAGACGCCGCCAGTATCTCGAAATTTTGTTTCAGAGCCTGCTCGTTTGAACCATAGGTTGCAGCCCATGTTCCCAGAGCATCAACAGTGAGGCACACGTAATCTAAACAATTTTTGTCGTCTGCCAACACGATTTTAGCCTGAGAAACTCCAACGGTTTCATCATTTTCCATTACTTTAACCAGTTCGGAAAGCCAGTTTTTGGAGTTGAATTCTATGTCGCTGTCCAAAAAAACAACATATTTTCCCGTCGTGATGCTTGCCCCTATGTTGCAGCCTTCGGCATGTCCTACATTCTCACGGTTCTCGACAATTCTTATCTTCGGGTTTAAGCCAAAAGTCGCCTTTACATCTGCGAGGCTTTTATCCATAGATGCATTATCAACCACAACAATATCATAGTCCGCATATTCAGTTTCAAGTAGAGTGCTTAAGCATTGCTTCAAGAGTGTTTTGCCATTATAATTCACTATCACAATAGAGACAGAAGGGCAACTGGCACTTTTTTTTGGCACATTTTTCACCTGAAGAATCAGATTTGTTTTTATCGGATCCTCTCGTCAATAGACTGTTGGAGTAACTTAAGCTTTTTTTAACGCAAAAAATAAATTGTTTTCTGTGAATCGGAACAGTGAGAGAGAAGCGATTTTGATGGATGATAACACTGCGCCTTCAGTTACTGTCATCGTTCCCGTGCTAAACGGAGCACAAACCATCGAGCCACTGCTAGAATCGATTCAAAAACAAGATTACGACAAAAATAAGATAGAAGTGATTGTTGTTGACGGAAACTCCACAGACAAAACCCGTGATATCGTAGAAAACTTTCCTGTCAAACTTGTTGTAGAGTCCAGAGACGGATTAAATCTTGCAAGAAACATTGGAATAAAGTCCAGCAACGGCGAAATCATAGCATTCACAGACTCTGACTGTATAGTGCCCCGCAACTGGGTAACAAAAATTGTCGAAAACTTCAAAGACCCCAAAGTAAGCTGCGTAGGCGGAAGCACAAAAGCCCTAAACTCCGACTTTGTTTCGCAGTACGCCGATAACAGCATAGTACGGCTAATGCCACTTTTCACAAAACGCGAAGAGCTAGACCAAGTGAAACCGTTTTTCCGTCACCCCGCAGGATGTAACATGGCATTTAGGAGAAAAGCAGCAGAAGAAGTCGGATATTTTGACGAGAATATCCAATACGGATTTGATGAAGTTGAATTCGCTGACCGCATATGCAAGGCAGGCTACACGATGGTCCTAGACCCCGAAGTCTCGGTCTGGCATAAACACAGGTCAACTCTTGCAGACTTTTTCAGACAAAACTTTCAGTATGGCAAAGGAAGCGGATTGGTGCTTAGGAAAAACAAGCTAAAGGATGCTGTTTCTAAATGGTCATTCTTGGGAGTGGTCGGCTTCCTTAGCTGGCTGATTATAATCACCTCACTCTCATTTCTGGCTCTTACCTCAACATCCAGCCTTTTCCTTTGGCTACTGTTTGGATTCACTGGATTTCCAATAATAATAGTGGCATCCGTCTATGTGTACCGAGCATTGCATAATAGAAAATTTGAAAGAGTCGTTACATATCCGTTTATTGACTTCTTTAGAACGCTCTCTTTCTGTTCTGGCCAGCTCTATGAACTCATCAAAAGAGCATAAATACCAGTATCTTCCGAAATCCGATACATATCTTCCATCGAAACTTCTCTTAAATTAGCTACAGTCTATATCAGCGTTTATCAAGGAGAGGGCGCCTGCATTGGATTTCGAGTCTGGTGACGACTACGTCTACAACGTCTTCGAAGCACTCATCAATGTGGTCCACGGAGAAAAAACAAAAAAACTCCAACTGGCCAAGTGCTTGAAGTGTGGACGCCTTAACTCATTCAGACCGAAATCCAAGAGCATGCAACTTAATGCACTTTACTGCAAGCATTGCGGCAGCATGATATCTTTTGGCATCCGAGGAAAAGACCCACAATTTGGTGAAAGTGCTGAAATTTTTTGTGAAAACTGTGAAGATGACTGCAGAAAATGTCACATCAACAAATTAGCTAATGAAAATTTGCACAAAAGACGCTAAATCCGATTTAGTATCACGGAAAAGTTGTTTTATAAAAATAGAAAAATTTTTCCAATTACCGTGCGGTAATTGGAAAAAGATGATGAAAATGTTGTTTAGTATCTTCTGCGTTGTTGGTATCCGCCGCTGCTTCTGCCGCCGTAGCCGCCGCCACCGCCGCGTCCGCCGCCGTAACCGCCTCTGCCGCCACCTCTACCGTATCCGCCGCCTCTGTTGAATCGTCGTGGTTGTTCATATTTTTTGTCTGAGAGGTTGTTTTCTGTGTTGACTTCGTCTATTGTTGATTCTTCTACTAGTTCGTAGCTGCCGTATTTTCCGATGTTTAGGCGCATGTTTCCTCTGAACAGGTTAATGTAACCGTTTGTGATGCTTAGTGTGGCTCCTTCATTTATTGCGTCTATTTTGTCGTCCCAAAGGGTCATGTATAAAGATCCAGTTTCGTCGCCAACTAGTGCATCTGCAACTCTTCGTACAGAATAATCGCGTCCTGTGACGCTCCTGACTTCGCCCTTAGAAACTACTTTTACTATAGTGTTGACGCCTCTAGATTGTGGGGTCAACGTTTCAACTTTTACTATTTCTTCACTTTCAGATGGTTCTTCACCAGACATTTGATCTACATCCGATTTTACATGCCAATTGCTTAGAGCGCTTCTTAAAGATTTTGGTAACAAAAGTTGAGCTAAAAATGAACATTTAGAACAAAAAAATGGCAGCAAACGCATTGGAAAGAGACCAGCTTGGGCGGTCACAATTTATAAGTTTCCCATTGCAAGTCATAGCTAAAGGTGATTTTGTTTGAGCAGGCACGGAAAATTCCGAGAACGCGCGCCATTGGTTCCTCTTGAAAAGGTTGACGATTACACATGGAGAATTCCTATGAGCTACAAGTCGGGCATGCGTGTTCCAGGCGTTGTCTTTGCCGATGATCAGCTTATTGCAAAGATGCGAACTGACCGTACTCTTGATCAGTGTTCCAATGTTGCCCATTTGCCTGGCATCTACAAGTATGCGATTACTTTGCCTGATGGGCATGAGGGTTACGGTTTTCCTATTGGCGGAGTAGCTGCCACAGATTACAACGAAGGTGTGCTGAGTCCAGGCGGGGTTGGCTATGACATTAACTGTGGTGTTCGTCTGCTTACCACTAACCTTTCCGCAAACGAAATACGCCCTTATCTTGCTGCGTTGACGAATTCGATTTTCAAGAATGTTCCAAGCGGTCTTGGTAGCGCCCGTAAAGACTTCAAATTGAACCTGCATCAGCTTGAGCAGCTGGTTTCGGATGGTGTGTCTTGGGCTGTAGATAAGGGGCTTGGGCGTCCTGAAGACATAAAACATTGCGAAGAGGAAGGCTGCATGAAAGGCGCTGACCCTGACAAGGTTTCGGCTAAAGCCAAACAGAGAGGTCTTCCCCAAAGCGGTACTCTAGGCTCAGGAAACCACTTCTTGGAAATTGGGAAAGTTGACAAAATCTATGACCAAAAGATAGCCAAAAGCTTCGGAGTCACCCATGAAGGGCAGGTCACTGTGTTGATTCATTGCGGTTCTAGAGGTTTTGGTCATCAAATCTGCTCAGATTATCTTCGTGTTATGGAGCGGGCAGTTGAAAAATACAGCATTTCTATACCTGACCGCGAACTTGCATGTGCGCCAGCTACAAGCAGTGAAGCTCAGGACTATTATCATGCAATGGCATGTGCTGTTAATTATGCTTTTGTGAATCGTCAAGTTATCACTCATTGGGTTAGGCAGAGCTTTGAAGAAGTTTTCAAGAAATCTTCAGATGATTTTGGCTTGAATCTGGTCTATGATGTTGCCCATAACATTGCAAAAAGCGAAGAGCACACTATTGATGGTAAGCGGACTAAGGTTTGGACGCATAGAAAGGGTGCAACAAGAGCTTTTCCGCCTGGTCATAAGGATGTTCCTGCTGATTATCGTTCTGTGGGTCAGCCTGTTATTATCCCTGGAAGTATGGGCACAAGCTCGTGGCTGCTTGCTGGAACCGAGAAGGCTATGGATGTTTCTTTTGGATCTACTGCTCACGGTGCTGGCAGAATGATGAGCAGGTCTGCAGCGAAGCGAAAGTTCTGGGGTGCTGACGTTAAACAGGAGTTGGAAGGCAGAGGAATCGTGGTCAGGGCTGCCAGTTCTATTGTTTTGGCTGAAGAGGCTGATTCCGCATACAAGAACGTTGACCGTGTAGCTGAAGTCAGTGACAAGGTTGGAATAGCAACCCGTGTTGCCCGTCTGGTTCCGTTGGGTGTAGTAAAAGGCTAAGTGCGCGTTACTTTTGTTTGGTGCGCAGGTAATGAAACAGGTATTCCTGTGCGTATCCTGCATATCTGCCAAAATATTTTCTTCCAAACGAGCCGATGGTCTCATATTCTTTTGTTGTAAGTGAACCTTTTTCTGCTACTTTTTTGATGAATGACGGCTCAAAGTGGTCTGCATAAATGTTGGTTGCCGCCCGCTTTATCCACACATCTATAGGAAACGCTTCAAGTTTTTCCAAAGAAAACACTAGAACACAGTCAGCAACCTTGTGCCCAACTCCGGGCAGGTCTAGAAGCTTCTTTTTAGCCTCAGAATAATTCATTGTCTTCAGAGATTCTATGTCTAGTTTGCTGCTTTCAACAATTTTTGCGGTTTCCAGAACGCGGTTGGTTCTGAATCCTAGTCCGCAGCATTTCAGGTTTTCTTGGGTGCTTTTTGCTAGGTCTGATGGCTCTGGAAAAGTGTAGAATGTGTAGCCGTCAAAGGTCAGCTTTTTTCCAAACTGCTCTGAGATGTTGTTGACCATTTTTTTGATGGCGGGAATTCCTTTGTAGGTTGCGCATATGTATGAAATCAGACATTCCCATGGTTCCTGTCTGCATAGCCTTAGTCCACAGAAACGGTTGATTGCTTCGTTCATGTGCTGGTCCTTGTTTATTTCAGAAAAAATCTGTGGCAGGTCATCATCTATTCGCAAATAGCTTCGTATGAACTCGTGGGGATTTTTTGTTTCTGGAAAAATCTGGAACTTTAGTGTGTTGTTTAGCTGTTTTATCTTGATTACTTTGTCTTCTACTACGCCGTACCACCAGTTGTCCAGTTTTTTCCAGCGAAAAAGTTGACCGCAGTCTAATGTATAGTCTAGGCTGAATGGTTCAGTTGACCTGTTCAGCTCTAGTTCCATTTTTTCTTTTCCTCAACTTTGTTTGTTATGTTTGTAAGAAGGGGTTGTATTTTTTTTCGTCGCCTATGGTTGAGAATGATTCGTGTCCTGGGTACACTTTGATGTTGTCTGGCAGAGGCATTAGTTTGGTTTTGATTGAATGTATGATGTCTTGGTATGAGCCGCCTTGAAAGTCTGTTCTTCCTATTGAGCCCGCAAAGAGTGTATCTCCTGTGAAAACGACGTCCTCTGTTAGGAGGCATATGCCGCTTGGTGTGTGTCCGGGGGTGTGGAGCACCTTGAATTTGATGTTGCCCACCTGTATTGTGTCGCCGTCATGGAGTTTTTGGTCCTGATTTGCGCGTCCCTTATGATTTTCATGAATAAGAATGGATGCACCTGTTGCATCTTTGATTATCTGGTTTCCTGAAATGTGGTCTGGGTGCCCGTGAGTGTTGATTATGTATTTGACATGAAGGTTATTCTCTTTTATGTAGTCCAGAATCTGACCTGCCTCAGTTTCGTTTTCCAGTCCCGGGTCAATAACTGCGGCTTCTTTGGTTTCATCACTTACAACATAACAGTTAGTTGCTAACCAGCCAACCTTGAAACATTTTATAATCATCAAATGTGCCTCGCTGAACTTGACAACTCATACCCAAAAGGAAACCAAACTATAAAAACTATCCAAAAACAGCAGTCACTCTAACTTTCATGTGAATATTTTTTGCTAACTTGTGCTGTGCAGAGAAATTCAGAAAAAAGCTACGTTTCAACAATGTAATGCTATTAGGATCCTATTAGGCTCCAAATAGGTTGCATGGAATTGTGAAATGTCAGTATCTTTGATGTTCCGAAGATGGAAATAATCTGTGTGTGACGGCAAGTTTCAAATTCTGAAAATTGTTAATAGTATTTTTGGGTTGTTATTGTGTCGTTGTATATTTTGATGTCGAAGTTGACCTGTGAAGGCAGGCAAACTGTTAAGCATAATCCTGAACGGATAAAGGAAGTTAATGATGAGATTGAGGCTTACGGGGCTAAGGTGTTGGAGCAGTATTCGGTTTTGGGTCCGTACGATTTTGTGAACATAGTTGAGGCGCCCAGCAACAATTTGATCAACAAGATATCGATAGAGTTGGCTGCTCGGGGAACCGTGGAAATTATGAGTATGCCCGCGATGCAGATAGACGATTTTATTGCAGAGATAAAGAATCGGAAACGTAAACGAATAAACAAATAGGCGTTCGTGTGTAGTAATTGCATACTGAGGAATTGAAAATGGAAGGCTATTTTCTGATTGAAGCTAGTTCTGGAATGGTCTGGGACGTAGCAACCGGACTGATGAAAATCAAAGGAATGAAGATGGCTCACGTGGTCACAGGCAACTACGATGTTATTGCATTCGCAGAATTCTCAGACATCAACGAGCTCACATCAATCATTCAGACAATCCAAAAAATAAAGGGAGTCCAAAAAAGCCAAACAGCAGTGGCAATGCCGAACCCAAACAAATAATTCCATCTTCTTTTTATTTTCATATTTTGACTCAGACAATTAGCGGTAAACGATTTTGAGAAAACTATTGGTCACAAGAGAAAGTGCATGCCTGCAACCGCTCAGATTGCTTATTGAGGAGCAAAAACACCGCACACTAGCAATGTGGGCTATCGATTGCGCTGAACACATACTTCCAATCTTTGAAAACAAATATCCCAAAGACAATCGCCCACGAGAAGCACTTTTAGCCGCAAAATCATGGGCACACGGACACATAAAAATGCCCGCTGCAAAAAAGGCTGCTCATGCTACACACAACGCCGCAACTGCAGTTGCCGAAAAAGACCCTGCCGCCTGCGCTGCCGC
The DNA here is from genome assembly GCA_963772765.1 of Candidatus Bathyarchaeota archaeon. Classification (GTDB taxonomy): domain Archaea; phylum Thermoproteota; class Bathyarchaeia; order Bathyarchaeales; family Bathyarchaeaceae; genus Bathyarchaeum. Next base: position 5,884 of record CAVYYP010000011.1, on the reverse strand, counting down.
GCGTGCCGTGGGACATGCTGTTGGGGCTGTTCATGTTGAGACGCATGCGATTGGTGTTGTTATGTATGGGATTACTGCGTTTGTGGGTTCATCGGAAAAAGAGGCTGTTGATGCTGTGATTGCCCGAGAGTGTAAATGGTTCTATGACCGTTTGTTGTATTGGGAAAAAAATATCTATAACTTAGATATTACTTGGGCGTCGTTTCTGTTGCGTGATAATGTTCCAAACAAAGAGAAACTGCTAAGACAGAAGACTGAGCTGAAACTGAAACAAAAGTTGACCGATTAGAAAAGGGGAAAGTTGAAGAAACCCGTCCTGTTTGGGACTGTTTATGTCTCTTCTTCTCCGACGATTTCGCTGCCTGTTGTGATATATTGTCCTTCGGGTACCCAGTATACGGGTTTTTCGTTTCGAAGCAGATCGGCAATGTATACTGCATTTTCTTTTGGTGGGAACCAATTTACGTTGCGCCAGTTTCCGTCTACTTTATAGTGGAAGATGACCCATGGGCGCTCATTTTTTCTGTCGTATCGAAGCACATAGTTTTCGATCATGTAGACCTTGTAAACCATTTTTGTCACCAAACAGTGTTTAGGGTGTTTCTTCTTCACCCACTGGTTCTTTTCCTGTTCCGAGGAATCCTCGGTTTGCTGCAAAGTAGACGTTGATTGGTTTTTCGTTTCGGAGAACGTCCAGAACGTTTTCGAACATGGTTGATGGCAGATGCATTCTTATTATGTCGCCTGAGACGTAGTCGTTTTCGAATGTCATTCCGGGGTCGTTGAATCGGACATATGCGACGACTTTTGTTTTGTTGTAGAGCGTAATTTGTGCTCTATTTGTTTGATATCCTGTTGGGCTTCCGTAGAAGAGAACATGGTATCCTGTAACGTTTACCACATATTTCACCTTAATTCATATCTTGAATCTTGATTCTTAATAAAGATTATTGTGTAAATGTGCTCCACAAATACACAACAGACCCAAAAGCAAAAACACGTGGTGCGAAGAAGCACAAAAACTCAAAGAACGGAAACAACAATAGGAACGGTTTCCATACTATTCTGTTGGGGATTTATTTTGAGTCAGCAGAAATGGGAAGAACTGATTCAGCAGCTAGTCCGAAGCGGCATTCTTCAGTCGCCTAATGTTATCAAAGCGCTACGGCGTGTTCCGCGTGGACCGTTTCTTCCAGAACAGATAAGAAGTAGTGCAGCCGTTGACTGCCCGCTTTCTATAGGCTCAGGGCAAACAGCATCCGCGCCTCTCAGTTAGCACACTGCGGCTAACTGGGCGAAACATGGTATCCATAATGGATGAAGCCCTCGAGCTAGAAGTCGGACACAAAGTCTTGGAAGTAGGCGCAGGTTCAGGATGGCACGCTGCCACAATAGCCGAAATAGTGGCACCCATCAGACGCTCCCAAAGAGAAGTGGGGACACGTCTACACAATAGAACGAATAGCCGAGCTAGCAGCCTTCGCAAAAAGCAACATCGAAAAAACAGGATACGACAAACGAGTTACTATCCTTCATATGGATGGAACATTGGGCTATCCAGAGCAGGCTCCTTTTGACCGCATCTTTGTTGCAGCAGCAGGACCAGAAATCCCAAAACCACTCGTTGAACAACTAGCAGAAAACGGAGTACTCCTAGCTCCAGTTGGCGGGGCTCAATTCTACCAGTCACTAGTAAAAATCAGGAAAAAAAACGGAGAAATATTGGCAGAAAATCTGGGCGGGGTTTCTTTTGTTCCTCTGATTGGAAAGCACGGCTTCAAACTATAGTGTGTTAACCGAACCACGATTCCAACGTTGTCTTGCTTTTTGCTTCTTTCAGTCCTGCCGTCATCCTGCCCAGAGTTCTACGCACCCTGTCTTCAGAAAAGTCTCTTTCGCGGCAAAGAAAATCCACTACGCCCTTCAGGTTTGGTTCTTTCCATTCCAGTTTATAATCTTCTGTAATTTTTGGTTTAAGAAAAATATTCCTTATCCTTTCAGGTTCTGCAGGAAACTCTGGATTACCCAACTCAGGCATAGCCTCTTCGATGCTTCCATGCTTCTTTATCAGTTTCAGGGCAGTTTTTGGTCCTACACCCTTCACGCCATCAGGGTTAAAGTCTGTGCCCACCAAAATCGCGACATCAATCAACTGCTCACGAGTAATCTCTAGTTCTTCGAGAACATGGTCAAGCTTCATAACCTCTGGAACAACCTCAACATACACATTCTTTCGCGGAACCTTTCTTCTCCCGCTAATGGTCACATTTCTCACAAGCGCCTTAGCCCCAAAAAGCAAACTATCATAATCTTGGCTCCCACAATAGTCCGCGTCGCCCTTTGTTGTCAGGTATGCAGCTTGTGCTTCTCCTTCTGATGGTGCTTGAATCCATGGAATGCCCATCTCTGTTAGAAGACGCTTTGAATCTTTTGGCATGTAATCCTTGAGCTTAGATGTCATCTGGGCATAACTTCTAGCCTGCTCAACGTTTCCTTCCTTTATCGCCTTCTCATATTTCACAAGAGCCTCAGCCTTGATTTTGGCTCTCCGCTTAATCTCCACTTCCTTTAGTGCAGGCGGAATGCCGTCAAAAACGTAGGCAACTTTGATGCCCTTCTCAACAAGATTGGCTGTCCTGTAAAATAAGCCACTAAGATGACTGGTTATCCTGCCCGAACGGTCCTTTAGTGGAGTGCCGTCTGGTTGACGAATAATAGCCAAAAACTGGTAAAGAGCATTGTATGCATCGATGGCAACAGACTTTCCGCTTAGGGTCTCAAAATCAACCTTCGTCTTAGGTATTAGTGTCCTTAAATTTACGCCCAAACTGTTCTCCCACAGATACCAGTAGAGTATGTGGCAAAATGAAAAGGTTTAGGGAAGAAGAATGCTAGCTTTGCGGCTTCTCGACTAGTTCTACTCTTCGTTTTCCTTTTGTCCGCTCTGCAACGTAGATAGTGCCCTCGATCTCCATCCTCATCAGAGTCTTGTTAAATTCGCTGAATCCGACATCTTCGTTAGTTGCCTTTACCATGTCAAATAATTCAACATCAGTCATTGGACCCTTCCTTTCCAAGAACTCCTTCATCTGTGTATATACAGGATGAGATTTCCAAGTTTTCAACATATTATTTCATTACTCCGTTATGCCACTGGCGTAGTAGACTTTTTCAGTTGACGGGCATTCTTCATGAAGTTACGATACCACGTTTCCATGTTCGGCAATACCGACGGAACAATCTTCTCAATAGCCTTCTTGAAATCATCAACAACAACCTCTTTGGCGTTTATGTCCCCTCGAAGAGCATTCAAGCCAGCCTCTCTACAAACCGCTTCAATGTCTGCACCAGAATACTTCTTTGTCAAATTAGATAGTTGATTCAGGTCCACATCCTTTGCTAGTGGCATGTGTCGGGTGTAAATCTTGAAGATGGATAATCTGCTGTCTTGTTCAGGCTCTGGAACATAGATAAGTCTGTCGAATCGACCTGGTCTAAGAATTGCAGGGTCAATAATGTCTGGTCTGTTTGTTGCAGCGATAATCACAACGTCCTCTAGTGAGATGAGTCCGTCCATTTCGGTTAAGAGCTGGCTTATTACGCGTTCTGTCACTCCGCTGTCCGCGTAGCCCATGCCCCTTCCCGGAACAAGTGAATCAAATTCGTCAAAGAATATGACTGTAGGTGACGCCATTCTTGCCTTACGGAAAACTTCCCGTATGGCCTTTTCTGATTCGCCTACCCACTTGGAGAAGACTTCTGGACCCTTTATGGTAATGAAGTTTGCCTCGCTTTCTGTAGCAACAGCGCGTGCCAGCAATGTTTTTCCGCAGCCAGGAGGACCGTAGAGCATAATGCCTTTTGGTGGACGTATTCCCAGACGAGTGAAAACTTCTGGAGTCTTTAGTGGCCATTCTACAGCTTCTATCAGTTCTTGTTTCAGGTCATCTAATCCGCCTATATCTGTCCACTGCACTGTGGGAACTTCGATGTAGACTTCCCTCATGGCTGTAGGAGTGATTTCCCTGAATGCATTAAGAAAGTCTTCCATTCTAACTTCCATCTTCTCAAGAACACTAGGCGGGATGCGTTCTTCTTCAAGATTTATTTCTGGCAAGTATCTGCGTAGTGCCTTCATTGCGGTTTCGCGTCCTAATGCGGACAGGTCTGCGCCTGTGTAGCCGTGAGACATCTGTGAAAGCTTGTCTAGGTCAACATCCTCTGTCAGGGGCATTCCTCTTGTGTGAATCTGAAGAACTTCAAAGCGTCCTTTCTGGTCGGGTACGCCTATCTCGATTTCCCTGTCGAACCGTCCAGGTCTACGAAGTGCAGGGTCTAATGCTTCTGGTCTGTTTGTTGCGCCGATAACGATTAGGTAACCTCTTCCTGAGAGTCCATCCATCAAGGCAAGAAGCTGAGCAACAACACGACGCTCCACTTCCCCTGTGACTTCCTCTCTTTTAGGTGCGATGGCGTCAAGTTCATCAATAAATATGATACTGGGTGCATTCTTCTGAGCCTGCTGGAACATCTCACGAAGCCTTGCCTCGGATTCGCCGTAGAATTTGCTCATAATCTCTGGACCGTTAATTGAGTAAAAGTTTGCCTCAGACTCACTTGCAACTGCACGTGCCAGCAATGTTTTTCCGCATCCTGGAGGACCATGCAATAGTACGCCTTTTGGCGGTTCAATTCCTAGTCTTTGGAAAAGTTCTGGGTGTCGTAGTGGGAGTTCGACCATTTCTCTGATGCGTTGTATTTCTTCGTGGAGTCCGCCTATGTCTTCGTAGGTTGTTCGGGGTACGCCTTTGGTTTCGGGTGCTGGCTCTGAAAGGATTTGTACATTTGTGCTGTGGCTTATTCTTACTATTCCGTGAGGTCGAGATTTTGTTACCCTGAATGGTATGGCGTGTCCTAGCATCATGACTAGGGTGGTGTCTCCTTCTACGAAGGTTCTTTCCATTAGCCTGTTTTTCACAAAATTGGTGAAATCGTCATCTACGTTTAGTTTCATATCTATGGGCGCCAAAACCACACTTGAGGCGTTTGTGACAGATGCTGGACGGATATTCACAAGTTCATGCATTGCTACTCCAGCATTTTTTCGGGTAAATCCGTCGATTCGGATTATGTCCCTGTTCTGGTCTTCAGAATATGCTGGCCATGCAATGGCTGCTGTGTTTCTTTTTCCAACAATCTCTATAACATCGCCCGCTGAAATTCCCAGCTTCTGCATTGTCTGCTGGTCAATTCGGGCAATTCCTCGATAAACATCACGCTGTCTTGCGTCTTCTACTCTTAATTGTACTTCGCTCACTATGTGCACATCCTTATTGTATGATCGTAAGACTCACAATTTTCGAAGGAGTCTATTAATATTTAAACTTTGACGAAACTATAGTCTGGTCATTCCCAGCGTCTGTAGTTGACCAATCTCTTCTATATCATTGAGTATTTTTTCTGTTTCGTCCAAAATTCCCTCTTCTTCGGGCAGAACCATGGTAACTTTAAGTGCACAAAGACCAAAAGCAATAGGTTCCTCAGCAAATTTTTGGATAGCAGCCTTGTCTGCTAGTTCTTCTTTGATTTTTACTTTCAACACTTCAAGATCAACTGTTGATTCAGATGGAAAAATCTTGTATGCAATTACTATCTTTCCCAATTATTTTATCTCCTAAACCGTTAACATGTTCTGTCACATAATGAAGGAATTTTCCTGCATTCTGGAATGTGAACTAGCAAGCTAGAACTTTAAGCTGTCCTATTAACCTTACTATGTATGATTTTGATACCCCCATTTTGCCAAACATGACCATCAGAGGATTCTGTTTGAATAAATTCTAAGAGAATCAACGTAACGCTAGAGCTTTTGGTGCTGTTTTGT
>CAVYYP010000010.1:0-30568 GCA_963772765.1 Candidatus Bathyarchaeota archaeon | reverse complement strand
CGAGGTCAAACTGCGTGAACTTGTAAATACTCTGTAAACTCCGGATGCGCCTGATGCTAGAAGTCCAAACCAGTAAATTGCCTCAAAAACCAGAACAACTCTTGCTATAAGATAGCTTTTATTCTGAGAAATACTTTTTTTAACAAAATAAATGACTAATGCTACCAGTGCAATTGTGCTTCCTGCCATTCTGAAAATATTTCCTATAGTAGCATTGATGTCCTCAATTAGTTGTATAGTGTTGAATACTCCTGGGGTTCTTGCCCATTCACCTATCCATTCCAAGGTAAACATTGTATGTAGAGTGAAGAGAAAATAAGCCACGATAATTGTTAGTAGCCCAATTTTTAGTGGAGTAAAAAATTTTTGTTGAACCATAACTACACACTAAACATTAACGTCAAAGCAGATAGATTATAAATAACTTCGCATGCAACCAAAAATGGAAAATACTTTACCCAAGGTGAGATACCTCAGGCTGTTCTAGTTGTTTTTCCATCTTTTTTAGAAGCCTCTGGCGACGAATTAATAACAAAGGCAGAAGAACAATCGTCATTACTACTACTATCACTTTTTGGGTAAGGTCTAAGATGTTTAGTGGGTCATATGCAATCAGCAGAATCACTATCATTCCACTTGCTTAAATTCCCACATTAATTAGCATATCATTACGATTAGCTTTCATTCTATCTCCCCCAAGAACAGGTATTACCCATTTTTTAATATAAGATTAATCGCTGTAAACCCATCTGTAGTAAGAAGTTACCGCTCGCTCGGGAGAGTTCACATTGTCACGGCTTCGCTCACTCATTGTTCCTAGCTAACAGGCAAGGAGCTAATTCTCATAATTTTATTACACTGTCAAAATTTAGACAGATTACACAAAAAACAAAACCACAAATATTAACAATTTTTAGAAAACTTGTGCTGTGCTTCAGATTTATCTATTAGGAGCCTAAATAGCACTGCTATTTGAAAGCTCCTAAATAGACTCCAAATGGGAAGCACAGAAGTGTGAATTTTGTGGTTTTTTGTCGATTGGTATATATTGTTGTGGGCTGTATGTGCAGAGCGGTGCATATTGTATGAGTGATTGTGAGGATGCCGAGTTTTTGGAAGCATATAATCGTTGGGCTGAGCAGATTGAAAGTCATCAGTATCAGATTTTTTTGGAAACCGCAAAAATTGTTGAGCTTCTAAAGAAGAAGAATGTGTCGGCTAAAACAAAGAACGAAATGATTATTGTGGTTAAGGGGCTTCAGGCAACAGTCAAATCCGTAACCAAGGTGCTCTCAAAATACATACAATAACAGAGATTATTTGCCCAGAAAAAGAGACATAAAATCTTCACATTCTATCTGTCCGAAGCTGCCTTTTTTGGCTGACTCCTCATCAAACCTAACTACACTATCGCCTTTTACTTTTGGATTCCATATGGCAAAGGGAACAGGGTCTCTTGTATGTGTCCCAATCTTTATGGGCGTTGGATGGTCAGGCAAAACCCCAACCACACACTCTTCTTTTAGTCCATCAAGTAGCCTTCCGAGAAGCTGCTTATCCAAATCCTCAATCGTCTTAACCTTCAATTTTGCGTCTTTTGCGTGTCCTGCCTCGTCTGGAGCCTCAACATGAACAAACACCATATCACACTCTTTTAGCGCCTCCAACGCATAGTCTGCCTTGCCCTCATAGTTCGTATCATACAAACCAGTTGCGCCCGGAACCTCAATCACTCTCATCTTGGCATAGGCGCCAATGCCCTTCACAAGGTCAACAGCAGAAATCACCCCAGAACACACACCAAACCGCTTCAAAAAAGAAGGCATAACAGGCGTCTTACCACCACCCCAAGGCCAAATCATATTAGCAGACCCCTTGCCCTCATTTCGTCGAGCAACATTAACAGCATGCCCATCCAGAACACTCTTAGAATCCAGAATCATCTTGCCGAGCATTTCTGCCACTTTTTTTGCATCAGACGACCTTGCTTTAGGCAAAATCCCACAAACATCCATCCCTATCGCATCATGGGGTAACGTGCATTCCACAATCTCTTTCGGCAAATAATCACGTATAATTAGAAAGTGCCGATAACTTAAACCCGTAAAAAACTCTATGTTATCTGGCTTGTCTAGCTGCTCTTTTAGTGCCTGTATGAGCTGTTCTGCTTCAGCGCTCGTTATGTGGTCTGCCGAGTAATCAGCAATTTTTCCGTCCTTTTCTGTTATCAGGTTGCATCTAAAGGCTACATCACTTTTGCCGAGTTTGATGTTTCTTGCAGCCGCCTCAAACGGTCCACGTCCCGAATAATATTTTGCTGGATCATAACCAAGAACTGAAAGAATCGCTGGACCAGAACCAGGAGCCATACTGTCTGGCACTGACTTGAACAGCCCATTTTTTCCTTTGGCAGAAATCATATCCATGTTCGGCTTATCCGCAACTTGAAGAGGCGTCTTGTCCCCTAGCTCCGAAACAGGGTAATCTGCCATTCCATCCCCGACAACAAGCAAATACTTCATCCAAGCAACGCTCCAAGTTCTTGACGTTAATTACAGGTGTAATGATGTTTTACTGTATCTCTTTTTCGTTCCAACACAAACCCACAAAAAATTACTGGACAAGAAATCTGCCATTCTCTACAACTGTAATTGTTTTACCATTCTTGAGAGTCACTTTCACTGTCGGCTCAGAAATCAGCAAGTCCATATGATTCCTTGAAGGATTCTTGCCTCCGGGCATGTCTGTGTTTGCCCCAAAAGCAACGTGAACAGTCCCAAACAGCTTTTCTGCCTCTAAAAACTCGTCAACAAACCTAGCCTTCGGATTAATCCCAAACGCAAACTCCCCCACAACATCAGCCCACTCATCCGTCTGAAACGTCTCCTTAATTCTTCTTAGCTGCTCCTTATCATCTGAATCCACAGAAACCACTTTTCCATTCTTTACAACAACATGGATAGGCTTCCTTACTTTGCCTATTCCGCCAACAGCCATATCACACACCAGCGTACCATCCAACGAATCTTCTACAGGAGCCACAATAACCTCGCCAGTGGGCAAATTCATCCACTTCATCGTAGCCCAGTTCAGCTTTGTGTCAGTAAAAAACGGACGACCATCCACACGTAATATCAAATGTGTCCCTGCAGGATTAGAAACCATCACAACAGCGGATTCTTTTAGCGTCTCCATCAGCTTGTCCGCATGCCCCTGCATCGTTCTATGCTCGTCTGGTGTAAGGGCTAAAGCACCTTCTGTTAGCATATCCAATGTTACTCCAGGGCAGTGCCCCAGACGAGACTTGCGGCCATGCGTCTCCTTTTTTATCAGCTTGATTCTAAACGGCGTCTCTTCACGATTTCCATCAAGCAAGTTAATGTAGATGTCTGGCTTCTGCTCCAAAACATTCTGCAGCACACTAGGAATATCTGTTCTAGGCTCTTTCTGCTTTCTCAGAACAACTAACCGCGTCCAAACACCTAAAGCTAAGGCACCCTTTGCAAATGCTTCTCCTATCCGCCGTTTTTGTTCATCACAAACAACCAACAGTCTTTCGTTTGTTATTGCTTCAAGAACAAGCTTTAACGCATTTTCTGCTGCTTCGGAAGCATCCAATCTAGCCGCCCCACATAATTAGTAAATTACGTTCAGTTTAGGATAGCTGCTGCTGTTTTGTTGCCTCTTTGCCTTGTTGTATCTGGTCGATTTTCTTTTCTAGCTGATAAACCAGAAGTGTGCTTACTAGAAGTCCGCCGCCAAATCCTGTGAAGAGCGTTCCTGTCAGAAACACTATGACGTACTGGTTTGACACTAAATAGTAGTCGCTGTATCCAAGAAATGTTGAGGGAATGTCTAGGCTGTTTGCCCACAGAAACATCACGATTCCCGCAACAAACATAACAATCGCTCCGCCAAGCGTAATATGCCACTCCTTCATAACTGGCTCACCTTCACAGCCTAAATACATGAAAGTAAGTTATTATCTTTTTTCAAAGAAGCCACGCCTATAGAACAAAACCACAAACGAAACAGAAGAAAACACAAGCAAAATAGTTATCCATGACGAAAACTCGGGAACAACAGGAGCTTCCATCATTGGATGATTATCTATGTTGTTTGGATTAATGAAATAGGATGTGTCTCCAGTTCCTGTTTCAAGTTCTGTTGCATTAGGATAACGGGACTGATAGTCGCTCCAGTAGTTACCTTTTTCGCCATCATCCCAGACGCACGGGTTTGCGGGTTCCCAGGTATCTGGAGTCCAGAGCCCAGGCATCGACACCTGAAGACCATCTGTTATATTGTTGTCAATGAAATAGTTATGAAGGATGGTGTTGTTGGTTTGCTGTTCCCCCGAAATCCGAATTGCCCAACCATTATTTTCTTTTACCGTGTTTGCGATTATTCTGTTGCTAGAAGACTTTTCTATATTGATGCCTTTCCCATTTTTTTCTATAACATTTCCAGAAACTGTATTGCTTGAACTCCAAGAAACCGCGACACCATAGCCGCTGTTTTCTATTATCGTGTTTTCTGATACAATGTTGTTGTTGCTAGAACTGTAAACATATACGCCTTGAGCATTTTGGGTAACAGTGCTGTTTTTGATTGTGTTATTTGAAGAACCCATAAAATATATTCCGTCTTGATTGTTTTCGGTCACGGTGTTTTCATGGATAAAATTGTTTGATGCATAATAGAGGTTAATTCCAGAGTCTTCATTGTTTGCTATTGTGTTTTGTGTTATTGTGTTTTCTGATGATTTGTAGACGTAAATTCCGGAGTATCTGTTGTCGGTTATGCTGTTATGTTTTACTGTTGAACCATTAGTATACACAAGATTTACGCCATTGCTGTTGTCTGTGAGATTCAGGTTTTGAACCATGATGTTTGTACAGTTTACCAAGCTTACTTGACCCGCATTTTCTGGAACAGTCTTGTCATTCTGGTTGACCCAGTATATTATGGGTTTGCCGTTTACCGTGTTTGAGGCATCGATGTCGTTTAGAAAGCTGGGCAGGTCATCTGAAAGAGGACTATATGTGACGTAGATGCTCCCTGAGTTGTTTAACTGATTATTTCTAAACGTATTGTTTGCAGAGTAAATCATGTAGATTCCCCGTTGATTGTCTGTTATGTTGTTTCCGATGATTTTGTGGTTTCCAGTTATGCTCGCATATACATCTGTTAAGAAGTAAATTGCTCTGTAGCAGCCGCTGATTTGCATGTTTCTTACTGTCACATTATTGATGTTCTTGAAAAAAACTCCTGTTGAGTTTTCGTTTCCCTGCAATGAGTAGCCGTTTCCATCAAGAATGATATTTTCCCGTTCAATAGCAATTGTGTAATCTGTGATATTGTCCGTGAGCCAGTAAACATCTCCATCTCTTTGGATCGGAGCAGTTGAAGGTTCTATGTTTCCGTTTTCTTGGATAACATATGCTGGCTGAGGAGTAGGAATGGGAAGAAAATTTGCATGAACTACACCAACAAACTGCAATCCAGACAATAAACAAAAACAAAGAAATGAAACAAAAAACCAGTGCTTCAATTGTCTGCAATTCATTTGCTATCACCATGTTTCTTGCGCATTATCATGTAACCAGCTAACAAAACAAAACCAAACGCTGTCACCACTACAATATAATAAACTTGCTCCAATCCTGAAAGACCACAGCTAACTTGTTCTGTGTTTTCCGAGAATGATATCAGCAAATCTCCAAGAAGTGGTTTAGAGTAATTTGAGACCACAGTTAGAGCTACTGTTTGTGCTTTTTCTGTCTGTGTAACGGTATATTCGATGGGTTTTGTTGTTCCATCTGTTGCTACAGTAACAGCTTCTATGTTTTGAGCATCTATTCCAAAGCTTATGTTAAAATGGGCGGTGGATTTGTTGCTCCATGGCGACAAGTAGGGGCTTATGTTCAAATCATACAGAAACTCGTAGCCCAATTCTGTTTGCTGAATAGGATGCTCATAATGAATTCGTAGCACGAACTGGTCAGACACAGGAGAGATTTCGCACATAATCATGGTCCAGTTGCCAACAGATGTGTAATGTAGCGCGTCAGGAGCTATTTCGGTGTAATTGCTCCAAGAAACTTCTGTAGCATCCACTGAAATTGTAATATTTGTTGTTCCCGGAGGCGTAGGATAACACAACGCTAATGGTCCTTCATTAAACGTAAACAGATTTTCAACAGTTTCAGGCTGATAACGGCTGTCAACCCAAAGCTTGCCGAGGGGATATGTTCCATCAACTTTTGCCCATAAGCTCCCATTAACTACACAAAAAGTATAGTCAATGTACTCTTCAGGCATCTCAAGCACAAAAACCGAAACTTGCTCATCAACTGCTCTAACAGTCCCGGTATCAACTAAAAAAGTACCCAAAAAAATGACCACAAAGAACAAACTAGCAAACTTTAGGTCATTTCTCAAGCTGTGTTCCTCACATTTTCTGTACTGCAAGTTTTCTGTTTCGAACGTTTCTAACTGTTCTTCTCTTATGGGCAGTAGCGGCAGCAGTGATCGCTCCCAAAGCAAACAACTGTTGAGTCAAGGTACGAGACTCCCAGCAAGTTCGTATGCAGTTTTTGAGGCTGCTCCGCCACAGGTTTGGCTCCACATCTCAGAAGATGCGCCCACGGAACCAATTAAGAGCAGAGAGTACAAGAAGATAATCAGAAAAAGATACTGCCGTTTGTTGCGTTTTTTCATTTGTTTCCACCTTTTTTGTGTTTAATGAACTGCAAGTATCCAGCGATTACTGCAAGAATGGCGGCTATACCTGCTGTTACTGCAGATAACAGGTAGATGTCCTCTGCTTTGATGCATGAACTGAAGTACCCCAACAAAAACGCCAGCACAACCAACGACAGTATTAATGCATATTTGTTCATGTTGGCTTCTCCAACAATTTATTTCTGCACCTGATACTCATAAAAGATTTTTTGTAAAGGTTTCTTGACCTATCAAATGATACAACCAGAACAGCTTAGTCAAGAAATCTTGACAAACAAAAACCACACCAGCAAAACGAAAACAGCCGCATATTAGGAGTCTAATAGCAGAACGTTGTTGAAAAACAGCCTTTTTCTGCAAATCAAGAATCGAAAATTTTTGTTATTTTCATACATTTACCCGCTGTTCCGTATGCAAAACTGTATATATGTGCAAGATGATTATGGTGTATAGACAAAAAAATAAGTTCTGAACAACATAGTTGAATAAGGGGATATGTTACATGGGTGGAGGTTCCAAGAAAGCAAAAAACATGAAGCTGTTGCATGAACTTCTAAGAGATGCCAGCAGAAGTGACAGAGAGCTGGCCAAGAAAATTGGAGTTTCACAGCCCACCGTATCTAGAACGAAACGGTCACTTGTAGAGAAGGGCTTGATTGAAGGATTTACAATAATACCCAACTTCTATGAAATAGGATACGAGCTCATGGCAGTGACATTTGTGAAAATAAAAACGAATCTTGCATCAGCTGACGAACGGCAAAAAGGACACATAACTACCAGTAGCTGGATGATGAAACAGCCAAATGTGATTTTCTGTTCTTACTGCAGAGGCTTAGACGCTGATGGTTTAATGATATCTTTTCACACAAATTACAAAGACTTTGACCAATTTATCGAAAAACACAACAGAGAACTGGGTTACCTGTTGCTCGACGTTAAAAGTGCACTGGTGAATCTTGATGATGGGCAAGCAATGAAACCCTTTAATTTCAAATACTTAGCAGATGCAACAACAAACAAAAAATAACCATGTCAAGCTAAAACGCTAATGAATTACAAAAGCCCCATACAGGGGCATCACAGAGTTGGTTACCCGCTATCTTCTTCTGAGATAAATTGGCTCATTTAGCTTGCATTCTTCATTACATAGTCTCAAAAGTCTAAGATACTTTCTTCTAGCCAATGCCCTCTTTTTGCCCGTAAAATACAGTATCTCTTTTTCCATTAAATCGATTTCACATCTTAGAGCTTCTTTACTAGAACTAGACAAAAACATCCCCCCTTTCTGTCTAAAAATCACAATTTTTGCTCAGCTAAGAGGCGAATACTGATTTCTAATGAAATAGCGATTGTTTTCTGTTTTCTTTATCTTACCCAGAAAAGCTCCTGCAAAATAGTCTAACCAATATTGTTCCTGCTCATTGAGCTTAGCTTCCTGAAACGTTACAGCATTTTCCGCGGAGGTAGCTCCTGCCTTCTCAAGCTTACGAACAAGCCTTTCCTGCATCACGAACTGGATTCCATACACAGACAAATTTTCTTCTCCCCCTCCATTATGTTCTAAACTTGAATGTAGAAAACTCAAACTAAGCAACAGACAATTTTACGCCAAAATTAACTGAGGCTTCTACACATAATAATGGAGTTCGGTCTCTTATTAACACATCAGTTTTAGAAACTGATTAAGAAGCATAATCTAGGCTCGTATGATGTAAATAGGCTCTTCTAGCCCGCACTCTTTGCTGTATGACCTCAGAAGATTTTGGTACTCTGTTATGGCTTTGATCCTTTCGTTCCCTGCCAAACTGAGAATCTCTTTCTCCATCAGTTCAATTCGTTTTTTCAGGTTTTGTTTCTCTTTGGGCAATTCCGTGTCCCCAAATTTGATGTTGAATCTTAATACATAATATACTTTTGAAATCTAATAAACGTACCGCATTCCTAATCATAACGAATGCTATTCTCAGCATTTTTGTTGAAGTTTAGTTTAAATATTAAATGTACAGAGATACAATGGAATTATGGAAGGGTTGTTATGGATCAGGAGGAGGCTCTTAAGAGGCTACAGAAGACAAGAAAAGAGAATGAAGAAGCATATCTCAAGGCTAAAGCATTCTTGGACGGATTTAGGGCAAGAGGGCAACTGAACCAAAAAGATAGCGAGTTCCTGTTTCTCATGGAGTTTGTCATTAAGGGCTTCAAAAATCACGGAAACGACATCATCACAGCATTTGAAAACCAGGTTAGATTCACTGAAGCCTTCAATAATCTACAACTCAAAGTCAATGACATAGAACACGAAATCAACCAATTGAAAAAGACTTTAGACAAAATGTATCAAGACCGCTAAAAGTGTCTGGGAACAGTTTTATCCTCTGATTGCCTTCACAGTAGCGGTGAAGTCTCATGGATTTTGAGCTAACCCAGAAACAAAGAACACTGAAAGATGTTGCAAAGAAGTTCTGCATTCGAGAGTTTGATCAAGACCTTGCAATGGAACTGGACAGGACAGAAGTTTTTCCGATGAAACTGTACAGGAAGGCTGCAAAGCAGGGTTTTTCCAGCTTGTTTATTCCAGAAAAGTATGGTGGAAAGGGACAGGGATATTTGGGGTCTTGTTTGGTTATGGAGGAAATGTGCAGGGCTGACTCGTCTCTGGGGTTGGCGTGCATGATTGGCACTTTTGGAAGTGACATGCTTCTTTTGCACGGAACCGAGGAGCAGAAAGCAAGGTATCTTCCGCCATTTTGTCGTGGAGAAGCCATTTCTGCTGCTGCTTTTACTGAGCCTGCTCGTGGAACAGACATATCAACAGTTGACACAAAAGCAGTGAAACATGGAGACGAATGGACAATAAATGGGGAAAAAACTCTGATAACAAATGCTCCAGTTGCCGACTTTTTCATTGTATTGTGCCAGACAGAAAGCACAGACAAACCTCGCAAAAGCCAATCCCTGTTTATAGTGGACAAAAAAACAGAAGGATTAACAGTTACAAAACTGTCAAACAAGATGGGTATTCGATGCGTAACAACAGGACACATCTCATTTAAGGATGTAAAAGTAAGCGACAAAAATCTCGTAGGGGAAATGAATAACGGTTTTAGCCATTCACTGGACTTTTTTGCTGTAAGCAGAATCGCTATCGCGGCTCAGGCTGTGGGAACTGCTCAGGGTGCACTTGAAATTGCATTAGAGTATGCCCAAAAGAGAGAAAGTTCGGGTCAGCCAATTGTCAGGTTTCAGCAGATAGGCGCCAAGCTTGCCCAGATTGCCACAGAGATTGAGGCTGCACGATTGCTGACGTATAAGGCGGCGTGGATGATTGATCAGGGCAAAATTGATTCTATGTTGACGTCTATGGCGAAGCTGTACGCTAGCAGGGTTGCGGTCAGGGCGACGGATGCTGCTGTTCAAATTTTTGGAGGCTATGGCTACATGGGAGATTACAAGGTTGAAAGAGCTTACAGGGACGCCAAAGTAACCGAAATTTATGAGGGAACTTCAGAAATTCAGCGATTAGCCATTCTGAAGCAGCTAATCAAAACATATCCTAAAAGTTAACAAGATTGTCCTGAGGGTGGAATCGTGTCCAAGGCATACAAGACAATAAAACAGCAGAAAAATCAGCAAATATCATGGATAACGTTGGATAGACCAAACAAACTTAACGCAATAAACAACCTCATGTTGGACGAATTGTCCGAAGCAATATACAATGCCGAAAAAGACCCTGATGTTAAATGTGTAATAATCACTGGCGCAGGAGAGCGGGCGTTCAGTGCAGGCGCAGATATCAAAGAACTTCAAAAACTAACCTCCGAAACAGCAAAGGCGTTCTCAGTGAAAGGACAACAGGTCTTCTCAAAACTCGAAGAATCGTCTAAGCCTGTTATTGCAGCAATTGGTGGATATACGTTGGGTGGCGGGCTTGAGCTTGCTTTAGCTTGCGATTTCAGGATAGCTGCTGATTGTTCAATGTTTGGGTGCCCCGAAGCTAAGCTGGGCTTTATTCCTGGATGGGGAGCTACTCAGCGGTTGCCCCCTGTGGTTGGGTTGTCGAATGCTAAACGATTGATAATGGCTGGGGATATGATACCTGCTGATGAAGCCTACAGAATAGGACTTATCGATAAGGTTGTTTCTTACGAAGATTTGGAAGCCGAAACGGAGGCTTTAGCCCAAAAATTGTGTGAATATCCAGCAGAGGCTCTAAAACAGGCTAAGCAGGTTCTAAATCCGGTAGGTAAAGCTGATTTGGATTCTGGTTTTAAGAGGGAAACAGAGGCTTTTGGTTTGCTTTTCTCTTTAAAAGATACGAGAAAAAGGATGGCTTCTTTTGGGTCGCAGAGAAACAAAAAATAGGGAGACTGCCAAGTCAGAATAGCAGTGTTTGGCAGGGATTGAAAACGAAAAAAGTCGCAATTATCGGCGTGTGTCACAGTAGATTTGGGGACAGGTCAGACGTTAACCTGTCCGAACTATCCTTTGAATCAATAAAGCCAGCCCTTGAAAGCTCCGGACTAACAGCCAAAGACATTCCATACATGGCGCTGGGGTCAATGGGTGTCTGGTCAGAAGAGTCGCTACCAGCAGTTGTTATAGCAGAATATTGTGGATTAACAGGCGCAGGCTTGGTCAGATGTGAAGCAGCATGTGCATCAGGAAGCGCCGCCGCATTCAATGCCTATTCTGCAGTGAGGAGCGGTCAAATGGATTTGGCGTTGGTTGCTGGTGTCGAGAAGATGAAACAGATTAACACTCCGACAATAATGGAGATGATTGGCAGGGCAGGACATTACATGTGGGAGTTCGAAAATTTTGGAATGACATTTCCAGCATATTATGCTGTTTATGCTGTTCAGCACATGGAAAAGTATGGCACCACAGAGGAGGACCTTGCCAGAGTTGCTGTAAAGAACCACAGGTATGGTGCTTTGAATCCGCTTGCTCATCTTCAGCATGAGATTTCGGTGGAGAAGGCTTTGAATTCGTGTGTTATTTCTTGGCCTTTGAAGCTTTATGATTGTTGTCCGATTTCTGATGGTTCTGCGGCTGTGGTTTTAGCTTCTGAAGACAAAGTGAAGGAGTTAAAGATAGAGGACCCCGTGTGGATAGAGGCAATGGGTGTTGCTTCAGATACTGCTAATCTGTCCAAGAGGGAGTCGTATGTTGGTTTGGATGCTTCTGTGAAAGCCTCGAAGATGGCGTACAAGATGGCGGGGATTTCTCCAGAGGATGTTGATGTTGCTAATGTTCATGACTGTTTTACGATTGCGGAGATTATGGCTTACGAAGATGTAGGTTTCTGCAAGAAAGGTGAAGGAGCAAAAATGGTTCGTGAAGGTGAAACAGATGTTGGCGGCAGAATTCCTGTCAATGTTGATGGGGGACTAAAATCAAAAGGACATCCTATAGGTACCACTGGGGTTTCTATGCTTGTAGAGTTGACAAAACAGTTACGCGAGGAAATTAAGCCAAAGAAGAGGCAGGCACCAATGAAAAACTATGTTGGTTTGGCTCATAATACTGGCGGCACAGGTCACTATTGTTACGTGACAGTGCTTCGGAGATGAAAAAGTTGGATAAGCCAAGGTCTTTGAAAAGCGCCAGAACACTGACGATAACATATAATTTGCCCATAAGTAAGACTGCAAAGTTTTGGGATGAACTAAAAGAGGGAAAGGTTTACGCCACAAAATGTGCAAAGTGTGGTATACTGCATTTTCCTCCTGTTTCTGATTGTGGTAACTGTGGCTCATCTACTATGGAGTGGTCTCTCTTGGATGATGAAGGTGAGGTTGTGACGTTTACTCAGGTTTTTGCCAAGCCTGCAAGTTTTTCAGATGAGCCAGACTATATTGTTGCGATTGCTCGGCTCAATGATGGCGTGAAGGTTTTGGCTTGGCTTACGGGCATCAAAAGAGAAGATGTTAAGGTGGGCTTGAAGGTTAAGCTTGTAGCGAAGGATTTTTCTGATGGAAGAGTTTCCTACGAGTTTGTTCCAGCCTAAACGAAGGGTGAACAGAAACGACAGACAACAAGATTGAGCGGGTAGCAGTTATCGGAACGGGATTGATGGGGCATGGTATAGCGCAGGCTTTTGCGATGAACGGATATGATGTCAACCTTTTGAGCCGAAAAAAAGACAGCTTAGATAGGGCAGTTCAGGAGATTAAGTGGAGTCTTGACAAATTCGCAAAAAAGGGCACAATCAGCAGCAGTGACGTTAGGGATGTTTTGGCGCGAATAAAGACAACAACTTCGTATGAGGTGGCGGTTTGTGATGTTGATTTGGCTTTGGAGTCTGTTTCCGAAAACATGGAACTCAAGAAAGATGTTTTCTCAAAAATTGACGAGCTGGCTCCTTCTCATGCGATAATTGTGTCTAACACTTCCACGTTAAGTGTAACCGAGATGGGGCAGGCAACACAAAGACCGGACCAGACATTGGGGATGCACTGGTTTATTCCGCCGCAGTTGACCAGCCTTATCGAGGTCGTCAAAGGCAACGACACCAGCAAACAGACGCTAGAAACAATAATGGATGTTAGCAGAACTCTGGGAAAAACTCCGATACTGTGTAAGAAGGATGCCCGAGGTTTTATTGTGAGCAGGATTCTTGTTGCCATGTTCAATGAAGCATTCTGGACATACAGCCAAAAAGAAGCATCCATGGAAGAAATTGACGCCGCGGTCAGGTATATTGGCGGTTTTCCGATGGGCTGGTTTGAGCTTGTAGATTTTGTTGGAGTCGATGTTGAATATGATGTCAGCAAGATTCTGCATGAAGCCCACGGCGAACGATATCATCCACTGCTTGAGTTGACTGAACCGCTGGTTAAAGCAAAGAGGTTAGGTAAAAAGACTGGGAGCGGATTTTATGATTGGAGCAAAGGCAGGCCAAACATTGACCCCAGCCTTAAGAAGGCTTATGATGTGGAGCGCTCTTGGGCTGTTGCCGCAAACGAGGCATCATGGATGATTCTTGAAGATGTTGCTGAACCAGAGAGCATCGACTTGGGGATGAAGCTTGGCACAGGATGGCCTTCTGGTCCATGTGAGTATGCCGACAGGAAAGGGTTGAATGTTATTTTACGAGAACTCAAAGAAGCATACCACAGATATTCTATTGAATTGTATAAACCCTCTCCGTTACTCACCGACTATGTTAAGAAAGGCTGGACAGGAAAAGGTGCAGGCAGAGGATTCTTCTGCTATGCGTAAAAAACCTATTTTTCATCATTCTATTTCTATTAGGCTCTAATATGATTGTTATCTTAGGATGATTAGTTCTTTGGAGCGGAAAGTTGGACTCAAGTCGTGGTTAGTTATTTATTAATCATAAATGTAATAGAGAGGTTCAATATACAGCATTAAACTTGCATGCAGAGTGGACAAAAAATGAGGATAATCTTGGTGGGATGGGGCGTAGTCGGGCAAAGCTTCGCTAAAATTATCGTACATAGGAAAAAGGAGCTTGCCAAAAAGTATGGTTTTCGCCCCCGAATAGTAGCTATAGTTGACAAGCAGGGTGCAGTCATTAATCCAAAAGGCTTGGACCTTGAAAAGATGCTGGCACTCAAAAAAGAAAAGGGAACCGTTGCAGCAAGCAAGCAATATGGCCATCCGGGGATGTCGGCGTTGGATGTTATCGAGTCTGTGGAGGCTGAAGCTATGGTTGAAGTGTCTCCCACCAACATTGAAACTGCAGAGCCTGGACTTTCGTATATCAAAACTGCTTTCAGGACAGGAAAGCATGTAGTCACAACAAACAAGGGACCATTAGCATTGGCGCTTCCAGCATTAACAGAGCTTGCAGACTACAATAACGTCTTTCTTAGGTTCAGCGGAACTGTAGGCGCAGGAACTCCTGTTCTGGAATTTGCAAAAAATTGCCTGCAAGGAGACAAACTGCTGTCCATCAAAGGAATACTGAACGGAACAACAAACTACATTCTCACAGAAATGGACGAAAAACATATCACATTCGACCAAGCCCTAAAAGCAGCTCAAGAGCTTGGATTTGCGGAGGCTGACCCAACAATGGATGTTGATGGCTATGATGCGGCAGCTAAACTGGTTATTATGGCGAACTGGATAATGGACAAAAAAGTCACCATAAAAGACATAAAAATTAGGGGAATAAGGGATGTGTCCTCAAAGACTATAGAGGCTGCATCAAAAAATGGTGACACAATAAAGCTGATAGGCTCCATCGGCGAAACAATAAAAGTTGAACCTACACAAATATCCAAACACGACCCCCTAGCCGTGGATGGCGCCCTAAACGCCGTAACGTTTGTCTCAGAGTCCGCGGGAGAACAAACAATAGTGGGTCTTGGAGCAGGCGGAGTAGAAACAGCAAGCGCAGTCTTGCGAGACCTGCTGGACATAAAACAGAACATAGCAAACAGGATAATAACATAGAGGAAAGCGAAATGAAGAAAATTGTCATGAAGTTTGGAGGAAGCTCCGTAGCTAACGGCAAAAAAATATGTAACGTAGCAAAACTCATTGCAAAAAACAAAAACAAGGACACAGGAATTATTGCCGTAGTTTCAGCCTTAGAAGGAATTACAAACCAGCTTATCCAAGCTGCAGAGAAGGCAAAAAAGGGAAACAAAGAATACGTCCAAAAGTTCAAGCAGGAAATTCTTGAAAGGCACCTTACAACAGCAAAAAATGCTATAAAAGACAAAAAGCTGCTCGCAGATACACAGGATATTCTTAAAACAAGGATTAGCGAGCTGGAGCAGGTTCTGACAGGAATCGTTTACGTCCGCGAACTTACACAAAAATCAAGAGACACAGTAATCGCTTACGGAGAAAAATTGTCAGCGCCCATCGTCAGCGGAGCCCTAAACGACATGGGAATAAAATCAACTCATCTTACGGGAGGAGAAGCAGGTATAGCCACTGATGACAACTTTGGCGAAGCGGGTCTTCTTATGAATTTTACCAAGTTTCAGTTGACAAAAAATCTTGAACCTCTGCTGAAAGAGGGAATTGTTCCAGTAGTAACAGGGTTCATAGCTGCGACTCAGAATGGAGAAACCACGACTCTGGGCAGGGGAGGCTCAGACTACACAGCTACCATCATAGGAGCAGCACTAGAGGTAGACGAAGTGTGGATATGGACAGACGTGGACGGACTTATGACGACTGACCCCAAGATTGTTCCTGAAGCAAAAACAATTCCCGAGATGTCATTTCAGGAAGCAACCGAACTGACGATTTTTGGAGCTAAAGCCATGCATCCCAGAGCTTTAGAGCCAGCCCGAAAAGAGGGAATCCCAGTTAGAATCAGAAACGTCTTCAGTCCAGACAATCCTGGAACGCTCATAGTGCAAGATGGACAACCCAAAGTGGCTGCAGATGGAGTAAAAGCTGTAACTATAGTCAAGAATGTTGCAGTTATAACAGTCAGCGGCGCAGGAATGGTAGGTGCACCTGGAACAGCAGCCAAAGTATTCGAGGTGTTAGGAAAAGAAAACATCAACATTCTCATGATTTCCCAGAGCGTCTCAGAAGCAAACATCTCACTAGTAATTCAGCGAAGCCTGCTAGAACGGGCAGTCAATACACTAGAAATAGCCCTGCTGGGAAGAGAGTTTATCCGCGAAATCATGTCCGAAGACGACGTTTGCGTAGTCGCAGTTCTAGGCGCAGGAATGAAAGGAATGCCAGGCGTAGCCTCAAGAATATTTTCGGCAGTATCCAAAAAAGGAATAAACGTCCGCATGATTGCCCAAGGCTCATCCGAACTTAACGTCTCTTTTGTAGTGAAAGAAAAGGACGGAGCAGAAACAGTAAGAGCCATCCATAAAGAATTCAAGTTAAGTACAAAATAGCCTGAAACTCATCGATAACTGACAATACCATTCAAGTTGGTGGATGGTGTACACAAAGGCAGACCCAACGAGGAAGACCTAAAACAGGCGACAGCTTTCGCTGAAGACATAAAAGAGAAAATATCTGCCGAGTAACAGATTACCAGTCATTGCTTGTCCTGCTAACATACCGACTAGAAAGGTAGTCGTGTAGCCGTGTTCAGCAAGGTTTTAAGCTATCATTTTAGATGATGTTCTAGTGTGTGATGAGGGACACCATTCTGAGCATCCGTGATGATGAGATGGAGCGACTCTGACACAGCTTAACAGTCTCCAACAGGATATGGAGGGGACTAATGTAGACGCGAAGGCTGCGGAAAAGTTTGAAACAGCAGATAAGCGGATGACAACAAGAGCTAAAATGCACGTAACCTTTATGAAGCACACTATAGGAAAAGTATCCGAAAGGAAAAGCGATCATTATGGCACGACATCACGGCATGACAAAAAAGACCGCCAAAAAGAAACAAAAACGAGTAAAGAAGAAGAGACAGAAAAGACGGAAGAAATAAGGCTACTGCCGATCGCCAAAATTTCTTATTTTTCGTTTTTTGATGTACATTTCAGATTTCTACAATAACAAGATTTGATTGCTTTCGAAAAAGTCTATTTGTTGGTCGTAGCAGCAGTAAGAACAAATTTTCCATATGCAGGATTTTCCCATAAAAGCTCCCCCAGTATTAGTATCATACACCAAAGTACCATCTGCTTCAGCGAACACTTTTCCATCTGCAACAAAAAAGTCAGGAGCACTTTTACTTCGGTAACCGGAGCTTACTGGAGCAGCATGTTCCATCTCTTTCCTACCAGTGGTCGGGTCTAATCGGTAAACTATAGAACATTTAGAACCAAAGCATAATTTGCCATCATAAATTGCGAGCGTTGAGCCGCCAGTTACGTAGCCGCCCACATCCTTTTCCCAAAGCAGTTTACCGTTAGAGGCATCAAAACCTAACACATTACCACCATTTTCGCATACAAACACTCTTCTACCATAAACCGCAAAATCGGTAGCAAAATGCTCTAGATCAATTTACCAAAGAACAGGTGGTGGCTCAGTTGGCACTGAATGCTCAGGCTCGGAGGAGCTATCATGATACATAAATGCAAACGTAGATCCCGCCAAAACGATAATCAAGATCAAAAATATGCTAAAAAAAGGCGTTTACTCATTTTGTCCCCTTCAAGGTTACCGATAATAATGTCAAAAAAAATTAGTTTTACCTAACAATAAACAAGAAAATTGCTACATTGAAAAAGCTTGTAGAAACAGTTTTAGAAGGCAATAAGCGCTGTCAAAGATGGAATTGTGACATTTAGCCAGATGTAAACTGCACAGACTAGCATCAATATGGAAATCACGACAAGTATGTAGTCTGCTTTTTTCAGTTTAAGGGCGTAGAGGTTTGTTCGTTTTGCAGTTGCGCCCCAAGCTCTGGACTCCATAGACTCTGCCAGCTCCAGGCTCCTTCGAATAGCATTCACTATCAGTGGAATCAGGACGGGAATGTAGTTTCTGACGCGTTTTAACAGGTTTCCACGTTCCAGTTCTAGACCTCTAGCTTTTTGGGCGTCCATAATTGTTTGTGCTTCGTCAGCTAATACTGGAACAAAACGAACAGCAGTGGTGAATGCGAAGCAGAACTCGTAAGGAATGTGGCTCTGCTGAAGTGCCAAGCCAAGATGGTCAGGGGATGTTGTTAGAAAGAATACAGAGAATGAAGCGATTAGAACAACGAAACGTAGTGTCATGGCTGCAGAGCGCTCCAAGATTATTAGATATTCAGGCAGTGTGTCTACTGGTGCGGTTATTTCGTTAAATGATGTTGGATATAGAAAACCAAAAATGAAGTTGGTTGCAAAAATGAAGACTGCTAACAGTGCGGCTCCGCGCAGGGAACGTAGCCATTGACGGTTGACTTTTGCAATAAAAACAAACGGCAACGGAATAAAGAACAAAACAATGAGAGCGATTAATTGAGTAAACAGAATAGCCATGACAAAAAGGACAGAAACAAACAGAAACTTGATTCTGGGGTCTAAATCATGAACTACAGAAGAAACTTTCCTGAACTTGAAGCCCTCAAAGACGCTCATGACTTTTTCCTCAGTCTGTTTAACAGTATTTTTGTGGCGTCATGAACGTCAATAACGTCGGTTGGCAGCCCCAAATCAGCCAACTCCAAAAATATTTTAGTAATCTGAGGAGGAACAATCGAAGCCTGCGCCAACACCTCTGGGTCCGTAAGAATCTGTTGCGCTTTGCCGTCAACCAAAATTGTTCCTTCCCGCATCAATATGACTCTGGGATTGCATTCTGCCACAAACTCGACATCGTGAGTGACGACAACTACAGTCTTTTCCTGTTTATTCAACTGCAAAATGAACTGCTGAAGCTTCTCCTTCTGATGATGGTCCTGACCAATAGTTGGCTCATCCAAAATAATCATCTGAGGATCCCAAGCAAGAATAGAAGCCAGTGCAACTCGTTTTCTTTCTCCACCACTCAACATGAACGGTGAGGTTTTCCTGTACTGAACCACATCTAAGAGATTTAATGCCCAGTCAACTTGTTTTTCTATTACAGCGTCTTCGAAACCAAAGTTGTGAAGGGCAAAGGCTATTTCGTCTTCTACTGTTTCGCTGAATAGTTGGTGGTCAGGGTTCTGGAAAACAAAACCCACATTTCGTGCAAGCTTGGCAACGCTCACATCACGGGTGCTTATGCCGTTGACTAGAACTTCTCCTGTGGTCGGTTTTAGAAGTCCGTTGAAGTGTTTTACTAGTGTGGTTTTTCCTGCTCCGTTAGGTCCCATGACTGCCAAGAATTCGCCGTCTTCGACTGTGAGGTTGATTCCTTTTAGTGCTTCAAGTCCAGTAGAGTATGAGTAATGGAGGTCTTTAACTTCAAGCAGTTTTCAGCATCTCCCTTAGAAGTTTTGCTGCATCTTCGGGGGTAACAGGAACAGACTTTAGGGTTACTCCGCTGTTTTTGAGATGCTGATACAGTTTTGTTGCCTTAGGAATTCCAATGCCAATGAGACGTGCTTTCTCTGAAGTGAATATTTCTTTGGGAGTTCCAGTCAATGCAATGCTTCCCTCGTTCATAACTATGACATGGTTGGCATATTTTGCTGCAAGGTCCAGTCTGTGCTCGACCAGAATGATTGTTATGCCCAGTTTTTTGTTCAAATCATATAGGACTTCGAAGATTTGTTCTGCTCCCAGAGGGTCAAGAAATGATGTGGGCTCATCGAGTACCATGATTTCGGGTTGCATAGCCAAAACAGAGGCGATTGCTACCCGCTGTTGTTGTCCGCCTGAAAGTTCGTGTGGCGGTCTTTCGCTGAGTTCGCTTATTCCTGCCATTTCGAGCGCCCAGTCTACTCGTTCTCTCATTTCTTTTCTGGGCATGCCAAAGTTTTCTAGACCAAAAGCCACGTCCTTTTCTACGGACAAGGCAAATAGCTGGTTTTCGGGATTCTGGAAAACGAGTCCTACGTGGCGGGCGAGTTCAGGAATTTTTTGTTCGGCAACATTTAGTCCAGCTACCGTGATTTCTCCGTCTAGGGTGCCGTTATAGAAGTGGGGAACAAGCCCGTTGAAGCATCGGCAGAGTGTTGTTTTTCCGCATCCGCTTGGACCTGTTAGAATGACAAAGTCTCCTTTGTTTATTTTGACGGACACATCCTTGATTGAGGGCTTTGTTGCACTCGGATAACTGTACGTTAGGTTGTGGATACCGATTATCGCCAAATTTGGTCAGTCCGCTATTGCAAATTTTATTGATTCATTTAAGAGTAGCTACTCAAAAAAGGGTTATTTCAGCAGTTTTTTAAACAGTTTTTCACAGAACTTAAGACAAGAATCCAAATCCCCACTACCGTTTGCTCCAGCAGAAAGCGAATGTCCCCCGCCCATGCCGCCCATGAATTCGCCTAGAGGAGTTGCCAGATCGGTTCCCATGTGAATCTTAGTTTCTTCATTGAAGTCTCTACAAGCTCTAAAGCTGACCTGGATCTCATCTCCATTTTTGCCCGCAACAACAGCAACATGCGCACCCAAGGCAAGTAATCCGCGAGCTGCGGACGCCTGATATGCACCAACATGAGAAAGGGCAATTAACCAACCCTTTGTTTTGAGTAATTTCATTCGGTTGCCTGCTTTTAGTCGTGCTATGCGCTCTGAGTGTTCCATAGGTAGCGAGAGAACAGGAAGGGTTTCTTGTGGGTTTACTCCAGCGTCTACAAGGTCGGCTACAACTTTTAGAGTTTCAGAAGTGGCAATGATGAAGTGTCTAGTGTCAAAAGCTAGTCCCAGAAAAAGAGCCTTTGCCTCGTCTGGAGAAGGCACAACTTCTGCCTGCTTGAATAGGCGATAAACAATTTCGCAGGTTGATGAGGCATTTTCGTCTGCTATAGAAATTGTTGCCAGCTGTTCGGTTTCGGGGTGGCTTGCATGATGGTCTATGACTACTAGGGGCTTTTTTGGGTCTATTCTTGTGCTCCAGTCGTCTAGTTGCTGGACGGTGTTTGTGTCCAGTAAGACTACAATGTCTGCTTCTTCTATTCTGGGTTCGTCTGTAAGGGTTATGGGAAGAACGGATATCATGGATTTTGAGAGTTTGCTTGGTCCAGAAGCGGCTGCAATCTCGGTTTCTAGGTTTGGTTTTAATCTTTTTAGTAGTCCGTTGAATGCAAAAACGGAGCCTACTGCGTCGGGGTCAGCGTTGTGGTGACATAAAAGAACTGCTAGCTTGGCTTCATGCTTGTCGATTAGTTCTGTTATTTTTTGGATTTGCATTTTAGGTCCCTCAGGTATTCTTCAATGTGTTCGAAGGCTTGTTTTGTTGCCTCTTTTGTCAATGATTCTACATCGAAGTCTTTCATGAGGGGCGATAAAACGATGCTGACGTCAACATCTACTGTGATGGGTTTTGTTCCCTGTGCGTCCACTGTAACATCAAGGTCAACTATTCTGCTGGTGGATACCTGTGATAAAACATAGTTTCTGGCAGCCTTTTCTGCACCCTCACATAGCTCCGCGACTTGGTCAAGAGTCAGCTCGGGGATGCCAAGGTCTGCCAAAAGGGTGTTCATCCTATGCAGAAGAACCAGATACTGGACGAAGGTCTTGCTGCAGTTTCTCCTGTAGGTCTTTTGCTTGGGTTCGAAGACGTTCTTCTTGTTTTGCTAGAACATCAACTCTCATTGTCAAAAGTTCTTTACGTTCGCTCAGTTCTGTGGTAACATTGCCTTTTTCTGCCTTAACAAGAAGAGCACCAATAGACTTGTAGATTACTGCAGTTTCTTTCAGTTTTTCTAGTTCGCTTATTGCTTGTTCAACTTCTGTTAGTTGCAGTTCAAGCTGCTGCTTCTGGCTTAAAACTCCCTGTAGGGACTGCTGCAACTGTTGAAGCCGAAGCAACCGTTGCTGAACTTGGGGTGGAAGATTAGAAACATCTTGACTCATATCATATTCCTCAAATCTTTGTTTCTGAAATACATTTCAGCTTAAATAACTTGGAGTATATTAAGCATTCTCACACAGAGAACCGCCCAAACACAACAACAAATCAGCTACATATTCATGAATTTTTTAAGGTCCGTTGCCACGCCAATCAGTCGAAGATACGAGTTCATAGCTGCCCTCAACGCAGAGGTGTCTTTAGCCATGAAATCCAAAATCAAAGTGTTGCCATCAGCTGTCATCTGAACCTTTGAACGGCTAGTAGTAGAGGTCTCGGTTTCGGGCTTTAGCGCCTGCAAAACTACCTGCAACTGCTTATCTGAAGAAAAGTTTAGACGAACAACAGCCTTAGCTTTCACGATGAATCATTCCAAATTAGCCGTGAGAGAGTGAGCCTAGGACCTATTTCAACCATTTGACCAAGAAGCATAAACGTGGCTTTAAGTTTCGGCGAAGAATCAACTGAAAAATGCAACGAAGCACGATGAACTTCAACCGCATCATCCAAGGACAGAAGGGGTAAACTCAAAAACTTTGACAGACATTCAGCCGCCTCTTTTAGCTCACTAGGAATGTTAGGTGATAATGTAATGGCAGATGCACAGATGCGGCTTGTGCGTTCATTTAGTTCTCGTTTGAGACGTATATTGGACATCAACATTGTTGGCATAACGGGTTTTAGTCCATTTGATATCTGAAAAAGGCTGATTTTTCCGGGTCCACCGTGCCATCTGTCTACAATGATTATTTTGTCTGCATCAAGCTCGATTGCCTTTTCTCCTACTCCATCTAGGCTCATCTTTCCGCGATTAACACGTACAACATCTGGAATAGAGCAAGCTAAATCTCTGCAAAAAGTCCGTATTCTTTCAGTTGGTCTTCTGGATGTAGTTAACAATATCAAATTTAGGTCACCTCAAAGAAAGAAGATGACCAAGAAGGCTTTCGCCAACTGGTTTTAGGATTCTGATGAAGAGGACAAGCTCTTCACTTGACGCTTTGCCACAACCCCAAGCTTTGTGACTGGAGTATAGGCTCCGCCAGCAAAAGTTACATCACATTTTCTGCAGTTCCAAACGCCAACGCTTTCACGTTTGACAGCCTCAGCGCCACACTGTGGACACTTGTGAGTCCGTTTGGCTTCTGTAACTACTTTGATGTAGCGTTTCCTAACGGTTGCACCGTAACGAGTGCCGAGTCCTCTGGTCATTGCAACTTTTTTTGTTTTTCGTCCCATCAGCTTTTAACCACGATTTTTCTTAATTCTGCAGTCTTTTCTTTGGCAATCTGTGAAGCCTCTAATATTTCTTCCCTTGTGAAGTAACCAGAGCCGCCGCCCTTCTGGATGGCACAGATGTTTCCGTCCTTGTCTAGAGTCATTGTCAGTCGTGCATCCATTACCTGTTCCTCATCAAGCTCAGTGTCCAATATGATCTTATTGGCTATTTTGGCGAAAGTAACAGCTACTGGATAGTCAACAACTGGAAGCGGAGTATATCCTGGCTTCTTTATGATCTGGCAGTCTTCGACAGTGTACTTGAACATCTTTGCATTTAGCAGAGCAGCCAACGCGGCAATGGCAGAAGCATCGATAAGGTTTCCGTCATGATTGAGAACATAAATGTCCACAAAAACCACGAAAACCAGCTTACCAGACTCTACACAGAGCTTTTCTAGGTCTATTGCTTTGGATTCGCGTATTCCTCGGTCTACAACTCGGGCCAATTCCACTGCATTTTCTCCAGGCGGACCAGGCTCAAAATCTGGAGATGCAAGAGGCACAAGTTCAGCGTTAACTGTCAGAACACCAGTGTCAGGTGTGTCTGGGAATGGGGTTCCAGTTCCAATTTTAACGCCAACTAGGACATCGGTTTCTCCTAAGTGAACTCTGGCAGAGCCTTCGGCGCGTTCAATTGCACCAGGTTCGATTTTTATTTCTCGATAATCTGTAAGTCCTCGTCCATCAGATCGTTTTCCTTTGGCGAGAAGCTCAGCTATTCGTTTCTTTTTTACATTCATAACAACAGAGTCGGTCATTCTTCTTTAGCCTCCTCAGAATCAACATATTTTGCCTTTAACGCTTCTTTTTGAATTTGATACAATTTCTTGCAGCCTTCAAGAGCCATATCAATTGCAGTTTCAAACTCTTTAGATGAAAGCTTTCCGTCCATCTGCAACAAGGTTATTGCATTCAGGTTAGGCATAAAAGCCACAGGCACATCAGCCTCGCCAATCTTATCTTCAGTATCCATAAGATCAACAGCTATTTTGCCGCCAGCTTTACCAGCCGCACACGCAACAACCAAGTCACGCATCGGAATACCAGCATCTGCAAGTGCAAGAGCTGCAGTTGTTATGCCTGCGCATCTTGTTCCTCCGTCTGCTTGCAAAATTTCAATGTATACTTGTATTGAGGTTCGGGGGTAATATTCAAGAAAAACTGCGGGTTCTAGTGATTCCCTGATGACTTTGGAGAGTTCTATGTCTCTTCTTGAGGGTGCGGGAGATTTTCGTTCATCCACTGAGAAGGGTGCCATGTGGTATCGGCATTGGATAACTGCGCGGTCTTGTTGTGCGATGTGTCTTGGGTGAGCCTCTTTAGGGCCATAAACGCCTACGAGTATCTTGTTTCTTCCTTGTTCTAGATATGCTGAGCCGTCAGCATTTGGGATAACGCCAACTTCCATCTTTACGGGTCGTAGTTCATCCAGTTTTCTTCCGTCTAAGCGGAGTCCCTTTTTATCAACTAAGGTTTCAGATTTTTTCTTTGCCACAGTTTTTTTCTCCTTTTTAGTTGTTTTCTTTTTACTTGGTGTCAATTGCTTTTCTTTCCTGTCTAATCATCTCAGTAACTTTGTCAGTTAACCCACTAGTATGAGATTCTTTTTCAATCTTGCGAATAGCCTTCACGGCAATCCGCTCTTCTTCAGGAGACCTGCCGCTGATGAGAACTAAGCCGTTCTGGCCAATAGTCAACTGGCATCCTGTCTCATTCTTTATCATACTAACCATGGAACCCTGCCTGCCAATGATTCGTGGAATCTTTGTTGGAGTAACTTCAACAACTTGACCCCGCATAATCTTGCCTAGACCAGGCTCACGGACAGTTAACTGTGGATCACGTGTTCGGTCATATGCTGTGACCTTCGCGATTATCAAATCACCCACATCAAAAATTGAGGGCAAATCGGTTGTTTCGGGTTTGAAGGAACGCTCAACAACATCTGATGCTCTAAGTCGGGCAAGATGTGGAGCTTTGATATCTATTACCCAGCCGCCCGGAGTGGTTTCAACTACTTTTCCGATAACCATGTCTCCAGGAACAGGAATGTAAAATGCTTTGAGGGCTACGACGTAAACTCGTTTTCCATCGTAATCAACAAGCCCTAGACGGCAGGCATAGATTTTTTCATTTTCCTTGTAGGTGCTGTCTCCTGATACATAGTCGCCTTCTGCGAGAAGGTCACCAGGAGAAACAAGCTGTTTTTTTTCATAGAAAAGGGGCATAATAATTACACCTCATTAATGCTAATTTTTTTCATTTATTTTACCAATTTTGCTTCAATGTTTCCTCGGGTCATTTTCCCCAGTTTGTCCAAAAAAGGCTCGTAAAGCCCTGCGGACATTTCCACAGCGGCAGCCCATGACCCATCAGCTAGCCACTGATCCTTCTTTAGTGTACCATATCCTTTGACGGTTCCGTAAACTTTGCTCGCGTGCTCTGGCGGTACGTGTACTTCCACTGTAATTTTCTCCATTTTAAGAGGAATAATTGGACGTAAGAGCTTTATTATGTCTTTTGATTGCTCTTCAACAGACTTGTGGGGATCAATAGAATAGTGAATTTCATTCATTGCTTGCTCAATCCGCGTAGGAGGATGCGGCAAGTTTGTTTTAGGATCAATACATTCACGAGATATGAAAGAAATGATTTGTCGCCGTTTGTCTTCAACAAGCTGCTTTCGTTGGTCCGTTGTTAGCTGCAAAGTTCCCTTCTTTAGGATAATTTCAGCAACCTTTAGGGGGTCAGTTGTCTTGAAAATTTCCTGCAGCTTTTCCTCTGAGGCTTTTGAGCCTTTTCCAGCATCAGTAAAGATTGTTTCTGCTGCTAAAAGTTGAGAAACAGGAATGGATTTTCCGAGCTTGTAGGATAGTGCAGGCTCGGGTTTGGTTAGAATTTCGAAGTGTTCGCCTTCATGTGTGTAGCGTGCGATTGTGTAGCGATCGCTCATTAAGTTCCACTGCCCTCAAGCCCTCTTTGGATAGCCGCAACTTTTTCGTCGTCCATTGGCTCGAATTTTTGGGTATCTGCGGGTATAACGCTTACTTTGATGCGTTTTGGCTCTCCTCTGGC
Source organism: Candidatus Bathyarchaeota archaeon (assembly GCA_963772765.1). GTDB lineage: Archaea > Thermoproteota > Bathyarchaeia > Bathyarchaeales > Bathyarchaeaceae > Bathyarchaeum. Next base: position 4,102 of record CAVYYP010000010.1, on the reverse strand, counting down.
TTCAAGGGATTTTGTTAAGCATTTTGCAACAAGTTTTACGGCGTCATCCAAACTGAGGTCTTCACGGTATTCTTCTTTTAGGATATTTTCAACTGTTTCTCGTCCTATTCCAACAGCTACTGCCTTGTAGCCCCTGTAGGAGCCGCTTGGGTCAGTTGTGAAGACTCGGGGTCCAGTTTTGTCGACTCCACCAAAAATGATTGAGACACCAAAAGGTCTTACTCCTGCATGTTGGGTGTAAAGCTGTTTTACGTCTCCAACACGTTTTGTGATAATTTCAACATCAATTGGTTCATCATAGGTCAATCGATTGCTTTGGGCATATATTCTTGCTTGATCAATCAGGATACGAGCGTCAGATCCCAAGCCAACTACTGCTGCTCCAAGATGGTCGTCTACACCATAAATTTTCCAAGTGAAGCTAGCATCTTGAAGGGGAGTTTCAATTTTCTCTTCTGCTCCTAATACAACTCCTCCAGCACAGGCGACTCCAACTATTGTTGCCCCACGGTTAACTGTCTCTAGGGCATATTCAACCTGAAAAAGGCGACCGTCTGGAGAAAACACTGTAATGGCGCGATCGTAAGCACCGGGTGCGGCAAATACAGACAAATCATTCACCTCATACATTAACTATTTGACTCTCTTGTAATAGGACGGAACTAAAAACCTTTTCGCATTTAGACCGAGACAAGCTAAAAACTTCATTCAGCGTTACACCCCCAATTTAACACAAAATACATCTCAACAAAACAAGAACACAAACAACATGTCAATTAAAAAAACTAGAAAATTTCTTTTGTAAAGAAAAAATTAGTCCCGAACAAAAGCCCAAAACAACACAAACCAAAAGAAAACACCAGTTGTCATCATGCTTTAGATTAGCAATTTTTCATATATTTGAACAAACAAAATAAGTATGAATGAATGGAAAACCCCAAAGCCCATTTTTGGTCAATATATTTTGAATAATCCAATGCATCTTGGGTAAAGACAGTTTTTCGAGAATTCAGTGTTTATCTTTACCAAATCTGATAAGTTCATTTATAAAATTTGGATCATCAATAATAATTACAAAACCCATCTTTTCAACCATTTCTTTATTCTTAACAAGTTGTATTTACAGTATTTGATGCAGAAAAAGGAAAGCGATGAATCTATATAACAAACGATGGTAATGGCATTATATCAGGAACCAACAAAATTCACACTTTCGTGCTGTCTTTTTGGAGTCCATTAGGAGCATAATAGCAGTATATACCAAAGTAAATATTACACTTTAATTTATTAAACTCTGACTGGACTAAAAAACAACATTTGGGGTTTGGGTTTGTGCGCATTTGTCGCGACCATTTTTTTAACTCGAACGACTGATGTATGCGAATTTCTCATAAAATAATTAGGAATTGTATGAATAATGGAGATTTGCTGAGACCCAATCACAGTTGTTGATGAGTGATGAACATGCCAGCAGCTTAAAGGAATGAGTAAGATGCTACATGTAACCGAATATTGAGTCCTTTCAGCTCCCCATTATTCTTCTAAACCTCATTTACTCCCAAAAAAGGGGGAGGGAAAATTTGGTTATTTTCGTCTCCTTAGTACGAGGTATGCGACTGCTGCGATGATTGCGACTGCGATGACTGCAATTATGATTGCCATCTCTGTGCTGATCAGTGGGTGTTCTGGCTGTATTGTTCCGCCTGCTGCTGCGGCTGGACCAACTACGACCTTGGTTGCTGCTGCACTGCTTCCGTACGCATCAGAACCATCAAATGAAGCAATAATCTCGTATACGCCTTCATTTTCTGGTGTCCATTCCATACCAAAGTTGCCGTAGTAACCATCAGATGTGGTTGTGCCAATTTCAACGTATGAACCATCTGCGCCGATTGCAGTTAGAGTTACTGGAACTCCATAGATTGTCTCGTTGTGGTAGAGTCCGTCGATTGGTCGTTTGACGTGGATGTAGTCCATCTGGGTGTCCATTGAATCAACTGATACACATGGTGTTGCTGGCTGTGCGGGTGACATATCAAGAACAGAGCCAGTTATCATGATGGGTGAACCTTTTGCTACACCAACATTTGGTGCCATAACAGTGGTTTCACTTTCGCCCTTGCCAAAGACATACATGTATCCGTCATAGCTGTTGCCTGCTGTCAAGTAGCCATCTGATGCTGCTCCAGGATCCATTGGTGCGCCTATCTTCCAGATACCTTCGCCTGTGTAGGCGTCGATACAGTGAAGACTCCAGCCCCTAGTGTAAGGTGCAGTAGCTGTGTGTTCGCTGTTTCTTGTGTAGACTTTTCCGTCAGCAACGATGCCATTTCCGTTAAAGGAGTAGGCTTCTACGCCTGTGCTACCAGTATAAGTGGTTTCGAATGGAATTGCTGGGTCGTTATAGTGCCAGACCAATCCGCCTTGTGCGATGTCGTATGCTTGGACACCGTCGTATGACCAGAAGTAGGCCATGCCATAGGCTGCGGCTTCGTCATATCCCCAGAATCCACCGAACGGATACGAGTTACCGTCAAACGTCCATTTGATGTCACCAGTTGCCATGTCAAGTCCAATTACTTCGCCTTGGTTGAAGCAGATAACAGCAACTCCGTTGTCAGCAACCGTGGTTCTTGGACTGTATGGAGCATTCTCAAAGAATCGTTCCCACAGTACCTGTCCAGTAGTTAGGCTGACACCGACACATTCTCCGCCCCAGACTGCATTGTCAAAGAATCTTCTTGTGATAACTGTGTAGCCAGTATCCAAGTCTGCAGTACCCATTCTACCATACCAGTTCCATTTAGCGGATTCTGGATAAGCTGAGCCTCTGTAGCTTGGACATAGCCTGTAGCTGATATTGCTTGATAGCCTGTCTTCGAAGTTTCTTGCAGTGGATAGGCAGCTCCAGTTATACAGGTAAGTCGGATAACCGTTATCCTGTATGCTGGTGCGGTTCCAGAAGTGGGATTCCATGTATGGGTCAACAACTGCGTCACTTGAATCTCTAACACTCAAGAAGTATCCAGCTCTGAAGGCAAGTATTCTACCAGGACCACCTTCACCTGTTAGGTCATATGTGCTGTATGTACCAGTGAATGGGTTTATTTGATAAAGTTCGGTTGGGTTGCTTGTTGAATCTACTGCTATGAGTGTGGCTGTGATTGGTCGTGCTGCACCTGCTCCAGGTACTGCAGTGTCTTCTGGTTTAACGTATGCAATCCATTGTGGTGTTACACCGCCCTCAGATGTGGGTATTTCGTAGTAGATTTCTCCTGTTTGCAGATCATAGCAACCTGCAACGCTGCCCACTCCAGGCACAGTGTAGGTATCATAGCATCTTCCCATGTAAATTACATCAGGAGTGCCTACGCTACCTAGGTCACCGTATACTCCAGCTTCTCCACCGATAATACCTGCTGTGTCGCGTTGCACATTCCACATGACGTGTGAGGTATTTGGTGCTGTTACGTATGGACCATAATAGTCAGCGTCACCGCTGTATTCAGAAAATGTTTCTTGGTATTCCCATGGGTAGTTACCTGCTATTTGTGCCCACTCTCGGTGCTCCATAGAAATTGGACGTGTCCAATAATCAGTTGGTAAATTAATTAATGGCCATGAATAAACAAAGGCTTCCTGCACTGTCAAGGTCTGTTGTGGGGTGTTACATGGAGGATAGTAGTCGCTGTCGTAGTACATTGACCTGGGAACTCTGTTGCTTGATATTCTCCGTCGTTGTAGTAGCCTGCTGGGTTCCATTGTCCAGGAGCGAAGAACTGTAGTGTCCATTCTCCTACTTGGTCAGCAAGATATGGGAACCATGCAGTTCCGTCAGCTACATACGAGTCGATTACAACTGTGTTTGATGTGCCATCAGGCTTTGTGATAACTACTTGGTAGCCTATCCGGAAGCGTTCTGCGCTTGGTGGTGGTGTAGTCCAGATGTTAACTGTGAATATTTGGTTAACACCTATTGGGTTTGGCGTGAAGGCAAGACGTGCCAGCAGGTTAGGATATGTGTAATCATAGTTTTGGCTAGCTGCTGCATCTCCGATTATACTACCAGACATCCCTGTTGTCTCAGGAGTGCCTCCGTGTT
>CAVYYP010000009.1:0-133341 GCA_963772765.1 Candidatus Bathyarchaeota archaeon | reverse complement strand
GAGCCTATTAGGATCCTAATAGCATTACATTGTTAAAACACAGCTTTTTTCAGAAAAACACAGCACAGCTCTAGCAAAAAAAGTTCACAAGACAATAGCATAATGACTAGTCGTTTAGGATGTCTGGTTTGTCACTTGCGATGCCATCAACACCTTTCTTCTTGTATTCGGCTACCTCTTCTTTGTTGTTTATTGTCCACACAATTACCTTCAAGCCGTTTTTGTGGGCTTTCTTGACATTGGCAGAGTGGGTAAAACGATACAACGGAAGCAGGTACTGGGCTTTGAGGTCTAATGCCGCCTGTATTGGATTCTTGTGACGGACATAGATCAAGCCCGTTTCCACTTCATCATTTAACTCTCTAATCTTTCGAAGGGCATCTTCATGAAACGAGATGATTATCACATTCTTCTGCAGGTCTTTCTTTTCGATTAAATCCAGAACCTGTTCTTCATATCCCGTTTCCTTAAGCTCCACAAGAATCTTCACCTGTTCGCCAATGAAATCAAGAGCCTCCGCAAAAGTAGGTATCTTTTCACCCTTGTCTGTTGTCAGCTTTTTTATTTGCTCCAACGTAAGCTCGCTAACCGAGCCCTCACCGTTAGTGGTCTTGTTCACGTCAGCATTATGCATAACAACAAGCTCGTTATCCTTTGTTTTTCGGACATCAAGCTCAATTGCATCAACTCCAAGAGACATGGCAGCCTGAAAACTACGCAAAGTATTCTCTGGCTCATGCGCCTTTGCTCCCCTATGCCCAACCTTCAACATAACACATCACAACAACGAAACATTGTTATGGAAAGTAAATGAAATTTGCTACGCTCCCAGACTTTCTGACTGTAACACTGTCGCCTGCGTCAAGTTCTATAAAATCTTCATTATTATCCGCCAGAAGCCATGCTGGACCCCTGCTGATAGAAATCTTCACAACTGAGCTATCAGGCACCACAAAGCTGTCCTCCTTCTTGTAATGAAGATTGTTGAACGAAATCCCTATGCCTTCATCAAAGCTCTTTCCTCCCGTTGCACTATAATACGCTGTAGAGCCAAAAGGAGCAGCAACAATCACACCATCACCAATCAAATTATCATACTCTTTTCCATCAACAGACAACGAAAAACGAACCGCATAAATTGGCAACTTAAGATGCACCTGAATTTCATTCAACCCAACAAGAGCCCTACCCTTAGCTTCCGTAACCAGCTTCATCTCAGAATGAATCTCAAAATCCCCTGACCTTAACTTGGACAAAAGCTTAGCCAAATCCTTGAGTTTATAGTCGTACATTCTGCAGGCTCTAGAAGTTTTAATCACAAGCTTCGGAATCTCAGGAAACGCTCTTTCCGCAAACAGGACTGTTCCATCGCCGCCATAACAGACAACAAAATCAGGATTCTCTGAAACAAGCTCAAAACCCTGCTCAACCAAAACCCTTTTGACCTCTGACGGGTCACGCCGAAACATCACAAGAGCCTTCTTCAGCTTTGGCTTCACAGACAAGTTACCGACCATGATTTTCCAGTCCGCCTTAACGACACATATACATTAAGACTAAAAAAACTGTTTATGCTAACGTAAAAATCTTTACAAACAACACCCTTTTTCAGTCTCGAAGAATTTCAGGAAGCCTACGACGCAAAACAATAGCCACAGGCACCCCAATCAAACCGCCCACCGCAATCTGCGCAATATTAGTTGGAATCTCTGCCAAAGCACCGCCAATTCCCCAAAGGAAAAACTCAACCACAAAATATCCAGTTATCATCTCAGCTCCAGCAATAACAACGGCTAGAATGTCTCTGTAAACATTCTTCTTATTTCTAACAAAACCAGCAATAGAGCCTTCAAGACCCTTAATTACAAGAGTGAAAGGAGCAAAAGGTACATAACCAAGCAACATATCTGCAATCGCTGAACCTAATCCACCAGCAACCCCGCCAACAAGAGGATTAAACGTAAGTGCCGAAACAAAAATCATAACATCTCCAACATTAAAGTAACCACCCATAGCATTGGGAATCTGAACAACTATAGTTCCAATTGCTACCAGTGCCGCCATAACTGCCATCAAAGAAATTTGAACTGCAGCCTTTTGTTTCCGAACCACTTGTATCACGTCAGACAATAAGTTACCGACTAACCTAAAAAAGTTAATTGCAAAACCAAAGCCTAGAAGCTGGCAACGCCTTTTCGCTCTGAATAGTCATACCATGTCCAGAGCTTCTTAATTGCGCCCTCCGAATAGCCCCGCTTTTCCAGCAGCGTTCTAAAAGAATTTTTTACTTTCATTCGGACGCACCCTAAACAACAATAGAATACATGGATTTTATAAAAAAGACTTGCGAATTCAAAATCCAGTTTTTGTAGATGTGTACAACAGAACTACAGTTCCAACCAAAAACGCACTTTCCAAAAAACAACACAAATCGAACGGGCTTAGCTCCATTTCTCCAGAAACTTTTCCGCAGCAGTCCTCAACTTTACCCGAGGACTATCAACATGCTCACTAACAAAGGACAGCACCCTATCCTTATGTTCGACTCTGTCAAAGAACAAATCAAAAGTTTTGATTGCATGCTGGGCAATAACCCGTTTACACTCCTCAGTCAAATGGGTCGTCAAAGAAACATCCTTTACCCTCAACAATTCATCTGTGAGCTTGGGAATAAGATACGGCTTCGCCAACGCTATAGTTCCAGAATTTCCCACAACATTAGCCACCGTAACCATATACTCATTATCCAGAAAGCTATAATATTTGTCAAAAACAGCATCAAATCTCTTGTCCACATCAACACGAGTAAGATTAGAAATAATAGCCAAAGCATTCCAAGTCAAAATACGATACTTGCTATCCAGCATGTCAACAAAAAAATCAAAATAAGGATACAGCTTTTCCGGATATTGCTCACTCAGGTCCATCAAAACCTTTGAACATCCATATCTGACAGCAGCCTTGTTATGGTCAACTCCCGTCAAAAGCAAAGGAATCAAACCAAAATCATTCTTAACCCTGTCAAGCAGCTGCTCTTTTGTCAACGACTTATCCAAAAGGGACTGAACCAACAAAGAAAACTCATAATCTTTAGCCACAACCGCCACCCTCTATACACTAAAATCGATGCACGAGATACGAATCATACCAAAACAGTATATAACAATTTTTTATCCCAAAAACGACTGCTGAATCATCTCCTCATCTGGAGAACTTACAATCAGAGTTGAATCTCCATCCGGATCAAAGTAAATATATCTCCCATTGGCTGACCAAATATGATTGCAGTTACTATGGTTCTCTGCAGAAATTTGATACATCATATCCTGAAATGCTAAATCAAATTCATGCGCATCGTCCTCTGTATCCCATTTAATATTCCATGTGAAACAGAACTCGCCATCCTTCTCATAATAGCTGAAAGCATCTCCACCCCAACCCGAAGATGCCTCAGTGGCATCATCATCTGAAATCCAGTTATCCAACATAACATAAACAAAATACTCCCCAAAACTATCCGTCTCCACCAGCGCCCAATCGTCGCTCACGGAAACTGCCTCAACAGGTTTAGCCTGTTCCTGTGCACTGTATTTTTCTGGATGAATTATCTGTTCAGTAGTCGTAGGCGGATTTAGGTAAGCTTCGTCGATGCCCACCCAACTGCCGCTGTCATAATTATACAGCGTCTTAACGAATTCAAGACCATAGCGATACACAAACCTGTTCAGCTTATCAACAGACTCAGGAATAGTCGACGAACTAGACTTGATAACTTCTGCAGGCAGGAGAACAACTCCGCCATTTTTTGACGTATCAGCCATCAAAGTGGCATCTCCCTCTTTTAGTGCAGATAAAGCCTTGGAGCCATCAAAAGTTGCATGGTCAGGCAGAGAATACGTCTCCTGCATAATATGAGTCAGTTCATGAACAAAAGTCCCAGTAGCCCTAGACTCTTCGGTAACATCAAAATTCTCCTCCACAACATAGAGCTTGCCTTGCCACTTTGCCGCACGAAAACTGCTAGTCCAGTCAAGACGAGCATCCAACAAACTGTAATCCTGAGAAATCAAAAACAAAGCCCTGTAAATATTATCCCCTAGAAGAAGCTCCTCACGCTCAGAACCTGAAACCTCGCCCCAAGTCTCCTCCACCCAAGACTGGTTGACAACCTCAAGAGCCACTTCCCTAACAGAAACACCCCTAATCTTCTCAAACTCCTCCCTGCCCTGAGCAAGCAACTCCTCAGCCTGCCTCCTATACTCTTCCCCAGTAGGCTGATCAAGACTCAAAAGCTCCCTTATCCCAAAGGCGCTCACAAGAAGAACAGCAGCAATGAACACAACAAAAAATGCCTTTTTCTTCTTCAGATTCACCGCTTCTCCTAAACTAACTAAATGCACGGCTCTATCTAAACTTTAAACTTTCTAAACCCATGCCCATCAACATAAACAAATCGGAAACAAGCAAGTCTTGGAGGTGGGGCTGGGAATTGAACCCAGATAGAACAGCTCTGCAGGCTGCCGCCTGAACCATTCAGCCACCCCACCGGACTAACCTTCAATGTTTAAAAAAACTAATAACCTTATCGTTGCCGATTGCTGAACCATAACCTGTGAACTGTCTCCGTTGTTCTCGGTGAGATAGCCACATCGTGGTTTTGTGGTTTTACAGGTACTTTTCTGGGTCTTCTTCGAAAGCTATTTTACATCCAGGAGCACAGAAATAATATGTCTTACCCTTGTATACCGTCTTGTGTTTCGCTGTTTTTTCGTCTACTTTCATTTTACAAACAGGATCAATTGCCAATCAGTTCACCTCCATTTTGTCAGTTTGGTTAAGTTTTGGTTTGAACCTCTTCAAAAGCGAGGCATTACTAACTACAGAAACGGAACTGAAAGCCATTGCCGCAGCCGCAAATATGGGGTCCAAAAGAATGCCAAGTGGATAAAGAACTCCTGCTGCTACAGGAATCAAAACTGTGTTGTATGCAAATGCCCAGAACAGTCCCTGCTTGATTTTTGCCATTGTGGCTCTGCTAAGCTGTATGCTAGTGACCACGTCTCTCAGGTCATTTTTGACGAGCACAATATCGCCAGTCTCTAAGGCAATATCTGTTCCGCTTCCTACAGCGATGCCAATGTTTGCTTGCGCCAAAGCAGGTGCATCGTTGATTCCATCGCCCACCATAGCCACAATCTTTCCTTCATCCTGCAGCCGCTTAATCTCCGAAGCCTTATCCTGCGGAAGCACTTCCGCCAGCACTCTATCAACGCCAACCTGCTTTGAAATAGCATTAGCTGTTCGTTTGTTATCTCCAGTAAGCATTACAACCTCAAGACCCATACCCTGAAGCGTCCTAACAGCCTCAATCGAATACTCCATTAACGTATCAGCAACCGCAATAACACCCGCAGGCTTGCCATCCACAGCCACAAGCATAGCAGTTTTACCATCCTCTTCCAACGCCATCATTTTCTCTTCAAGCAACTTGATGTCAACACTGTTCTTTTCCATCAACTTACGGTTACCAAGCAAAACCTTCTTTTTGTCATACTGAACCTCAACACCATAACCTGGTATAGCATCAAACATCTCGGGCTCACCAATGCCAAGACCCTTCTCCATTGCCTTTCGCACTATAGCTTCGCCAAGAGGATGCTCCGAATTCTTCTCAGCAACAGCAGCAAACGCCAACAATTCATCCTCTCCAATCTTGACCTTTTTAGAAGACCCAGCCACTGAAGAAAACGGAATAATGTCAGTAACTTCTGGTTCACCTTTAGTTAGAGTTCCAGTTTTGTCAAAGACTATTGCCTGCAGCTTGTGTGCTGTTTCTAGAGCTTCTCCGCTTTTGATTAGAACTCCATTTTCTGCGCCTTTTCCAACGCCGACCATTATTGCAGTGGGTGTAGCTAAGCCCATTGCACAGGGACATGCGATAATCAAGACGGCAATGAAGATGACGAGTGAAAAGGTGAATCCCATTCCCAGTAGATACCATACAATAAACGATACTGTTGCGGCTATGATTACCGCTGGAACAAAATAGCTGCTAACAACGTCTACAAGTCTTTGGATAGGCGCCTTGGAACCTAATGCATTTTCGACCATTTGTATAATCTGGGCTAAGACCGTATCAGCTCCAACTTTTGTTGCCTTGAATTTCAGTACACCAGTTTTGTTTATGGTTGCTCCGACAACAGAATCGCCGACCTTCTTTTCGACAGGTATGCTTTCTCCGGTTATCACTTTTTCATCAACACCAGAGTAGCCGTTAGTCACTACGCCGTCAACAGGAATCTTCTCTCCAGGTCTAACAACCACAATATCGCCAACCTGAACATCCTCAACAGGAACCTCCATCTCACTACCATCTCGTATTACGCGGGCTGTTTTCGCTCGAAGCCCCATGAGTTTTCGAATAGCAGCCGATGTCCTGCCCTTAGCTGTTGCCTCAAGTAATCTGCCCAATGTGAGAAATACCATCAGCGACACAGCAGTGGTGTAATATAGCTGTCCTACACCCGAAAACGTAACATAAACGCTGTAGAAATAGGCTGCAGATGTGCCCATCGTAACAAGAACATCCATATTCGGATTCCTGTTTTTCAGCGCCTTGTATGCGCCCACAAAGAAACTGTGCCCAACAATAAAATGAACAGGAGTAGCTAAAACAAACAACAGTAAAGGAATAAAATTATCCACTGGTAACGTGGGCAGAGCAAACGGAAGAAACCGTGCATTACTATAGAGAATTACAGGTATTACAACGATAACAGAAAACGCAAATCTGTATTTCAGTGAACGTATTTCACTTTCTCTTTCTTTCTGTTCCGCATCCTCGACTCCACCTTCAGGCTCAACAACATCATAACCCACTTCACGAATGACCTTTTTGAGCCCCTCTAAACTAATCTGAGATTCATTATACTCCACAGACGCGGTTTCTAAAGCAAAATTAACAACAGCCTTGTATACGCCCTCAGTGTGGTTCAGCGCCTTTTCTATAGTCTGAGCACAGACCGCACAATGCATGCCCTTAATCTTCAGTGTAACATTCTGATGAATAACAGTATAGCCTACTTCAGTAATAGCGTCCTCAATCGTTTTCTGGTCAACCACGTCTGGGTCATAATCCACAATCGCCTTTTCAGCAGCAAAATTGATTGTAGCATAAATCACGCCTTTTATTTTTGGCAATCGTTTCTCTATTGTCTGGGCACACGTAACACAATGCATGCCCCCAACATCTAGAACAATCCGCTTTTTCCCTTCAGACACCATTTCTTTCACTTTTACTTTGTATAGCGTCAAATCTCATTGAGTTTTTAGATGAAGCATAATCAGACTAATTGTTATGTGGCATATGCCATTTTATAATTATTAATATTGTCGAAATTATTTAACGGTATCTTTTTTGAATACCATCAAACCATAATGTTTTAATGACGCCTATCAACTCAAAAATTAAGGACAACTTGACTTTTTTGGAGGTGACTGGTTCAATGGAAGATAAAGAACTTGAAAAAATAAAAGAAGAAAAAATTAAAAAAATGTTAGATGAAGCTAGAGGCGGAGTAGTCAAACTGAATTCCGAATCCTTTGACAATTTCATAAACAGTGATCTGCCAGTTGTGGTTGATTTCTGGGCTGACTGGTGCATGCCCTGCAGAATGATGGCACCCGTAATGGAAGAGCTCGCAAAAGCATACTCAGGAAAAGCATTATTCGGAAAAGTAAATGTTGACGAGAACCCCCAGATTTCCAGCCGCTACGGAATCATGAGCATACCCCACTTCTTGATATTCAAAAATGGTACCCGCATAGAAAAAATAGTTGGCGCAGTAGGTCGAGGACCTCTAGAAAATGCAATAAAGAAACACTTCTAAACAACTTCAACATACAGTAGTTACTCTAGGACTGAAACAATTTGCAACCAACAAACGATGAATCAACAAAAAAAGTGGGCTTTATCGTTAACCCTATCGCAGGCATGGGCGGAGCAGTTGGACTAAAAGGCACAGACGGAAAACAAATCCTACACAAAGCAGTTACCCTTGGCGCAAAACCAGTAGCTCCAGCACGTGCCGAAACATTTCTCTCCCAACTAGCACCAATCAAAGACCACCTCTTTCTTTTCGTAGGCGCTGGATTGATGGGAGAAACCGAGGCAAAAAACCACAATTTTAGATACAAAGTTTTTGGACGACAAAAAAAGTACACAAAACCAGAAGACACCCTAGACATTGCCAAAAAAATTGCAGCAGAAAAAGTTGACCTTCTCATTTTTTGTGGCGGAGATGGAACAGCCCGAGATGTACTAAATGGTGTTGACATGCAAATTCCAGCTCTGGGTGTGCCAACTGGCGTCAAAATGCACAGCGCAGTATTTGGGGTTGACCCAAAATCGGCGGCAAGAATCGCTTACAGTTTTTTGAATAATCTGTTGCCTTTATGGGAAGCAGAAGTGATGGACATTGACGAGGAAGCTTTCAGGCAAGGTAGAGTTTCTGCTAAACTGCATGGTTATCTGCTTAGTCCTTATGAGCCACGCTTGATTCAAGGTGCCAAGATGGCGTCTCCAATTACAGAAAATGAATTACGAAATCAGGCAGCAATAGCCGTTTACATTACAGAAACCATGGAACCTGATGTCTTTTACATTATTTCGGCGGGAACAACGACACGCACAATAGGAGACCTCTTAGAAGAGAAAAAAACTCTCCTTGGAGTAGACATCTTTTATAACAAAAAAATAGTTGCCAAGGACGTTAACGAAAAACAAATTCTAAAAACAATCGACGATAAACCTGCAAAAATTATTGTGACTCCAATCGGTGGTCAAGGCTTCATTTTTGGCAGAGGCAACCAGCAAATAAGCCCCGCAGTTATCAAAAAGGTTGGGAAAGACAACATAATTGTTATTGCGACAGAAAACAAGATGAAAAATTTGAGGAGTTTGAAGGTCGACACTGGCGACACAAAGCTTGACGAATCGTTTCATGGTACAATAAATGTTGTAACAGACTACAAAATAGAGCAGGAAGTATCCATAGAATAGACCTCTTTTTCTTACATCCAGTAATCTTCATCTTTTGTCAAAATCCATTTTCAACAAGTATAAATTCTGTGAAGCAACTTGTTGGTACCAAATTGGAAGTGACATTAATGAAGAGACTTGTTACCATGGGTAGAGGCGGAAGCGGAAAAACAACCTTTGTATCGCTTATGACCAAATATTTCATCGAAAAAGGCGAAACCCCAATACTCTTAATCGACGCAGACCCAGACCAGAACCTGTCAGAAATGCTTGGAATTGATCTTAAAGAAGAAGGAAAAAGAACCATCTCCGAGCTGCTCGTTGAAACATTTCTTGAAGGCGGCGGAACCACTGTTGGAGTTCCCCCATCAAAACGAATAGAAAGCAAAATCTGGGAACTTGGACTCTATGAAGGAAAATCCTTTGACTTCATGGCTATCGGAACAAAATTCATTGAAGGCTGCTACTGTCTCCCTAACAATGCTCTGAAAAATGCCTTAGACGGATTAATCAAATCCTACAACTACGTAATCATCGACTCGCCAGGAGGACTCGAACACCTAAACAGGCGAATATCATCCAAAATCGACGACATATTCGACGTAATTGACCCCTCACAAAAATCATTCCACCACGTTGAACGAGCATACAAAGTCGCCAAAGAAGTACAAATAGACTTCAACAACTTCTACATAATAGCCGGCAACAGAGTACCAGCCGAACTTGAAGAAGAAGTAGCAAAAAGAACAAAACTAGAATACCTAGGAAAAATCAGCTACGACAAAGAAGTAGAAAACTCTGTTCTCTACGGAAAATCACTGCTCGATTTACCCGAAACATCAGTTGCATATACTTCAGTGAAAAGGATACTGCAGAGAGCAGGATACTAAACCCAACAGACAAAAAGATGACGAGATGACGTGAAACCTGCACACTAGCAGGTCATCATTTTCATTTGATGCCTTTTTTCATTACATAAACTCTTTTTGCACAGCAATAACGCCTGCGCTATCCTTTGTTTGGGAATAACCTTCCAAAAGTTCCTTATTTAAAATGAGAAACTGTGGACCCCACTTGAACTTTGACAAAAGTTCTGCTGCATGTTCACTGAATCCTGCAATGTATAGTGCGGCAGCCAGCGCCTCTACAGTGCTCAGTTTGGTTGGAATTCCATAATTTACTGGATTTGCTGCCACTAAATATGGCAAACATCTGTGTATCCAGTTGCCTGATAGCTCAAAAACTTCTTTTGCGTGTACCCAGCTGCAGTCGAGGGCGGTTAATCCTCTTTTTTGTATCTGTTCTTTATCTGCTGGAGAGAACGCTTTTGGAGTGAATGGGTCTAAGATTACTGCTCCACGAGGTATACCTTTTGCTCGATGAACTACCCTGACTAGATTATGGCGCTTTAGCTTTAGTGTGCTACATTTTTTGGGGTCACACTGTTTAGCATGATAAACAGTAACCAAAACAGGGCTACGGCTGATTCGCTCGCACCTCCAGATGGGACATAGGGTCATCCATCACATGAGGAATCCACTCAAGAAGGTCTGTAGGAATCATATGGTACCCCTTTTCGACAGCTACTAAATCTCCTGCTGCCCCATTAATGAACGCCCCCGCCACAGCAGCATTAAAAGCGTTTGTTCCCATTGCCATTAAACCTCCAACAATTCCTGAAAGAACATCTCCTGTTCCGCCAACAGTCATTCCAGGATTTCCAGTGAAATTGAATTTAGTTAGCTCTCCATCAGAGATTATGTCAACAGAGCCCTTTAGCAGTATGGTTGCCCCAAGTTTGCTTGCCATCTTCTGAACTGCCTTTGCCTTCTCTTCTAGATTCTCTGGCAATTTATTTCCTGTTAATATCTCATATTCTCGGCTGTGGGGCGTCAAAACCAGAGGACATTCAAGTTTTCGTCTAAATTCCTCAAAAGCTTTCAGTCCATCAGCATCTAAAAGCAGTGGCGTCTGTGTTTTTTCAGAATGTTCAATAATTTGTTCTATTGCTGCCTTTGTTTCATCATGAAGACCGAGTCCTGGACCCATAACAACTGCAGATGCTGAGTCCAAGTGCTCCTTAAGTGCAGAAATGTTGCCCGCGTTTAGATGTTTTCCCTTCAGTTTCAATGTAATCAGGGCAGGCGACATACCTGCTATTGTATTTGCGGTTTGTTCAGGAGAAGCTACTGTTACTATGTCCACTCCCGTTCTGAGCGCAGCCATGGCGGCTAGGGCTGGTGCACCCGAAAAAGTGTTACTCCCGCCTATAACTAGGAGTCTGCCAAATTCGCCCTTGTGAGCTTCTGGACGACGAAAAACAGTTGCCTGTGCTACGTCTCCTGGACCAACAAAGCGCTCAAACTCTTGGGGCAATCCAATATTCTTTACTATTATTTCGCCAGCATATTTCTTTGCTTTCAAAAGTCCAAGCTTCTGCTTGTAAAATGTAACAGTTAGATTCGCCTTCACTGCACTACCTAAAACTTCGCCCGTATCTGAGTTGATTCCTGTTGGAGCATCAACTGCAACACAAAAAGCATTCATTTTATGGATTTTTTCTACTATCTGCAAAATCGGTGGACGTAATTTCCCAGTCAGACCTATTCCAAGAAGAGCATCCACCACAACATCTGCCTTCACATTTGGAATAAGCGTAGAATCTTTAACTTCTTTAATAGAAATACTGTTTTTCAGAGGCTGCAGGGCTAGCCAATTCTTTTTAGCTGATTCATGAGCAATACTTTCTGCTCGTGTAGCAAGAATAATTTCAACCTTAAAACCCTGACACAAAAGATAACGTGCAGCAACAAAACCATCACCGCCGTTTCCTCCTGAACCACAAAAAATCGCTACTTTCGTTTTTTTAGCGTCGAATCGTGAAATAATCTCTTCTGCGACATTTCGTCCAGCAGTTTCCATCAGTTGAAGCAATGAAATACCATAATATTGTGCATTTGTTTCTATTGCCCGCATTTCTGGGCTTGTTATTGTTTCAGTTACCAACTTGTAAACCCCGCAAATATCTGCTTTGATTAGTTGGGTTTAGAGTTTATTGCTGTTTCTCTCAAATAACTGAAAAAAGAAATCTAGCTGCTTTCTTTCTTCTCTTGGCAATCTAGCCAACTGAATTTTTTGTGCAATGCTTTCTGGTAATACTGCTTCCAATCATACTGAACCTTTTTGCCCCACTCATAGTAAATTCGTGGATCAATGTAACTCTTCAGCGAAGTAGAAATGTTATAGTCACGGGTTTCCTTCTGAACCGTAATCTTCAGTTGCATTTTGTCTAAAGCCGCTTCATCCCGTTGCTTGCGCTTCTCTAAACTTTGTTTCAGTTTTTCCATTCTGTCCGCTTGCTTAACCTTCATGTCTTTGATTCGTTGTCTACGGCGAGTTACAGCTTCAGTTCGGCTTTTAACCCTCTTCTTCAAGGCTGTTACATCTTTGCCTTCCTGTTCGCTTTCTTGTAGTTGCTGCTTGACTTCTTCCAGCCTCTCTATGTCTGTCGCCAACAGTGCCTCCTGCTTCGCTAGCCTTGCTTCATGCTTCTTTGTCCAATCCTTTATTCTCTGCTTAATCTTAGCCTGAGCAACATTTGCACGCGTCTTAAGAACAGAAACTCGTTCCTTCTTCTTTTCTAAAGACGACTTCCAACTCTTCGAGATAGTCCGTTTGTGATTACAAACTTTTGCAGCTTCAAGATTCGCCATTGTAGCAACATACTTCTTGACATATTCAGGAGATTCAGGTTCGACAGGCGTCTTATCCAACTTAGTTTTCACAGCATCAGAAGCATACAAAGTACAAAAACCTTTGCTGAAAGTCCGGTCATTACTTCATCAAGAAACTCGCTTACCTGACTAGAGCCAACACCGTCAAAAAGCCCATCTTCTGTGTTTGAAGAAAACTCCTCAAGATTCTTTATAACCTGCTCTGGTAGGCTCGTAGTGAAAATATGTGGCACGCTGTCTTTTCCCAAGAAGTTGAAAGATACTGTTCCATCACCATTTATTGTGATGTGCTCCTTTCGGAGAGTTGAAGCTCCAACAGTGTCTGCTTCGTCAGGGTCTTTTTCGTCGCCAACCCTGATTTTCAGTTTATCAATAAGATAGCAGACAGTCGCAGTTTTTCTCCGTTTAATGTCATCTGATTCAAGATTTTTGAGTATATGCTTTTTTACTTTAGGAAGCTTCTGGCGAAACTCTGCAGCCTTATCAAATTTCTCAATTTCCTTTTGTTGCTTGAAACTGCATGAATCAGAAAACCAGACATACTTCATTTTTTCGCTCAGTTTGTCTTGCCAACGGGCAATCCATATTGCTTCGGGTTCCCAGACAATTTCGTTCCAGTTGCCTTCTGGTCTGGGCGCATCTGGGGAAAGATTCAGTATCACATCTTCTTTTTTTGGTCCCTCTTTCCATTTTCCGCGCATCGGGTGTTGTCCGCGACCCATAAAAATAGAACTGGGCTCTGCAACATAGTTACCTAACTCCATTTTTTCGCCGTCAACATAGGCATAGCCATATTTTTCCTTGTTTGCTTCCCTGACAACTTTTCTTTGAGCAGCCAATCGCTTCTTTTCTTCTTTAGGAAGATTCTTTTTGTATTCTCTTTCTTTTTCGACTAGTGCAACTATTTCTGAAAAGTCTACGTCTCCTGGCTTTACTTTGATTCCCAGTTTTTCTGAAAAGTCGTTGTAAAAGTTTTTTGCAAAAACCTTATCCTCAACGTAAGGTGTTCCGACCTTTTTTGCCCATGCTACTGCCATCTCTTCTTGATCAGTTGTTAGTTTGGTTTCTTTTCCTTTTATTTTGACAATGAGTCCTTTCCCCTTGTATTGTGCTGGGATCAGGACGCCATTGTGATGAAGACTTTCCATTTGATGTTCTCCGCCTGCTTAGATTCCTTAATACGAGAAATAAGACAACATAAAGTTTTTTCTTCTATGCTCCGATTCTAAATATCACGATGATTAAATTAAAGTTCATGTATTATTTTACAGCTTGAGGATACCATAATGCAAACAGACGACCTTTTGAAGATACGAAGTGTAGCTGATTACCAGTTTGGAAGAGATGCTGGAACTAAACTGTTTCCAGACGAAGTTATAATCACTCATTCAAAGAATACTGGAAAAATACGACACATACATTTGGACGAAGAACTGTTAGCCACACTTAGACCAACAACTGGACTTTTTGCTTTAACAATCACTGGAGCAAAACGCCTGATTCATGACAGTGATTCTCTGCGATTATGGGTTAAACTTGAGGATTTTGCAGAGCCATTTGTTGCTGAAGGAAGAAGTGCCTTTGCCAAGCATATTATTGACGCTGACGAAGAAATAAGACCAAACGATGAAGTTGTTGTGATTAGTCAAAAGAATGAGGTTTTGGCGGTTGGGCGCGCTCTTCTTAGTGGCGCAGAAATGAAAGCTTTTGGAAGAGGAATTGCTGTTCGTGTACGCCGAGGTGCGGCGGAAAAAAGTTAAGAAGGCACATAATGCAGTATAGGATGGGAATGAACAGAAATGCGAAAAAGAATGAATCCGAGAAATGCTAAACGGATGATGCAGCGCATGGGCATGAATATGGGAGAAATGCCCGAAGTAGAGGAAGTTATTTTCAGAACAAGCGACAAGGAAATTGTTGTTGACAATGCTCAAGTGGCAGTTATTGATATGGGCGGACAGAAAATCTTTCAGGTCACTGGCGAAGTAAGCGAAAGAGCATTAGAAGGAGGAGCCGCAAAGGTTGCCATTCCTGAAGAGGATGCACAGCTTGTTGCAGACCAGACAGGAAAAAGCATAGAAGATGCTAAAAGAGCTTTGAAAGAAAGCGACGGAGACCTAGCAAAGGCGATTCTGCTTCTTCAGACAGGCGGATAACAAAGGTTAGTATTGGATGCCTTTCGTTGTCACCATTTCTTTTGGCTGTTTTATGTCATTTACTTCATTGACAAAATCTGCCCTGTCAATAAGCTCTTGAGAGGCATATCTTCCAGTTAAAACAACATCTGTCTGGTCAGGTACCAAATCCAGAAACTCAAGAACATCCTTTATGTCAAGCATCTTGCAGTGGATTGCCAGATTCACTTCGTCCAGCACCAGCAAATGTGGCTTCTTTTCTTTGACAATATTCTTGGCAAATTTTAATCCGTCTTCTGAGAGTTTTTTGTCTTCTTTGCCTAAATTGTCTAGTCCTATCCAGCCTTCTCTGCCAAACAGGTAGATTTCGTAGAATGGCTCCAGCCTCTTTCTTATCTTATATTCTCCAGTATTCTTCCACCACTTCAAAAACTGGATTATGATGACCTTGTGTTCATTACCTACAGACCTCAGAGCCAAACCTAAAGCGTTGGCAGTTTTGCCTCCTCCTGTTCCTGTGTACAAATAAACATGTCCCATTTTATCTCCCCTCTAGAACATCGAACAATTTCTACAAGTACAAACAAGTCAGACAATTTATATCTGCTGTGTTCCTGAACAGTCTGAATAAAGTTTTAACAAGCATATACATTTGTATATTGTACATTGACTCTAGAGGAAAAGAAGTGAACGCCAAGATAGAAGCTTTTGCGGATAAATGGGGACCAGAAAAGATACTGCAAGTATACGACCCAGAGACAGGAATGAAAGGCATTCTAATCATAGATAACACAACCTTAGGTCCAGGAAAGGGCGGAATCAGAATGACTCCCACAGTAACGACTGACGAAGTCTTCAGGCTAGCCCGAACAATGACATGGAAATGTGCATTAGCAAAAATTCCCTTTGGAGGAGCAAAATCGGGTATAATTGCTAACCCAAAACAGATGACAGAAGAAAAGAAAATGGATTTAATACGCGCATTCTCCAAAGCGATAAAGAATCTGTGCCCAAGCCTCTATGTAGCTGCTCCCGATATCAACACTGGCGAGAAAGAGATGGCTGTTTTCGCAAAAGAGAACGGTTCCCTGAAATCTGCAACAGGAAAACCTTCCACTCTATGTGTTAGGCCAGGTGTCAAATGTGGTATTCCTCACGAATATGGCTCAACTGCTTTGGGTGTTGTTCAGGCTGCATTCACAGCGGCAAATTATATGCAAAATATAGATGTTGATAATGCGACAGCTGCAGTGGAAGGATTTGGAAACGTAGGTTCCTATGTTGTTGATTATTTGTCCCAGATAAGCGTGAAGGTTGTGGCAGTTTCAGACTCCAAAGGATGCATCTACAACCCTAATGGATTAGATTACGAGAAGCTTTTGGATGTGAAGACAAAAACAGGTTCTGTAATAAATTATCGCCCAGGCAAAGTACTGAAGAATATGGAGCTTTTCGAGTTGAGCGTGGACCTTCTTATTCCTGCTGCTCTTCCTGATGTAATAAATGCATATAACGTGGAAAGAATCAAGGCAAAAATGATTATTGAGGCAGCCAATCTTCCCATACGTCCTGATGTTGAGAAGTTGCTGTCTGATAGTGGTATCATGGTCATTCCTGACATTTTAGCAAATGCTGGAGGCGTAATATCATCATATGCAGAGTACCGTGGCTATAACCCGAAACGGATGTTGGAGCTAGTTCAACGGAAGATAACACAAAACACGATAAACGTTATAGAAACTGCCCTAGCCAAAAACATTGGAATCAGGGATGCTGCAATGAGCATCGCAAAAGACAGAATAACGATGACAACCAAGAATTAATCAAATAGTTTATGTTGAAAGGTGGGTTGCAATGTCTCGTGAATTAAATATTTGTTTGGAGCCTGTTGGTTTCGTTAAGACAGATGCTGTCGGTCATGAAGTCAGAGACAAAAAAGTAATTTCACAGATAGTTTTTCGCGAAGAATTAGCTGAAGCACTTGAAGGCATTGAAAAATTCTCTCATCTGTTTATCCTTTTTTGGCTAAACGAAATCTCAGACCAAGGCAGAAAAATAATGAAAGTTCACCCTCGCGGAAGAAGCGACATGCCCTTGCTGGGAATCTTTGCAACTCGAACACCTCATCGTCCAAATCCAATCGGTCTTACCCGTGTTAAACTCCTAAAAGTAGAAGGCAACATAATCACTGTTAAGGGCTTGGACGCCTTCGACGGAACTCCAGTGCTGGACATAAAGCCATTTGACCGCTGGGACACAACAGAAGACTTCAAGGTTCCAGAATGGTGGCTAAAACTAGAAACAGAAAGAACAAACAAAAAAGAGTAGAACCAATGTCTACTCCGATGCTTTTACTTTCTTAGCAAACTCCTTTCCATAATCATAGCACTTTTGCAGTTCTTCTTCATTAGGAACCCAGTTAACCGTTATAGCCGGTGCAGTCAATTCCATTCCTGCGCTCTTCAACGACTTTTCTATAGTTACGGTTGCTCCTCCGCCCCAACCATACGAACCAAAAGCCGCAGCAAGCTTATTTCTTGGTCTTAGCCCCTCCATTTCCCTGAGAAACGGAGCCACAGTCGGCAAAATTCCATTATTAATTGTTGCAGAACCTAAAAGAAGTCCCTTTGTATTCAGCAGTTCCCCGATGATGTCGCCATTGTCAGAAAACGGAAGCCTATACAGTGTGGCCTCAACGCCTTCGCTAACTATGCCATCAAGCATTGCTTTGGCCATCTTTTCTGTGCTTGCCCACATTGTATCATAGACAATCAGAACCTTCTTGTCTGCTTCTCCTTTCGCCCACTTCAGATAGGACGTGACAATCTTCATCGGATCTTTTCTCCAGATCATGCCGTGGCTGGGCGCAATCATGTTAATTTTCAAGCCAAGCTTCTGAATCTCTTCAATCTTTCTTATTACCAGTAGACTAAATGGCCACAAAATGTTTGCATAATATTTTTCTGCTTCCCACATCAGCACATTCTGGTCAACTTCATCATCAAACCTTTTAGATGACGCCAAGTGCTGGCCAAAGCCGTCGTTGGGCATAAGTAAGGCATCTTTTTCGATGTATGTGAACATGGTGTCTGGCCAGTGAAGCATTGGGGCTTCAATAAACGTCAAGGTTCTTTCTCCTAGGCTTAAAGTGTCACCCGTTTTTACAGTTTGGAACTTCCAGTGTCCAAAATAGTGTTTTTCAAGTCCTTTTTTGCAGTTTTCTGTGCCTACTATTGTTGCGTTGGGTGCAAGTTTTAGTATTTCTTTGATTGATCCCGAGTGATCTGATTCAACATGGTTTGCTATAATGTAGTCTATTTTTGAGGGGTCGATTATTTCCTTGATTTTTTCAATCATTTCTGCTGAAAAAGGATGATGTACAGTATCAACTAGAGCGATTTTCTTGTCGATAATTAAGTATGCATTGTATGTTGTTCCTCTGTGAGTTGAGTAAGTGAAGCCGTGAAAATGTCTGATGTTCCAGTCAACGACTCCAACCCAAAAAATATTTTCTAAAATTTTAACCTGAGGCAAATTTTCCTCACCGATAAAATAGTTGATGAGCAATCCCTATTAACCTTACCAAATCAGTGGGCTAAATTCCTTTGAGCTTATGTTTTAGTGGTTTTTTGATGAAACATCTTTTATAGTATAAGTTCAGAAATAGTTTTCTGGATTGTGTCAGTTGCCTTCTTGTTAGAAGGTTCACAAAGGTTGGTTAAGAAATATGGTTTATTGCACAAAATGTGGAACAAAAAATGAGGATGATGCAACAAATTGTGTAAACTGTAACGAGCCTCTGATGAAGGACGCTAGAGCTGTCAGACAGGAAAGACATGAACGACGAAGAAAAGAAAGCGAATGCTTCGGATTACCCCATGGCGGATCAATTGCAGGTTTAGTCCTTGGACTATTAATCATCCTGTGGGGTGTTACATCTGTTTTCGGCATAGACTTTCCCCTATGGGCTATCCTAATAATAATCTTTGGAACACTGATGGTTGCCGGAGCAATATACTCAATGAGCAGAAAACGCTAACTAAAACTCAGTTCCTGGCTTCACAGTTTTCATTTCCACAGCTAGAGCAGATTATTTTATGGTCTAATTGTGATAGCAATATTCTAGTGAAAAGCCAAAAGACAATCAAACAGATAACAAAAAAGTCAAAAAACAGACTCTGAACCACAACATCAATTCCGATAAGAATCAGCAATGCCCCTAGAACAAAGATGACATTCATAAGCAAGCGGGCAAAGCTCCTGAACTTAAATTGAAACAAACCAATTCCCACTCCAAAACTGCCCAACAAAACAAGTGACATACTATATTCCGTAATTTGTATTCCCCCAAAAAAGTAAAACACACCCACAGCCAGAGTAGCGAGTCCGCCAATTAGAAGCCCTATACATGCACCACAAAAAGTCTGGTTTCCTAGCACAAAAATGTGAGCAGAAAATTTTCCACAAGTTGGATGATGTCCTGCCCAGAGAGGTGACATGATGGTCTCATTTTTGTTTGAATCTGAAACTTTTGCTTTTTTCTTTCCCAAAATATTTCCACATGTATTAGGTATAATCACTGCTAGTATGCCTAAAACGCAAAATACGCTGAAGATTGAACCAACCAAGGGTTTTCGCCAAGAAACATTTGCAGAAACTATTGGCGGAAAAAATGCCAATACTATAAGGAGCAGAAGACCTGCAAAAGACAGCAGCAACTGGTACTTTATATACGCTCCAATTTTGTATCGTTGCAATATTTAGTCCGCCTTTATTAGAATAATGTTTTAACTTGATTCACAATTCCCTGAGATGCCATATACCTGTAAATCCGTCTTTTCAATGATTTTGTCGAAAATATTCCACCAATTCTTCTGCTCCAAGAACCAAAGAAACTTCGGTAACAGTTGTAAAGCTCCTCCTGCACCTCCTTCACAGAAAGGTATTCAGTTGGCATGACTGCATGAACCATATCGTAGTTTGCCCAGTTCCAATCTTCTATCCAGCCGTTTCGTTTTGCTTCCTCAAATATGCCGGTTCCAGGAAAGGGAGTAAGTATCGCAAAGATTGCCAAATCAGGGTCTAAGTCATTCGCAAATTCTCTTAAATCTGATATGGATTCAGCTGTATCTTGTCGCTGTCCGATAATAAACATTCCCTGAGAAAAAATGTCACTCTTTTTCAGAAGTTTAACTGCATTTTTTGCATCATTTGGTGTGGTTCCTTTGCTAAAAGAATCTAATGTAGGTGAATCGTGCCTCTCCACCCCTAAGAGAACCCACCGCAGCCCAGATTTTCTCATCTTGGGCAACACGTCCGCATACCTGACTACGTCATCGCATCTGACCTGCATGAACCACATAATATCATCTGAAAATCCTCTGCTAATTAGCTCATCAGCCAACATGTTTGCACGCTTGCCTAGACCATAATTGTCATCTGTTAACCATAAGAATCTGCTTCCATAGTTTTCGTAACAAAATTCGAACTCGTCTGCTATCCTTTTTGGTGATTTCATCCTACATTTGCCGCCCCAATGTCTCCACTGAGTGCAAAAAGAACAATGATGGTCACAGCCCCGAGAACCTTCTATCAAAGCATATCTGGTCTTGTTGCCTGCCATAGCGGTAAAATGGTATTTCTGAACCAGATTCTCAACAAACTTGTATCCTGGAAAAGGCAAATCGTCAAGATTTCCAATCAAGAGTCTAGAAGAAGTATGCATAATTTCCCCATTCTTTCTGAAAGATATGCCCTTGACATTCGAAAACTGTTGCCCCTTAGAAACTGTTTGAACCAATTCTGCAAGTGTTTCCTCTCCTTCCCCGCGTGCTATCACATCAATTTCAGGATAACTTTTCAGACTCTCCTCAGCCATAACCGTAAAGTGCTGTCCCCCAACAACAGTAACGATATCTGGGTTCACCTTTTTAGCAAGCTCTAATGCTCTAACAGCAACGTACGTGTTGCACGTGGCTAGAGAGCTTGAAGCAACAATATCTGGATTAAACGACTCAATCCTTCTTTCCAATCCATTCCAATCTAAACCTTCAGCATTACAATCAGCTACCTGAATCTCCACATTATCGTTTCTTTGTTCCAGAAACGATGCAAGCTGAAGAACTCCATACGGCGGAGGCAAATACTCTCCCATTACAAACCAGTAATCTTTCGGGGGCTCAACAAACAGAATTCTCAATGCGGGCACCTAGACATCAGTGGTGTTGTCTAGGTTGATTATATTTTCGCAAATACTAGAATATGTTTGATATATAATCGGATGGCTATGTGATCTAAAAGAAACTCTTGTTCACATAAAGAAGATGTGTTTGATTTAGTGTTTTAGGCTCATTAGGTCTAGTTGTGCACTCATAGGGTTTCGTGAAAGTTTTCGTCCGCATGAAGGGCATCTGCAACTGGTTTTTGCTCTGATATAGGACGGTGAGATTACTTCTCGTCCTGTGAACAGTGTTCTGCCGCATCCGTTACATGTTATTGATACTGCCATTTTATGCCACCAGAACAAAGTTTGTTTCTAGAAGATTTTGGATTTCTTCATATCTTTCTTGTTGGGCTAGTATCTGGATGTAATTTAGCCGTTTCATTACAGTTTCTTTATAGTTTATCTTATTCAATGATTTTCAGCTCCTGATGTTACCGCATTTCGCTGAATTTGATATTAAAACTGGCGCTGAAACGACTAGCAGGCTTGGGGAGAGAGAAGAGTGAAACTAAAAGTGAAAAATATCTCAAACATGCTTTTGTTCTATGATTAAATTGTTGTCTTGATGTGTTAGAAGCTGGTTTTTATTTTTTATTATTTTTGCTGTGTAATTATACTTTTTAATTAAGTTTTATGATTCATAAATTATATTTAATGTTATCAATATAAAAATTCACGTAACATTGTCGCATAGCATCTGTGACGAAAACAGGTTGGTTTGACCGTTGAATTCTCTTCAACATAGGTGGCTGCTACTGTCAAAGAATAATGTTTCAATTATCGTTACGCTCTTGAATTTAACTTTATTGTTTGCTTGTTTTAACAGTTGTTTGGGAGATGCAGTTAGCCCTGAGGTTCCTGAATGGCAAGTTGGTGATTGGTGGAAGTTCAGTGTTGAAGTTTCAGGTGATGCTAGCCTTGTTGGGACATACACATTTACGATTGTGAATGACAACATCGACGTTTCTCAAAATGGACAGACCTTCAATTGCTACAAAATCGATATTTCAGGTGGTGGAACAATCTATGGGGACGTCTATAGCCTGGGAGTAAGTGGAAGCTGGTCATCAACCGAACAGCAATATTACACAAAATCAGACCTGAGTTTGGTTTCAGTTTATTCAACTTACGATGAAACAGTAACAGTCACTGACAACTCGGGCGTTACCACGGTTTCATCGGTTGCAGATGAAACAATCATATCACAAGTCATCATGGAAACAAAATACAATCCTCCCTTTGAAGTAAACAAAGGTTTTCCATTATCTGCTGGAAAAAGCTGGTCCGCCGCCACTACTGAAACCACAAAAACACAAACAACAATAGGCGGAAACACTGAATTTACGACAGAAACTGATTCATATACAAAGACGTTCCTGGTTCTAGCAAAAGAGTTTACCACTGTTTCTGTAGGCGACTTTGAGACATACGTCATCAAAAGAACTGACCCCGATGGAGCTTACGCTGAAACATGGCATTCGCCACAAGTTGGCTTTGACATAAAACAGATTGAACACGACTCAACTGGAACATCTTATGCAACTATGGAGTTGCTAGATTATGAACGCCATGACAGCCAACAGATTGTAAATGACTCACAATTTCTAACAGCAGAAATGATCCCAATATTAGCCAGTTTTTCGGCAATAATAGCAGTTTCCGCAATTATCATTATTTTTCTGCTGAAACATAAAAAACCTCAAAGCTAATCACTATCTAACAGTAAACTGGTGTGGACAAGGCAAGAGACCCCTTTGACAGACAAAATTCATTATAATTATCAACAACAGATAAGAAACCAAAGCTTTTTACTGATGAAGATTTGTTTGGCCATAATATTCAGAAAACGTAAATAATGCCGAAACATCTAGTCAGGATGGTGAAGTTTTAGATTGAAGATTGCTGTTTCTGGAAAAGGTGGAGTTGGTAAAACTTTAGTATCTGGAACTCTCGCAGGCTATTTTGCACAAAAAGGCTACAAAGTGATGGCAATTGACGCTGACCCATCACCCAATCTAGCATTAACTTTAGGTATACCTGTTGAAGAAGCAAACAAGATAGTTCCAATCTCCGAGAATGCAAAACTATTAGATGAAAAGACGCGAACGGACTATCCAGGAGTATTCAAACTCCACTTTACCGTTGATGACATTATAGAAGAAAACGGAATGAAATCACCTACAGGCGTAAACCTGCTAGTAATGGGAACAGTCAAATCTGCTGGCAGTGGATGCGCCTGTGGAGCCAACGCCGTGGTACGGGAACTTCTTCGTCATATGATTGTTGACCGAGATGAGATCGTTATTGTGGACATGGAAGCCGGCGTGGAACATATGGGAAGAGGAACAGCAAGCCACGTAGACATCATGCTTATAGTTGCAGATTCAAGCAGAAAATCTCTGGAGATCGCCAAAAAACTCACAGGCTTTGCCCACCAAGCAGGCATAAAGAACGTTCTCATTATTGGAAACAGAGTAAGAGATGCAGAAGAAAAAGAATTAATCACAGATTTCACACAAAAGAACGAACTAGAACTACTGGCTCTGATTCCTTATGATGATATAGTAGTAAAAGCAGACCGCGTTGGAGAGCCGCCTCTTAATTACGCGGAGACATCAGAAAGTGTCAAAGCCATCGAGGCAATTGGAGATAAACTTCTCCAAAATCAAACATAACTCTCAAAGGTAAAGCCTTCTCAGTTTTTTCTCGATTTCAAGAGACCTACCAATTGAGAAGCTTCCACAAACGGATTGTTGAGAAGCATTGACACTCCAACAGTGCATTCTAACCAACATCCCTTGCACGCTTCTACTCCGCGCCAACCTTTTTTTTCCCGATTTTTTAACATCTCTTCAATAGAATCTTCTGATGTATCTCCCAGAACAAGGTCTGAACGGGCTGGGCATGCCAAAAGTTTTCCCTGCGGATTAATTGCAATATACAACTCTCCGGCGTTACAGATTTTTGGTGACTTCCCTTTGAAGAACTGTTCAAAACCTTTGATGAACTCTGTTGGAACTGCTAAGAAACCGGGATCAGACTGCTTAATGCTGAGAAGATATTCTTGAAGTCTAATAATTTGTTCGTTACTGGGGCTGTTTTCTGCTGAGGGCGGATAGGGATGCATAGGCTGAATTTGAGCAAAATCTACTATGCTGCGGAGTTCCTCAATGAATTTGGGCAACATTTCTATATTCCATGGAGTAACGACACTGTTTACGCCTGTTCTTACTCCATTAGCCTTCAGCAACCGTATTGCATTAACCGCTTTTTTGTATGTCCCCCCCACTCCTCTTATCTTGTCATGGATTTTTTCTGGTCCATCAAGCGATACTACAACAGTATCAAAAACATTAGCCACATCGTCAATTTTGTCCTTTGTAAGGAGTGTACCGTTGCTGTTCATGCTCACTAGACAATTATGAGATGCCACTCGTTTTGCAAGAACAATCAAATCTTTACGAAGAAGTGGCTCTCCACCACTGAGATCAAAAAATGGGACACCTAAATTGCAGACCGAATCTATTGCAGCTAACGCCTTTTTTGTTGAAATTTCTGGTATTTCGTTTTTCCACCATTCACAGAAGGCGCATCTCATGTTGCATCTGCCTGTCACATTGTATGATGCAAAAAGTGGTGTGGGTCGTCCCGTTTTGAACTTGAGGAATCCTGAGATTACTTTTGTTGCTACTTGACTAGTTTTCATCTAACATTTCCTCAAGATTCATTCACAAACAACAGAACATTAACTATCAAATCTTAAGTTTTTGCCTGCTTTGAATGTTTAATTGTTTTGTTTCATCCGTTCATACATTTTTTCAAGTGTCCAACGAATGGATGATTTTAGTTCTCGGGTTCTTTCCTGTCTTAGATTTCTGATAATTATTTCTCTTAGTATGTTTCCGTCTTGTTTGATGTCATATGAAATAATTTTTTCTGGGTCTAGTTTGCCATTGCTTGCATCTTCTTTGTCTTTCTCTAGCATTTTAGCTAAAACTCGTTCTAAGAAAAATGTTATGAACGGAGGAGTGTTGATGTCAAAGTTTTTATCTTCAGCCAAAGTGATGTTTATCACATCTTTTTCTGTGTAAATTTGGGCTAAAAGGTCACCCGTTACGGTCTTTAGTGGAATGCCCTTTTTCTGAGGTTTACTTGGAGCGGGTTTTGGTGGTTCCTGTGTTTGTGAAGGTTGGACTGGTTTGTTGATTTCTGGTCTCTTGAAGCTCTCTTTGAGAAGGGTTGTGTCTATCAAACTAAGCATTGTTTTCAGTCCATCTAACTCGGTTTCCATTTCTTCTACACGTTTTTCTAGAATAGCACGCAGCTTAGCTATCTTCTTGATTTTTTCTCTTTCTTCTTCACTCATTATCTGGATCCCTTCAAACAAACATTCCCCGTATTGCTCTAGATGTTAACAGGTATTGCTCAAATAAGATGTATGCAAGAATTCCTTTTAAGTTTGGTTTCTCCAAAAAACAGTACAACATTACATTGTGAGGGCGGTAAGCGTATCAAAAGACCTGAATTCTATGCCGTATTTGTCCTCTAGAAATTTCTCGAATTCCCTGAAAACAATACTTTCTGTGTCATTTATTTTTCGACAAATATTCTCGCCAGTATACACCAAACTAAAATCAAATATGGCTGTCTTTTGCGCTAAGTCTGGATCATTTTTAATCCATGATATCAAAAACTCTGGTGGTCTCTCTTGGAACAACCAGCCATAACATGAGACATTCACTATTTTGTAGGTGTTGCCGCGACGGATGCCACATTTGCGGGTTGTTGTGATTCTTTCAAATGTAGATGGATGTATTGTTTGTGTCCAAAGAAAATTGTGATAATCTTCGTCTTCTGTTTTTATCCAGTCTTCTGTTTCGCATGTTTCCCAGCCCTTTGATCGGCAATGCTCCTTAAAATCTTCGATTACACTCCAAATTTTGGGAAACGATGAATTCGTTAGCATTTTTTGTTGCAAACCATATATTTTTTGTCTCATCAGAGATTTAAGGCTGTTCGACACAAATACCGAAAAAATGTTGCTAAACATACTTTAAAATGAACAACTGTAGGATTTCTCCTCTTCTCGGTTACATTTATCTAAATATTGATATTTTTTTTGTAAACTTGAAGGATGAAAGATTTACGGAAAACTTGGAAAAAATCTACATTTTTCCGACAGAAAATAATAAATTAGCAAACTTGACAGATTACTCAATATCTTCAGGTTTGGATAATGAAACAAAAAAATCATAGTTTTTCTATTGATGATCTAGACTGGCAAATATTGCAGGCGATTCAAGAAAATTCTAAGCAAACATACTCGGATATTGGTCGTCAATTAGGAGTAGCCCACTCTACAGTATACGACAGAATACGAAAACTAGAAAAAACTGGTGCTATCAAAAAGTGGACTGTCGACCTTGACTATGACAAGCTTGGGCTGAATCACGTAACTGCTCACATGATAGTGTACACTGATCCAAAAGAAAGCGAAAATGTAGCAAAAATATTGTCAGAAGCAAAAGAAGTTTTGGATGTTTATATGTCACTCTCCGAAGAATTGCTCATAATTGCAAAAGTTATAGCCAGGGATCAGGAAAGTCTTCACTCTTTTATAGCAAAAAAAGTTGCACCACTTCAAGGCGTCCTGAGAATCAGAACATCAATTATCACTAAAAAAATCAAAGAAAAAAGGTTCTTGATAGAGAAATAATGAAAACTATAAAAGATTTGGTGAACTTACATAAAATGGAGAGTCTCTTTCTTAGACTAAATCAGGAGAAGCATAAACCTTGACATCTTCAGCTTCCTCAAAAATTCTTAGACCACTATCAAGAAAAAATGCTTTCTACTTTTTTACATCTGTAGGTAACTATACTGGTCGTCGGGCAATGTCACTGGAAGAATTTGCAGCAAAAATCAGAGAAGTTGAAATATCATCTCTGGAGTTTCACCTTTATAGAGGAGACTTCGAAAAATGGACAGACGACGTCCTAGAGGACAATGAACTAACCAAAAGAATAAGCGCAGTAAAATTGCTTGAACCTATAGGAAATGCACTGAGAGACCAACTGGATTTTGTTGTCACAAAACGTCTTGAAGAACTGAAAAATGCGAAATAGCCCCTTTTAGCCTTTGATCTTTTTTAGTTGATTTCTGTACATTTCAATTATTTCTTCTGTTGTCGTTGCATCTTCAGCAGATTTGTCTATTCTGTATTTTCCTGTAAACCGGGGAAATCTTATTGCAATTCCGCTTCCTTGTCGTATTACATTCATTGCGCATGTGTGAACAGGGCTAAGAGTTAACTCTGCGCCTCTAATTTCTATTACGACTTCTGGTTCAAACCAGACATCAACATCAAGAGCGGAGTCTACACGGGGATGCTTGTGGCCTATTTTATGTCTGTTTAGAAGTTTTGGAATCTTTTCAAGGTCTGCATCAGTGAATCCTGTTCCTACCTTTGTTACTGTCTCAAAAACATCATTATCTGGATTGTATGCTGCTAGAAGATATGTTCCATATGTTCCTGCTCGTTTTCCCCTGCCATGAAGTGCTCCCACTATAACCAAATCTACGCTGTCAGTCATTTCGCTTCGGTAATCTCGCTTGTATTTTATCCACAGCCATCCTCTTGAGCCTGCCTGGTACACAGAATCTTTGTTTATTGATTTGCACATTATTCCCTCACTTCCCGCCTCAACAGTCTTCTCAAAGAACTCTTCTAGCTGTTTCGTGTTTTTTGCAGTTATGGACTCTGCTACCTTGATGTTGTCAGTTTGCTCTATTACCTTCTCAAGATAACTGTGGCGAACAGGGTAAGGCTGCTGGGTCAGGTCCTTTCCATCAAAGTACAAAACATCAAACATGAAGAGCGTAATGGGATGCTCTTTCATTGCCTCTTTTATTCCATATTTTCGTCTGCGATGCATAAGTTCCTGAAATGGTTTCATTTCACCCGTTAAAGCATCAACAGCAACGGCTTCAGCCTCTACAATTGCTTCCTCAGCATTAACATGGTCCCGAACATACTTTACACCATCTGGATACTGGTCAGTGATGTTTTCGAGCCTACGAGAAAACAGAATAACATCATCTTTGGTTTTGTGAGCCTGAATCCGTTCACCATCATACTTGTATTCAGCTTTACATTTTCCCCCAAGCTTCTCAAGAATCTCCGCAGGTGAAGCCAACCTTTCAGCAAGCATTGGTCGAATCGGCTCGCCAGGCATTACCTTGAATTTTTTGATTCCTTCAAGACCTTTTTCGGCAACTATTTTGGCAACTCGTCCCAAGTCAGATGAAATGTTGTATGCACGTTCTAGATGTTCACGGGTTTCTTTTCCACCCCCAAAAGCTACAGCTAATCCATCCAACACAGTCATATCAGCTATTCCTAATCTTAGGTTTCCTGTAACTATTCTGATGATGTACTTTGCTTCGCTTGGTGTAGCATCCGATAAAAGTCCTGCTAAAAGAGCCAACTTGAGGTCTACGGAACCTGAGCCTGTGGATTTTGCGATCTTATCCAATGTTTCATATACCCTTTCAACTGTCAAGGGTGTCGAAAAGAAGGTTGATTGTGTTTTCTTTTCCATAAATTTTTGAGCTGTTTCTCCAAGATCGCCGGTTTTTTGTACATCTATTTCTATATCATTTTCTTTGTGACCTGCTGCTCGTGCAGTTGCTCTTATTGCTAGTTTCTCTGCAATTCCAATTTCTATTCCAGTAAAGTCAGGATATAATTTTCCTTGAGTCAGGTACACAACTTTGTCAATGAGATTAGTTGGAGTTTTCTTAAGAATTTCAACTAGGTAGTCTGTCATTTCGAGCCTTTTTGACGTTGCTTCAATTTTTTCGTATGCTTCGGCGATGCTTGAATATTTCAATGGATGTTTTCCTCAACAAGTAGTAGGAGTTTGCGTAGATATTAATGGTTGTCCGTCCAACAATCATCAAAAATTTAAGCATGTTTAATTAGATTTAACTATTTGTTTGTATTGTACAAACTTATGGGAAAAGTTTATACATGATGTTTAGACCGCTTCATCCCAAAGAGAACTGGTAAAAATGAATGCTGGAAACCTCTCTACTGCTTTTCGGTTCTTCTCCACCCATTTCGTTAGTATGGCTGGAAATCTACTGCTAAAACGCAACATTAAAAGCAAACAAAGAGCTTTCACAGATAAATTTAATATCAACATAAAACAAACCGCGTGCGCAAAGCAAGCAAATGCACTAAACTGCTCATACGTGGACAGCTAGGTCGCATAACTCTGGGCATAATGAATTGATATTGAGGAAAAGTGGAACCAATGGGATGGATGGTACTTGAACCAATTATTGCTTTTTTATTAGTGCTGACTGTCGCAGTGGTAATTTATTTTTCATCAAAAAGGTTGGTTCCTAAATCTGAAGAAAGTGAAGACCAACGTGCAATGTATGCCTGTGGAGAAAAAGTGGTAACAAAACGGTTGCTGGTCAATGTTTCCCTCTATCGATATCTGATATTTTTTGTTATAATTGACTCGCCTGCATTGGTATTGGCTTTTGCAGCTTTGGCACTTGAAATGATCAATCCCTTCACTCTGCTAATTTATTTGGGAATTATTTTAGTAGCAGATTTTCTGCTTCTTGGAGGAGTCTAATATTCCAGATTTGTTGACTTGGGCAAGAACAAAATCGCCTTGGTTGCTTCACTTCAATAGTGGCGCATGCAATGGATGCGATATAGAAGTCGTTGCTCTGTTGACGCCTCGATATGATGTGGAGCGTTTCGGAATAAAACTTGAGCCGTCTCCTCGTCATGCTGACGTTCTTGTTGTAACTGGAATTGTTACAAAGCAGTGCGCAGCACGTCTTAAAATGATATACAAACAGATGCCCTCACCAAAATTTGTTGTAGCTGTAGGCGCCTGCGCCTGTTCAGGAGGAATATTCCAAGGATGTTACGGAATGAGCACACGTCTTGACAAAATTATTCCAGTTGACGTGTATATTCCAGGATGTCCACCAAAACCCGAAGCAATAGTACAGGGCATTGCCAAATTACTTGCGAAACTGAAGGGATAACAAGATCATGAACAAGTTCGAAAAAGCCGTAGATTTAATCAAGAATAATTTGGCTGATGCTGTAGTTGACCTAAAGGTACCTCGAACGAAGAAAGCTTACATTTTTCTTAAACCTGAACGCCACAGAGATGCCGTCTCTTTACTGTTAAAGAAAGTGGCGGATACGGAACTCTCCACAATAACTGGAGTAGATTTAGGCAACGAAATAGAATTGAACTATCACATGGTTTGTGAAGGAACAATTACGCTAAAAAACAGTGTTCCCAAAGAAAAACCTGTGACCAAGACAATTACGGACATTCTGCCCGGCGCAAACTTGTATGAGCGAGAAGTCTTTGACCTCCTAGGCGTTGATTTCGAGGGGCATCCCAACCTAGAGCGATTGTTGCTTCCTGAAAATTGGCCTCAAGGCAATTATCCTCTAAGAAGAGATTGGACGCCTCCAGAGAATCCAGAAGAAATTTATGAAACTGAAGAAACTTTGGAACTTGAACCATCTGGAGATACTGGGTCAATAGTAAGTATTGTAGTTGGTCCACAGCATCCTGTTTTGCATGAGCCTGAACGATTCTCTTTCAAAATTGATGGAGAAACAGTTGTGGACGTTGAACCCCGTCTAGGATATGTTCATAGAGGAATTGAGAAAGCAGCTGAACGTATGATGTATTTCCAAGACGTGTTTTTGGTAGAACGCATCTGTGGTATATGTAACGCTGCACACACAACGGTTTTCTGTCAAGCAGTCGAGGACATAGGAAACATTGAGACTCCACCTCGCGCTCAATACTTACGCACAATAGTGCACGAATTAAACAGAATTCACAGCCACCTATTGTTACTGGGTGTGGGTGGTCACTTGCTTGGTTTTGAGGCTTTCTTCCAACATGTTTGGCGTGACCGTGAACCCGTAATGGACATTGTTGAACGAATCACTGGAAACAGGTTAATGTGCGGATTCAATGCTATCGGCGGAGTAAGACGTGACATAACTCCAAGCACAATTGAAAAGACCTTAAAGACCGTCAAAGCTGTTAGAGAAAGAGCGATTTTTTACAAAAAAGTGCTTGAAGAAGACGCAACATTGAGGCTAAGAACCGAAGGCGTTGGCGTACTAAGCAGAGAAGATGCTTTGAAGTTGTGTGTTGTTGGTCCTGTTTTGAGGGGTTCGGGTGTTGCTTCTGATGTCCGAAAAGATGAACCATATGCTGCTTATGCTGAAATTCCATTTAATGTAATTTCGTATAATGATTGTGATACATGGGCTCGGCTAATGGTCCGCGCTGAAGAGGTACTGGAAAGTCTAGACATTGTAGAATATGCTTTTAGTCACATTCCAAGCGGACGTTTGCGAGTTAGGGTTCAACGAAAAATACCTGAAGGAGAAGCAACCAGTCGTGTTGAAGCTCCAAGAGGTGAACTTATACATTACGTAAAAAGTGACGGAACAGCATACCCCTACCGCGTCAAAGTTAGGGCTCCAACATTAGCAAACCTAATGGCATTCCCAGATGCAATACGTGGCGGTTACGTCGCTGATATTCCTTCAGTAATGGGAAGCCTAGACCCCTGCTTCTCTTGCACCGACAGAATGGCATTCATCAACACAAATGGTCAAAAATGGCACTGGAGTCTTGATGACGTAAATAATTCCAAAAAACGGAAGGCGCGAATCTAAAATGGCACTAGATTTGATTTTCTTTGTCCGAACATTAGTCTTTCCGGGTTTCATCTTTCTTTTGGTTCTTGTACTGTTCTTTGACTGGTTTGAACGAAAAATTGCTGCTAGATTCCAAAACCGTATGGGACCATCCTATACTGGTTTCTGGGGACTACTTCAGCCCATTGCAGACTACATTAAATTGTTTGCAAAAGAAGATATCACTCCAAGACACACCAGTAAAATATTATTTATCGTGGCTCCTCTTCTTGCTTTTTCGCTTTTTGTTTTTGCTCTTTTTTACATTCCCATTGACGGTTCAAACGTGCTTTTGAACTCAAGCTTTGAGGGCGATTTGATTCTTGTTTTGCTTTTAGTAACTCTTGCTAACTTTGGCATTTTTCTTTCTGGTTGGGCATCTTTGAACCCATACAGCGGGATTGGTGCAACCAGAATTCTAACCCAGTTTTTGGGATATGATATTCCCCTTATTCTTCTTGCTATTGGACCTGCTTTTCTTGCAAAAAGCTTGTCTATTGTAAATATTGCTGCGAGTCAGTCTATTCCATTTGCTGTGTTGATTCCTTGGTCTTGTGCCCTATTCATCATTGTGCTGCAGGCTGAGCTAGAAAAGGACCCGTTTGATATTCCTCATGCAGAAACTGAAATTGTTGGCGGATATGAAACAGAATACAGCGGAAGAAAGTTGGCTTTCATAAAACTTTCAGAAGATTTCCAGTTTCTGGTTGGAGCTTCTCTTGTAACTGTTCTTTTCTTAGGTGGTGCTTATGGACCTGTTTTGTTTGGACCACCCGAGGTGTGGTATGTTTTCTGGTTTATTGTCAAAACTCTTGGAGTAGTATTTGTTCTCGAATATATTGGCAATGTATCTGCCCGATTGAGGATTGATCAGGTTGTTCATGGCAACTGGAAACTGTTGATTCCTTTGTCGATTTTGTCGCTTGCTCTTACAGTAATTATTGAACCGTTGTTGCGGTGGGTGACCGGTTAAGGAGGAAACATTTGTGCCAAAAAGACGACGATTACCAGCATTGATAAAAGATATGGGTTCATGTCTATTCAAGAAGCCTTTCACTCGTGAGTATCCTGCTGTCAAAGTAGAGGTGCCTGAGGGTTACCGTGGAAGGCACATTTTGAATCCTGAAAAATGTATTAGTTGTGGTCTGTGTGAGCGTGACTGTCCTGCCCAGGCAATAGAGCTTGTGGAAGTTTCTGGAAAACGGATGCCCAAGTTTTACCTTGACCGTTGCGTATTCTGTTATCTGTGCTCGGAAGGCTGTCCAAGAGAGGCAATTACACTTTCCCAAAATTATGAGATGTCAACAACAGAAACAGAAGAATTGTTGGTACTTCCCGAAGAATTTATTTCTAAACAAAAAGTAGCTTCGGATGAGGAAAAATAAAATGTGGTTTGAAACAATTCTTGCAATTGGCATGGTGACCTCTGCGGTTTTGGCAATTTACTTGAAGGAAACCGTGGCTTCGGTTTTATCTCTTAGCACAATGATGATTCTACTTGCTTTACTCTACTTCAATTTGAATGCTCCATTTGCGGCGCTCTTTCAGTTGGCTTTAGGAACAGGAACCGCAGCAATTTTCCTTCTTGCAGGAGACAGTTTAACCACTAAGCGTAACGAAAAAACATCACTGAAAACAAAGTTTGCGATAATTATTGCTTCGGCTGTTCTTTGTGTTCCCGTAATCTTTGGGTCTATAGCGACCCCATCTTTCATGCAGAGTGTTGAGCTGTCACTTTCTGGTGCACTATGGGATTTGAGAGCAATTGATGTCTTGGCACAAGGCTTAGTAGTTCTGACGGCTGCGCTTGGCGTAGCGCTCCTTTTACATGAAGAACGGAGGCGAAAATAGCGATGGACTACATCATATTGTCTGTTACACTTCTTGCTATAAGCATAGTTGGTTTGGTCACAAAACATGACCTGATAAAAATGCTTATTGCCGTAGAAATGCTAACCGCAGCAGCAACAATGAATTTTGTTGTTTTTGGCTCAATGATGGATCATTCTTTAGGGCAAACTTTCTCAATTCTTGCCCTGTCTGTTGACGCATGTGTAACTGCTGTTGCTCTTGCACTTGCAATTGCCATCTATAAAAAACTCAATATTCGTGATGTCCGCGAGCTATCAGAAGTAAAAGAAGAGACACCAGTGCAAATTACCGATTCTGTGGAGGAAGACTAACCTTGATAATTCCTACAGATTACGCAGCGTGGCTATGTTGGGCAATTCCCTTTTTGGGGTCACTGTTTATACCTTTAGTCGCTAAACTTCGCAAAAGATTTGTTGGTTGGTACTCGGTTATAGTCACTGCACTTGCTGCTGTGTTGACTATTTCGTTGATTCCAACTGTGCTTGAACATGCTGAGGCACAAGTGTATTCTCTACCTTGGATGACTGCTCTAAACATCGACCTCAGTGTCCTAATTGATCCATTAAGCACTTTGATGGCAAACATTGCCGCATGTGTCGGATTGCTAATCATGATTTATTCCGTAAAATATATGGAGCAAGAAAAGGCAACTCCTCGATTCTTCTTCTTTATGCTTCTTTTCATCGGAGGAATGCTTGGACTAGTTATGGCAAACAATCTTTTACAAATGTACTTCTTCTGGGAAACCGTCGGATTATGTTCATATTCACTTATAGGATTCTGGTACAGCCGACCTGAAGCTTCCAAGGCGGGCATCAAAGCCTTTATAGTAACAAGAATTGGTGACATTTTTCTCCTGCTTGGAATACTGCTGCTCTATGTGAACACAGGTACATTCAACTTTCTAGAAATACGCGAACTCATAGCCGCGGGACAGGTTTCAGTTCCAATGCTAGCAGTTTCCATACTGATGTTGATTGGAGCTATAGGAAAATCTGCCCAAGTTCCATTGCATGTGTGGCTTCCGAACGCCATGGAGGGTCCAACGCCAACAAGTGCCCTTATTCATGGTGCAACAATGGTAAAAGCAGGAATTTATCTTGTTGCAAGAATATACATTCTTTTCTCTATTGTACAGCCGTGGCTACTTACAATCACTTATGTTGGAGGAATAACTGCTTTCCTTGCAGCAACTATGGCATTGACAAGTTCGGACCTGAAACGGGTTCTGGCATTTTCTACAATAAGCCAGCTAGGTATGATAATGGCGGCTCTAGGAATAGGAAATGAGCTTGGATGGTTTGCAAGCCAATTCCATGTAATCAGTCATGCACTTTTCAAGTCACTTCTGTTCTTGTCTGCTGGTGTTGTAATGCATGTTACTCACACTCTTGACCTAAAACAGCTTGGAGGTCTAAGAAAAGAAATGCCCATCACGTTCATTGTAAGTGTTATCGGCGCTTTTTCACTTGCAGGTATTCCACCTTTCAGCGGTTTTTGGAGCAAAGACACAATATTTGAAGCAATAATCTTGGGAAACAATCTTCCTTTGTTCATTCTGATTTTCGCCACCTCAATACTGACAGCAATATACAGCCTCAGATGGATTGCTCTAGTTTTCCTAGGAGACAAATCCGAACACCTTGAACAGCACGACATACATGACCCTAAACCAACCATAACTATACCTCTCATCATTCTGGCTGGCGCATCCTGTATTGCAGGATTTTTAAAAACTCCCTTTGAGCATTTCCTTGAGTTACACTTTGAAGCATCATTTAGTGGTGTACTTTTTGCAAGCTTAACATCTGCTGTAATCCTTGGTGTTGCACTACCAACAGCATACTTCTTTTATTTCAAGAAAAGGGAAACTCCCATAATTGCGGTAAGAAGTTTTTTAAATAATCCACTTTATCTGTTAATATCCAACGGCTATTACTTCGATGCCGTTTACAACAAAATACTCGGTGGAATAATGGGCTTGTCACAGTTCACATATCGTATAATCGAAATTTCTGGACTGCAACGTTTTCCGTATGCAGTTGCAGATGGAGCTTCAAGGATAGCCCGTGGAACCCACAATTATATAGAAGGTTTCCTTGACAGGTTTGTTTACATAATAGCGGGTGGAGCAGTGATTACTGCTTGTAAGACCCGTGAGAATCTGGATTCTTTTCTGGATCGTTTGTGCTATGTTCTAGCTGGTGGAACCGTGGAAACTGCAAAGGTAACCCACGAATATATTGACACATTCCTAGACAGGCTGGTCTATCTTTTTGCAGGAAAGACAGTCGAACATGGCCAGAAAATTACTAAAATGCACAGGGGACATCTGCCTGACTTTGTTTTGGCAGCTGCTCTTGGATTCTTCATAATCATAATTTTACTATTATTAACTGCGTTGGGGTAAAATAAAAAGGGGTTAAACAAAAATGCAAACATTATTAATCGCTCTGTTATTGCCTGCTCTGGCTATTCCAGTAGTATATGGTATTGGTAAAAAGTCCGCAAAAAGTGCTGCACTAATACTTACTTTGCTTTCACTTGTCAGCTTATCTCTTCTATTAACACTGATACCTACGGTGCTAAATGAAGGACAATACATCGAATCATATTACTGGATACCAAGTCTTGGTTCTGCTTTCACGCTTTTTGTTGACGGAATTAGCCTCTCCTTGGGTATTGCCACCCTAATCCTTGTTGCGGCAGCAACATTATACTCTATAAATTACATGGAAGAAAAAAAGTCGCTTCCAGAATATTATGCATTAATGAGCCTACTCACAATAGGTCTTCTTGGCGTTTTCATCACATCAAACCTTTTGCTCTTCTATTTCTGCTGGGAACTAATGCTTGTCCCAACATACTTCATCATTGGCGGATGGGGATACAGAGACTCTTACCGAACAGCATTCAAATTCTTCATATTTACCCACGCAGGTGCAATCTTTGTGCTGCTAGGAATCGGAGCAATCTACATGCTTACTGGCACACTCGACATGTTTGAGGCACAAGCCGCTCTAATGTCGGTAGACCCAAGTATCCTCAGTTGGGTACTCATATCTTTCACAGCAGGATTTGCCGTTAAAATGGCAATTGTTCCACTGCACATGTGGCTACCCGATGCACACGGCGAAGCACCCGCTCCTATGTCTGCGCTCCTTAGCGGAGTAATAATTGGAGCAGGCGGATACGCAATTTTAAGAATCGCACTTGGAACCGTTTACACTGCAATAAATCCCACCGCAAACCAATTCTTATTAGTTTTAAGCTTCTTTGGAGTGCTATCAGCATTTTACGGGTCCTTCCTAGCATTGGCGGAAACAGACATCAAACGAATAATCGCATATTCAAGCATAAGTCACATGGGATATGTCCTGTTTGCATTTTCCCTGTTTCCTGTTGCAGAAGGAATCACAGGAGGTGTACTCCATCTGGTTAACCATGCTGCAAGCAAGGGGCTACTCTTCTTGACTGCTGGCGCAGTTATGCATCAAACAGGTCTTAGAAACATCAATGATATGGGAGGTTTGGCATCAAAGATGCCTATAACTGCGATTGCATCGGCTATTGCTGCATTCAGTATAGGTGGTATTCCTCCATTTGCTTGCTTCATAAGCGAGTTCCATATTTTTGTTGGAGCTGTTACTGCGGCTGGCTTAGACAGTGCATACTATTTACCCACAATCTTGATGCTTATTGCGACTGTTTTCAGTCTGGCTTATGTTCTGAGATACATTTGGAAGATTTTCTTAGGTTCTCCTAAGATTCCTGTTGAAATTGAAACAACCAAAAATGAGGACGAAGAACTGCAGAAGACGAAGAACAATGACCCCCCCATTTACATGATAATTTCGATGCTTGCTCTGGCAGCGTTTGTTGTAATCTTGGGAATTTATCCGGGAGTGTTCATTGACCTGATTCATGCTGCTGTTTCATCATTAATATGACCGAGGCAATTAACTAATGAATGTATTAGATGTTCTATTACCAACAATAGTCTTCACGGTTTGTTCTTTACTTACCGTTCCGTTACTTCGACTTGTACGCAAAACCAGAATTAATTCCCAATACTTCATGGTAACATGGGTAATCGCCACTTTTTCTGTAGCCGCTGTCGGAGTTTTCCGGATAGCAACAGAATACTTTGGGCAGTCCCAACCTTTTATTCAGATTTCTTCTGCAGGAACCGTTTTGGCTCCCTTATCAACCCAGTTTCTCATTGACACCGTCTCGGTTTACATGGTTATAGCCTACATGGTAGTAGGCACAATTGCATGCCTGTACGGAGTTTTGCATGTTAATTCAAAGGAAAACCTATCAGAAAGATACTATGCGCTCCTGCTTATGGTAACTGGCACAGTAATTGCTGCAACATTTTCAGGTGATTTGCTTACTCTGTTCATCTTTTGGGAAGCAACAGCAGCTGGTGCCTGTTTTCTTGTGGCATACAAAAGGTCCCGTGAATCTCTTGAGTCTGCCCTAAAATACTTGATCATGGTTATTATCGCCTCTGGATTCACCCTTTATGGCTTGTCCTTGATTTATGGTCTTACAGGCTCACTTAACTTCTGGACCGTCAAAGAAGTATTGTTAACAACAAGCAACCCGCAACTTTTGTTGGTAGCCTTTGCTTTTCTAATAGCTGGTTATGCTATTGAAACAGCCATTGTTCCATTCCATATGTGGATGCCCGACGCATACACTGCAGCCCCTGACTCTGCATCGGCTTTCCTGTCCGCAATTGTAGACCAAGGCAGCTACTATGTTCTCCTTAGAGTTTTGCTGTTTATTTTGACACCCACTGCAGTTGTTGATTGGAGATTTACTGTAGCCATTTTCTCTGCCATGACCATGATTGTTGGAAACCTGTTTGCGTTGGCGCAGCAGAATGTTAAACGAATGGTTTCATACGTCTGTATCGCGGACATAGGCTACAATCTTATTGCCATCACAAGCATAACTTCCATTGGACTTATGGGCAACCTGTTTTTCTTCTTTGTTGCGGCCATGGAAACTGCCCTTGCGTTCATGGTAATCGGAGTTTTCAGAAGAATGGGTTTTGAAACACTAGAAGACCTGTCAGGTATGGCACGCAGAATGCCCTTGACAAGCTTGGCTTTTGTGTGCGCAGCTTTGTCATTTTCTGGTGTTCCACTGTTTGCAGGTTTCATCGCAAAATATATGGTGTTTACTTCAGTTCTGCAGTCTAGCGTTGCGTGGTTAGCTGTTGTGGGAGTTTTGAATTCTGTTCTCCAGACAGCATACTTCCTACGGGTTATCCATTATTTCTTTGGTAAACCTGCAAAAAGCGAAGAGAAGATCAAAGAACCACTAAAACTGCTGATACCAATATACTGCCTAGTTGCAATACTTGTCATTCTTGGATTGTACCCTGATTTGGTGCTCAATTTGCTGTCTTCAGTTGTGACCACTTTGCCTGTTTAACCCAAAATTTTAACTTTCCAGAATGACACTTTTAATGTAGGGAGTTCTTTGGAGACAAAAAAAAGCAATAAAATAGCGTATAATGAGCTAGAACGAAAAATAATAAACTCTGGATTTTGTACATTCTGCGGAGCATGTGAAGCAGCATGTCCCGTTCATGCCATAAGTATTGATGGGTACAAGATTGAGCACACTGATTGTTCACAGCACATTGATTCTTGTCCAATATGTTATGAGATTTGTCCCCACTCTGAGGAGCTTGTTTCTGAAAGCTTAAAGTTTGTTTCAAACTCAACCACAAAAAGAGAGGGCTTAGGTTACTATCGAAGAATTTTGCTTGCCCAAGCTGCAGACCCTGAGCTTAGAAAACTCGGGCACGGCGGTGCTATTGTCACCACCCTTCTAACAAATGCAATCGAAAAGGGAATCATTGATAGTGCAATTGTTTCTCAAGCAGAAACTGACATTCCTATTAAACCCAAAGCGTTGGTGGGAGTGGTTCCAGATGACGTATTTTCTGCAGTTGGCAGCAAATTCTTTCCATCATCTGTTGCCAGGGCCTATGGAAGTGCAGTTTATGAGTATGGAAAAGCAAAGATTGCTTTCGTTGGTGTACCCTGTCACGTTCTTGCTCTCCGTAAACTGGAGGCGTGGGAACATAAGATCACTGGAGACCTGAAGGTCATAATTGGGCTTTTCTGTTTCTGGACTCTCTCGTTTGGTCGCCTTCTTGAATATCTGCAAAAACAATATGACATTAAACCTGAAGAGATAAAACGGCTCAACATAATAAAGGAATTATTGGTAGAAACTACCAACAAAGGCGTGATAAGCGTTCCATTATCTGAGGTTAAACCTCACATCTTGACCAGTTGTGAAACATGCACAGATTTTACTTCAGAACTGGCTGACATCTCTGTTGGTAGCGCTTATCCTCTCAGTGAATGGTCAACCGTAATCATTCGAACAAAGGCCGGAGAGGACTTCTTCTATTCTGCCGTAGAGGCTGGAGTAATAAACACGGGCGTAATTGAGCTTGAGCCAGAAGCTTTTGCACACGTACTCGGAACTGCAGTAGCGAAACGAAGAACTGCAATGAAAGAAATTTCTGAAATGAAAGCAGCATACATCCCTGTTCCAGCTCGACCTTTAGAGGAGATTTCTATTCTTTCACAGTTCCAAGT
The DNA here is from genome assembly GCA_963772765.1 of Candidatus Bathyarchaeota archaeon. Classification (GTDB taxonomy): domain Archaea; phylum Thermoproteota; class Bathyarchaeia; order Bathyarchaeales; family Bathyarchaeaceae; genus Bathyarchaeum. The sequence goes on along the minus strand of CAVYYP010000009.1, from coordinate 92,934 downwards.
CAAGGATGTCATGACAAAGAAACTCAAAACTGTGTCTCCAGATTTTTCTATCAACCAACTCTTAGATTACATGGCAAAACATCACCACACTGGATATCCTGCTGTTGAAGAAAATGGAGACTTTGTAGGTATAGTTACGCTCGATGATGTTGCAAAAGTCGAAAAAGAGAAGCGCGATGAAGTTCTTATCAGAGATATTGTGCCAAGGACTCCTGTCACTATACATCCTGAAGAACGTGCAATGGATGCCTTCAAAAAGATGCGCCTATATGATTTGACTCGTGTCGCAGTTGTTGACGAAAAGAATCCCAAAAAGATTGTAGGTGTCCTAACAAAGACCGACCTAAGTGATATACTAAGTGACAAAAAGTGAACTCAACTAGACATAGCAGGCTGTTTGCTCAAGAAGCTTAAAATATCAAATAAAAACTAGATGTAACTGTGACGATAATGATTAACAAGCAATTTTTTAAGAAAATCCTTGTCCCCGTGGACGGTTCACATTCTTGTCTTCATGCTAAAATGCTTGCTTCTTTAATCGCCAAAAAATTCAATTCACAAGTAACTGTTGTTCATGTTGCATCACACGAATTTATGCATCCTGAACTTAAAGCACAATACCAGCTGCCGCATTCAATTTTGCACAAACTTGATGAAGCATACTTGGAAGCGGGAACAAAAATCATCAGAAATGCAGAAGAAATGTTCAGAGAAGCAAAAATTGATGTCGATGCTAGACTAGTAACTTACGAAGACCCTGCTGAATACCTGCTCCAGTTAATTAGAGACGAAAAATATGACCTTGTTGTCATAGGAAACCGTGCCGAAACCCAATCTACACGTTATTCTCTAGGAAGTGTCACAGAAAAAATTGCACGCCACGCAGAATGTCCAGTTCTCATTGTTAAAAACAAACCGAAAGTCAAAAAATTGCTTGCAGCTGTTGATGGATCTACACATGCAGATAAAGCACTTGAGTATGCTGTTAAGTTGGCAAAGCATTTTAGCGCAGACTTGGCTCTAGTCCATGTTGAGGAAGACAAACTAGTTCGTATTGGTGGACCGCAGGTCGTAGATTGTCTTGGAACTGTAGGCGAATGCATTCTGAAAGATGCAGCAAAAAAAGCCGAAGGCATAACGTTCGATAAAATGTTAGAATACGGTAGCCCCGCGGAGATAATAATCAAAGTTGCAAAAAAGGCTGACGTAGACATCATCGTTGTGGGAAGCAGAGGATTAAGCAGCATAGGAAGATTCCTGCTCGGCAGCGTCAGCGACGACATCAGCTTGCATTCTAGAAGCTCAGTGCTGATAGTAAAATAACAGTAGGTTTTTACTTACTTTTTTACTATTTTTTCTTAGCGTAAAAACAAACAAAATTCATACGTTCATGCTTCATATTTGGAGCCTATTAGGATGCTAATAGCAGTAAATTGTTGAAAAATAGTCTTTTTCAGAAAACTGCAGAAATAAGCTTTACCCTCTGAACTATATTCCGCAGGTGTAGACTCAGAATATCACTCAACAATAAATCAAGTGTACTTGTGGGTTTTACACGTGAGGGCAGATAAGAGAACAGAAACAGAAGAAAAGAGTTTGCGCGCGCACGCACTCACACACGCATCTAAAATGGTTGTATTAGAGAAGGTGATCTTGTGTTGATTCTTTGTTCTGCTTTACAAGAGGCTTTAAGTGCAACCGTTCGTCAGTTAACAGCACAGTAATGGAGATTCTAAAAATGAGCAACAAATCTAGCGACTCGAAAATAATATTTGTAGGAAGAAAACGCCCGATGGATTATGTATTAGCAATTGTAACTGCTTTCAGCGAATCCAACTCAAAAGAAGCTACCGTGAAGGCGAGAGGACAATCTATTACAACAGCTGTTGACGCAGTCGAAATAGCTCGACGCAGATTCGTTAAAGAAATGACAGTAGACAAAATTACTATTGGAACAGAAGAAATGCCACCAAGAGAAGGAGAAACAAACTCAAGAATGATTTCATCAATCGAGATCGCCTTGAAACGAAGTTAGCGTAATAGACGAGTAGATATTTGATTTCAGCATATCGCGTTCTAGATGATTAATCTACATGTATTGTTAACGTATTCAAAATCGGATGTTTGAAGGCATACATCTTTAAAGCAGGATATCGATACAAAGATACAGTAAAACGGTGAAGAATTTTTGTCGCAGTCAATTTATGGAACTATACTAAACTTTAGGATTGGCATCAGAACCCAAAATCCGAAAGAATGCTTAATCAAATTTGAACATATAAAATCCGCCTCTTTAGCAGACCAACTTATCAGTAGAAAAGTGGTTTGGAATCAGGGAGACAACAGGATTGTAGGAAGAATTGCGGGATCTCACGGCAAGAATGGCGTAGTTAAGGTGAAGTTCACGAAAGGTGTGCCAGGACAGGCTTTAGGAACAACAGTTGAACTAATCTAGTTACAGCACAAAAATACACACGAAAAGTCGTATGCGTTGAAGATTTATTTGGGCGATTGGTAATCTAGGTCTATATATAAATTTTCATAGCAATCGCTATGATATAGTTTTGATGTTCCCGCATTCCTGTGGCCTTTCACCAATTCACCCATCTTAAGATCGCCTCCACATTTTTTACAAACCAATTTACCTTTGAGATGCAAAAGACGGTTGTAGACACCTTTTCTTAAAGTATATTGAATCATGATTTTCACCAAAAAAATTTTGAATGAGAAAGATATTTCGGGCTCATAGCTTTCCCACTAATCGTCTTCGATCTTCATCGTCTTCTTCCCAATCGTCATCTTCTTCTTCAAACATCAAAACAATCCACACCTCTTATAGTTGATTCAACAATAACATGAATATCTGGGTTTAGGTTGTAAGATAACCTTTTTTTGTGTCTTAAAACTTAAACTAAACCCATTTCTATCCTGTTTTAAGGTTAATAAGCAAATTTAACGCGAATATTATTCTCTGAGGTCAGATCCTTTTGGGATATTTGGATAGTCAATAGTTTAGGAACTATCAAACAGAAAATAAACAGAAAAAAGAAACAAACAGAAACATAACAAAAGGCAAAAATAATAACCAAAAACACAAATGTGTTCTTTTTGACGTTGAAGAAGAATGCTAAATTTTAGCCCCAAACCCAAAAATCGAAGGCTAATTTTTAAGTCCTATTTATTTGTAGCTTTCGCTTTTCTCCAATTGCTTAAGAGTTTTAGATTTATTGATAATTGGCTTTTCTGGATGTTTCTCTAAAATCTTGTAACTTGTAGGTCTTGATATTCCTTTTTTCTTCGATGCTTTGCTTAGATTTTTCCAGCACCTTTTGAGCCTTCCTCGTTGAACACGTTTGACAGTTTCATAGCCACCTAACCTTATGAATTGGGATAACTTTGAGGTTCGAATTGCCATGTACACACACTTGGGCAGCCAGACAATTTGGCAAAATATTTTGCACATATGATGCCGTGTCACATTGCCCTTGTAAAATATCGATTTATGCAGCGCTGCACACTTTCACAAAAAAGTTCAGAATAGCAATAGTCCAATCAAAAAGTAGTTACCAAACTGCGACTCTACTTTTTATTTGTTCTAAAATGATTTAGCTGTCTATTTGTAGGTTTATTTCTACGATTTTCCAGTCAGGGTGTGCCTTTTGGAAAGCCTCTTGCATTGTGGTTTTCATGTCCAGTTCAGGGTTTTGCACTAGCTTGTAGACATTCATGAACTCTATGTTCTCTGGATAATCTGCTCTTCGATGCAGAATGGACACTGTGACTGTTTCCTTGGGTTTTCGGCGGTTCAGGATTCTCATAGTGCATGTTTCTTTTGGTTTGTAAACATGAGATTTATGAAAACAAAATATTGATTACAAATAAACAATAGCCTTCAGATTAACTGAAACTTTGAGTTCTATTTTTTGGCTAATAGAAGTAATCCACTGAATATGTTTAGTGCTCCTACGCCACCCAGAATGGGTATAAAAAATGGGTTTAAGAAAATGTCAACTGCCGTAAGTGTGTTGTAGGCTGAAAAGACGACTACAAAGATGCCAATTATGATCATTATAATTGATGTAATTCTGCTTACCGTTTCAACAACCTTGAATACATCCAATGCCTCGGTTCCTGTGGTGTCCTTGAATACTGGTGCCTTCTTCGGAATGTAGTGTGGAGCGCTAACAGAAATTTCCTTGGCTTTCTCTTTCCGTTTTTTAGGCATTTTGGCACCTCATATTCTACAGCTAATTCAGCTAATCAATCTTACGTGAAGCTACAATCATGTTGAAAAATCCTGCAATTATAGAAATTATTCCAAAGATTACTGTGATTATTAGCAGTGATGGTGGCACAACAGAGAATGCTAACAGAATCAGCGACAAGCCTGCCCCAAAGCATATTCCGCCAACTGCGACTCGTAAACGGTTGAAATCGATCTCGCGTTTGATCATTCTAAGATAATATGTGACCAGAACTATTGCTACCATTCCGATACTTGATAGTAATGCGCTTCCTGCATTTACGTCTCCTAGGATTATGGGGAATATTAGCAGCATTGTAGACATTATTACCCCTGCGATTGGCGTAACAGGATAAAATGGCGCCTTGAAGGGTCTGTCTAGTCGCGGCTGTTTTCTTCTAAGCTGAATAAGTGCCAGATTAACCACCGCAAAGACAAGCAATGAACCAAAGCTCGCTGCATAACCAAGAAACACTATAGCACCGCTGGTGCCAAAAACTATCACAAACAGTGAACTGGCAATAATTGCAATGTAACGTGTTCCGAACTTCTTGTGAAGTTTAGTTAATATGTTGGGCAAGTATCCGTCTCGGCTCATTCCTCCTAGCAGGCTTGATTGAACAGACATTGCTGTTCCTACAGAAGAAACACTTGCGATAATACCGGCTAGGGCGAAAAGAATTGCGCCAATTGGACCCAAAATGGTCTCGGCTGCAAGATTAAGAAGAGGCGGGTCACCGACAGCTCTTGGGATATCTGCTGGAACTACTCCCACGGCGACGTAGGCAACGGCAAAGTAGACAACAGTCAACAGAACAGTTGTGATAAGCAATGCTCTGGGAATATTTTTTCCTGGATTCTTAATTTGTGGTGCACTTGCAATAAGCGCTCGCATTCCAACAAACATCGGAAACAGGTAAGCCGTGGTTGCAAAAAAGACTGTTAAACTGTTGCCTGTCGCCTCTGGAAATATGTTTTGAGGCGCTAGAGTGTAGCCGAGGCTAGTGAAAAGAAAGATGATGAATATTGCCAAGAATGCGCCTACTATGAATGTGGTTGCTTCTTCGACTCCTCGAATTGCTAAAACTATGAGAATAACAACCAATCCCACTATTAGAATTGCGGAATTGGCTAAAATGAGGTCCTGAATTGATGGCGCAAAAACAGAGAAAAGCACTCCTAGCTGGTCAACAAATACTACTGTTGCAAGGGCTCCGCCGAAGATGCTAGCGAGCCATCGCAAAGCGCCTGACATGAAAGATATGAATCCTCCGAAGGCTACTTTGGTGTAAGTGTATTCGCCGCCAACTTCTGGGAGCGATGCACTGAGTTCGCTGTAACTTAGCATTGTTACCAGATTGATTATGCCACAAAAGAACAGTGCAGAAATCATGCTGGGTCCTGCCAAATCAAAATAGGCGTAATTTAGCAGTACAAAAATCTCAAATCCTATTGCACCGCCCAAACCTGTGATTACAGCGCTAAAAAGACCCGCTTTCTTTTCATTAGTCAATCTCGTTGCCTCCTATCTGTTTTTCCGCAATTCGGTGATTAGAAAGAATCCGCTTATAATCGAAAAAATGCTAAACAGCCCTAGAATCACAAGATACACTGGCAAAAATTCAGGGGGAGCAGCAAGTAATGTTTGAACTTCGATAATGTTCAAAGCAAGCAAGACTGTAAGCGCAGCAGATACTACTCCTACAATTTCTTGAGTCACACCAACAACGGTTGACAGTATTCTTCTTTCCATTTTTGTTCACCTTCGCCAGAGTATGACTCCAGCAACTAAATCGATTATTCCAATTGCTAGCAACATCAAAACGAGGACGCTTTGAATGTTTTCACTTTCGATAACGGTAAAGTCTATCATCCCCAAGGAGCCGACAACAAAAACTGCCATAACTATAATTCCCAAGAAGATGAGAAAACCGCCTAATGCAACTGCAACTCTGCTAAACTTCTTTGATATATTCAACATAGGTTCATCGCCTAATGCTCCCTGTCACTAGAAAGTTTCATAGTGAACAATTTCATTAACTGACATTTTCTTTGACGCTAAAGGCATTACCGCTGGGTACCCAACTGGAATAATTGCAAAGGGTTTGACGTTTTTTGGTGCATTTATAGCCTTTGCTGTGTTCTTGTCATGAAATGCTCCAACCCAACACGTTGCTAAACCGAGTGCATGAGCAGTTAATAGGATGTTTTGTGTTGAAGCCGCAGTATCTTGTATGCTGTAAAGATTCTTTCCTCTTTCCCCGTAGCCTTTATGTGACCGCGACACATCAGCACAAACAACAATAACGACAGGCGCTTTCTGGACAAATGACTGATTAAATGCAGCCTCTGCCAATTTCCGCTTTATTTCAGCATCTTTTACAATAACTAATTCCAATGGCTGTGTGTTACCAGCAGTCGGAGCTGACTGAGCAGCATTTATCAACTTTTTTATGTCATCTTCTGAAACGGTCTTGTCAGTGTATTCTCGGACGCTACGTCTTTCTTTAATTGCTTCAAGGACATCCACTTTTTTCACCAGTTTTACCCATTTTGGCTCTAGAGTCTTGCTTTCAAAGAGCCTTACCACGTATTGGTTGTTTTTAGTTGTCTGTTTATACATTTAAATTTTCATAGAATCCCTATTTTTGTGTTCACCTAGAACCAGAGTTTGAGGCTTTTTTCAGGTCAGCTGCCGAGTTATCAATGATTGTTACGACAAAATTTATGAATCACAGCCAACGTTGAACATGCTGGAGCGATAATATGCCCTGCACTGTATTAGTTTGTGGATTTTTCGGAGATACCGGAAAAGGAAAAATGATTTCATATCTGGCACTAAAAGACAAAACCGCAGTAACAGCAAGAGCTGGGGTAGGTCCCAATGCTGGTCACACTGTAGTCTATCAAGGTAAAACCTACAAGCTCAGGATGCTGCCAAGCGCCTTCACCGCTGAAGATTGTCGTCTTCTTATTGGACCAGGCGTTCTGGTTAACCCTGACATTTTCTTAAATGAAGTAACCGCTCTGAATGTTAAGGGCAGAGTCGGCATAGACCCGCAATGTGCAATTATTGAGCCAAAACACATGGAAGCAGACAAGAAAGGGTTTTTAGCAGAAAAAGTCAAGTCCACGGGTTCAGGTTCAGGTCCATGTAATGCTGACAGGGTTATGCGTGTTGCTAAATTGGCTCGCGAATTTCCAAACCTTGAGGAATATCTGGTTGATGTCCCCCTAGAGGTTAACACCGCAATTAGTGATGGCAAAAATGTTTTGATTGAGGGCACACAGGGAACGTATCTTTCGTTGTTCCATGGAACCTATCCATATTGTACTTCTAAGGATGTGTGTTCTGCTGCTGCTTGTTCTGATGTTGGTGTTGGTCCAACAAACGTTGATGATGTTATTGTAGTATTCAAAGCATATAATACGCGTGTTGGGGCTGGTCCTCTTCCAGGTGAGCTTTCGTGGGAAGAAGCAGAACGCAGAGGCTGGGCAGAAATTGCCACGAATACTGGACGAAAACGAAGAGCTGCACCCTTTGATTTTAATTTGGCTAAACGTGCAGTTATGCTGAATGGTGCTACTCAGGTTACGGTTACAAAGATTGATGTGCTGTTTCCTGAATGCAAGGGTGTAACTTCTTATGATGATGTTTGTTCAGGCGCAAAAGCGTTTGTTGAAAATATCGAAAAACAGCTTAAACTTCCTGTTACGATGCTTGGAACTGGTCCAGGCACAATGGAAGTAGTGGACAGAAGAGAAGAACTCAAACACAAGTGATACCCTGTTAGACAAGCCCGTTCATGGCCTTTGTGTTTATTTTTTTCATTCTTTTTTGATTATCATGAGCCTATCATGAATTATTTGGACATAATTGTTGGAAGGAATACATAAGTAGAGGCTTTAGGTTCAATTATTCTGCTGATTTGGGGACATTACTCGTTGGCTTCTTTTGAACTAGCTTTAGTTACTGTAAGTTCGATTATTGCGGTTATGGAACCTTTCAGTACAATCGCTGTTTACGCTACTATAACTAAAAGGTTTGATGCGGCAAAGAAAGACAAAATTATTTCCAGGTCCATGCTTCTCTCATTGATAGTGCTTGTTTTCTTTGCTTTAACAGGGCATCTGTTATTCAATATCTTTCAAATTACTATTGCTTCGTTCCAAATAGCGGGTGGAATTCTGTTGGTGGCTGTTGCTTTGCAAATGCTTGATGTTGAAAAACCAGATGAATTAGAGGAAGGCAACAAAAATGTTGCTATTGTTCCATTGGCGTTCCCTTTGACGGCAGGTCCTGGTCCATATTACAGCAGTGATTTTGTTAATGTCTAAGTCAGGCGGTGTATTGGATTCGGTTTTTGTTTTTGTTGGAATTCTTGCAGGAATTGCAATAATTTACGTTGGTATGAAGTATTCTTCCCGTTTGTTCAAATTTTTGGGTGATGATGGGCTTCGAGTGGTTACATCGTTGATGGCCATAATTGTGTTGGCGATTGCTGTTCAGTTTATCATTGAGGGAATTGCGGATGTTATACCACAGATTACGGGATAGGTTTGTCAAATTAGTATTTGAGGGCTAAACATTGAAGTTGAAATTGGAGTATTATTGGATTGCATTATCTGTAACCACGATTGGCGTGCTGATGGCAGGTATTGACACTCGAATTGTAATAATTGGTATTCCGCAGGTGGCAGAGCAGCTAAATGCTGATCCCGAGCAAGTGATATGGATAACTCAATCCTATGTTTTAGCCAGCACAGTTATGCTTCTTCTTATTGGCAGATTAGCAGACATTTTTGGCAGAACCCGTTTATTCACTGCAGGGTTTGCCATTTTTACGATAGGTTCTGGATTGACAAGTTTGGGTCAAGACACTCTGCAGGTTATTATTTTTCGGGCTGTACAGGGAGTTGGAGCCGCATTTTTGCTTACTAACAGCCTTGCAATCGTTACTGATGCAACACCAAAACATAAGCTTGGCTTAGCAGTGGGCACCAATCAGATTTCTTTTCGTGCTGGTGCCATAATTGGTCTTACACTGAGCGGATTAATATTGTCGTATCTGGATTGGCGAGCACTGTTTTACATAAATATTCCAATTGGGCTGTTTGGGACATATTGGTCATATCGTCAACTAAAAGAGGTTGGAGTTTTAGATAAAGGTGGAAAAATTGATTGGCTAGGTTTTGTAGCCTTCTTTAGTTTTATTCTTAGTCTGCTTTTGATTTTCACGTTTAGTGCATACGGTTTAAGCCAAAACCAAAACATAATATATGTTTTTGCTGCAGTTTCCTTGGTTTCTTTAATAGCGTTTCTGTTTCAGCAAAAACGTGAAAAATATCCTCTACTGGACCTCAACGTTTTCAAGATCCGACCCTTTACGAGTGGAATTGTGGCGTTGCTGTTGAATGCAATTGCTTGGTCTGCAGTGTTACTGCTGTTGAGTTTGGAGTTTCAGCTTGCCCGCAATTCCACTCCTTTGCAGGCAGGAATTGAAATTATTCCGTTTGAGTTAGCATTTTTGGCTGTTGGTCCGCTTAGTGGACGTTTGTCCGACAAGTACGGTCATCTTCTTTTTACAGTTTCAGGTTTATTACTTAGTGGTCTAGGGCTAATTTTGTTTAATCTAACGCCTTCAACTGCGCCATACAGCGTTTTCGCATTTCATATGATTATTTTTGGCGTCGGAACAGGACTTTTCCTTGCACCAATTATGCGAACTGTTATGGATTCAGCGCCAATTAACAGAAGAGGCATAAGCTCTGCTGCGATGCTTCTTTTCTTTAATATTGGTTTGACGCTTAGCCTTAACGTGGCGCTACTTGTTATGTCGTTGACTGCGCCATATTCGCTGATTACTACGATTCTTACTTCAGTGAATCCGGGCGCAATTCCTGCATCTGAAATTGCACTTTTTTCGGCGAGTCTGAAGAACACGTATCTGTGGTTAGCGGCTATAGATTTGGTGGCTTTGGTACCGCTTCTTATGGGTGGAAGACACAAAAGCTCTGTTTCTCCAAGACGATGTTGCAAACGAAGTGATCGGATAGTGTTTTAGAAAATGTTTTCGAATTTAGCCGTTGGAGATTCGTGTGCCATTCCAGTAGAAGAGTTCTTTGTATCTTTGTAATGCGCTTGGTTCTGCGTTTTCGTAGATTATGTCTAGTTTTGATCCGTATTTTTCCAAGAGGTCACTTACGTCATTCCATACTCTTGATGAAAGTTCATCTGGTCCCCATAATCCCCATATTTTGTCTTCTGGTCCACGAAATCCGTAGCCATAATCCTTTGGAAGAACATAAGCTACCTCTGCGACGTTTTGGGGCTGCGGATTTACTAGGTGATAGTTCCAAAATGTTTGCAGTCTTTCAAGATGGTCTTCTGTTAAGACCCCATATTCTGTTACGTTTGTGGGAAAATTGAAGACAACTATGTATTTTGCTCCGTTATTGTATGCTAGAACCATGTCTTCATACATTTGTTGTGGTGTCTCCAAATATGGAGGATGCCTATATGTCCAAGTTACTATAGAGCCCCAGCTTTCGTTGTATGCTGATGCTGCTCCTCTGCAAAGAGCCGTATTTAGTTGGCTGCTTTGATTCCACCCATATTCTGCTAATACGCGACTGTAGCATGATGAGTAATCAAACCAGAACAATGCATAGTCTGAAGTGAAGATAGTAAATCTGTCTACGTCATTGAACTTGTTTGCAAACATTGTTAAACCTTGCTCGGCAATTATCTTTACGAACTTCTGGGCTGCATCTGTATAGTTTTTTGCTTCAGCTACTGGTCTGTATGGTGTTAAGTCGATTTGTTTTCCGCCGGGCTCATCGAATGTGTATACTCCCAAGAAGTATTTGTTCCATCGTTCTTCTACAACTTTGAAAAAGTTTGGGTCGTCTATGTACTCGAACAGGGTCATGAATGGAATAAAGTAAATGCCTTTTGCAGATAAGTAATCAAAAACTCTGTATAGTTCAGTGGCGTTAGTGGTTATGTTCAGTTCGCTTATTATGATCAAGTTCACGTAGTTCTCAACTTTGTCTACAAATGTAATGACTTCATCTACTGTTGCAAATCCTACCATTACTCCTATGAACACGTCTGGCTCTGTTGGTTTTACTTGTAAAAGTACAGCTGTAGTTATTAGTGACAGAAATAGGACAGTAGCCAAAAAAGATGTTATAAATCGCGAAAAGTTCGACTTTGGTAGTTTCTGCTTTAGTGATTGTGACAAAGATTTCCCTCTTCAAATGAACTTGCTATGTTTTTAGTCGATTTTTGAAGTTAAAAAATTAATTGTTACATAGAGTGTGTTTGTGCAATTATAGATTAAAGCGGAAACGTCTTTATATGAGATTTTTTACTGATAAGTCAACAAACGTAACAAATGTCACTTGTCATAGTTGTTGTGAGGTAAGTTTAGCATGTCAACAGTTGTAGTAAATGTTTCTGATCTCCAAAATTTTGAAGGCAATGCTGTACAAGAGCTAGTAGATTTTCTTGAAAGCAAATTAGAGAGTAAAATTGTTTCCAGCAAAAAAGAGGTTACCCTAGAGTTTGAAGAGGGAAAAGAAGCTACCCGATCATGTCTGAGATTGCTTCTCAAGAAATTCTTGCACAGAGCAGCATTGAGAGAAGACTTCAGGGTTATTTCTGGCGGCGAAAACAGTTTCATATTGAAAGAAAAAAAGGTTTTCTCTGAGTAGCCGACTGATTTCAAATATTAATTCTCTCTTCATAATGCTTATCAGAAATTTTAATCCATACTATCACTCCAACGAGTGTACATTGGGGTGTGCTAATAGTTTGACAAAAATGGGGCGAAAGCCTTCTCATAACCGATGTAAGATGTGCAAAGAAGCCATAATATCTTCAAGAATCTATTGTGAACGTCTTGGAGAGTACGTGGAGAATCTAGTTTATTGTCCATATTTTGAACCAAAACAAGCAGTTAGCGTCCAAGCTGTACAATAAAAACTGGATGCTCTTCTGTTTTCCTTTTCTTCCTTTTTGAATAACTAATTATTATATTGTCCGATTAGCTTGCATTCCGCAGTTATTTGTTAGATTGGTTTTTTAAGAAGATTGCCTGAAGACTTATTAATCGAGTGAAAAAAATTACACTCAGTCGGCATCGTTTGGAGGATGGTTACTTGGTTGATCTGGTTGACCTCGGATTCGTTGATAGGCTAATCATGGAGACAATAGTTTCAACATCTGATTCAACAGGACACTATGATGCTGCACCCATGGGTATTGTGAAAAACAAAGACCAGTTAACCATTAAACCGTTCACTTCATCTTCAACATACAAGAATCTGAAAACAACGAAATATGCGCAGTTGTAAATGTAACATCTGACCCAAAATTGTTCTACATAACTGCCTTCAAAGAAGCAAACCCTAACGGAAAACTATCTCCAGAACTGTTTGAAAAAGCAAAAACTATTCCTGCTCCTAAACTGCGGGAAGCAGATGCAACTATTGAGGTTACAGTAAACAAAACATCTTTTCCATCTTCTGAGCGTGCAAAATTCTTGTGCAATGTTCAACATGTTGCTGCGCCAAAGACTTTCCAAAAGTGTATTGTCGGGCACAGTTTGCAACCATCGAGGCTATAGTGCATGCAACCCGTATCAAACTCTTTCTGAAAGGAACTGAACAACAACAGAAACATGCTCTTAAGCTGCTGGAGCTGGTAGATGTTTGTCAAGATATTATTGACCGAACAGCGCCTAATTCAGTTTATTCGGAAATTATGGCTGACTTAAACCAAAGAATCAGCATGTGGAGGAGTGAAACCTGAAAGTTTATGTCAAAACTCCTGCAAGGCTCCATTTCGGGCTAATAGACATGAACGGAGACATGGGACGATTTTATCGGAGGCTTAGGCGTGGGCATAGACTGTCCCAATGTTGTGCTTGAAGCAAAAAAGTCCGGAACATTTTCTGTCACAGGAAAAAAAATCGAGCTAGTCACATCTTTTGCTAAACGATTTCTTGAAACATACAACATAAACGCCAACGTATCAATCAACGTAAAAGAAGCGATTCCTGAACATGCAGGTTTAGGCTCAGGAACACAATTAGCTCTGGCAGTAGCCACTGCACTAGCAAAATTGTTTAACGTATCTGCATCAACTAAAGAGCTCTCACTTGCGATGGGACGAATGCAAAGAACAGGAGTCGGCACAGCAATCTTTGAACAAGGAGGCTTCGTTGTCGACGGAGGAAAAACCATCCAAAACGGCACAATACTATCTGAAAGCCTTCCACCACTTGATTTTCCGTCAACCATTCCCTGAAGACTGGAAATTTGTTGTCGCGATTCCAGATGTCAAAAAGGGCTTGGCGAAAACCGAAGAAAAGAACGCATTTGCAAAAGCGCCCCCAATGCCCAAAGAAGTAGTGGGCAAAATCTGCTGGCTAATCATGATGAAGCTTCTTCCAAGTTTGGTAGAAAGTGACATCAAAGGTTTCGGAGACGCATTAACAACTATTCAGGTAGTGGTTGGGGACTGCTTTGCAGACGTCCAGGGCGGAACCTTTTCCAGTTTAGCTGCCAAAGAAACAATAGATTTCATGAAGACCTGCGGCGCATATGGTGTAGGGCAAAGCTCATGGGGTCCAGCAGTTTATGGTCTAGTTCAAGATCAGGCACAGGCAAAACTGCTTCAATCACAAGTTGAAACATTCCTAAAAGACAATGGCGGCGGGCAAGTCTTTATTGCAAGCCCCGATAACTGTGGCGCTGTCATAAAACAAATCTAAATCATGAGATGGTTCCGAAATGGTTACACAAATTGCTTGGGCAATAACGGGTGCTGGTCACTTTTTACAGGAAACATTTGACGTCATGGACAACCTAGTGAAAAACAACAAGGCTACAGTCACAACTTTCCTGTCTTCTGCAGGAGAACAAGTAGTAAAAATGTACGGCTTACAGAACAAACTTGAACAGATATCTTCGGGCGCTTATCTGCAGGAAATTTTTACTGAAAACAAAGACGACCCCGGATGCTCTCATGCAGGACGATTCATTCTAGACCTTTACAGCGCACTCATTGTTTCACCAGCCAGCGGAAATACAGTAGCCAAAATTGCACATGGAATAGCTGACACTCTGGTAACGAATGCTGTTGCTCAGGCACAGAAAGCAAATGTTCCAGTATATGTTGTGCCAACTGACCAAAAAGAAGGTTCCATTGAAACAGTGCTGCCTTGTCGTGTTGACCGGACAATATGTAAACTATGTGAACCTTGTGCTATTGTTGAGTCCTGTTCATTTTCCGCTGTAACGCTTGTGGATGGTGTTCCCAAGATTGATTCTGTTTTGTGTCAAGGCTGCGGCATGTGCGTAATGTCTTGTAAGTTTGGCGCTGTTAAGTGTGGAGAAAAGAAGAAAATGCTGATTAGAAGTGTTGACGTTCAGAACGTGAAGAAGCTCCAGTCAATAAGCAACATGACGGTTTTGGAGCACCCCAAACAAATAGAAGCCGTCATAGGGAAGCTTTAACAAAAATTTGGTGTTAACTGTTGAAGGTATTGTTGATAACTGGTCAACTTGCAGAAGAGACCGTAAAACGGTATGCACAAAACAGTAACGTTGAAACTGAAGTTCTGGTTTTGCCTATTCAGGTTGCTGCACTGCTTAAGTTGCCAAATATTGCAAAAGAGCTACAGAAACGAGACCTGAAATGTTTTGATGCAATTCTGGTTCCCGGTCTTATCCGGGGAGACACCAAAATAATCACTGATGCTGCTGGTGTTTCTGCGTTTAAGGGTCCAAGGTATGCCGCTGATTTGCCCACGGTTTTAGATTCTTTAGGTAAAGTTGAGTTGTCTACTGTTGCGCCTGCCTGTGACTTGCTTAAAGAGGAGCTTCAAAGAAAGGCGCTTTTGGAGCTAGAATCTGTTGAGAAAAACTGGGCTAACCTGCTAAAAAAATCTGGTAACATGAAGATTAGGAATCTGGTTTTTGGCAAGGATTTTCCTATGCGTGTTATGGCGGAAATTGTTGACGCACCACTACTGGAGTCTGCTGAGATTCAAAGACTGGCAAAGCGCTATGTTGAGTCTGGGGCGGGAATTATTGATGTGGGAATGATTTCTGGGGAGCGTAGACCTGATGATGCGAGGCGTGCTGTTGAGGCAATAAAAAGTGTTGTTGATGTTCCTGTTAGCATTGACACTCTTGACCCTGTTGAAGCTAGAGAAGCTGTTTCTGCCGGCGCCGACCTCATTTTGAGTGTGGATGCGGGAAACGTTGAAGATGTTGCGTCTTTTGCCTCTGATGTGGCTGTGGTGGCTATTCCAACCAATCAGCGTGAAGGATATTTCCCCAAAGAGGTCGACGAGCGCGTAAAGTTTCTTGAAGGCATCATCGGCAAAGCCAGGAGCTTGGGAATAAAACAGATTCTAGCAGACCTGATTATTGAGCCTTCTAACGTTTTGAGGTCATTTATTGCGTTTCATGAGTTTGCTAACAGAAATCCTGATGTTCCGCTTTTCTTGGGTGCAACGAACTTTACGGAGCTGATTGATGCTGATTCTGTTGGAGTAAATGCGCTGCTTGCCTGTCTGTCTTCTGAGGTTGGGGTAGCCATTTTGTTGGCAACAGAAAAGAGCACCAAGGCAAAAGGCACTGTTAAGGAGTTGACTGTTGCGTCTAAGATGATGTTTTTGGCAAAAAAGCGGGACTCTGTTCCTAAAGACCTTGGTTTGGATCTTCTTATCCTGAAAGATAAGCGGCTGCGCGAAGATCCTTATAGTGACGAGGTAGAGGCTGATGCAAAAGTGGTTTATGCGTCTGAGAGTCTTAAGCCAGAAGTTTTGGATGAAAAAGGTCTTTTCAAGATTGCTGTGGACCACATTAACGGGGATATTGTTGCGCTCTATCTATCGGACGAGAATCGGAGTATGCCAAGTGTTGTGATTAAAGGCAAAAGTGCCGAAAATGTGTTTTTGAAGATTGAGGAAATGGGTCTGTTGTCTAGGCTTGATCACGCTGCCTATTTGGGGCGGGAGCTGGAGAAGGCCGAGGTTGCGTTGAGAACTGGAAAAGAGTATGTTCAGGATAGCCAGCTGTTTGATGATGGTTGCTGAGCGTTAAGGTTCAGTTGCTAGGAATGTGTTTTTGAGGATTCTTACCAGAGGCGTTCCGACTATTGTTGCTAATGCTACTAGTGCTAGCCTTTCTATTGGGTATACTAGGAATATGCTTGTCCATATTCCGGGATATGCTTCTTGGGGTATTGTGCCTATGGGCTGTGCCATGACTGTTTCGAAAGAGCAGGTTTCCCATCAGGTGCTGCATCATGGTGGCGATGAATGCTAGTATGGCGATTCCTGTTGCGATTCTTGCGGTGTCGTTTGTGATGACCCATTTGGCTGCCTTTCGTCCTAGTGGCGAAATAAGTACCGCGAGTGCTACTATGTGAAGCCAAGCAAATGGCAGGGATATTGTGGTGCTGTCTATTTGGATGTCGATTAGTACGCTTGTTAGTGGATAGATTAGGAATGCTGCGAGCAGTATGACGTTTAGTGCGATTACGTATGTCCATTTCTTTTTGATTAGTAGTCCTGTGGAGACTGAGGCTACTGTGGCTGGAAGAAAGTCGAGTCCCAGAAAGACTGGTGGTTTTCCAAACATGGCTATGAATGAGCCGATTATTACGCTTAGTCCGCCTGTGTATGGTCCTAGTATTATTCCGTATAGTGGTGCAATGATGTCTGATAGTGAGAATGTGGCTCCTGAAGTGCCTATCATTGGTACGCTGGGTATTATTCTGAGTACAGCGTACAGGGCAGTGAATATTGATAGTATTGCTATGATTTTTGTTCTTGGTGCATTATTGAGTATGTTGACCATTTTTTTGGTTCACCTGTTCTGTGTTGTTGTGTAAAAAATTACACAGTGAATAATTAAGCTTTTCCCAATTCCCAACATGAACAACATAATGACTATCGCTGTTTTGGCGTGTCCTCGAAAGTTTTAAGTGACTAAACACTAAGCCTATGTTTAGGAGAAAAACAGTTTGAGAGACAGATCACTGGGAGCACTATTATTTGCTTTAGCCCTTGTTGGCATGGTCGGATATTTTTGGCTGCTTTTTTTGGCTCCAGAAGATACAATATTCTTAGGAAAGTCCATCAGCGAATGGGCAATAATTATTCCCGTTATAATCATCGTTTATGCTGTGCTTATCGTCGTTGTTTGGATTGGTTGGGCTTTGGCATCTACTGCTCCGCCCTTGCCTGTTACTGTAGAGAAACAAGAAGACTAATGAATTTATTTTCGGTTTTGCATTTTGCGCCTTATGATAACCACTACTACTAGGACTATTACTAGTGCCATTAGAATGACAGAGAGTAGTGGGTCTATTCCTGATGTTTGGGTTTGCCAGATGTTTGTTTTTTCTGCTACTGTTGTCAATGTGAAGTCTGAGTAGTATGATGTGGCTTCTGCTAGGATGCCTGTTGCTTGGTCCCAGTAGAATTTGGTGTGTGCTGTTTCACCCATTACGGCAGGTCGTTTTGCGCCTGCATATATCCGTTCCTCGACGCCACTTATGGTTATGTTTCCTTCGTTTTGGTCAAGGAATGTGTCTCCTCTGCTCAGATTTGCTGGGATTATGAAGCAGTCGCCTATTTGTCCTGTTGCAAGGTTAAGTGTAGAATTTATGTGTCTTCTGTGCCTTCATTGTATGTTGAAGTGATTGAGACCTCAATTTTGCTGTTTTCGACAACATTTGTTACTTCAATTTTTGCCCAGTTTACATCATGTTCAGGGGGCACATCTCCACTGTAAGTCACCCTATATTCTATTACGTCGCCTTTGGTTACGCCCACTGAAACGTTTGCTGAAGCAAAAGTTAAACATCCAGAACAGAAAATAAGCGTCAAGCAGATAAGACATGATACAGTTTCTCTTATCATAATTTCCCTATTAACAGGTTAATGTTTCAGTTTTTATGGCTTACGCTAAATGTATTGGCTAATATTTGTTTACAGATTTTTGTCCAGCATCTTGTTTGATTTCAGTACCTTTTCAAAGCTCTTGAGATTCTCTGCCGTCAAAATATCCCTAAGTTTTTTAGAATCTTCAGGATACAGCTCTGTTTCTGCAAAGCGTTTTAGGGCTGTAAGTAGCTCGCCAATGTTTGTGAGGCATTCTAGGTTGCAGACATAATCGTCTTTGTGTCCATTAGGGGAATTGATTCTGATGATATAGTGCACAGGAAGCTTTTCTTCAAATGTTGCCAGAACTGCAAAACTATAACCAGACCTGTTCTGCTCCTTTAGTAGAACAGTCTCAGACGTAGACATATGACACGTTTCCACCCACAATTATAAATAACTTTTCAATAGTTTGTATCATTTAGAATTTAAGATTTATACATCAACTGCAGAATATTCTATTAATGCTCACATGTTCAGTGTTGAAGCATTACTTCTCACGTAAACTTTGCTTGCTCCAGACTCTTTTTGAATCCGAATAAC
This sequence comes from Candidatus Bathyarchaeota archaeon, assembly GCA_963772765.1. Lineage (GTDB taxonomy): Archaea > Thermoproteota > Bathyarchaeia > Bathyarchaeales > Bathyarchaeaceae > Bathyarchaeum. The sequence continues at coordinate 74,178 of CAVYYP010000009.1, read as the reverse complement.
ATGCTCTGCCTTCTCTGCAAACGACTCATTATGCGTAACCGCGATAATCTGCTCTATAGCCTTCAGTCTGCTGACCGCATCAGCCAACCGTTCAACTGAGCCGTCTTCTCGACCCAAACTCTCTGTAGGCTCATCCAGAAGAAGCATGTAAAGCCCGTGACCTGTTCTGGACTGCATTATCAGCTGTCCCAGACCGATGCGATATGCAAAAGCCAGTAAAGTGCGTTCTCCGCCTGAAAGATTTTCAACTTCCCGTTCGTAGCCTTCTTCGCTTGACACAAATGGCGAGTATGCCTTGTCGATTTTGACGTTCAATGTGGGTCCAGCATCTCCGGTTAGGCTGTCTAGAACCTGCTGAACCATCATCTGAAGGTAAGTGACAAACTCGCTCCTAAGCTTGGGCTGAATGCTCCGATATGCAACTCTCATGTGGTCAATTATTTCAAGAAGCTTTGTGATGTTTTCTTTTCGTTCAACCTTTGATTGAACGTTTTCAAGCCGCTCTTTCAACTCGTCTACTCTTGTGCCTAGGTCAGCCTTTCTTTGCTCCAGTCTTTCTACGTTATGTTTGGCGTTAAGGTGAGCGGCAAAGGCATCTTTTTGCGTCTTTCGGGCAGACTCTAAAACAGAAACATCAAATTTCGCTATCTCTTCCTGAGTTTCTTGTAGCTGTGTCTGCAGCTTTTCCTCTTCTTTTGTTAATTCTTCAATCTGGTCAGAAAACTTGTTCAATGCTTCCCTAATTTCTGTGACCCGTTTTTTTAGGTCATCAATTCTAGGAATGAGCTGCTGCAAATTAGAAACACAAACATAAACTGTCTTGTAATGAGTTTTCAGTCCGTCAAGCTTTGTTTGAAGTTCAGTTATTGTTTTCATGCATGTTGTTTGTTCGTTTTTCAAGTTTTCTTGAAGGCTTTTCTTGTATTCGCCGGTGAGTTCTTGAAGGCAGCGAGGACACTTGTTTTCCACTATGATTGCTGAAATCTTGCTTTCTGATGCGCGCATTTCCCGTTTTGTTGCCTCCTGCTCTCCCCCAAGGGTTCTCAATTGTTCATCCACCGCAGATAGATGCGCTCGCAACTCTTCCATGGACTTGTTTGGGTCTAATCCAGCTTCCTCTAATGACTCTTCGTGAGTTTGTTTTTGTTTTATTAGCTGCAAGATAAGTTTCTCTTGCTCGTCAAGTCGCCTCTTGTTAGCGTCATTTTGGTCTACAAGCTCTCTAGACCTTCTGCGGATATTATTAAGGTTAGTCTGCAGCTGAACTTCACGCCTCTGCAGCGTTTCAGTTGTTTTCTGCAACTCTTCCAGTCCATCAAGACGGGACGTTGCCTCGTTTAGTGCTGTTTCTGCTTTGGCAAGTTTTTCTTTTGCATCCTGTATCTGCACAGTAATCAAGGAGAACTCTTCAACAGCGGCGCAGTAGTCGTTTTCTAACTTTGAAACTCGGATAACGTCCATGTCTCTTTCAAGGACACTCTTTTCAGTCTCGTAGGTTCTTTGAAAGACTTGTAGCCCGCTCCAGGCAGTTTCGTAGTTGGAGAGACCGAACAGTTCATCAAGCTTTTTTTGGCGTTGCCGAGGCGTCGTATCTATCAGCTCTTTTAGGTGTTCTTGTCTGACCCACACAACTTCTCGGAAAATGTTTTTGTCAAGTCCAGTTAATGCATCAAGTTCCTCGGCGACTGCATCATTCTTGTTTCCCGCAATGAGTTTGCCGTCCCGATAAAATTTGAGTTGGTCAGTGTCTTGGCTGATGCCCTTTCCGCGTCTTGTGAGTGCTCGTTGCAGTTTGTAGGTGTTGCCGTTATGGACAAAAACTGCAGTTACTTTTCCTTCTTCTGCGTCTTCTCTTAGTAGATAGTCATAGCTTCTGCTGAGGGGGTCTCCGAAGAGCACAAAGTCGAAAGCGTAAAGAACCGTGGATTTGCCTTGTCCCAAGCCTCCAACAAGGCAGTTAAAGCCGTCATCAAAATTTACCACTGTTTTGACGTGCGACCTGATGTTCTCTAGCTGCATGGACTTTAGCTTCAAAGAAATGCCTCCAGCTTCTCTTTCACCGTTTTTTCGTGTTTGTCCACCAGTGGCGATATCAGGTCAACTGCAAGTCGTGCAATCTTTTCGCTCTCTTCTCTGTTGTAGTTTTCAGCAAAAATCTCAAAAAAGGTACTCAAAAGCTTTGGTTTTGAGGTCTTTCATGTCTCCGCCAAAAATGGAACGGATTATCTCTTCAGAAATCTCGGTCTCCCTTAATCTAAGAATGGGATGAACAAGAAGCGCCTTTGTGCCTGCTTTCCGTATTTTTGCAAAGTCAATTTCGCCGCGCACAGTCTCTGCGGGAAGTACACCTTTGATTACAGGAACTACTATCGCGTCTGCCGTATCATTCTCCTTGACAAGTTTCACTGCAGCCTCGGTTATCTTTGCAGGAGTTAAGCCCGTGTAGGTTTGCTCCAAAATAACAAACTTGCGCGCACTCTCAAGCTTCACTCTCTCAACTTTCGGTTTTCCGCTCTTGCTGACATGAACATGATAGAAGCCCTTCTCTGTTCTTGCCTCGTCGTAGCTTGCTGTTTCAGTTCCGCCAGTGTAAGCCAAAATGCCGCCCTTGAATCTTGTCTGAAACGGCTTGTGAATATGACCCCCCGCATAATAGTTAAAGCCATCAGGAAGACTTTCAGGCGAAGCTTCTGCCTCCATCTTTGGCGGCTTAACTGCAGGAATATCAAGTGCCATATGAAAGACCAGAATATTGAACAGCAACGGGTCTGGAGAAGGCTTGTTTTTTTCCAAAAATTTTGGCAGTTCTTCTTGGGTTTTTCTTGCAGTACGAAAATTCGGTATGCCATAGACGTAGCATTTGTCGTTTTTCCAGCAGGCATCCTTGTGGCGCGGCAAATACCAAATCAAACTTGCGCTGTCTAAGGGCTTAAGGATGGTGCTCGTTATCGTGTTGGGTGCAGAGTCATGTGAGCCATCAACTGCAAGAACAGGAATTCCTGCTTCATTCAGCCTACGAAAGTTCGCTATCGCCGATTCCAGTGTAGAGTTTGAGGGGCGAGCATGCTCAAAAATGTCTCCCGCCAAAATCATAAAGTCAGGTTTCAGGGCGATTGTTTTGTCCACTAGCTCCTCAAATACTTTATCAAAGTCTCTTCGGCGAACATCCAAGTTATACTGGGCATAACCCAGATGCAGGTCAGCAGCATGAACAAAACTGAACGGCTTCATACCAAATAACTCCCATAACACTATAATGCTTGTAAAGTAGATGCCCACGTCACATTTATAGATTAAACCCAACACCAGAAACAACAATACTTTTCTAAAAATTCAAGGAAAAAAGAAATGAGTGCCCTCAACTGCTGTTTTTTCACATGTTCATGCTGTCTATTTGGAGCCTATTAGGAGCCTAATAGCAGTACATTGTTGAAAACAATATTTTTTCTGAAATCTGCTGCGCTGCATACTTTCACGAAAAATGTTCACAAGCACATAGTAAAGACTGAAAATATTATGTGCTCTACTTGTTGGTTCCCAGCATTTTTCTTCTGTTGTCTTCGCCTGGTTTCACTTTTTCTTCAACCATGCCGTACTGTCTTTCGTAGATATGGCAATTCTTGGAATGGAAAATCAGCTTTCCTGTGCTGAGATTTAGGTCGCCTCTTCGGTTAATTTCTGACACAAGCGCCTCATTAAACAGCTGAATTCCTGCAATGTTCGCGGGCAATCCAGCGTAGGCGTCCCATGACCTGAAATAGCATGTCAAATTCAGTTGATCCTCAAACACTTCTGTGTCAATCAGGCTCAAGCAGGGAGGCTCATGTCGCCTGTCCTTTTCTATCGTTTTCTTGATGTCTTCTGGCAACCGAATAACAAAGGTCACTTGCCTGTCCCTTAGCTCTTCGATGTAACGTTTGATAGCATATTCTACTTGGTCAACTGGCTCTCGCATCCTGCTGCCATACGTGTAGGTCTCGTCCTCTATTGCTCCAGACCACAAATACTTCAAAGCATACCACTGAACATACTGCATGTCACAAGGCGCCATAAAATCAACCAAAGGACGATTCGAAGGATTAGTAATCTCTATGCTAACATTCAGCTTCTTGGTTTCAGTCGTTTCCGACCCGTAACCAACCTCAAAAATGTCCCCGTGATACCAGATTTCATTCAGAACCTTATACCAAGCATCTGGACAATCAAACGCCTTAATCACAGCATATTTCAAAACTAGCCCTCCCAGTCACCTATACCTATCAGCCAACTTACTATAACTGCTCATCGATTGAAGAATTTATCTTACGCTGCCTATAATTCTTGTAGTCAGGAACAATCCTCTCATACTCTTTATCCATCAAAGTTGACGAAACCAGAAAATCTGCAGTCGAACGGTCACAGGCAACAGGAATATTCCACACCACAGCAATACGCAAAAGCGCCTTAACATCAGGATCATGAGGCTGGGTTTCAAGAGGATCCCAGAAAAATATCAAAAAATCAATTTCGCCATTAGCAATTTTGGCACCAACCTGCATGTCACCACCCAAAGGTCCACTCTGAAGCTTGGTTACATTTAATCCACTTTTTTCGATAATTTTGCCCGTTGTGCCTGTCGCATAAAGGTCATGCAAACTCAAAAGATACTTGTTAAACTCAACCCACTGCAGCAAATCTTCCTTACGGTGGTCATGAGCAACCAGCGCAATTTTCTTCTTTTTTTTCATAATTCTTACTTCATCTACCATTTCTGTTTCCTCTGTTTCAAACAACTACAGTAGCCGCAGAAGAAAAAATTTTGCTATAGCAACTATTGATGCTCCTCTTTGGATGAGGAGCCTTTTGGCTGGTAATTACACCACGGATCATCCGCCAGATAATCGCCCCTCAACTCTGTCGGCTCATGCAAGGCTCCACAGAAGTCCATCTGCTCAGTAGTTACACCATATGCCCTCGCACGGCATCCCCCGCAGACTTCTCGGTGCTCACAGGCTCCACATTTTCCCTTCAACCGATTAAAATCCCGTAAATCCTCGAAAACAGGAGAGTTGAACCAAATGTCCTTAAACGATTTATCCCTGATATTGCCCAAACTCACAGGCATGTATGGGCAGGGCGTAACCTCTCCGGACGGATAGATGCGACAGTAATAGAGCCCAGCCATGCAGCCTCTTACCCAACGTGACATGTCCACTCCCTGCTCCTTGGCAACACGCATAAACTGGGGCGCACAAGAAGGCTTCACATTCAGCTTGTGCTTCATGGTTTTGGCTAGCGTATTTTTTATCATCCCTTCATACATTTCTGGCGTAATATCTTCAATGTCTGTGCCCCTTCCTGTCGGCACCAAAAAGAACAAATGAAAATTCTCAACACCCAAACTCTCCGCCAACGCCATGATATCATCTATTTCATCATAATTCTGATGCGTCACAGTACAGTTAACCTGAACCTCAATACCCGCCTTCTTCAAAGCCTTAATCGCATTCACAGCATGTTCCCAGCAGCCTTCCACGCCACGAAACTTGTCATGCTTCTCAGGCACACTAGAATCCAAACTAATCGCAACCGTCCACATGCCCGCATCTTTCAATTTTTGTGCAACTTCATCGTCAATGAGAATTCCGTTGCTTCCCATACCCATCCGTAAACCGCGGTCTGCACCATACCTGATAATATCATAAATATCATCTCTTAACAGAGGCTCTCCGCCGCTCAAAATCAGTAACGGTCTGCTAACTTCGGTGATTTGGTGAATAAGCATCTTTGCCGCATCAGTGCTAAGCTCATCAGGCATCTCCGTATCCGTAGCATTAATGTAACAATGAGCACACTTCAGATTGCACTTCAAAGTCACATTCCACGAAACAACCAAAGGAACATACTTCTCATCAGACACGCCAGCCGACGGGGAAGTGGGCGCAAGTCTGATGCTAAATTCACACTTTCCATCCGAAGCCATCGTTTGCGGCTGCGAAACCTCTACAGGAAACGGAATAAACTTCTCAAACATCGACTGTGCATGAGACCTGCAAAAGTTTTTACAAAAAAGCTGACCCGTCAAACTCTCTTTGCCCTGCTCTGCCTCCATGTATCTGTGGCTTCCATGAATTGGGCAATTCAAGAACCGCATGAAGCCCCCCAACTTTTTCATATCCATCTTAAACTCGATAAAGTGGTCGCTAAGCATCAGCTTCTGCAGTTTCTCTTTAGGTATGCCAACCTCAAGAGATACCTTAAAAGCAGACTCAACCGTCTCATCACCAAACTTCTTACGAACACAACACATAGCCTCTGAAACACGGTCAACACCAAGTTCCTCTGCTAATTTTTCTACAACCAAGAAACCCTTAATCGTCTCGTATTCCTGACGAAGACGCATCACAACAACATATCTTGTCCATTCAAGAAACAGACTCTCAAGCAAATCTTTAGCTCCAGCATCTTTGCTGTCAATTAGCTTTTCAGCTTTCTTTGTTTCTTCACTTAACCTCTTGAAAAGCCCAATCTTTTCTTCAACCCCAACAGCAGGACAATCAACTAACCCCAAAACACTATCATCAACATCTATGATGCCTTCAAGCAATTTCTTAGCATCAGAAACAAAATCACCATAAAACCGCTGCAAATCATGGTCCACAGAAGGAGCATCAACATTTAGCTCGTCGAGAACCACCCGAGATTCTGCAGACATCTTGCTTACCATCGCCATATGATAAAGTAAAGACCCCTCCATTCCAGGGTCGCTATTTCTACTCGATGAGCCGTGAAAAATCTCATCTACACGTGTATGTGCTGTTTCAAAGTCTCCTGAAGTTAGAGCCTCTGAAGCCTCATCTTTCTTTCTTTTTCTTTCCTTTAATAGAAGAGCCCATTTATGGCAATGAGCTTCATCAAATTTTGTCACGGCTACCCTTTCCACTATTACAGGTTTCTTTGCGTTAAATCAGTAGAATGATTAATAAGTTCTCTCATTTTTTTGGCAACAGAATCTTCCTCTACCACACAATAATTATTGTAAAATAGGCTTTACTAAAAGTGAAGTTTATATTACATTTTAGCAGTTGGAATCCCTTGTGAAATGCGCGAATGAAAACCCGAAAGCTAGCTCTTTTTAGAGCAATCCTTTCAATCGTTTTAGTAATCACAGTTCTTTGGTCAATCCGAGTTGGAAATTCAATACTGGTGGTAGTGGCGATCATAACCGGATTCGCAATCTCATTCCTTTTGCTGCGCAACGATGAAAGCATTCGTTCTGGTGAACGAATCAAACTGATACACGAAAAATCTGCCACAGCAACCTTGAGCACCTATATTTTAGATATAGCTTTGGTCGGAACTGTTCTGTTGGCACTTGATGACAGTGGTGGTTACGTTGGGCTTTCTTACTCGGCATATGCTCTTCTATACTCTGCTTGTGGGGTATTGATTTTGAATGTAGTTTTCGGGATATAGTACCATTGTAAATACGGAGGATAGTAGCTACGTGCAAACAAAACTCAAAGTGTATCGTGTAATGCATAACCTAACACAAGAAGACCTCGCAAAAGCAATCGGGGTGACCAGACAGACAGTTATTGCGATGGAAAAAGGAAAATACAATCCGTCATTGGAGCTTGCTTTCAAAATAGCGCGCTACTTCAAAGTTACTATAGAAAACATCTTTATCTATGACCAAAATGATAACCAAATAGATGGGGAGAATAAAAATTGAGTGAACAAAAATCAACGTTTGCAGTTAACTTAAATGGCGTTTCCAAAAGCTTTGGAACTGTTCATGCCGTAAAAAACTTGGATCTAAAGATTGATGCTGGAACCGTTTTTGGATTTCTGGGACCAAATGGCTCTGGAAAATCAACCACAATGAAAATGATAATGGGTCTACTGAAAGCAGATTCTGGAAACCTAGACGTTTACGGAATAAATGTTACCCGCAATCCGTGGGAAGTAAAAAAAGTTGTAGGATATGTTCCAGAAAGCCCCAGACTCTATGACTTTCTAACTGGGCTCGAATATTTGGACTTTATAGGAGACGTCTACGGCTTAGATGCAGCCACAAAAAAGAAGCGAATAGACGAATATCTTGGCGCCTTTGACCTAGAAAACCGCGAAAACGAAATGATAAGCGGCTACTCTCACGGTATGCAACAAAAAATTGCAATCATCGCAGCTCTGCTACACAAACCTAAACTGCTAATTCTTGACGAACCACTGAGCGGATTGGACCCAAAGTCCGCCAAAATCGTAAAAGACCTTATTCACAAATTAGCAAAAGAAGGCATAACAACCATAATGAGCACCCACGTCCTAGAAATCGCAGACGCCGTATGTGACAAAATAGCAATAATGTATCAAGGAACAAAAATTTCCGAAGGAAAACCCGCAGAACTACGCAAAGAATCCAAGATGCCAGATTCAACTCTTGAAGAAATCTTCCTCAAACTAACAGGAACAAACGATATCAAAGACATTGTAGATGCCCTCGGAAAATGAGGCAGATATCCTTGAACTTTAAGCTCATATTGCACTTTGCAAAAATCTTGGCACTCTCTTCTGTGCGCGCACAGAGAATGAAGGGCTCTGTTCCCACAGGCTTTTCAAAATCTCCAAAAGCAAACCTCATTGTAGGTTTAGTTGCTTTTCCTATTGTAGCGATTTTAGCTTACGTTTTTTCCAGCGCTGTCCTTGGTGGTTTAAGTACAAGCGTGTTTATGGTGCAGATTGCCATTTTTCTTCCGTCCTTGATGACTTTGGCGGCAATCATGTATGGTCTGCTTTTCGAGTTCAGCCAATCCTCTTCCGTGGGTTCGTCAGATGTTATCAATTGGCTTCCTATACATGCAGTAGAATATGTTATAGCTTCAGTGTTTTCAATGCTTTATTTTCTAGCTCCACTGCTTGGCATAGTTTTTGGAGCCGCTTTTGGCTTGGCCGTATTTTCAAACATGCTGGGCGTCGGATTATTCAGTTTAATAGTCAGCATGTTGGGACTATTTCTTGGCTCTTTCATTTTAGAGATTATTCGGGCAGTAACAAATCGTGTATCCTCATCAGTTTACAAACGAAGCGGCAGATCTGCTATAGTCATCAGAATGGTAGTGTTCATACTTATCTTCGTCGTTTTCATGCTCGTTTCTAACGTCAACTTCCTATTTTCCATACTCGAACAGTTTATGGGAGGAATAGAATCAGCATGGTTCATCCCCATACTCTGGCCTTCTCTGACGATACTGAGTTTTCTTACCGCAGAAACTCTGCAACTGATAGTATACGGCGTGCTAAGCATACTGTTAACTAGTCTGTTTCTTTGGACAAGCGTAAAACTCAGAGAAAGATACTGGGTTCCCGCACCCTTTGCAATCAAACTTGCTGCATCATCAAAACCCTACACACCAAAACAAGGATTACTGGGCAGTTTGGGCTTTACCGCCGCCGAAGCAGCTATACTCAAAAAAGACTTCCGTGGATTAACCCGCCGCAAAGAAATGCTAGTATGGATTGCCGTACCCCTAGGCATAAGCGTCATCTCAATCTTTTCCACCCAAACCGCTCTGGCATCTGCCACAAGCACAGTAGACCGCCTAGCAATATTCTGGGGACCATTAATCGGAGTATTCATGTTCGCCTTCTATCTCGCACTAACTGGCGTGGGACAAGAAGGAAGCGCTTTCTTGAATCTGCACATTATTCCTCTTAAAGCAAAGGAACTTGCAAAAGCCAAACTTTCGATATCGCTAATCCCTTCAGTCTGCGCCATGATTATTGTCACAGCATTAATAGAACTAATAGTGCCACTGCATCTGGAAGCACTAATCGCAGTAGCTGTAGCATTATTTGCCGTAATTATCGAATGCTCCTTTGTCGGCTTGGCTATCGGCAGCCACTTCCCAGACTTTACAGAAATTCCAAGGGCACGTTTCGTTGACCAGAAAGGCGTTTGGTTGGGAATGGCTATTGTCGCTGTTTGCCTTGCTGTCACACTGCTACCGCTTTTCCTGTATGCATTTGCTGGCTTGGATTTTCCGATATTTATTGCTCCCATTTTATCCGTAGCTGCAGGCATTCTGGTATGTTATGTTAGTTACCGATCGACTTTGAGTGCTCTAAAGAAGTTGATGGCTAATCCTTAACTTCTTTTTTTGTTTCTCGGGGGCTTATTTTTCTCAATTTTTGAGCCAGCAAATGTCTGTTTAGTTTTTTAACTGATTCACACTCTATAGTTTTAAAGTTAAAACACATCAATAATCCCTTTACATGTAGAAAGTTTATTCTTTACGTTTTCCCATACTTTACAGGCTATTTCGAAAGGTAAATAAGTGTGCGGATTAGTCAATATCCCAAAATGAGACTAGAGGTAGCTTAAATTGGCTAAGAAAGGTTTAGTTGTTAAAGCAAAAGAACTAAAAACAGATATTGCTGAGGTTAAAGGTCTTCAAGTCTCCATCGGAAAGATAGTTGATGACACTTGGGAAGAACCCATGGGTCCTACTCCAATGCCATCAATGACCGATTTGAGAGATTGGGACTTTGAACTTCTGCGACGTTACAAACCCTTTTACTTGCCCTTCTGTGATGTCTGCTGTCTATGCACATTCGGAAAATGTGACCTATCCGGAGACAAACGAGGGGCCTGTGGACTAAACATGGCGGCACAACAATCAAGGATAGTTCTCCTTGCCTGTTGTATCGGTGCTGCAACACACACTGCACACGCACGACACTTAGTTCACCACCTAATTGAAAAACACGGAGGAGATTTCCCACTTGACCAAGGTGGCTTAAACATAGACGTAGAAGCCCCAGTAACACGTCTGGTCTGTGGAATCAAAGTCGAAACACTCCAAGACATGGAAGAAGCCCTCGACTGGGCAGAAGAACAAGTAACACACTGCCTTTCAGCCACTCACACTGGACAAGAAGGAAGCAACCTTGACTTCGAATCCAAAGCCTTCCATGTAGGAATGGCAGACCAAGTCGGAATGGAAATCGCAGACCTAGCACAAATTTCAGTTTACGGTTTTCCAAAAGCTGACCCTGACGCTCCGCTAGTAGAGCTTGGATTTGGCGTAACTGATGTTAAAAAACCAACAATTTTGGTAATTGGTCACAATGTTCCATCAAGTGTTGGAATTATTGATTATCTGACCAAAAATAAAATGCTTGGACAGGTCGAAGTTACAGGAATCTGTTGTACTGCTCATGACTTAACACGGTATGAACCCTCTGCTAAAGTAGTAGGACCAATTTCTTGGCAACTAAGATACATCCGAAGCGGAATGGCAGACCTTATCGTAGTTGACGAACAATGTATCAGAGCAGACACTCTTGAAGAAGCACAAAAAGTAAACACACCTGTAATTGCTTCAAGTCCTAAAAACTGTCTAGGATTACCCAACAGAACCAAAGACCCAGCAGACGATCTCGTTAACGATTTGGTTGACGGCAAAGTTCCTGGCGTTCTTATTTTCGACACTGACAAAGCGGGAGAAGTTGCAGTAAGAACCGTTATGGCTGTAGCACCTAAACGAAACAAATTCGGCATACTTCCTGAACTAGAAGAAATAAAGGCAGCCGGTGAAGCATGTAGCTCATGTAATGCCTGTATTCGTGCATGTCCAAACAATCAGCCCATTCCTGAAGCAATGCAAGCCGCAGCAAAAGGCGATTACGACATGTTTGCAAACATTCTTGACGAATGTATAGGATGTGCCCGATGTGACAGTGCCTGTCCAAAAGATTTCCCACTTCACAGCTTCATGGTAAAAGCCGGAGAACAAAAACTCTGGAACGAAAAATACCTGATGCGCAGTGGACGAGGCGCCATCCAAGACATCGAAATCAGAAACGTCGGTGGACCTGTAGTTCTAGGCGAAATCCCTGGAGTCATCGCAATCGTTGGTTGTGCAAACTACCCTGAAGGACAAGAAGCTGTAGCAGAAATCGCTGAAGAATTCGCAAAACGCAACTTCATAGTTGTCCTTTCTGGCTGTGCAGCAATGTCTGTAGCCATGGTTAAAGATGAAGAAGGAAAAACTCTATACGAGAAGTATCCAGGCGGATTCGAAGCAGGCGGTATTCTAAACGTCGGCTCTTGTGTATCTAACCCACACATCGCAGGTGCTGCAATCAAAATCGCAAGCATCTTCGCAAAGCGAAACCTACGAGGTAACTACGAAGAAATCGCTGACTATATTCACAACCGAGTTGGAGCAGTTGGTCTGGCTTGGGGTGCAATGTCCCAGAAAGCTGCATCAATCGCATCTGGATTCTGGAGACTCGGAGTCCCTGTTGTGGTCGGTCCGCATGGTTCCAAATACAGACGTATGCTTCTCGGACGCGCAGACAAAAAGGAAGATTGGTATGTGTATGATGCCCGAACTGGCGACAAAGTATACACTGGTCCAACCCCTGAACACTTATTCACTACCGCTGAAAGCAAAGAAGAAGCTATTGTCATGATGTCAAAACTCTGTTTCCGACCAAACGACACAACCAAAGGTAGAAGCATGAAATTGACCCACTACATTGACCTACACAAACGCTACTATGGTGTAATGCCAGACGACATTCACTTATTCGTCAGAAACAAGATGGACATACCAATCACCATGAAGACTGAAATCCTTAAAATCCTAGAAGAGAAAGGCTGGGAAGAAACCAGAATTCCAGACCCGACTCTGTTAGAGAGAATGGTTAGAAAGAGAGGTTGATAAAAATGAGCGCAAAAGCAGAACCTTGGCAAACAGCAGAAATTGCTGGCCCTAACAAGGCCAACGTCATTGTGAAACCTGAAATAGCCGCAGCAATGATAAAACGGGCAAAACGCCCAATCATTGTTGTTGGATATTTATCGACAAAAACCGATAAGGACACCGGAAAAATGATCGAATATGCAATTCGTATGAACAAAGCTGCCGGAATTCCCATTGTCGCTACTGCTCACACAATCAAAGAATTTGTGAAACAAGGATTCACTGATGCAACACAAATGAACGCCATGGACATTGGAAATCGACTCAAAGACCCATCATGGAACGGCTTAGACGGTCAAGGACCATACGATGTTGCGGTCATCATGGGACTTCCATTCTATATGGAGTTCGTGATTTTGTCTGGACTAAAACACTTCGCACAAAATCTGAAAACTATCAGCTTGGACAGGTATTATAATCCTCACGCAAGCTGGTCATTTCCAAACCTCAAAGCTGAGGAATGGACTCAAAGTTTTGAAACAATAATAAAAAATCTTGGAGGAAACTAAAAAAATGTCAATGTTTGACGACATCCCAGTGGATGTTGGAGTAATATATGAAGGAGAACGAATCCGAAGAAACAACATGCAAGTAGAACTAGGCGGACCAAAACAGCCAGCAAAATTTGAACTAGTGCGCGCAAGAAAAATGGACGAAGTCGAAGACGAAAAAGTAACTGTCATTGGACCTGACCTCAAAGACTTGCCAGAAGGCGGCAATGTTCCTTTTGGGATTTATGTAGAGGTTGCCGGCAAAGACATCGAAGAAGACCTTGAAGGTGTAACCGAAAGACGAATCCATGAATACCTTAACTTCATTGAAGGAATCATGCACCTAAACCAGCGATATGACATCTGGATACGTGTAAGCAAAAAATCCTTCCAGAAAGGACTGAACTCCTTCACCTACATTGGAAAAGTTTTGGCAAGACTCTACAAGAGTGAACTGCCATTCATCGAAAAAATCCAAATAACCTTCATAACTGACCCAGCAAAAGTTCAAGAAATGCTTGACGAAGCAATGGAAGTTTACAATGCCCGCGACGCAAAAGCCAGAGGAATGAAAGACGAAGAAGTTGACACATTCTATGGTTGCACTCTATGTCAATCGTTCGCACCAACACACATGTGTGTAATCACTCCTCAAAGATACTCAAACTGTGGCTCAATCAGCTGGTTTGACGGCAGAGCATCTGCACAAGTAGATCCCAAAGGTCCTGTTTTTGCCATCGACAAAGGAGAAGTCATTGACGCAGAAAAAGGTGAATTCTCTGGAATCAACGAATCAATCAAACAGAAAACCTTGGGCTCTGTCGACAAAGTCTGGATGTATACCGGATTTGGCTATCCACACACTTCATGCGGATGCTTCGAAGCTATGGCTTTCTACATCCCCGAAGTAGAAGGATACGGCATAGTTGACCGCGGATTCAAAGGCGTAACCGTAAACGGACTTCCGTTCTCAACACTTGCAGACTCTGGCGCAGGAGGCAGACAAGTTGATGGCTTCCACGGCATAGCCATAGAATACATGCGATCACCCAAATTCCTAGCAGCAGACGGAGGATGGGACCGCGTCGTATGGATGCCCCAAAGCGTAAAGGACCGCGTCAAAGAGTTCATGCCCGAAACAGCAATTACAAATGTAGCAACCGAAAACGACGTAAAAACAGTTGACGACCTAAAGACCTTCCTTGAACAAAAGAATCACCCTGTAGTTCAAAGATGGAAAGCAGAAGAAGCTGAAGCTGCAGAAAGCGAAGAAACAGTCGAAACAACCACAGCATTTCCAGTGTCCACAGCAACTGTTACCTCAGGCGGATTCAAGATAATCTTCAAGAACGCCAAAATCCACGCAGAAAAAGTAATCATTAAACGGGAAAAATCAAAGAGGTGAAAGTCTATGCCCGACAGGGCAGAAAAAAACTCTGACCTCAAACTTCCCCCAGAAATCTTGGACCTCCTAGCTGGCAATGATGAACTAGAGCTCGAAGACGTCGAAATGCTAGTTGACGAGCTGCAGTTCATATATCAGCCAGGAGTAATGCCTGCAATCCAAAGAATGGCAGCAGCGACAGGAAAGCCAACATCACTGCTTTCCGCTCCATTTTCTATTCCTGTCCAAAACTATCTGGGACAGATTGCAGAAGTTACATTAGGAGCAACAAAGAGCCAAGGTGGAACCCGAGGAAAATCTATAACTATAGGCGGAGAAAAATCTCCAGCATTCTACACTTTCGAAAATCCTACTGTTAACTCTCCAATAATTTCTCTTGACGTTTTCGACTCCAAAGTTCCTATACCCAAGGCAGTAAAAACAAACTTCAACGATGCAATAGAAGACCCCGTTTCTTGGGCAAAATATGCCGTTGACAAATTTGGGGCAAATATGATTACGCTCCATCTTGTTAGCATTGACCCCCTAAACCCAAAGCCTTCTACACCTGCTGAAGCCGCAAAAACTGTTGAAAATGTTCTTCAGGCAGTTGATGTGCCAATTGTTGTAGGTGGATGTGGTGACCCCAAGAAAGACTTGGCAGTCTTCGAGAAAGTAACCGCAGCAGCTGAAGGAGAAAGACTCCTCATAAGCACAGTCACTTTGGACATGGACATAGAAAAATCAGCTAACCTAATCAAGAAACACGGACATGTCGCACTGGCATTCTCTCCAATGGACCTAAACCAAGCAAGAGAACTAAATAGGCGCCTTCTCGAATTCCTGCCAAAAGAACAAATAATCATGGACACAACCACAGCCGCACTAGGCTATGGACTCGATTACGCCTACACAATCATGGAACGCGCACGTCTAGCAGGACTAATGGGCGACCCCGAACTTCAGCAACCCATGTCTTCTGGAACAACCAATGCATGGGCAGCACGAGAAGCTTGGCAAACAATGGACCCACAGTGGGGCGACAAAGCACTTCGTGGACCTTTATGGGAAACCGTTACTGGTTTGACATTGTTGCTTGCAGGTGTTGACCTGTTTATGATGTTGCATCCTGCAGCTGTCAGAACACTACGAAACACAGTGAAAAAATTGACAGAAAAACCAGGCTCTGTGGACCTTTCAAAGATAGCAAACTGGGTAACAGCAAAATATTGAGGATGATTAAACATGTCAGGAAAAGAAACTAAAGGTGGACTAAAACAACTCAGTCCAATCGACGTTTATATGCTTCTTCCTAAAACAAACTGCAAAGAATGTGGCGAAGAAAACTGTATGGCATTTGCCACAAAAGTGGTGAACCGAGAAGTCAGCATAGACAAATGCACTCCTTTGCTAGCTAAAGAATTCGAAAAGAACTACAAGAAACTCAAAGAGATGCTTAAACCCGCAGTCAAAGAACTAACAGTCGGCGTCGGTGACAATGCAGTAAAAGTCGGCGGAAAGCTGGTCATGTATCGTCACGAGCTGACATACACTAACCCAACTGCAATAGCCATCGATGTTACAGACGAAATGTCTGATGACGAAATACTGGAAAGAGTCAAAAAAACACAAGACTTCAGCTACATCTACATCGGAAACAATTTACAGCTCCAAATGATTGCTGTTCGTTCTACTTCCAATGATGCTGCAAAATTCAAAGCAACTGTTAAGAAAGTTGCAGAAAACACTAATCTACCAATAATTCTCTGCTCATTTGACCCTGCAATTCTAGAGGGCGGCTTGATGGCAATTCCTAAATCTAATCCTCTAATCTACGCTGCTACCAAAGACAACTGGAAAGAAATGGCTGAACTGGCACTGATGTACAAGTGCCCGTTAGTTGTTTCGGCTCCAAATGATATCGCTCTATTACGGTCAATGGTAAAAACAATGAACGAATACGGAGTCACAGACCTAGTATTAGACCCTGGAACTTTCCCCAGTGAGGGGCTAGGCGACACAATCAACAACTTCACAATGATCCGAAGAGCAGCCTGCACAATGGGCGATGAACTACTAGGATACCCAATCATCGGAACTCCTATCGTTGCATGGACGGAACCCGCAAACTCTCCAACAGTGAATGCGTGGAAAGAAGCCTACGTTGCATCAATGCTCGTAACCCGATATGCTGACCTGATGATTATGCACGGAACAGAAGGATGGGCACTACTACCACTAACTGTATTGCGTCAGAACCTTTACACTGACCCACGAAAACCAGTTGCAGTAGAACCTGGACTTAGAACATTCGGAAACCCTGATGAAAACGCTCCAGGTACCTCATGACCTCCAACTTCGCACTAACATATTATACAGTAGCACAAGACATCGAGTCCCTAGGAAAACCAGCATACCTTCTTGTCGTAAACTCTGAAGGAACAGCAATAGACAGCGGAGTCGCAGGCAGAAAACTAACCGCAGAAACAGTTGCAGATGCAATCAAAGAAAGCAAAATCGAAGAAAAAGTAAAACACAGAAAACTGATAATCCCAGGAAAAGCAGCACGAATCAGCGGAGAAATCGAAGGACTCTCCAATTGGCAAGTTCTCGTCGGACCACGAGACTCCTCAGGAATAGCCAAATTCCTACAAGACAAATGGAAGTAGCCCAGCTACTTTCTTCTTTTATTTTCTTTTTTGTTCATTTTTTGTTCTTTTTTCCCGTTTAATAGCTCCTAAAAAGGCTATACTACATGGTTTTTGTCACAGAACCGGACTTTTAGCTAGAATTTCCAGAACCCTTTAAATACCCCCTTAAAAACCATGATTGGTATAAGGCGGATTTAAATATGCCTAAGCTTGAAGATTCCATCCGGATCGAAAACGTAGTATCATCTGCGACATTACATCAGAACATAGACCTGAACGCAGTTGTTAAGGGAAATCCCCTTGTCGAATATCGTCCGGAAAAATTTCCGGGACTAGTTTTCAGGTTGAAAAAACCCAAGACAGCAATTCTCATTTTCAGCACTGGGAAAATGGTTTGCACCGGAGCCAAGTCTGAGAATGAATCAAAAAAAGCTGTTCTGAAGGTTGTAAGAGAACTCAAAAAAAGTGGAATAATCATAACAGGAAAACCAGACATCAGCGTTGTTAACATTGTTGCCTCAGCCAATCTTTTGGGAAGAATAGAACTCGAAGACTGCGCATACTCTCTTGAAAGAACAATGTATGAACCAGAACAGTTTCCAGGACTAATCTATCGCATGAACGACCCCAAGGTTGTAATTCTCCTGTTCGCTAGCGGAAAACTTGTCTGCACTGGAGCCACAAAAGAAGAAGACGTCTACAAAGCAGTTGACAAGCTCCACAAAGACCTAGAGGACCTCGACCTAATATACTACGAATAAATTCCTTTTTCCTCTTTTTTAGGAAAAAACGTTTTTCTTTTTTTAGAACTAATTAGAATTAGCATTTTTGCTAAGTTTGGGGTTTGTCGGTGTTTTTTTGCACCGAGAGTAAAAAATAAAGAATATAAAAAATTAATTGATTGCTACGAGTAATAGATTTTAGCTTCTAAAAAGCTTAGTATCTATTTCTTCTCGGGGGTCTTCGTTTAGCATAACATTCTCTGCAGTATACAGGTCTGCTAGGGTCTGGTTTGAAAGGAACTTGACATTTTTGTCCACATTCAGCACAGACTGCATCGTGCATTTCGCGTGGTCCACCATAAGACATTCGGGCTTGCACCTCCTATTTATTAAGAGAATTAGTTTCGTCAGTGCACTAACTCTAAAATTCCTTATATTAACGTCGCTTATAAACTTGTGTACATTTTTTCGCAAATTTTGCAACAGAACCGAATTATCTTACGCAACTTTATTGCCCGCTCAAGTTCTTATCGAAACTTCATTTCCACATTTTTTGCATTTAATGGTCACGCCTGTTATGGATACCAATCTGAACGGATTTAGGCGTCCACACTCTGGGCATTTGGCGAATCGAAGCTTTTTTTGGTCTTTGTTGTGGATTGTTTCGATTAGCGCAGAAAAGATTGTACAATTTTTTTGTTCCGGTATCTCCATGTTTCTACCTCGCTAAAACTGGTGCTTCAAATTCTTGTTGCTGCAGAATGTTCTCCATTTCCATGTAGTTTTCGATATATATGTTGCCTTTTTCTGTTGTTTCGTAAACTTTTTTCCCGTTCTCCTGAAAGATTCTAAGAAAACCCATTTCAGTGAGGAACGCAAGATACTCGTTGACCTGGCTAAAGCTAAGATTTACCATGTACATGATTCTTGTCTTTAGCTGTCTTCCTTTTGCAACTTCCATTATTTCTGCAAGTATTTGGAGTCTGTCTCTACGATCCCACAATGTTTTTCCTGTATTAACTTCCATTATGATTCCTCACTAATTCTGTTCAGTAATTTTGTTCTATAGTAAATTCGCTTAAAATACAGTGTTTCGTTAGGTAGTATATTCCGTGAAAAAGAATATGCCAAAAACAGTTTCCTTGTCTACTCAAGCTTTGTCTACTCAAACTAAAACATTGAACTATATTATTCCCAGATGCTCCAGAAGTATGCGCAGTCCAATAATTATTAGGATTATACCTCCAAGCGCTTCAACTTTGTTTCTTAGCAGGGAACCAAATTTGCCGCCAAGATAAACACCAAAAATGGACAGCGTAAATGTGATAATTCCTGTTGCAATTGCCAGAGTCATTATCGAAACATTCAAAACAAAAAGACTAAGACCAACCGCTAACGCATCGATACTGGTGGCAATGGACAACATAAGCAACACTTTGAGACTAAAAGATCGAATTATGCTTTTTGAGTCCTGTTTGACTGATTCATAAACCATTCTAAGACCGATGCCTGCTAAAAGAAAAAATGCGATCCAATGATCAAACTCTGAAATCAGGTCCAGAATGTGGGCGCCTGCATACCATCCAATAATTGGCATTATTGCCTGAAAGAACCCAAAAAAAGCTCCTATTTTGATCGCATTAGTCGTCTTGAATTCTTTAGTTGTCAGACCATTTGCAATTGACACTGAAAAAGAGTCCATTGCCAATGCAACTGCAATCAGTAACGTCGTTATGACCATCGATCTTCACTTGAAGATTGTAGCTTTGAGCAACCAGTTCCTAAAAGTGTTTCGTACATTTGTGTATGAAAAAAGAAAGTTTTGCCCTTTGTGTTTAGGGCAATTCGGATTGTTCGAGCTAGAAATGGTTAGAAACTGTTCTATACTACATATCTGTAGGCGACGTATCTTCCTGCGGTTTTGCTGTTTCTGATGACTCTGACTAAGTCGCCTGGGTTGCCGCCAACTGCTATGATCGCAGGGTCATGAGCATTTATGCGGGGTAGCTGGTATGGTTGTACTTTGTAGTCTTTTAGGAATTGTTCTCTTTCTTCAGGTGTAAGTAGCTCATGCTTTGACACAAATTCATGATCGAAAATTTGAAATGAAGGAAATATTTTGGGAATTAGTTCTATTCCAAATGATTTTGCACGGCTTTTAGCTGTGTGAGTGTATTTTCCAATTGTAACGATTATGCCTTTTTCTACTTCGGCATCGTCCATTGCTTTCTTTAGTTGGGTAACATATGCTACTCCCACTGTTCCGTCAGTGGTAACTGCCCAGAGGATTGCCTTCGCTTTATCTTTCATTTTGATGGTGTAGCTAATGGCGTTTTTTATCTCTTCTTTTTCGGCTACCTTATAACCGCGAAGTTTAATGAGGACCTGCGTTTTCTTCTCTACCAATGATTCTTCAGAACTCAAATATTCATTCCTCAAGCTAGACAAATATGTAGAGGGAAAAACGCCTGCAAACCCTTAAACTTTACGCTCATCTTTACCTGTTCTATACTTCAGTTACTGTTATAACCGACACAGGACATGAATCCTCTGCTTCTCTTGCATCCTCAATATCATCGTCATCAAAAACTCCAGATGAGCCTGAATCGTTAGTTTCGCCATTTACTACAGTTGATTTCATATTATCTCCGGGCTCAAAATGGGACGGGTTCAGGGAGTAGCATGTACCGCAGGCGATACATCCACTGCGATCTATTTCAATTTTATATTTCATAGAATTAGCACCTTCATTAACATGTTTACTTCTATATGCAATTAAGTTTTTCACCTAAACGGAAGGAAAATTAGCGATATGGACAAATTATACATGTCTAAACAAACCATACGAAACCATTATTTAGCAAAATCCATCCCTCATGTTTCTTAAAGTTGGTTAAATCATGAAAACTATGGACATCGCAATGATAGGAGTAAGCGCCGCACTTTACGCTATAGTCGGAGTCTTAACAAACATGGGACTAGTAGCCCCAGTAGTTGGAGTAGTCAAATTTTGGCCAGCGGTCATAATTCCTGGCGTCTTTGCTGTATTATTTGGACCATGGGTCGGAGGCATAGGTGCAGCAATAGGAATCTTTGTAAGCGACATGGTTCAACCTGGTCACGGAATTCCTTTGTTAAGCCTTACTGTTGGTTGTACATCAAACTTTGCGGGATTCTATCTTGTTGGCTACATTTCCAAGATGAAGCTGAAGTGGAGTGACATACTTATTCTGTTAGCTATAGGTAGTGTTGTATTGGCAGGAATGAGTGGTTACTTGTTCTTAATTGATCAATTAAGTTTGGATGTTTTGGCTCTTTTCATGGGAGTAATAATTGCCTCTGATGCAATTGTTGTCGGGTTTGGGTTATGGAAGCCTGAATGGAAAAGTTATGGTTTAGCATCTGTTATTGGACTTCTTGTGGGAAGTGCCATTATCGGTTTTGGTCTTTGGGGATACAGCCAAATTCTTTCACTGCCCCTAACAACTGGATTTGAACACAATGCGCCCCTATATGCAAGCTTTTTCTGGCTTGTTTGGACGTTTGCCACAGAAATTCCATTCTTGGTAACATTTGTTCCACCTGTTGCGAAAATCTGCTACCGTGCCTTCCCGTTCTTGTCGCCTCCGACTAAACACTGAGGAGACAACTGGCATGCTCACACGAGCCAGAGCTTACAGCCCTGCGGGAATCACTAGTTTCTTTGAATTCTGTGACAGAAATCCTGATGGTACCTCTATTGTTGACCCTGAGATGATAGGTGCTAGAGGAGGAGGTTTTTCTCCTGATAAAGGGGTTCTAACTGACGTCAGTGTGGCTGAGGCTGAAGAAAAACAGGTTCAGGTGTTCATTAATGGGGAATCTTGTCCAGAGGCGGAGACAACCAAAACCGTTGTTGATATGCTGACTGCAACTGTTTCTGGAGCCTACGCTGTTACTGCAAAGCACCGTGTTGATGTGCCTATTGGTGCAGGTTTTGGCTCTAGCGCTGCTGGTGCATTGGGGGCTGCTTTGGCTCTTAGCAAGGCTTTGAATCTGAATTTTACTTACAATGAGTTGGGCAGAGCAGCTCATGTTGCTGAAGTAACATCAAAAACGGGTTTAGGAACTGCTGGTCCACTATTGTTTGGAGGATGTGGATTAACGATTAAGCCTGGCGCTCCCGGTTTTGCTCGTTTAGACCGCATTCCTGTTACTCCTGACCACAGGCTGGTTATGGGTACTTTCAGACCATACCCAACCAAAAAAATGCTATCTTCAAACGAAAAAAGAGCACAAATCAATGAATGGGGACGAAAAACTCTAGAAAAGATTCTCATCACACCTTCTTTAAAGAATTTTATGGCATCCTGCAAAGAATACGCTCTGCAGACTGGTTTTGCTACGGAACGTGTAAAACAGTTGATGGAACTTGCGGAGAATGCTGGAGCCATTGGTGCTGCACAGAACATGTTGGGCGAGGCTGTTCATGCCCTTGTTATTGATGATAATGCGGAAGCCGTTTATGATGCTTTTAGTAACGTTTTACCTGAAGAAAAGATTATAGTGTCTAGTATTGACTTTCAAGGCGCACGAATAATTGGCTGATGAAGACGTATGACTAGAATGTATGATACAGTGGCTGTCGGTGGAACGTTTGACCTGTTTCATAAAGGTCACCTAGCCCTGTTGATGAAGGCTTTTGAGGTTGGAAACCATGTTCTCGTTGGGTTATCTTCTGACGAGTTTGTTAAAAATTCACGGAAACCTCATGGAATAGCGCCCTATAGTCAACGTCTTGAAGAACTGCGAGCCTTCCTGAAAGAGAACGGATTATTGGAGCGCACAGAAATTTCGTCTTTGACTAATGCGTATGGTGTCACATTGTCTGATAAGCGTCTTGATGCAATTGTTGTCAGTGAAGAAACAGAGCATAGGGCTAAAGAAATTAATGAAAAAAGAAAAAGTTTGGGGCTAAAGCCTTTGCCTATTGTGACTGTTAGAATGGTTTTGTCTGAGGACCATTATCCTATTTCATCTACTCGTATCTGGTTTGAAGAAATAGACCGAGAAGGGCGCCTGCTCTAGAGTTTTTTGAGGATTAGTGAGTTTTTAAGTCTCTTTTCACATGTTTCTAGCCAAGAATGCGGTGATGTCTTGAAACGAACAGGGGTTACAAGTCTTCCTCTACATTATGGAAAGGCTCCTATGTGGCTAGTTTCCAGAATGCAAAAACTTGCAAAAGAAATGGTCACAATAATCGTGGACGAGTACGGCACAGACACGTTTCTTAGACGGGTTTCTGATCCTTTCTGGTTTCAAGCCTTGGGCTGTGTCCTAGGCTATGACTGGCACTCGTCTGGCGTGACTACTGTTTTGACGGGTGTTTTGAAAAAAGCAATCAACTCTCAGGAGCTTGGTTTAACTCTGTGTGGAGGAAAAGGCAAGACTTCTCGAAAAACTCCTGCAGAAATCGATTTCTTGGGAGAGAAATATGGTTTTAGTTCGAGCAAGCTTGACAGTTTATTATATGCTAGTCGTATGAGCGCCAAAGTTGACACTTCTGCAATTCAAGCTGGATATCCTTTGTATCATCATGCATTTTTTGTTACTGAAAAAGGAGAGTGGGCTGTGGTTCAGCAGGGCATAAATGCTGATGACAGGTCTGCACGGAGGTATCATTGGCTGTCTGATAATGTGAAAGATTTTGTTGTTGAGCCTCATGATGCCGTGGTTGGGGACTTGAGACGGGATGTGGTTTTGGATATGACTGCCAAAGAGAGTGAGGGATGCCGCAAAGCCTCAACTGACATTGCGAAAGAGAATCCAAGAAAGTTGAAGACTATTTTGTCTGTTCGTCCCGTTCATCAGCGGTCTTTGCAGGATTGGATTCCTGAACCGTCTGGCGCAGGAGTATCCGGTTGAGGCTTTTTCTTTGCCTCGTAGACCTTAACTGGAACACTGTCAAGAGGGTGTATGATTTTCAACCAAAAAATTATGAAGAATTACTGGGCATCAAAGGCGTAGGTCCAGCGACTGTTAGGGCTTTGGCTTTGGTCTCTGATATGGTATATGGCGAGAAGCCGTGCTGGAAAGACCCTATCAAGTACAGTTTTTGTGTTGGCGGCAAAGATGGGGTTCCTTATCCTGTTGACAGGGCATCCTATGATGAAACTATTGAAATTCTTGAAAATGCAGTAAAACAAGCTAAGATGGGCGATAAAACGCGACTTAATGCAGTAAAGCGGCTTCGAGTTCTTGCAAATTGCTAGTTTCTTGAAAGTTTTATTTATTTTTTGTAGAATTTGTTCTGTATTTCGGATATTCTGGTTTTGGAGTCATACTTATATGCGACCTTGATTGTATCTTGTCTCTTAATTATTGTTAGGTTCCCATTCACTGAAAGCAGGTTTTGTTAATGTCAAAGAAAGTTCATCTTATAATTAATTTAACTCCCGAGGCACAGGATGCACCAGTGAGTCAGATTAAAGAACGAATCAAGTGTGAATCAAAGATACCTTGGTGTAAAGAAATAGAAGAAGTAACATTTCAGGAAAATGATGAAACCTACGATCTCCTAACAAAGAATGGCATCTCAAACAACGTAGCACGAAACATCTTGGATCTTTATAACCAAAAATAAACTATCACCTCATTATGTTTCGAAAATTCTTTGAATCCCCTTTCTAGTCTTGTAGTCAGATTGCGAATTGGAGTCTGAGTGCACAAACTAATACAATGTCTTACATTGTAGACGTCCATCTTATCTTTTTTCCAGCAAAACATAAGCTTTGAGAGATCAAATTATGTACTTATTTCAGAAAAAACCAAAATTAAGTTCAATGGCAATTACATTAATTCTAATGTTTTCAACTTTTATGGTTCTAACGCTTCCATTGCTAGCTCAAAACGATGGACAACACGGAGGAACTCCTGAGACAACAGGGATGTCTGGTAGTATAATCGGAGATGCAGCAGCTAGCCAAAACTATGATTACACATATCCTAACGTGTTGGCACGTCTTGCCTTCACGCCAAACCCAATAGGTGTTAACCAAATATTCACAGTTAACATCTGGACTACACCACCACCAAGCGCAGAACGCTTCCGGATAGGCTACCAAGTAGTTATCACAAAGCCTGACGGCACATCAAACACAGTTGTAATCGACTCGTATGTAGCTGACGGAACTGCATGGTTCCCCTATCTGGCTGACCAAGTCGGAGAATGGACACTACAGTTCTTCGCTCCTGGACAATGGAACCCAGCAGGCTACTACAACGACGGAGAATATCAAGCAACAGAGTTCCCAGGCTCAATGTACTACGACAGCGACTACTATCCTCCATGTAACACCCCACAACAGACCTTGACAGTGCAGGAAGCCTTTGTTTATTCATGGCCATTAATTAATTTACCAACTGATTATTGGACACGTCCAATATCTATGGAGCACCGAGAGTGGGCACAAATCGCTGGTAACTACCCGTGGGAAAATCAAGAATCGGATGCTGAGTGGAGCGGCGCTCCCGACTACTATGGTCCATACGTAACAGCACCTAATACATCACACATTCTTTGGAAGAAACTAGGAGACGTAGCAGGCATTATCGGTGGAGAAGCCGGAGTGTATGGTACCTTAGGTAGAGTAGGTACTCCTGATGTAATTTACATGGGAAGATGCTACCAAACCTACACTGTGCCTGGAGTGGGCAGCGTTGCAGGATGCTATGATCTGCAAACAGGAGAAGTATACTATGAAATACCCATATCTGAGGGCGGTGTAACACCAATATGGCTTGCATATGTCAAACCCGAGGACACTTCGGTACCAGGAGCAGGTGCAGCACGGCCAATCACCGCTACACTGATAGGATTGGATTCAACAAGTAACCCGACTGAACTTTATCAGATAAATCCATACGATGGTTCATACAGCACATATGACCTAACTGGTGACGGTGGTCCTGGACGAATAATAGCCTTTAGAAATGGTTGGGTTCTAAGTGTACGAGATTCCAGCGACGCAGTTGTTGATCCTTACATGGAAACTCACTTCTGGAACCGCACTAGCATACAGGACAACGGATATCCGACATACCTGTATAACTGGAGTATTCTGTCGCCTGCCAGAAATTTCGCAGACCGAATGACAAGCAACATCAGCTACCGGTTATGTCCAAGCTACAGAGGCTCAGCTTATCCAGAATCCGCTAAATGGAACTGGTATGGTAGAATGGGTACCGCAGACTTGGATACTGGCTACACAGTCATCACAAGACGATTCTTTGACAACGCAGTCTGGGGCGGAGAATGTGTTGGTGTCAGCCTAACTACTGGAAAGGTATTGTGGGAACGATTCTTTGAGAATGCTCCATACAGTCCACGAACAACGGTTGCTGAGGATGGAATTGCTGTTATCTGCTTTAATCAAGGTGTAGTAATTGGACTTGACATGGCAACTGGTGACATCCTATGGACGTTTGACGGAAACTCGTATCCGTTCGGTGGATTCTGGGGATATGACGAAGCCGCAGCCTATGGCATGGCATATTTCTGGTCATACGACGGTGTCCAAGCATATGATATCCATTCCGGAGACGAGGTATGGCACTACAATGATCCTGCAGTTCCTTTCGAAACAACATACATTGGCGCTAACGGAGAAGAGGCATACTCCTTCAACGGAAACGGCATTGTTGTTGACGGAAAAGTCTACACCCGAAACAGCGAGCACACAGCTACTGCGCCTTACACTAGGGGATGGAGTCTTCACTGTATCGACGCTTACACCGGTAAGGGCATATGGAAGATTACTGGACCAATGGATCCTGGAGCAGCATCAGACGGTTACCTAACAGCAGGCAACAGCTATGATGGATACATGTACGTCTTTGGCAAAGGCAAAAGCGAGACAACAGTAACAGTTTCACCAAAAACTGTTGCAAAAGGAACTCCAGTAATGATCGAAGGAACAGTATTGGACATGTCTCCTGCACAAGCAGGCACACCATGTGTATCAGTTGATTCAATGGACATCCAAATGGATTATATACACATGCAAAGACCAATCGACGGACTTTACCACAACGAAACAATAACTGGTGTTACAGTTACTCTATCAGCTCTTGGAGAAGACGGCTCACATGTTGAAATCGGCACAACCACAAGCAACGGCTACTACGGCAACTTCGGTATGGCATGGACTCCAGAAAATGAAGGCACCTACGAAATAATAGCTTCATTTGCGGGCTCTGATGCATATGGAAGTTCTGCAGCAGCCACTAAAGTTGTAGTTGGTCCATCTGCAGCAGCAGGCGGAACAATTGAACCAGGGCACCCATTGCTTAGCGCTGAAGCAGCAGTAATATTTGCTGTCATCGTAGTTGTAATCGTAGCTGCAATTGCATACTTGGTATGTCGGAGACGAAAATAAACCAATTTCCCTCCCCTTTTTTGGGAGTAAATAATGTTTAGATGAATGATGGAGAGCTGAATAGGACTCAAGGTGCGGTTTACATGTAGCATCTTTCTCATTCCTTTAATCTGCTGGCATGTTCATCGCTCATCAACAACTGTGATTGAGTCTCAGCAAATCTCCATTATTCTAATTTCTTTTAAAGACAAATAACATTTACGATCATACGGAAAGGATAATCAAAAATAAATTAAGAATGGTTCTGCAAAAAAGGGCAGAACATAAAAAGCTATTTTTCGTGGACTATTGTGCTTAATGTTAGTTCGCTGAACATTTCTTTTTTGGCTTTGCACACTGGACATATGTATGGGGCTTCTTCTCGGAAACAGATGTAGCCGCATTGTTTGCAGTACCAGAGTTTCATTTTGATTTCTGACGGGGCTTTTGGCTCTTCAACTTTCTGTGGCTCTTCTGTTTTTGCTTCTTTTGATGTTGTGTAAGCTCTTCCCTGTTTCTCTGCAGGTCTTCTTTCCGGAATCGGATTAACAGGTGCTTTTCCTTCTTTAACGTCTTTGTTGACGTACAGTGAGCAGTAGCATTGGTTGTATTCGATTACGTCTGGGTCTCTGTAGTCGCATGGGCAGATTATGTCTCTGTCCAGTTCCAGTTGCCCTGAAGCAAGCCTGCAAGGACATGAAGGATAACCATAACGTTCCTCATTCTCTTTTAGTCCCTGAAGCAGGTCATTGAGAAGGTCAGCGTCGGGATTCAGAAAGTAGCCGTTGGCTTTTGCGTCGTTTTCTGCTCTTTTTTTGACTTCTTCTATTGTTGTCACAGCTCTAGCACCTGTTTCAGCTTATCTGGAGATGGTCCAGTCAACAAAGTCTGGTCGTCAATAATTACTGTAGGATATGCAAGAATTCCGCCGTGTTTTTGGATGTCTTTTCTGATTGTTTCTTTGTCTTCTTGGCTTGCTTGGTCAATGTCGATGTATTCGTATTCGACTTCGTTTTCGTTCAAGACTCTTTTTGCGCGCTTGCACCAGCCGCAGGTGCTTATTGCGTATAAGAGAACTTTGTGCTTGTTATTTTTTCCTGAAACTTTTTTTGTCTGCAGTTCTTTCTCCCTCTAATACTG
The DNA here is from genome assembly GCA_963772765.1 of Candidatus Bathyarchaeota archaeon. GTDB lineage: Archaea > Thermoproteota > Bathyarchaeia > Bathyarchaeales > Bathyarchaeaceae > Bathyarchaeum. Next base: position 45,643 of record CAVYYP010000009.1, on the reverse strand, counting down.
TTACATTCTACTATTGATTTAAGTGTAACAGTTTTCAAAACCTGTCTGCTTTCTAAACCAGAACCATATGGTCCGAAGGCTTGCTTCCCAGTAATAGCCTGAAGTGCTCAACTTTTCCCTGTTGTTTCACGCACTCAAGTTTTCCTTCTGCAATTACGTTTTCGCCATTTTTTGCGTGCTCACAAAATCTTCCCCGAAACGACACGATTTCCTCTATTGGCTCAACCTGTGGACCTTCCAAGATTTGCACGTTGGCTAGCTTGTAGCTGCAGGGCGTGAAGAGCGATTGGGAAGCGTCTACAACTGTGGCTTTGATTTTGGAGTTGCCTTCTGGCTTGTATATAATGCTGCCATATTGTTCACCAATCTCGTCGGGGTCTTTCACGAAGCGGATGAAAAAGTGTTTTCCCATGAATTTGCCGTGGGAAATCTTTCGGGAATCTGTTCGAACAAAATCTTCGAAAGAAACGTCGGTGTCCTTCGAACGAAAATCGAACAACTCTTTTAGTCCTTTCATGTCATATGCTTCAAATGGGCTATTCTTGTCCTTTAGCAGCTTTTCCATCGTCTTTTGTACCTTGTAGCCTGCATCTGTTCCATAAACGATAAGGTCAAGGTCAGAATCTGCCTCATGAAGCCCAATCAGTATCGATCCAGAAATGCCCAGCTTGCTCCAGTCAACGTTTGATTCTTCTTTCAGATGCGTCATGAACTGTACTGCTGTGGCTTCTGCTGTATCCAAATCTTTTCTGTTTCGAAGTTCCTGTAAGCCCTGAGCAGGTTCATAATGCTTCTTTATGTCGTTTAATGGAACCTCACAGAGCAGTGTATTGAAAACAGGGTCATCCACAAGATAATGAGGATACTCCCGTTTTAGCAGGTCATAGCGCTTGGCAAGAGAATAATATTTGCTGTACCTTTGTCCGCCTTTTTCTCTGCTGCCATCTTTGTCAGGAACATAGCGAATAAACGCCACAACCCTGTCTGGAGGCTGAACAATTCCCTTTACATCAAAAAAGATGCCGTCTATTGATTCGATGAGGTCGCCTTCTCTGAATGTGTTGCTCAGCTTGTTAGCTCTCCTTATTTCCTGTTGAGTTAGGATTGTTTAGAGGCTAATTTAGCTTGAAGGTAGTCTATAGCTGTTACTCTTGTGCCACTTCTTTTTAGTGCTAAGAGTACTCCTGCTCCGATTATTGCTCCGATTAGGCAGTTTAGTGAGTCTGCTATTGCGTAATAAATTGTTAGTGGTGCCCAAAATGGGTATATTTCTGGTACTCCCCATCCTAGTACCCAGACTGCTATGTTGTTGCCTGTGATTGTGTCGCCGCCTATTCGGGCTATCCATGCTAGGCACCAGAGGGCGATTGGTAGATATTTTTTGTTTCTGGTTACTATTGTTTTGACGATCCATTTTCGCACTGGGGGAATGATGATGAATGCTAGGGCTATCCAGTATCCCCATGTGACGATTGGCATCTGTTCATACCATGCGAAGGGATTAGCAAACCATACTAAAATTTGTGCGAGGATTATCAGTGTGGCTTCTTTCCATCTGTTAAACAAAACCAGTCCGCTCATTAAGGCGGCTAATGTGGGCGCTAAAAATGTTAGTATTCCAATTGACGTTGCAGGATTAACATATGGTACTGTCCATCCGAAGATTAGTCCTGACACTGTTCCGTATAGGGGACCTAGTAGTGGTGCGGTTAGGCTTGAGAGTAAAACGCTGGAAAATGTGATTGTTACTCCTGTTCCTGGGAGAGGATAAATTATCAAAAAACTTACTGACAATAGTAGCGCAGACCAGACAGCAACCAGAGCTATGTTCACACTGCTTAATGTTTTGTTGTATTGTGTTAAGTCCAAAATTTTTACCCCAATGTTCCCAAATTTAGTACGTGTAATTTTTTACACTGGCTGTTTTTTATCCTATCTTCGTGTTTGATATATAAGATTACCTTACTGTCTTTGAACCTCTAGAGAGCATTAGCTTTTACAATATCCTGAAAGCATACTATTGTAAACATTTTTTGCTAGAAATGTGCTGCGCTGTGATTTTGTGAAAAAAGCTGTGTTTCAACAATGTACTGTCTATTAGGCTTCTAATATGCTCCAAATAGCCTGCATGAACGTTTGAATTTTGTTGCGTTTGTAGTTTTGTTTTGTTGATTCAAGATTTTTTGTTTAGGATATAGAGTAGTAGTGGTGAAATTATCAGCATTATTGCTAGCCAGAATGCTATGTCGATCATGAGGACCATTGTGTCTACTGTCCACAGGTTTGCTGGTCCGACTATTGTGCTGAGTGTTTGTGTGGACCACACTAGAGGAAATCCGTAGTCTACGTGGACATTGTCTGGCCAATCAAATCTGGTTCCCCATGTTACAGCCAGAACTGTTAGGGATGCCCAAGCTGTCAAGAAAACCAAGAAGATTATCATGTGATTTCTTTTCGTTGTTTTTCTCTCCATATCCCCTTTTGTTGTCACATGTTTATTAATTTAACATGCGCTGTTCGACCAAACTATGCTAATTTAACTAGTCCAGTAGCGATATGTGTCGTTTTTTTGTATATCTTTTGAATCGAAGTAAACGGTATATTTGCTGAAAATACATGGAAGTAGTGAGAGAGATACAATGCCCGCCAAACGCTTGTCAAATGAAGAATTTCAAGAATTCTTGCATTCCCTGTTTGCAAAGGATACTCTTAAGGTGAAGTATCAAAAGCCTGATTCTTGGCGAAGACCCCAAGCCAACACAGAGTAAGACTAGGCTATGAGTCTAGCTTTTCAGTTCTACTAAACTCTGTTCGACAGCTTCTATGTGTCCTTTTATTCGGATTTTTCTCCACTCTTTTTCGATATACCCGTCAGGATTAATGATGATTGTCCTTCTCTCTATGCCCATGTACTATCGTCCATACATTTTTTCAGCTTCCAAAACACCATACTTCTCAAGCACCACCTGTTCGGTGTCGCTCAGAAGAATGAAGGCTAGACTGTTTTCTCTCAAAATTTTTGTGGCTCTTAACAGAATCAGGGCTTCCGCCCACAACCTACTGCGCCTAGTTCTTCGAGGCTTTTTAGGTTATCAGTGAATGTAACAGCTTCTATATTTATGGTGGAGTATATCCACTAGTTTTCTCGCAAACTCCTCCTTTTTTTGTCAAATTCTTTGAATATGTTGGGGGATGTCTAGCCTAAGTGGTCAGGACTAACTCTCCTAAAAGTGGTTAATAATAATTAAGTACAATACTGTTACGTTAACATTTACCATTTTTTGAAACTTGATATTTTTATTGGTAATTTATCCTTTTTTGAAATGAGCCTGCGGATAGAAGCTTGACTACAATTTCTTTTCTTATTATTTTGCCACCTGCTATAAGTTTTTGGAAGTCGTTCTTAATACTTGCGCATGCATCAATAGATAAGACTACTAAATTTATTATTAGAAGAACAATGGAGATTTGCTGAGACTCAATCACAGTTGTTGATGAGTGAGCAATCACAAAAAAGCAATCTTAAGGATGAGAAAGATACTTAATCTTTGCGATTGAATCTTTTCAGCTCTCCACCATTCTTCTAAACATTATTTTACTCCCAAAAAAGAGGGAGGGAAAAATTTTGTTTATTTTCGTCTCCTTAGTGCTAGATATGCGACTGCTGCGATGATTGCTACTGCAACTACTGCGATTATGATTGCCATGTCCGTGCTGATCAGTGGGTGTTCTGGTTCGATAGTTCCCGATGCAGACATTGGAGTTGTTACTCCTAGAGCTGTTTCTGCTTCTGAACTCCAATAAGAGTCACTTCCCGCAAAAGAAGCAATGATGGAATACTCACCTTCAGTTTCAGGTGTTACCCAAAGTTTCTTGAACATACCTTTGCTGTCACTTGTCACCGCGCCAATGTCATATGATGCTCCATTTGAGTCAATAGCAGTTAGAGTCACTTGAACACCTGTTGGCATCGGAGGATTGTTTAGAAGGGTAGCATTCTGACCGTACATATAATCCATCCATTCAACCATATCTTCTTCTGAAACAGCAGGAGTGTTAGGTGCCCCAGGTGACATATCCATTATAGTACCCTTGATTAATACATTAGATCCAGAAGCAACGACATCATCTTGTATTGAAACACTAGTTTCGGTCTTACCCTTTCCAATGCAATATTCCAACTGATTATCAAGATCGTTGCCAATCAAATAACCATCTGCAATTGCCATTGCTGTTATTCCAATCGGTAATTTCCATATGAAATTCCCAGTGTATTCATCAATGCAAGCAAGAATTTGTCTTCTTATACGAGGCATCATGTTGTAGGTTGTCATTGAACTAAAGTATAGTTTGCCATCAGCACCAACTGCAACATGTGCACCAGCAAATGGTTGGTTCCCATAGATTGTTTCCCACTCTTCTCCAGTATAATCGCTTTGCCAAATTTCTTCGCCAGTGTTTGTATCATATGCATAAACGTGTCCATCATAACTACCTATGAAATGGACACCATCATGATAAACAAATTCATATGACGGAAGTATTGACCATGGTAAGTCTTCGGGTTCAGTTCTCCAGATTTCCTGACCTGTTTTTACATCGTATGCAACATAACTTGTCGATGCTGCATCGTGCATAATGTAGGGTCCGCTTGGACTTGTTGCAATTCCTATTGGTACAACGTCGTTATTCAGTACTGTAGCATTGTTTTTCCATAAAAATTCACCTGTAGTGTAGCTATAAGCTGCCATTATTTGCATTGCATTGTGAGTTTTTACGATTACTGCATCTGCTCCCCAGTATGGATATACTTTTGGACCGTGGAAGTTGTTGTCGCCTATGCTTACGAAGTCGTCTTGCATTATTGAGACGTTCCAGACAATTCCTGTGCTCCATTCATTTCCTACAACTTTGCTATAGTCCCATTTGATAAGATTACAGTATGGAAGCTTAAGTGGTAAAGTTGTATTCCATAGGCTTAGGTCGGCTTATACGCAGAATATAAATGGGCTTCCATCTTCATATCGAATTCCTCTGAATGTTGAAGGGACGTTGTTGATTGTTTGTAATAAATCTCCATCATAGGGGTCATATCGTTTCCATGTGGTTGGTGATGGACCTATGAATCCTGCTCCAACGCCCTCCCATAGCCAACTATCTATTGCTCCTTCGTTATGTTGCGTTGCTGTTTGAAACGCTGGATCTATGCGGACGGCACAGTTAGGACTTCCGGGTGCTTCCCATAATTTTTCACCAGTTCGTATATCAACGCACTCGAAATAACCACTTCTCGAGGTTTGGTATAATTTACCATCCAGAACTACGCATGTCTGTACCTAATGAACTCCCAGCGGCATATGGTAAGCTACCCCAGATTCCTCCAGGTAATCCTCCGTTTTCACGTGAATTAACCCATATTATGTGTGGTGAATTTGGTGCGGTAGTGTATGGATTGTAATTTGATCCTCCAATGTCGTATCCATATTGTGTCCAATCTCCGGATATGGCAGCCCATTCTCTGTTATCTGTTTGAACTGGTTCTGTCCAATAGTTCTCGGGTAATGGGGACCATGGCCATCCTGTAAGTAATCCATCGTCTATTACTTTGTCTTCTTGTACAGTCAATGTTGCAGGTACTGTTGAGCTGGAAGGCAAAAAGTATACGCTAAGTTTTGCTGGTTTATACTGGTTATCAGTGGTATAGAATTCTCCTGGAAAATCAGCTGTAAATGTATATTGACCTACTTCAGTGGGTGTGTAACGGAATTGTAGATGCCCAACTATTTGTGCAACACCTGGAATTTCTATGTTGGCTGAAGCTAGTGTTTCATCTATTGGAAGAAATGTTTCTTGAGTTCCATCTGGGTGTGTGATTGTCACTGATATTCCCTCAAAGCCTTCATGTAGTCCTGGCACTAATGTTTGTGCTTCGTATGTTGGTCCTGAAGGTGCAGGATAGGTAATTATATTAACGGTTATTTCTTGTCCAACACCAACAAAATTGGGGCTTAATCCAACTTCCGTTTGTGTAATCCTATCGGGCATTGGCGTATATCCTGGCAAAACTGTTTGTGCAAACACTGTAGGTAAAACCATCAGTGAAGATAATAGAATAAATAGTGCAATCATTGGAAAAAATGTTTTATTTTCAAATTTGTTCATTTTCATTATATTTCCTCTTTTTAAATAATCATATATTACTTCAAAATTTATTTAAAACTTTCCATTATTTAATCAAAAAATTAGAAAAGTTAAACAAAATATATAAAAAGCGCATATTATTTACCAATAACTATCTCAGGTCAAACGTGATTGGTTATTCTTGTTGTCTAATTTTGCGCGCGCGAGCAATAATTTATTCAAAAATTATTTCCAATATCTGCCCCCAAAATACCTGTCTATAGTATGTGTTGAAAATTCAAATAAAGCGAACGTGTACATTGCAAGACAATGTATACATAAAAAAAGTTGAATCAGATCTGTAAAGCTTTCATTTTACACTGTTAGACACTAGAAAGCGATGGTGGACTAATAATCATAAACTCAAGAACGTGATTCTCAATGAACGTAAACACTTACACGATTTACGGTTTAACGATGTTTCTATTACTCTCAAAGAAAGGGTAAAACTCTTTTTAGAAAAATTCAATAATGCAAAACCAAAGGAGATTTGCGCTTGTTTAAGTATCAGTTACGTGCTTTATGGTAACACTGTCAAGACCTACAAGTGTAAGTGGAAAAAAAGTAACCCAAAAAATAGGCAAGCGCTAAAACTCCTAAAATTTCATAATGTTCGTTTTTTGGGGTTATGCTCTTAAGAGTATGGATCCATTCTTGCTGTTGAGCATACGAGTTGGGAATCTACTGAAGCTAAGAATGGGATGCTTAATTGGTCTGGTAAGTATGGGCTTATAGAGTGGTTCCTTCTGCTGGGCGCATTAATTGTTGGGTGCGTAAACCTGCTAGTGTTGGAAAAATGATTAACCTGTTGTGTGAGGCTTTCTTGCGGACAGATGTAATTCTTGATTATGATCTTTTTTCACTTCCCAAAATAAAATCATTATATCTTGCTTTATGAATTGGATTCAATGTTTTTTGCTCTTCTGACATAACTACTATTTTATCGTAAATATACGTAGCATTTATGTTTAAAGCTGAAATTTACTTTCACAGATAGGAAAACATGGTTCTCTTAAAAGACTTTTTAAAAATTCTTGATCTTACCAATATGGGCGCGCGCCAGACAACCAATTAACATAAAAAACCAATAAAATTTCTTCTTAAGAAAAAATCTATCTTTTACTGAGAGTTAAAGAGCAAGAGATAGATCAACTTTTCATAAGTAGATTTTAATTTTCTTTTTCTCATAAGAAATAGAGGAGATAATGTTTTGGTGGGTCAGGAAGACTTGCTTTCTTTTGTTCGTGACATTATGAGTGAGTTCGCTTATCAAACTGGGCTATCGTCAGAAAAGGCTCAACTGCGCTATTTATGGACTGACGCTTTTGCAGTGTGCAATTTTCTAGAGATCCATCGTCGAACGGATGAGGAGATGTATATACAGTTGGCGTTGCGTCTTGTGGATCAGGTTCATCATATTTTAGGTCGGCACCGTGATGATGATCCAAGGATTGGCTGGATTAGTGGACTTGATGATCAGGAAGGAGAGAAACACCCCACTAAGGGTGGTTTACGGATTGGTAAAAAGTTGAATGAACGGAAGCCCAGTGAACCCTTAGATAGATATATGGAATGGAATCGAGATGGACAGTACTATCATTACCTGACTAAGTGGATGCACGCCCTAAATAGGGTAAGTCAGATAACGAGAAATCCAATTTACAACCAGTGGGCCATAGAATTAGCGAAATCAGCCCATGCCCACTTTACATATAGGTCACCCGTAAGCGGGAGGAAAAGCATGTATTGGAAAATGAGCATAGACCTCTCCCGTCCCCTCGTCTCTTCTATGGGACAACACGATCCATTAGATGGGTTTGTAACCTACAACCAGTTGCAGGCAGTGGCATCGAAATATGACGAGTGCGTGGGTCTCAAGTCAGAGATTGCTGACGTGGCTAGTATCTGTGAGGAAATGGAATGGGTCACTGATGATCCTCTGGGTATCGGCGGTCTACTCTGCAATGCCTATGAAGTGGCACAGTTAGTTCGTAGTAGATACTGGAAACGAACATCACTGATTTTGGATCTGTTAAGTTATTCTCAAGCGGGACTGGAAGTTTATCTGAGTAGGAAACCCATGCAATTTTCTGCTGATCGTAGGCTTGCATTTCGGGAGTTAGGTTTATCGCTTGGATTACATGCTATTGAAAGACTTCGGGACTTGATTTCTGAAAAACCAAAGCTATTCGGCGAGGAACAGGATTTGTATCCGCTGATTGAAAACCTGCTACTGCATGCTTCACTGATTCAAGATATTGAGGGATTCTGGCTTAGACCCATAAATAGGCATGCTAACAGCTGGAAAGAGCATATTGACATCAACATGGTAATGCTGGCAACAAGCTTGATTCCAGAAGGATACTTAGGTCTCTAAAGTGTCCCTACCTTTTTTGGTCATAATGCGCACGCGCATAGTGTTATATCCTAAAATTGTAATGAAAACAAATGAAAAGTAAATATGGTATGTATTATTATTCCGATTCTTCTAACGATCATCCTTTCTTTAGCCATTTTAATAATTATTGTCGAGTCTAAACGTAGAAAAGAAGTTGAAAAACGTCTAAATACATTAGAAGGATTTGACGAAGAAAATCCATTTCAATTACTTCAAGTCAGATTTGCTATGGAGAAAGATTTCCAAAAAAGAATTTGAAGAGATAAAAAAATTACTTGGTATTGTCTCCTTGTTTAACATAAGGAGTCACATATTTTTTAGCAAAATCTTGAACAATATCAGATTCAAAAATTTTTGTGGGTCTGATGCCATGCTCATAGTGGAAATTGACAACCCAATAAAAATGCTCTTCGAGCGAATGTTTTGAGTTTTCACGCTTCATTCTCAAGTGAATCTTTCCATTATCAAAATCTTTGAATGCTTCAATCATATTCTCAGAGCGCGCGGATATCTCAAAATATCCATCTCCAAGCATAGACTCAATAGATTCTGTCGATAACCTTATTTGCAAATAATACTCACCTCTCAATAACATTCGATAACAATTTTTCATTGATTAAATTCTGTCGATATAGATTGGTTCATCAAGTAGTGTTCTTTGGCATGAATGAAGTAGTGCTAAGTATTTTTTTCTTGCTCTTGCCCTGTTTTTTCCAGTCAAATAAAAAAACTGTTTTTCAATAGATTCAAGTTCAACTAGTTTTTCTTTCTCTATGCCATTCTTCAATAATACTCACCATAACATCGTTTTATCTCTGTTTTATGCAACAGTAATTGCCATTTATGTTTTGAAATGCCCAACAATTCTTGTTTTGACATTTCACAGTCCATCTGTCAGGACATTGAACATATTGTACACGATTTCTTAAAGTCATTTCATTTTCAGGCAAAACTTCAAGTTGAGCCAATACCTTCACCAAAACCGATATTTTCTAAAAAAACAAAATAAAAATAACGTATTCAATGTAAGACATTGAATTACATCAAATGCACAGCATATTAATAGACTAAATATACAAAAAGTACATGTTATCACACATAATTATATGGACAATCTGATAATATTGAGAAACCACAAAGTAGACCAATCCGCCAACATTGGAGAAAACGTATGATAGGATATTCTAATTGCTGGAACCCTTTCAGTGAATCTTGAAACCATGTTGTATTGGCGAATAATCTGATTGAGAAACGCACTTACAGTAAGACCGTGCTTTTCTGATTCATGCTGCAAAATCTTGTCGTATTCTGGAGGTATTCTAAATGTTCGAGTAAGCATTCGCATAGATTTTCACTCGAATTTTTTCTGAATAGTATGTAAAACAGCTGTATTAGCATCAATCCTTAACTCAGTTATTGTTTTATAGTGTCTTAGCAGTTCTTGGTGGTAAGCACTGTCAGTACATTCTTTAGAATTTGTTTTAAACCAATCAGTCTTTCGTCTAATAGGTTAAGCAAAGCCAAAGTAGCAAAATCTTCAGGCAATATAGTTGTTGATTTGCAAACAAAATCTATCGGAGATTTTAGCAAATTATTAAAAACGATTTTATTTTTTTCCATCAATAAAGCAATATTGTAGCTGTTAGCGAAGCATATGAAAGCAAAGCTGGATGTATGAATGGTGTCAAATCTGTTCAAAAAAACTGTGACGTTCATGTGGAAGACAAAACCAAAAACATGGAAAAACTTATCAATCCAAAATATGAGGTTTTCAAAGATTCAGCAGGTGAATTTCGTTTCAATCTAAAAGCGTCAAATGGAGAGATCATAGCGGCTAGTGAAGGCTATGAAACGAAAGAAGGCGTGATGAATGGGATTGAAGCAGTTCAACGAAGCTGTGACGCTGAAATCGAAGATTTAACCGTAGATAAAGCTTCAGAGGAGATGGATGAGACTGCGAGAATTGAGGAAGTTTGTAAAGAACCAACTCATGGACTACACAAAACAGTTCTATTACTAGATGACCTACCAGCCTCTGTTAAATCAGACACCACAGTATCATTTACTGGAAAATTGACCGATCACGATACCGTTGAAGGGGTCGGATGCGCTGAAATATACATCTATGAACGTGACCGCTCATTTATGAGAGATGACTTGCTGGTTTCCGGAGCAACAAACAATGATGGAACCTTCGGAATTGATTGGGTATCCAAACAAAAAGACTTCTGGGATGACAAAATTCAGGTTTATGCATTATTTATCGGCACCACAAACTATGCTCCATCAAAAAGTGACATAAAAAACATACAAGTTCTATGGTATGCGCAGAGACCATCTAAAAGAATGAGCAGACAACAGATAAGAATCAGCTTCAAAACGCTTCTTAACGAGAAGGTTAGACCTTTGACTGCATGAAGGCGTCTAGTCTGTTGAAGGTTTCTTCAAGAACGTTGATGGGGGGCAGAAATACTCCCCTGAAATGTCCCGAGCCATATGTTGCTCCGAATCCTGAGCCGTGAACAAAGACCAAGCCCGTGTTCTCCAGAAGGTCGCGCACAAATGACATGTCGTTTGCCCATGTTGAACCTATTCCGTCAACTTTGGGGAAGAAATAGAATGCGCCTCTGGGTTCAGCACAGCTTATTCCCGTAATCTCGTTGAGACGTTTATGGGAGTAGTCTCTTCTTTTTCTGAGCTTCGCTACCATCTTTGCAATGTGGTCCTGTGGTCCTCTCAATGCTTCGACAGCCGCTTTTTGAACAGGTGTGTTAGCGCAAAGGCGTATTCTTGCCTCTTTTGTGAGGTGTTCTCGCAGTTCTGCAAGCATGTTTTCGTCTTTTGCAGTAAGGTAGATGTATCCTAGCCGCCAGCCTGTCATCAGATAAACTTTGGAGAAGCCGTTGAGTCCAATTACTGTTACATCTTTTGCCACATTCGCGGTGCTGACAGTATCAACATATGCGATCTGGTCATAGATTTCGTCAGAAATTATTGGAACATCGTATTCTCCTGCTAGGTCAACCATTGCTTTGACGGTTTTTCGGTCATATAGTGCGCCGCAAGGGTTGTTAGGATTTATGATAACTATTGCCCTTGTATGATCGTTCATTTTTTGTCGCAAATCATCCAAGTCAGGTTGCCAACCGTCTTCTTCGACGGTCCTGTACTGGATTGCTTTGCCACCAAAGAATTCTGTGTACGAAATGTAAGGCGGATACGCAGGTCCCGGAACCAGTATTTCATCACATTTGTCAACTAGTGCGCCCAGAACCATCTCTATTGCTTCGGATACGCCGTTAGAAACTATCACATTTTCTGACGAAACGTCGACTCCGCCAACTCTCTTCTCTTTTTCGCAAATTGCATCTCTTAGCTCAGGAAGCCCCTCTGAAGGAGAATAAAAATTATAGTCTTCCTTAACTGCCTCAATCAATGCTTTCTTGATGTGTTCTGGAGTCTTGAAATCAAACCGTGGCGGGTCACCAATATTAAGGTAAATGACGTCTTTTCCTTTCTTTTCCATTTCCCTAGCGTGACCTACAACATCGCGAATTGCATACTCAAGATTTTGAACTCGTTCCGTCAGATTCAACGCTGTGACCAACACACGATTGCATTTCTACAATAAAACACTTTCACTTTTGACAACTACAATGTTACGCCAAAACAATAACGACATCAAATTTCAAGTCAATTTTATACTTTGAACTTATCTCCTGCCTTTGGAACCACTGCCTTAAGACCAACTTCCGTATTTATCCAATCAGCAAACAGTTCACAGTTCGCTGGCTCACCATGCACAACATAGACAGTTGGGTTTCCCTTCAAATCCTTAACAGTCTCCTTAAGCTCATTTGCTCCACTGTGAGAAGAAAAGTCAAAACGCTTCACCTCAGCTTTCACATTCTGCACTTTTCCATCGATTATGCATTTTCCTCCGTCAAGCAGCTCGCGTCCAGGAGTTCCAGGAATCTGGTAACCAACAAGGAAAACTCCGTTCTTTCGCTTTTTTCCAACTTTCTGGATGTAAAATGCTGCTGGTCCACCTTTAAGCATACCAGCAGGAGAGATGATTGCTCCAGGTTTTCCGGCAATTTTTCTTCTGTCCTTCCATCCATCTACCCAAGCTGCGGAATGAAGAGCCTTAGTAAACAACTTTGGGTCACGCATGTACGATACGTGATTCATCATTATTCGGTTAGCTTCACGAGCCATTCCATCCATGGCAACAGGATACTCGAAATGGTGCGCAGCCAAAACGCATGCAATTTCTTGTGAACGACCTACGCTGAATGCAGGAATCAGCACAGTTCCGCCCTTCTCTACTGCACCATTAACGTAATCCATGAACTCTTTCTCTATCTCTTTACGGTCTGGATGAACCTCATTAGCGTATGTGCTTTCAATGATTATGGCATCCAGTTCTCCATAGTCTCGGTCTGCACCAGAAAGAAGCTGAGTGTCACTTGCATTGAAGTCACCAGTGTAAACAATCCTTTTTCCGTCCGCATCTATCAAAACTTGAGCGCCGCCAGGAAGATGACCAGAATTCAGAAGCTGAAACTTCATGTCCCCGACAGTTTGCTCTTTTCGGAAGTCAAGATGAACACAGCTCTTCATCATTGTCTCCAGTTCTAGAAACTCAAATGACAAATAAAATCCGGATAAGCGGATAAAGTCAGAGATAAGAGGCTTGGCTAAATCAAATGTTAGTTGTGTTCCATAGACTGGTTTCTTTTCATGAATATGAAAAAGCGGAATGCCACCAGAATGGTCTAAGTGGCTGTGTGTTAAAACTATGCCGTCAACTTCTTTTGGCGGAATGTGCATGGGAAACCCTGGCTCATCATCCAGCATTACACCATAATCTAGGAGCAGCTGATTCTTTTCAGATTTAACTGCAATACCTGCCCTGCCTACTTCTCTTGCGCTTCCGAGAAAACTGACTTCCATCGGGATTTTCATCATCCTTTAGTACTTTAATTGGAATGTAACTGGTTTATTCGTATGGTATCATTTAAACAATAACCTTTTCACTCGAACAATCAACGAGACTTAATCTAGGGCATCAGCTACTGACTCATTTACAGCAGACACAAGATTTGCCACCGTATTATTAGACCAAGGCTTCCTCTTTTGTATCGCCACAAACGGAACCTGCTTCTTCTTACAAGCCCGCCTGCAAGCAGCCAAAACCTTACCTTTCCAAACTATTGATTCACGAAGCAACACTACCTGCCCATAAGCCGTTTCCGCAATGTAATCTTCCAAATGCCTAGCGACATACCCGATGGTTTCCTGATCATACGGAGATGCAATCATACTTTGAGAAATAGGATAAACATCATCAAGTTCCAAAGGAACCACACCAAACGGAGCAGCGTACGTGCAAACATGAACCAAATCAAGCTTTTCACCAAGCGATTGCTGGAGCAGTCTTATTGCAGTCTCGTATTCTTTTGACGTATGAAAGGGCTTCTTTTGAGTTGACGGCAACAACAACAGAACCCTAGCTTGCTGTGGTGGAGAATAGTTTTCAAGAAGACGTTTTCTGTGCCTAAAAACTTCTGGACGAGCCAAATCTAAGGAACTGAAAAAGAAAAGACCACTCTTTTTTGTTACTGGACTTTGCTTCTCAATATATGCGTTATATTTTGCTACCTTCTTTAATGCCTGAAGAAGAGAGGGATGACCATGTGCCCTTATCTCCATATGCTCCCAAAGCCGACCCTCAACAATAGCCTGTTTTACGCGGCGCAATTCGCTGAAACTAACATATAGATTGTGCTCCGCAAGAAGCCTATGCCGTTCTTCGTTTGGCAGCTCTCTAACAGTTTTTGGGTCTCGCTTGTTACATGCAGGACATGAACATGGGAAATACTCCATATTTTCAAGCCGTACTGTTCCTGACTCTGTCAAGTAGCGGTCTTGACGGGCAAAAAGTGCATATGCTGCAGAATCAAACAGGTCACAGCCTAAAGCTACTGCCAAAGAGAACATGAAAGGATGACCTGCACCAAAAAGATGCAAAGGACGATCAGGGGGCAGATTCATTTTTGCGGTTACGATCATGTCTACGAGAACGTCAAATTTGTATTGCTCCATCACAGGGGTTGGGCTGCCCAATGCGTGAATTTGGAAGGGCAGTTTTCCCATTTCTTTTGCTGATTTTGCTACAAGGTCGAAGTATTGTCCTCCCTGAACTGGACCAACCCAACAGAGGTCATCACGTGACTTCATCTTGTTTAAGGCTTTTGCCCGTTTGATTGTCTCTTTGACTGTGTATCTTGCATATTCTTTGGTTACGCCCCAGCCTGTAGGAATGTCCAGTATTGTTGCGATGTCTGTGTCTATTGCCTCTTGAAACTGCACAATCTCTTTTGGCGTGGTTTCTACGCCCTTGTAGATAAGAAGCTGATAAGCTCCAGAATCAGTCATTATCGAGCCGCTGAAATCTAGGAAGTCATGAAGACCCTTTTTCATGGCGACTTCTTTGAAGTTCTTGTTTATTATGTAAGCATTTGTAATCAATGCACTGCAGCCAAACTCGTTCGCCAGCTTTTTAGGAGGAATAGGCTGAAGCCCAGGATTGATTACAGGAAAAAGAAGCGGCGTTTCGATTACTCCACTCTTTGTTTCAAACCTGCCTATCCGCGCCGCCAAATCTCTGTTTACAATCTCAAAGGACATAACGAAACCGCCTAGACCAATAGTAATGATTACTGTCTCAGAGAGACTCATTTATTAATATTTAATCTTAACAAAACAAATTAAAGAAGCAACTGGACCACAACAAAAACGCCGAATACAGCACAAATGTGGAAAATTGTGCCCAGTCACCAGAAATTTTGTGCTATTTCACCTGGCAGCTACAAGAAGTTGCTATTTGTTCTTTGCCTTTTTTGTTTGGAATCAAGCACAGGAGCTTTACTAATTGTTTTCCAGTGTTTCTGAATTGATGCTTCTCGTTTGGAGAAATAAAGACAACATCACCAGAACGGAATAGTCGCGCGTCATCTCCACAGATAACTAATCCTTCTCCTTCTAGTATGAAAACTTCATGTTCCCAGTCGTGAAAATGCAAAGGCGTGTATCCTTCTGGTTCTATCTCAAACATTCGCATGAAAAAATTTTTGGCACCAATCTTTTCGTCGATTAGCCATCTAATTTTTACTTTTGAGGTCTCTGCCCCAGCATCTTTTGCTTCAACACTATCATAATGAAAAACGTTCATTCCATTTCTTACTCCATACCTGAAACATGCAACATTACAATAAGTATTTGTTGTTTTGGACGTTCTTATGAGTTGCCATTGCAACGTATACAATTGTATTTATATTGAAATGTTGATTGTAGTTGTGCTGGCTTCGCTGAAGGTGTACATGTATGGTTTGCAAGGTTCAAATCTATGAAAAACCAAAACTCAATAATCCTGTCCTAATTGAAGGGTTACCTGGAATCGGTTTTGTCGCAAACATCACAGCGTTACATCTGATCAAAGAATTGGATGCCAAACTGTTTGCGGAAATCAAATCGTCCTCATTTCAGGATCTTGCAATGACAACAGGCAACGGACAAACGTACTATCCAACAAACAAGTTCTATTACTACAAAGGAAAAGACGGCGAAAGAGACCTGATCATACTTCACGGAAACACACAGGCATTAACCACAGTTGGACAGTATGAACTCTGCGGAAAAATCCTAGACATCGCAGAAGAACATGGATGCAAATACATCCTCACCGTCGGCGGTCTAAGAAAAGATGACAAAATCGAAAAACCAGAACTGTACTGCACAGCCTCAGACAAAGAAACCCTTCAAGAAGCCTTGGATTTTGGCGCCAAAATAATGAAGGGACACATCTTCGGAGTGGCAGGACTGCTTGTTGGACTATGCAAACTGCGCGACATCAGAGGTCTTTGTTTGTTAGCTGAGACAGCTGGTTTGTATCCTGACTCTGACGCTGCTCGGGAAGTTCTAAAAATTCTGGATACGATGCTTAATTTGAACGTAAATTTTGATAATCTAACTGTGTCTGCTGAGGAGACTGGCGAGATACTGAAGTCTTTCGGGGTTGCTTCTAAGTCTTCGATAGAAAAAAAGGGTCGGGAAGCGGATTACCGCTGGTTTATTTAGTTGCTTCTTTAGTGAATATGTTGTAGACTCGGTTTACTCGTTCTGCTATTGGTCCTGAACCTTCGATTACGCCTTTTTCGGATACTTTGATTTTTTCCATAACCCAGATGAAGCCTTGGTCTTCGTAGAGTTTTACCATTGTTGGGAAGACTTTTTCGAGCCGTTCTGATAGTGCTTTTAGGTCAAAGGGTTTTTCGATGGTGAAGATTTGGCCTACGGTTTTTCCGTTCAGGAACATTTTGTGTATTGTTGTGCCTTTTTCGTCTTTTGCGTCTGATATCGAGAGACTTAGCGTGTCAGGGTCTATGCCCGATAGTGTTCCAGTATATTTTTTTCCGTCTACAGTAATTACCATTACTATCTTGTCAAGAAGTGATCCAACTTCTCCATAGAAATTTCGTTTCGCAACTGACATCATTACACCTAGCCACTAAATACAAAGAGACTAACTTATTTATTTCTCCAAAAAAACAAAAAAATCACAATTATTTGACCACAAAACAAGTACTTTCGAGAGTCAAGGGAACAAGCCATTATTGGTTGTCACTTGTTTTCAGCAAATTTTTCATTAGCTTCTGTTTGCTCTCTGCTGAAAGTGATATTTTATTAGGTTTTTTTATGTAGCTGTTTTTGTCTACGAGGATGATTTTTTGTGGCTCTAGGTCTTCTTGGAGATCTACGTTGGGTCCTATTAGGCTTTGGGGACCAATTTTTACTCCAGGTTCGAGGCATGAGTTGATTCCTGTTTTGCAGTTGTCGCCTATTATTGCGCCCAGCTTATTTGTTCCCGAATCTACGTGTTTGTTTCCTATTCGAACTTTGATGTTCTGTTCATCGAATCTGTAGTTTGCGGTTAATGTTCCTGCGCCAAAAAGGCAGTTGTTAGAGATTATTGAGTCTCCGATGTAGTTCATGTGGAACCAGCAGTCGTCTCCTATGAGTGAGTGCTTGATTTCTGTGGAGAACCCCACAACACAGCCCTTGCCCAGTGAAGAGTAGTCGCGGACTAGGCTGTTGCCGCCTACAACACTGTTTTCGCCTATGTAGCATGGTCCTTTTATACAGGCGCCCTCGAACACTTTTGCGCCTTTTTCTATCCAAACATTTCCTTCAACAGTTGTATGCTCAGAAATATTGGAATCGTCCTTGATTGTTTGTGCATATATGTTTTTGTCCATTAGATGTTTGTTTATCGTAAACAGGTCCCAGGGATACTTGTAGCCTGCAAAGAAGCCACCATAGCTTACGGCGTTCACGACGTTCTTGTCTTTTATGAACTGGAGTATCGCATCTTCGTACTGGTGGTCTGAGACAGGAATTTTTTTGTAGTAATCAAAAATTTGTTTGGTTAAAATATAGACCCCGACAACTGCCAAGTTGCTTGGTTCTTTGCCCTTTGGGGGTTTTTCCACAAAATCTGTTACTTGCTCATCTTCTACTTGGATTATTCCAAATTTCCATGTTTCCATTACTGGCTTGCAGGAAAGAACTATTTGTGCATTTTTTTCTTTGAACTGTTTATGCATCTGTTTTATCAGAGTTGCTTCAAAGATGTCGTCTGCGTTGACTACAAAGAAGTTGTCTTCTGCCAATGTTTCTGCGGTTTTGAGTGCATCTGCCATGCCCAGAGATTGCTTCTGTTCGGTGTATTGGATGTTTACTCCGAGGCTGCTGCCGTCTTTTAGATAGTCTTTGATTTGTTCCCCTTTATGCCCGACTACGACTATGTAGTCTGTTAGTCCTGCTTCTTTTAGTGTGTCGATGACATGGTGGATTAGGGGTTTTCCTAAGAGTTTGAACATAGGTTTTGGGCTGTTTGCTGCCAACGGAAACACTCTTTTTCCTTCGCCCCCAGCAAGGATGATTGTTTGCAATTTATCACCTTTTTACAGATTTCATGGCTTTGTTCAGTTCAGTCATTGCTAAATTGTAAAGTTCGTCGAGTTTTTCTTCTGTTCGGGCTTCAGCGGAAATTCTTATCACAGGCTCAGTGTTTGAGGCACGCAATATTACCCATCCGTCTTTTTGTATAAGTTTCACGCCGTCAATGTCCAAAGTTTTTAACCCGATTTCCTTGAACTGGCTTCGAACCTTTTCTATTACTGCAAACTTTCTGTCATCAGAGCATTCAATGTTCTTTTCGTAGACGGACGGATAATGTGGCAGGGCTAGCAACCATTTCAGAAAGTTTCTCGTCTGTTTTTGAGAGAATTTCTGCCATTTTCATGCTTGCAAAAGTGCCGTCGTCCATCCCAAAGACATCAGCGAAATAGAAGTGGCTGCTTTTTTCGCCGCCTATTTGTGCTTGTTCGTTTATCATTTTGTCCATTATGAATGTGTGACCTACACGCTCGACAAGTGGTATTCCGCCGAGTTTTGTTACGTATTCTTCTACTGCCATGGAGCAGCTTAGTTCGTAGACAACTTTGGCTCCTGGATGCTTCTGTAAAACGTCTTTAGCAAAAATTAGCAAAGTCAAATCTCCAGGAATAAGGTCGCCTTTTTCGTCGATAAAGACGGCTCGGTCGCCATCTCCGTCGTAGCCTACTCCAAAATCTGCTTTTCGTTCAACCACTTTTTTCATAAGTTCGCCCAAAGTTTCGGCTTTGGGTACAGGAGAGTGCGCTGGAAATGTGCCGTCTGGTTCCTCGTTGAGGGTTAAAATGTTGCAGCCCATTCTTTTGAAGAGGTCAGGAGCAACAAGTCCACAGGCACCATTGGTTGTGTCAGCTACAACGTTGAGTTTTCTTTCAAAATGTATCTTCTTCTGAACAAAATCCTGATATTCGAGTATTATGCCCTCGTAACTTGACGCTTTGCCTTTTGGTACGCCCAAAGTTTTTGGATCAATCTGTTTGGCATAATCTCTGATTGTTTCCATTTCTTTGCCGTAGATACTTCCTTTCTGCCCCCGAAAAGCCTTGAACCCATTCCATTTCGGCGGGTTATGGGAAGCAGTAACCATTACACCTGCATCCTTCTTGAGAATAGAGGCAGCAAAATATAGTAGGGGCGTTGGAAGCATACCTACATCAGTTACGTTGCATCGAGAAACAAGCCCGGACACTAGAGCGTCTCGGAGTTGTTCTCCGCTTATTCTGACGTCTCTGCCTACTACGATGGATTGTCCATCTAGAAATTTGGCAAATGCTGCACCTATTTTGGTTGCAACTTCTTCGGTTAGGTCCTCTCCGAAGATTCCTCTGATGTCGTAGGCTCTGAAAATGTGATCAAAATCTGTTTTTGAAGCAGTCAAAACGTTTTCCTCAGATTAATTGTTGGTCAACTAACTTAAATCATAATCGATGCAAGAAAAACAATTTTTTGCTATTTTGTTGGCTCATCTGTTTCGTCGTAGGTTTTGTGGATAACATCTTTTACTTTTTTTGTGATTTTTGGTCCTAAACCGTGCACGTCTTTTTGCCATCTGTCCACATTGTTAAGCGCATTCAGTGGGCACTGGTAAGAATTCAGTAGCGACACGGCTTTTTCTCTTCCTATGTTTGGTAGGCTTGCCATGAAAAAGATTTGAGCATCTGATAAGGTGTCATGCTTTTTTACGGGGTGAACTACTGGTGATCTTTTTTCGACTATTTGTTCCTGTTTTGCGGCTGTGTATAAAAAGTCTACTGTTTCTTTGTAGCTGTTTGTGTGCATTAGATTGATTCCTTGTTTGGCTAGGGCGAACATTGCTCCCCAAACTGAGGCTGGCTGGATTTTGCTGTACTTGTAGATGATGGGCAGGTAGCCTTCGATTATGATGAAGGGCTTTTCGTAGCATTCCTTTAGGGTAAGTAGTTGATCGAACAGGTATCGTCGTGTAAGGGTATAGACAAAGTCGCTGACGGTTTTTCTTTCAAATGCGCAGAGATGTGAGATGACGTAGTCGCCTTTTTCGAGGTATCTTATGCTGATGTCTGCGCCCCGCTCTGTTAGTCCTTTGACTATTTTTGGTGCTGATTTGGCCTCGCGGCTGTCTACTATTATTGTTGGTTGGTCTTCTTTTGTTTTGTCTCTCATGAATGGAATGAGTGATTCTGCCCCAGACATTGGATTTCTCCTCCATGATTTAATTAAGGGAAAGGTAATAAATAGTAGGGGTTTACAGAGTTGAGAAACCGAAACTATGCCTTGCTGGGAATTATTGGACCAGCCATAGCATTTTTGTTAATTGCATTGAGCATAGGCTTGTCTCCTTGGTTCAGCTGGGGAAACAACGCATTAAGCGACCTTGGGCACTCGGTCAAAAGTGATGTTGCACCATTGTTCAATTTTGGTTTACTTCTTTGCGGATTTCTGTTAATTGTGTATTCTATTACAAGTTTCAAGGATTATGCAAAATATACCAGCATGGCTTTGGTGTTTGCTGGGTTTTCACTTCAGCTGATTGCCACCTTTGATGAGGTCTATGGAGAACTTCATTTTTTGGTTTCAGTGCTGTTCTTTGCGGCTATAGGTTTGGCTTCTATCAGCTACTTTGTTGAGAAAAAATCAAAGCTAGCCATTATTGCATTCGTTATTGGGGCATTGTCTTGGATACTTTATGGCTTAAAGGTTTACAGTTCTGGAATTTCAGTGCCTGAAGCAGTGTCGGCTGGTGCAGTTGCTGTATGGGTTGTAATGGCTTCTTGGAAATTGTACCAAAAAAGATACGACTCATAAACGGCATGACTCAGAGGGACGAATGTGTCATATTCAGTAATATTGCCAAAAATGGTAATGTTGTTAAAAATGTAATCGTGTAGATTAGGCAATATATCGTAAGTGAAGCTCTTTGTGCTGTGGTTATGTTAGTCTTTGTGGCTGTTTTATGTTGCAGTTTTTGATATTGTTTACGGGTATTCTGTTAAGTCCGATGCTGCTTAGTCTTCGGCAGATGCTGTTTAGGGACTCTTCGGTGCCGTTTAGCAGGTTGCCGCCTTCGGGCGTTAGGGCATAAACTTTTTTGGGTCTGTCACTTTCTAGGTCCCATTCGCTTTTGATGTAGCCCTTTTGTTCTAGGACTCCAAGTAGGGGATAGATTGTGCTTGGGCCGAAGTAGACTCCGAAGTTTTTGCGGATGCTTGTGATTATTTTGTAGCCGTGCATGGGTTTTACGCTTAGGAACTGGAGAATTACTAGGTCTAGTAGGCCTCTCATGAGTTTGATTTGGACTTCTCTTAGTTTGTCTTTCATTTTGGTGTCCTCTTTTGTATTTGTGTTTGACCGTTCTGCAGTTTTACACAGATACAATATGTCCATTTCCAGACATATTACAGTATTCATATAGCATAAGAACCCGATATAAACGTTCGTGCGACCACCAGACATAAACAAGCATATCCGAACATATAAAAAACGCTAATAACCTTCAACAACTTAAATAAACAAACATATCAAATTACAGTGTGCGTCAAAAAGGAACAGGAAAACGTTGACAGAAAGCTCCAAAAAACAAATTGTTCAACGCATAACCAGAAACTTTCTTGACATCCTGGTTTTACGGTTCATCCAAGCAGAGCCAATGTGGGGGTACAAAATAATCAAAACAACCCAAAGACTATTCGGAATAAAACTAAGACACGGTGCCCTGTACCCGCTTCTCAACACGCTTGAGAACAGAAGGATACGTTAGAAGCGGAAAAATAACCAAACAGGGACGCGTACGAAAAGTATATGAGATAACACAAAAAGGCATAGAACTCGTTGATGCATACTACGACTTCCTAAAAGAGCAACTAGAAAAACTCGACATATCAGAGGCATAACAATGAACGAAACTAACAGTCCCAGAAGAGATTACCGAACAATTACTAAAACTTCTTGAGGAAAGAGGAAAAGAAGCTCTAGAACTTGCCAGAAAAACAGTTTTAGACGAAAAAATCGAATCAAAAGAAGTCCGCGAAGCTCTGAAATATTTTATCACAGAATACTGGCATGATATTACCAGACCAGCATTGCTCTCTCTTGTCTGTGAAGCAGTAGGTGGAGATCCCAGCATAACTATGCCTATTGGCAGTTCCAATTACGCTAATAAGCGGAGGCAACAGGCATACATGACGACATAGTCGACGAGTCTGAAAAAAAAGGACTCACGACCTACAGTTCATAAAATTTGGTCAAAACATATTGCATTGCTTATTGGAGATGCACTATTGTTCAAAGGCTTTACTGACTGTACGAAGCAGTTGGAAAAGGAGTTTCACGCTGAAAAAATTGCTGATATAAGCAACATTATTCATCGAACGTTTTTTGAGCTTGGAGACGCAGAAGCGCTTGCACTTCAGTTTCGAGAGCGTAGTAGATATTACTCCTGAAGAATATCTTCGTGTTGTAAGAAATAAATCAGCAGATATCGAAGCATACACGCGAATCAGCGCCATACTTGGTGATGGCACAGAAGAAGAAATTGAGGCCTTGGGAGAGTATGGTAGGCTGCTTGGAATGTTGTCAATACTGCGAGACGACATGATAGATATGCTTGATAATGAAGAAACAATTCAAAGAATAAATAATGAGCACCCGCCATTGGTAATAGTTTATGCATTACAGAATTCCACATGAAGTCGACCATTTGCTCACTTTTGAAGAAAACAAAAACAATCAAGGATGCTGAAAAGCTGTCAATACTTGTTGACAAGGCCGGGGGATTTGTTTGCGCATAGTAAAATGTATGACTGAATTGGCTGACGAAGCTTATAATAAAGCAGACATAGCCAAGTATAATAAAGACTACTTAGCATTTCTCATTAACGGGACGCTTTTCCCTGATTGGAGAGTTATCTTAACGCCATAGTAATCGGATGGGTAATTTTCTCTCCATTTTAATCACGTGTATATGTGTACAACATATATGCCTATATAAGAATTGTTCAACACATCTACAAAAACGCCAAATATTGATGTTAAATCAGGTTTTAGATTTCCAAATTCTTAATTGACAGACCACACTAAATGTAACCCATATGGGCAGTGTATAGCGAATGCTTCGGAAATTCTTAGGCGATTACAGCATCGATAAGAGAGCCTTTCTTGTAATAACCATCCTATTTCTCAGTGTTATTGGCTGGTTTTACATGACACTGCCCATGATGAACCACACCCTAGATGTTCTCAATCCGAGTCATGGAGAAAGACTTGCCATATGGGCTATTTTTTATATTTCACTTGTAGCCGCCAGCATAGTTGGCACATTTGTTTCAAGCAAAGTCAGTAGGCTAAAATTTCTCTACACATGGACAATTGTAGGCGCTATAGTATCACTATTACCAGTTTTCGTTATCAATGGTGATTTTAGTCAAGTTTGGATATTGTCGCTTCTTTTAGGATCAACATTTGGCTTAGGTGTACCATCATGTTTAGCGTATTTCACTGACTATACAATAGTTGAGAATAGAGGGCGCATAGGAGGAATAACTCTCTTAATCGCAAACCTCAGTGTGCCCATTCTTATAGTTCTGTTTAATGAAACATTGATTTTGCATTAGTGACATTAATTTTTGCTATTCTAAGAGGGCTGGGGTTAGTTGTATTTTTCCAAAAACCTGAAAAACAGCAGGAAGCAGAAAAAAAGAGAGACGTTTCCTATATGTCAATTCTAAGGGACAGAACGTTTATGCTCTATTTTGTTGCATGGTCCATGTTTCCACTTGTAGACCGATTTGAAAGTGCTCTGGTAATCCCCTACCTAACTAAGGCATGTACAAATGGGACACTGCCCGATTTATTGGGAATAATGGATATTACAGAGCCATTGGTTGCAACCATTTCTCTAGTGATAGCGGGCGTATTGTGTGATTGGATTGGCAGAAAGAAAATTGTGCTATCAGGATTTGTAGCAATAGGTGCTGCTTATGGAATAATTGGACTTTATGGAATGCCGACAGTTTGAATTTTCATGGTACATATACATGATTGTGGATGGTATTGCATGGGGAATATTTTTGCTTAGTATTCTTTGTAATTCTATGGGGCGACATTGCTCAATCCTACAAAAGCGTAAAATATTACACGATAGGAAGCATTCCTTATTTCTTGAGCAGCATTGTACCATTTCTCTTAACACAATCATTCATTGACAATGTTGAAGTGACTGCTGCCTTTTCGGTAGCCAGCTTTTTCTTGTTTGTTGCTGTGATGCCGCTAGTGTTTGCTCCAGAGACTTTGCCTGAAAAGAAGATGGAACTTAGGCGGCTTAGAAGCTTTGCTGACGAAGCACAGAAAATTAAAGAAAAGTATGAAGGAAAAAGCTAAAAAAAATAATGCTTTTTTAGAATTTTTCGACTGTTTCGGCTAAGTTTTCTAGTGTTTCTGTGAATGGGTGTCCTGGTCTTTCTTCTGAGAATATGAAGTTTCCTGCAGCTTTTAGGACTTCGCAGAAACATGGAATTGTAGCCAAGATTGGTAGGTTGTGGATGTCTTTCATGTTCTTGTTGAATTTCTTCATTTCTTCTTTGGATTTGATGTAGTCGATGATTACTTTGTTGACTAGGATTCCGGTCTTCTTTTCGAACAGGTCATAGAGTTCGCTTGTCATACGTTGGCTTCCGTTAATGTCGGATGCATCTAGGCTGGTTACTACCAAGACAACATCTGCAGTGACAATCGCATTTATGGAGGAGTATTGGAGTCCAGGACTCGTGTCGAAGATGAGGTAGTCAAAGTCGCCGTCAGTGAGGAGCGCAGATCGTAGTGCCAATAGTCTGCCTAGGGCTTTCATTTCCCATTTTCGGTCTTTTGCTGTCATGTCTCTGATTGCTTCGGTTGTGGGGTTTGCCAGTGCAACCATGAGTTTTCCGCCGTTGGCGTGACTTTTTGCTTCTATCAAGACTTTGTCGATTTCACATACGCCATTAAGGTAATCGTTTAGCCAGTAGTCTAGGTTTTGTTTTTTGAAGATAGCGTGAAGGCTTGGTGCACGAAAGTCTAGGTCCATTAAGCAGACCTTTTTTCCTTTTCGGGCATAGGTTGCTGCCAAGTTTACTGAAAGTGAAGTTTTTCCAGTTCCGCCTTTATATGAGTGTACTGCAATTATTTTTCCCATTCTTTTAAGCCTCCTCTCTATCAACATAGAAGTATGCCTTTCGGCCATCTCTTTGCTTTTTTAAGTATCCCATTACCACCAGTTGATTCAGATAACCGCTTTCTACGGCCCTTGCCCGTTTTGTTTGCTCAGAAACTTCATCTGCTGTTGCTCTTTCGAGTTTGCATAATGTTACCGCTGTTTTTCTTAGGTGGTCTGGAAGAGATAACAGCGTCATTACGTCTAGTGCTTCGGGCAGGTTTTCTGGTAGTTCGTGGTGACCGTGTTTTTGGATTTCGATCATTACGTCAATTTTTTCGTTGAGCTGTTCGAGGTGTTCTCTGATTTTTTCTAGGAGTTGTGTTGATCTGCCTTCAAGTTTTCTGTATGCAGCCATAGTTGTAGTCCTCGATGTGTTATCCGTATCTACAATATTGTAACAAGCATGATTTATTAAATCTTACGATATATTAGTCCATATTTTCAAACCAACAAAACACACAAAACAAAAACTAAAAACTAACAAAACAAAAGAACAAAAAATGCGAAAAAAGAGAGCCCCTCTACAAGAGGGAAGCAGGTATTCTGCCAGCCCGTTCATCTTCGATGACAGGTAGCATAACCTTCAATTCTCTGAAATATTTCAGAACTTTTGCCCCTTTCTCAGAGACAGCATAAACGATCCGTTTCTTGCCTACAGTCTTCTCTTCGACGAGCTCTTGCTGGATAAGAAAGTCCAAGTATTCCTTCAGGACGCTGCAGTTCACGTTAGCCTTGTACATGATGTGCGTTAGCTTCAGTGGTCCTTTCTGGGACAGCACCTTGAGGATGTCGATATACATTTCAAGTTTTGATCTTCGCATGTTAACGCCTTCTTTTGGTATGTTCTTCCAATTTTATATATATCATTTATGGATTGGTACTAAACGTTTGGTCAGGTCGGTTAGGCGGTTGCTTTAGCTTGGATTCTCTGGAAGACTACAAGCCTGTTCTGGAAGGCTGTAACCAAGTCATCCGCTAGTATACTCTGCAACTCGGGAGAGAGAGTACTAATTTCGCTAGTGAATGCTTCCATCATCATTTTTTGCAACTTTTTCCGGTTATGGGAAGAGAACGATTTTTCCATCACACTTATCTCCTAATGGCTTAATTGCCCTAAAGTTGCTGTTGATATTTAACTAACTTATGAATTAAAACAATGAATCCAAAATCCATGTTTCTTAACAACTAAAATAACCAATGTTCCAATCGTAAATAAGGGCACAAAAATCCATGAAGATAACTCTGGAATTATAGGAACTGGTTCCATTAATGGTTGGTTGTCTGAATATTTAGCGTAATCTGTGGATATGTAGACAAATGGGGAGTCACCTGTTCCGTCTCCATCACTGTCTGTACCCTGATAAGGACTCCAATAGTTCATATACACATCAGGTTCTGGTGATAACCAAAATATGATCGTTGCTCCTAAGATGAAACTATTTTTTGTGAAAACGTGAGTACCATTGCTATATGCTATCGATATTGGACTTTTTACAAAAGTGTTGTTTTCAATTATCACATCATTTGGATAACTCTTTATATCAATGCCCAAAAAACAGTTAACAAAATAATTTCCAATTATCTTATTGTTATTTGTGTTCACAATTTTTATGCCAGTATCAAAGTCTCTGATCTGCACATTTTTGATTGTAACTGAGCCAGGATTATTTGAAAGATCAATTCCCATTCCCCCTTGACCTGCTCCTCTAATAGTAAATCCTGCGCCATCAAATGTAATGTTACTTTTTTGGATAAAAATTCCAACAGAAATGTCATCTAATAAAGTGTAAACATCACCATCTCTTTGGATTTTATCGGTACCTTCAACAATACCATCAGAATTTATAGAAATGATGCTTTGAGCGCCTATGTTCTTTGGAAAAATGGCTAAAACAAATAAAAGAATCGCTAAACCAGCAACAAATTCTTTGAATCTATTCATGCTATTCCTAAAAACTAATACATTACCAATTGTGAAAAGGGTTTTTGTCAAAGAATATTGACAAGCATCAATTTTCATGCCTTTATGTTTTTGTTTAGTATTTTATTTACAATCTTCCGAAAGTACAACCAGAGCATTTACGACAGAAAGAATAGAATTAAATTCTTGAAATCGTCTCTTTTGTAAAGGAATGGAAAAATGTCTAATGAACTCTGTAAATGTGGGCATACGAAGGCGGAGCATGCTGATTATATTGAGCGGTTGGATGTAATTCAGAATAGACGTTACAGGGAATATGTCACAGTTGGTTTTGGAAAATGCAAAAAATGTGATTGTGACTATTTCAAAAAATAACTTGTGTTTGAAAATATAATAGACAGTTTTTGTTATTTAGTTCTGGTTAAAATGTCTTCGAATACTTGTCCAAAATGTGGAAATCCTGTTTCTGAGGGAAACAAGTTCTGTTCAAAGTGTGGAGCATCCCTAAACGATGCTAAAGGTACAGAGTTTTTGGTTGTGACGATCGCTGAGATTCCAGGCTTTGAAAATGTTAGAGCACTGGGAACTGTTCACGGAATAACTGTTAGAACAAGGGGTGTCGGCGGAAAGATTATGGCAGGAATCGAGGGAATGTTTGGCGGCGAAGTCACATCTTATAGTTCAGAAGCTGAAAAAGCAAGAAAAGAATCCATGGACCGACTGATAGAACACGCCAAAGCCATAGGCGCAGATGCAGTCGTAAAAACAGATTTTGAAACAAGCGACATCCTAAATGGCACAGCCACAATCTTCTCAGCATACGGAACAGCAGTACTCCTAAAACCCTCAAACAAATAGTATCACAAAATAGACCAATTCAATAGCTATTGTTCTTATTGAGCTAATGCTAACAGTTTTCTAGTTCATTTCTGTGTTTTCTGAAAAAAGAACGTACTGACTCTGCCAAGTCATAGCTTTCCACTTCATCAAGAGGAACCCATTTGGCGTCTGTCACATCGCTTGTAGGCTTTAAGATTCTATCATCTTTCGGTTTGGCAAGAAACTGAAGCAACACATAATGAAACCTAAGCCTTCCCTCACCATCGGGGCTAAAGATGTCGTAGGCGTCCATCGGCACATCCAAGACAATTTCAACGTCTAGACCAATTTCTTCTTTTGTTTCCCTAACAGCAGCATCCCTCACGGTTTCTCCAAGCTCCACTGCACCTCCCGGAAAACTCCACTTGCCCAACGCAGGCTCAGCGCCCCGTCTAACAAGAACAAGCTTGTCATCATCAACAATAACTACGCCGACGCCAACCACAGGTTGACTGGGATACTCCCGCCTCAAAACCAAACCTCACACAAACAAAACATTTCTACCAAAAAAGTCTACTGACAAAACAAAACCCAAAAGTTAAGAAACAAAATTCCAGGATTCAAAACCCCTTTGGAGGATACTTGTTGTTTCTAGAAGATGCGGTGCAAACGTTACAATACTTGGGCTTGTCGATTAATCAGGCTAAAGTCTACATGGCAATTAGTTCTACAAAATTTCTTTCCGTGAAGGAAATCAAACAAAAATCCAATGTTCCGAGACAGGATATTTACAGAATTCTTGAATCATTAACTGACTTAGGTTTAGTTGAATGCTCAATAAATAGGCCTAAAAAATACAGGGCAATATCCATGAAAGAGGGCGTCTCCTTTCTGTTAAAACAGAAACGTAAAGAAATGACTAAAATGAAAAAAAGGGCTGAAGAGCTGATAGAAGATTCAAGGCATTCGTCTTATCTGTTTAGTCCGCTTGATCCTGATTTTGTGATCATACCTAAAAATCATGCAACAATCTTGAGGCGAAAAGAAGAAATTATCCATGCGAGTACACAAATTGACTTTTTAATTTCGTGGAAACGTTTTCCTCGGTACAGTTGAAACTTTTCGAGATGCTTCCAGAACAGCATTGGAAAAAGGTGTAAAAATTAGGGTACTTTTAGAAAAACCTGAAAACCTAAATCATCTTCCTCCGATAGTAAATGAGTTAAAGACTTATCCTAAATATGAGCTCAAATTTATTTCAGATGAGCCCTCTGCTGTAATAGCAATTTTTGATAAAAAACGAGTAATCATTGATACATCCACTGATACTGAACTTGCAGAAAAGCCCTCGTTATTGACGAACAATCCTAGTCTAGTATCGATCATCATCGATTATTATGAAAGAATATGGGATAATCACTAAATTGCAATCCATCATAGTGGAAAAGAACAAGCACTTTTGGGTGTTCTAAAGACTAGACTAATATTTTATTTCGTCATCTTAAAGGGGCAGGTGAACAAGATGGATTATAGAGCTTCTATTGTTGTCAGCTGCTGGTTAGCTATCGCGGTAATATCTTCAGTTTACATGTTCGTTTTTGGACCTAATATTGATGTTATGTTTGGTGTATTATTGCCAATCGGATTCTTGGTTCTAATAGCGGTTATAGTTACCTTC
Source organism: Candidatus Bathyarchaeota archaeon (assembly GCA_963772765.1). Taxonomy (GTDB): domain Archaea; phylum Thermoproteota; class Bathyarchaeia; order Bathyarchaeales; family Bathyarchaeaceae; genus Bathyarchaeum. The sequence goes on along the minus strand of CAVYYP010000009.1, from coordinate 15,462 downwards.
ATGGTTCTATCCAGCTCTGAAAAAACACATAACAATTAGTTATGTCCACATTTGATGAATTCCACAATTTGCTAATGATGTTGCCATTTGTTTCCCACATTCATCCTTTTTTTGGTTCTTGTTACTGTAAACTCGCGACAACATATTCTTAATAGGCGCCAATGTTCCTCTTTTCTATTGGAAGTAATGTCTTGTCTGGATCTCTTGACATCGTACGTTCTATTCACAATGCATTTCGTCGTGACCTTTTCCAAATTGATGCTACAGCCTTTAACCTTGCAAAAAATGGAGAAAACATGAACAACATATTCGACAGACTGGGCATTGTATCTGAGATTCTTGACTACCACGCACAGGGTGAGGAAGCCGCAGTGTTTCCTGCTCTGGATAACTTAACGCCTCATGTTTCGCAAGCTTACTTTCTGGACCATCGTGAGCTTGACAAGATGGTTGATGATCTGAAAACAATGCGAGACAAACCAAACCCTCTAAAAACGGCAAGAGCTACTGCAGTTCTAGAGTCACATTTACGAATCCATTTGAACAAGGAAGATGCACACCTTTATCCGCTTCTTGCTCAGCAAACAACGGAGAGCGAACAGACCGAGATTGTCAGAAAAATGTCCGGTAAAGTGCCTCCTGAAAGGTTTCCTGCTCTAGTTCAATGGTTGCTTCCCTTGCTTGATTTTGATGACCGAGTTGTAATCACAGATGGATGGATGAAAATGATGTCACCCCAAATTTTTGCCAATCTAAAACCCGTGATGAAAAAGTTCATGCCTAAAGATTGGGATGCTCTCACACAACGAATACCTAACTTAGATGATAAATAAAAATTGGCTCGCCAGAAAAATCCAAGTGATTTTTAAACTTACAAGGGATATGCGATAAAATTTTTAGAAATAACTTTTTTCATTCGTCTAAAGGCATTTCGGGAAAAAGGATTTTTTTGGTGTTTGCTTTACAGTTAGGGTATTCGGCTAAATTAGCTGTGTAAACTGTTTGACAATAAGGGCACTCTATTCTTATCATGGCATTGAAATGCTTGTCAACAATATCCATTCTTTTTGCTTGAAGGTCATGTCTACTTTTTTGCTTTGAAAATCTTAAATGCAAACCAAAATGTGGCAACAGATATTACCGTGAACATGGCTGAAAAAATTAAAACTATTTCTCCAGCAATCGATGACGCCATCTTCTTTTTCCTTCCTTTCATCATTTCAAATAACTGAACTTAGCTTTTATGAAGTCAAAATAAAAATCACTGGCACAAAGACAAGAACGGTCATCTGGAAGTAAATTTAAGTTATTTCGAAAATGCTTCGATTTTGCTTTTAGTTTGAAAAATTAGTTGTTAGCTGTTTTTGAAGAAAATCATTTCTAACAAACTTGTTATATTCTAAATTTTACAGAAAATTATACCAAAAAGTTTATCGGCTAAACTTTTACACACAATCTCTTTATGTACACAAAAATTCACAACCGTTCACAGCGAACAATAGACAAAATCCCAGAATTTTACGATCTCATAACCAAAGAAGAATATGAGCTTACCCAAGCATGGGGGCTCTCTACTTTCATTGACCTCCATGAATGCGACCCAGACCTCATAAAAGATAAAAAATCAATAACAGAGTACGCAATTTCGCTCTGCAAACTATTAGAGGTCAAAGCATGGGGACCTTGCCAAATTAACCACTTCGGAGCGAACCCAGAAGTTGAAGGCTACTCCATGACACAACTCATTGAAACTTCTTTGCTGTCAGGACACTTTGTAAACAAAACCAACAGAATCTTTTTGGACATATTCAGTTGCAAATACTATGACCCAATCAAAGCTGTGGGATATTCAAAAGAATACTTTAGGGCAAAAGATGCAACATTCAAATGTGCACTAAGAAAATAGTAACGCTTATTTGAGTTAAACCTATATCTCGCGGATTTCGCAGGGTAGTTTTTTGATTATTTCTTCGGCTTTTGTGGGGTTTACTTTTAGGGTGTATAGTTTTTGTGGTGTGCGGAGTTTGAGTTTTACTTCTCTTTCTAGCCGTTTTATGTTGCAGTATTCTGCTCGTTCTGCAATTTGGATGAATTGGTCTACTTCAAAGATTTCTTCAGGCATGTTCTTCGCTCTCGCAGGTTCGTATAGTGCTGGGTCGTCTATTTTATCTTTTGTGGTTATGGGTATGCTTGTTGGGCTGTTTTTGTGTTTGTCTGGTTTTTTGTTTCAATCTTTCCATCTATATTAAATAGAATTTCTTAAGCCATAAGATTTAATTTAGTATTTTGACAAATAAAATACTATAAAACAAGAAAATAAGGTGCTACAAGACATGCCAAAACCTATCCACCATCTAAAAAAGGAGGTAACCTTCAATGCCCATAGCCAAAAAAAAGTTTGAAGGCGGAAAACCTCAAAGCAAAGTGGAAGAAGAAATACTCACATTTCTAAAAGAACGAAAAGACAACGCATTCACCTCACAAGAAATCATGGCAGGAATCCACTATCACACCGATTTCAGCACCCCCGAAATAAGCAAAATGTCAACATTCGCCATAGCCGACTTCACAACTCTATTACACAAGATTGTAAGACAAAAAAGCCTACAGATGAAAGTCGTTGGAAACAGAATGTACTACATAATAACTGACTTAAAGATGGCAGAATGCCCAACGTGCAAACAGTTGATTGAGCCACAAAAGACTTGGAAGATGGCAGGTCGTCCAGACAAAAATGGAAAACGGTTGCAGCTCCATATTGGTCTTTACAGTTGCCCAAAAGATGGGACTTTTAGAAAGGTATTAGATAAAAAGAAAATTTAGTTTTTGTCGGCTCCAGTGTGAAGCCGAGGTTGCTCGCCGCAGCTAGCCAGAAAGATCTGGGGGCACCTCAAATAAATTGGAGGGGGAATTTTTTATGCTGCTGTTGTTCTGCTGCTTAGGTATACCCAGATTACTACAAAGCATGTAGTTATGAGAGCGCCTGCGATTCCTGAGACTACCCATTCTGCAGTGAATAGGTAAGGCAAGTTAGCTACTAGCCATGGCCATACTGTGTGGAAACCGACGTTAGCAACAATGCCGCCTACGAAGCCTAGCACAGCAAATATTCCAAGTATTTTTATTCTATCACTCATACGTTTTCACCTTGCTTTTAACTGTTAATTCTTCGCGCTTTTGAGTCTAACTTACACGAAACTGTCTATTTTCGTATATCGGCCCCATCTCTCTTTCAATCTTAGATTTAAAGCTCAAAACACCGCCAGAACACCCATATTATGTCTGGTATATATGTAGATAATCGTTGCATATTAACAACGTAATAATACGGTATAAACACACCTGCTTGCGTGAGGAATTAGTATGTCTGAAAAATTTGCAAAAAAATGGGGAGAAGGAGTCGACGACACACCTCTCAGTAACAAAATTAGAGACGCGGTTAGACCACCGGGTCCATTGAAACCAAGACTAGATTTCGCAGTAAAAAGAATGGAAATGCAGATACAGCGATTAGACAAAGCATCAGACCGATTTAGCGACCGTGACAAATCCATATTCCAGAAAATCGTAAACGCATACACAAAACATGACATGGCACGAGCAAACGTCTTCGCCAATGAGCTAGCTGAAATCCGAAAGATGGAACGAATGATCATGCACGCTAGGCTAGCCCTAGAACAGATAGTACTCAGACTAAGCACAGTTTCAGAACTTGGCGATGTAGTTAGCACCTTGGCTCCAGCAGTTAGCGTATTACGAAGTGTAAAGAATGGAATGGGTACAGTATTCCCAGAAGCAGAACGCGAAATTGGAAGCATCGGAAATCTACTTAGCGGAATCATCATGGATGCAGGTTACAACTCTGGTATGAACATTGACTTCCAGACAGCAGGGGACGACGCACAGAAGATCCTTACTGAAGCAGCAACCGTTGCAGAGCAGAAAGTCAAAGAGAAATTCCCAGAACTACCAACTGGTATCCCATCATTTGGCGAATCCAGTTCACAGTGAAACTGCCTGTAAACACGTAGATGTTCACGGAAATAAGGAGGTGACACTGTGTCAAAACCCATTTCCAACCCTTTTCTTTTTGTTGGTAAACAAATAAAGGATGAATATGGAAGGCAAATCGGTAGAGTTGCATCATTCAAGGTAACACCCACAGGTCGAATAGACGGAATCTTTGTCGAGCACGGTGATGGAGAATTCCACAGCTACTCCAAAGACCAAATCAAAATCGATAATGGAGACCTAGTGATCTCGCCAACACTCAAACTAAAAGCCAATTCTCTGTGTCAAGAAATCCCCTTGATATGGAGAAAAGACCGGGCACTAAACGAACTTGTAGAGAAAAAGAAGATTCCACCAGAAATGTATGACGATCTTCACAACACTTTCGAGGGCGCCCTAAATCAACTAAAAACAGATGCATACGAAATCACAGAAGAGATAGACAACGAGATAGACCGCTGCAACAAACAAATCCACTCGCTACATTCAGCACTGATTAACCTAGAGATTGAACGCGAAATAGGCAGATTAAATGGGGAATCATACGAGAAAGCCCTAGGCATGATCCAATGGGGACTAAAAGGAGTTAACGCAGAAAAAAGCGACTTAGACGCACTAAAGAGCAAACTATCCAACCTACTGTTAGGCGAAAAAACTGAAGAAAAACCTGAAATGACCCCAGCACAAGAATCTGAACCGGAACAACGTGAAATGCCACAAGTACCTGCACCTGTTTCTCCAAACCTTCCCGAACCCCCAGTAATCATCCATGTGCGGAACCCAAACAAGCAAAGCTCTTAAGCTCTTAGGTCTGTGAGGGAGCCCCGATCAAAAACCCTTTTCGTTCTTCTCCTCAGTTTGAGAAGATAGTTGTTGAGGCAGTACCAAAACTCAAGTCTCAACAATACAAGCTAGGCCAAGTCATTATCAGACTAACGCGAAGAGACAAATATCTCTTCACGACTTGCGCCACGGCATTACAGAAAAAAAACAAAGAACGCGCCGCAGTATTCGCCACTGAGCTTGCTGAACTTCGAAAACTCACCAAAGTCATTTACCACACCCAGATACTTGTCGAGCGTATTATCATACGTTTAGAGACTCTCAAAGAATTCAATGCAGCATTTTCTGATCTAAAGCCTGTTCTTCAGAATCTTCAGACTGTGTCAAAAGGTCTCAGTTCTCTTATGCCGCAAATGGCTGTAGAAATGGAAAGGGTTAACGAGAGCATATTTGAAGTCATGAGCATGTCAACAATTGACTCCTCAAAAATGGAAGTGCCAACAGACATAAAGACTGCCGGCGGAGAAGAAGTCCTAGCTGAAGTCGCCGATTTTCTACAAGACCAGATAACTGAACAGCTGCCTGAACCGCCAACTTCTCCGATTATCCAAGCTCCTCAGCCCAAGCAGCAGGTAGCACAACAACGACAGAGGGTTGCTCTCACTGCTTCCTGTTCAGAAATTTCTGAGTCTACGATTTCCCAAACTTTTGTCTCCTTTAAAGACACTGAAGTGAAACGTGTGAAGTGGTCTGCTAAACCTGATGACTTAGAGGAGTCTGTGTTAGAGTATGCAAAAAGACGTGCAGGAGACCTAGATATTGGTGAATGTGCTAATGATTTGAAGGTTGCGTGCGGGGAAATTGAAAAGGCCTTAGAGGCTTTGGGCGTTAAAGGTAAAATAAAGATTGCGTCGTGATTATGATGAGTGCTTCTCAAGAACTTGAACAAGCGGCAACAAGATATGCGATGGAGGCTGTCCGCCTTGACAAGCAAGGTTCAAGGGGAATGGCCATTACCATGTATCAGAAGGGAATCTCTACCCTGCTTAAGCTCGTTAGGTTGTATCCTAATTATGGCTTGAATTCGGTGTATATTCAGCGTGCCCAGGCGTATCAAGAGCGGATTAAGGCTTTGCAGGGCGATGCTCCTGTTCAGTCTTTTCAAAATGGTCAACCGCAGTCAGAACGGTCTGTAGGTATGATGGATAACAGTCAGCCAGAAATGAAATCTGGCGGCGGCAAAGAAGAAGAGGCAAGCTATGACGAACTTGTGCTTCAAGAAAAACCGAACGTTAACTGGGACCAAGTAGTTGGTCTAGATACGGGTAAAAAAGCTATCAAAGAAGCTATAGTGTATCCTGTTGAACGACCTGACCTGTTTCCGTTAGGTTGGCCAAGAGGAATCCTACTGTTTGGACCTCCTGGTTGTGGAAAAACGCTGTTAGCTGCTGCAGTTGCCACAGAAATTGACGCTGCGTTTGTTTCAGTTGATGCCGCTTCTGTTATGTCAAAATGGTTAGGTGAAGCAGAACAAAAGGTTGCAAAACTGTTTAATCAGGCTCGAAAGACTGCGAGTAACGGACGACCTGCGATACTGTTTATTGACGAGCTAGATTCGCTGATTGGTGTGCACTCTAATGAGGTTGGTGGCGAAACTCGTGTTCGTAACCAGTTTCTGAAAGAGATGGACGGTGTTATGGATAAGGGCAAGAAACTCCATGTTTACGTTATTGGAGCAACCAACAAGCCTTGGGCGCTTGATTGGCCATTCATACGTAGATTCCAGAAACGAATAATGGTTCCATTGCCTGATTATGCTGCACGTCTTCATATGCTAAAGCTTTACACTGAGCACCTGAATTTAGACCAAAACATGGACCTAGACGAATTTGCAAGGATGGCTGCAGGATTCTCTGGAAGCGACATACGAGACATTTGCCAGTCTGCTCATCTTAGGGTTATAGGAGAATTGTTTGATTCTGGTAAAGCAAGCGACAAGCATGCGAAGCCAAGACCGCTGTCTATTGATGACTTCAAGGGTATACTGGCGGATAGAAAGCCAAGCGTATCTCCGAGGGTTATCTCAACATATAACGAGTGGTCTGAAGCTTTCAAAGCGCTCTAAAACGACAGGATGGTTAAGAAACTCATGAAAAGTGGTTTTGGAAAGGTTCAGAGAGGAGCCAATTCATTAGATCAGGCTGAAAATCTCCTTTCTCCCTTTCACGAGGTTTGTTCTCTGAGCCCCAAAATGCCACTTGAGTTTGTTAATCTCTTGTCAATCGTTTGATGATAATCGAAACTTTCTCTTCCCCTTTTATTTTTACACCTTTTAAACTTGCAATCATAGCAAGAACACTGTTTCTTACTATGTCCTGAACAAAATCGCCCATCGGCAATGTTTGATCATTTACTGTTATTGTGATTTTTTCTTCCCGTTTGTGCTTTCGTTCGACCTGAATTGCTACTTTGTCATTTACTAATTCAACGAGTTTTTCAGGTTCTTTTAGAGTGTCTATGAATGGGATTTCTGTTTCTATTTTTTTGTCTGGGGCTTTTCCTATGAATGCGATGATGTTTTTGTATTTGTTTATGGCTTCTGACATTTCGGCGGCTGTTTTGATTGCAACTATTTTTGGTATATTCATTTCTTCTCCGACTAGTGCCTTGAAGCCTTCAATAATAGTGACGTCAGTATCGTCTGGAATATGTGCGACAAGTTGCTCTAGTGTGATGCTTTTTGTTTCACGCTTGTCGATTGTAGTTAATTCATTTGGGGCTACGCTTAGGACAGTGCTTGCGCCTGCTTTGGCATGTCTCCACGTGTCTTTTCCTTCTGTGTCTATCGTAAATTCTGGCTCAGGGATGCGTTTGGCAGATGCAACCTTGTAGCCTTTTTTGGTTAATCCTTTGATTATTGCTTCTATGGCAGTGGTTTTTCCAGAATTGCTGCTTCCAACAACAGCAACTATGACTCTATTGAACATGCATTTTTGTCTCCTTTCAACATAATATTGAACAGTCTGAGTTATGAGCACAGAATAATTCTTTACCTATTAAATTTTGAGTAACTGCTACGAAGTTCTATCAACTTATGCCGTTCTAACTCTTTTGTTTAGAAGTACTCCATTATGGCATCTCGGATTCTTTTGTGTTTAGACAACATTGTTACTGCTTTTTTTGTTACTCTTGTTGTTTGTGTGTCAAACATCCTTGTTATGAATAATCCGCCAGTAAATGCGAGGATTCCGATCAGAAATGTTTCAAGAGCATTAACTCTGCCTAATGTGTATACAGATGTGATGGTGAAAACCAAGCCGATAAGTCCCATCAAAAATGATCGAATTATGAAATAGAGTCGTTCCATCCAAGTCGAAAACAGTAGCGCCTTTATCACTGCTCTTTTTCCGCGTTCGCAACCTGTTTGAATGCTTACGTTTTCAACTTCTTCTAAGACCTGTTTTGTGTAGTTGATGTCCGATAGATGGGCGATTATTTTTCCATAGTTTTCTGATGTCAAGTCCTTGAATGTTGCTTTTTCGATTTCTGCCAAAATCTTTTTTGCTATTTCGTCTATTTCAGGATCAACATCTATGATGTTACTCATTTTTTAGGCTCCTAAACAGTTTATTGATCAAGTCAAACAGCAATGAGCTGATTTGGTTCACAGTGATTATGAATCTTACATCGACGGTGTAATTGAATCTGGATTTGCGTACAATGTTTATGTGAAAATTGTCGATTGTTCCTTTTGCTTCCAGTTTTCTTAGTTCTCTTCTAAGTAATAATAAAACAAAAAATGGAATAAATGGCTCAAAAAGAAGAAAAATTCTACTTACGAACGGTCTGAATCTCCTGATGAGAGAATAGATTTTAAGTAGAATTAATTGCTTGTAGAACAGTTCCATAGCTGTTTACCTTACTCTTTTTGTTCTTCTTTCTTCTTGATAGATAAAGTGAATGCAACGTCAACCTTTGTTTCATCTTTTTGGCTTTCAACGCTAAAGCGCCAATTTTCAACATCAAGCTGCAGGTCTTTTACCATCACACTAAGATCATCCTTAAATTTCACAACAGCATCCTTTATTTGATCGATTTTTACTTCTGGTTTTTCCTCATTTTTCGACTCCATAACTTCACCCCCTCCCAAACTTGATTATCAGTATTATTTTGTGTTCAGACGTTAATGTATCTGTCGATTTATGTATGCTCTACACTTGAGACCCTGGATTTCTCAGGATGTCAATGTCCTCCTTGTCCATGTATCCCGTGTAATAGACAATAGCAACGTATGCTGCCATGCTAACAACCGTTCCAATGGCTACAACTATTGGGTTATCTTTAGGTAAAAGGATGAGTATTGCTGCTGAAACTGCAGCTGCAGCTAGGAGCTTGTGAAGTCCTGGAAACATTTCGACTTTCAGATTGCGTCTTATGAATACTGGAATTAGGATAAGTGATGTAATTCCAGTGAGGGTGAGAGAAATTGCTGCTCCGTTTAACCCAAAGATTGGCACTAAAATGAATATTGAGACAAGGTACTGTATTGCGGCAGTTGCCAGGAGCAATCCGGATAGTTTTGCTTTTCCGATACCTATTAGTATTGAAGAGAGGGTGCGTCCGAACATGAGCAGGAATGTTCCTATGATTAGGATTTGTAGTGGGACTACTGCGCCTGCAAATACGGGTCTGTAGATTCCTACGACTATTGGTTCTGCCAACGCAAAAATCACTATAGTCAACGGCAACCCTAGAAGGAGCGGATATTTCACAGAGATGTTAACGTATTTTTTTATCATCTCTTTATCGTTTTGTGTCCATGCTTCTGAGATTGACGAAATAATTGGTAAAGCAAAGGCAGTCATGGAGAATAGTACACTAGATATTGTGTCTGCGACGCTGTAAACTCCGACGTCAGCAAAGTCAAAGAACAGATTCAGTATTGGAATGTCTAGGCTTTTCATTATCATGAATGAGATTTTTCCAATTGATATTGAGAAGCCGAAGATGAGTATGTGTTTGAATTCTTTGAAATCGTCTTTTATTGTGTCTTTGAGCTTCTTGCTTTTGTAGTAATCTACATTTAACAAAAACAGGTCCTTAATGTAAGGTCTAAGAAAATACATGCACAATACTAACTGACAGATGGGCGCAACCACAACCAATATTGGTAGTAGATCGTATGAAAAATTCAGCGCTATCAGTATTGTACCTAGTATGGTGGCTGCATAAAATCCGCTTGATTGTATTATTGAAAGCTGCTTGCTGTGATGCAATGAGCCCATAATTGAGGCGAGCGAATCTTTTGTTCCTGAAAACAGGAATGCAACTGCTAGCGAAAGAAGCGTTATTTTCATTATCATGTCAGTGGCGAAGATTGAAGCAGCAGCTAAAATAAGGAACATTACTACGCTCATGCCTGTTAGGTATCTTACATATTTTGAGAAGTAGCGGGCAAGGTTTGCGTTTTTTTCTGTCAGGTAGCATGCACCAAAATGGATAAGTCCCTCGAATAGTCCTCCAAAAAATAATGCCCACATGAAATCAAAAATTGAGTATGCGATGTTAAAGAGTGCAAAGCCTTCAGGATCGTATGCCCAGCCTATTTCTATTCCTAGGACCAGCCAAAAGACGCCACTTAGGAGCATGAGTGCAAGAAACCAGAATCCGCCCGAAACAAGTCTTCTTGTTCCCGTGTTGCATTGGGCATTTTCGTTTTCCAACAGGTTTCATCTCACACTCGATTTTGCTGGTAAATGATGTGTCCTATCCCAGCGGAACTTTGAATCATTATGCATTACTCTGATATAAAGTTCGGGCATAAACGGGAAACCAGAAACATGTCATTCCCTTACAAAAATAATTTCTTTTGTAGAATATATTTATCGAAAGATAGATGAGATGCGCTTTTAACATTATGTTCAATTAATCTGGATAGAGGAACATTCGATGAAAATTTTAGCTATAGACATAGGCGCTGGAACCGAAGACGTTCTACTTTATGATGACACCAAAAGCAGTATCGAGAATTGTATAAAGATGGTTCTGCCGTCTCCATGTCAGGTTTTTGCAAAAAAAGTAAAAAATGTAACAGTTCAAGGCAGAGACCTTTTTGTTAAAGGCGACACCATTGGCGGTGGACCACTTTCTCATGCATTGAAACGTCATGTTGAAGCAGGTTTTAAGGTCTACATGACAGAAGAAGCCGCATACAGTGTACGAAACAATCTGGACCAAGTCAAAGCATACGGAATCGAAATTGTTCCTGATTCTGGACCTGAAAACTTCACAGGAGAAATAATAGTTCTCAAAGAAGTTGACATCGAAAAAATCTCCGAGTTCCTGAAATCTTTTGGAGAATCCTTTTCTGACATTGATTTTGTGGCAATTGCAGTTCAGGACCACGGAATCTTTCCAGAAGAGATGACTAATAGGCAGTTTCGCATCAACGAAATCAAAGAATTATTAACAAACAATCCAAAGCCTGAGGCGTTTGCTTTCAAGGAAAATGAGATACCTTCATGTTATCCGCGAATGCATTCAGCTGCGCGCGCCTCTAGAAGACAACTGCCCGATGCTACTGTTTTGCTTATGGACACTTCTCCTGATGCGATTCTTGGATGCCTAATGGACCCTGCAGTGAACGGCTGTAATCCTGTTTTGGCAGTCAATTTGGGAAATGGTCATACTATGGCGGCTATAATATATGACGGGGAAGTTACTGCTGTGCTGGAGCATCACACAAGGCTGTTAGACCCAAACAAACTGGAGGATCTTCTGAAAGATTTTGCTGACGGAAAACTTTGCAATGAAATGATTTTTGACGATAATGGACATGGCATGTTCTACCTGAAAAGTCCGCCAGGATTTTCTAAGATTGAAATGATTGTTGTGACTGGACCTAACAGAAGAATTATAGCAGAAACAGGTCTTGATGTCCATTTTGCGACTCCCGGGGGCGACGTGATGATGGCTGGACCTGTGGGGCTTGTTGAAGCAACCAAAAGAATGTTCCTGAAAAGCTAGAACTTTAGTTGCTTTTTAGTACGCCTTTTTCTAGGGCAACGTATAGGATGAGACCGCCCACGAATCCTATTGCCATGTTGAAGACTAATGCGAGCATGGCTGTTACGATTGCTACGTAGATTTCGTTTTTGCCCTGGATTCTGAGTGCGATTTTTCCTAGTTCAAAGGATGTCATTAGCAGCATTACTCCGACAACAAAGAGTGGAAATGCTGTGAAGATGTTCACTAGGCTTTGGGCGAAGAAGAGTCCTAGGCTGAGTTCTAGGATTCCTTCCATTAGGATGGCGCCTCCTGTTCTTGCGCCAAAGAGGTACTGTGCTGAGAGTCCGCCTGCTCCATGGCAGAGTGGCATTCCGCCTAAGAATGGTGTTGTGATGTTCATTACTCCCATGTTTTTGATTAGGCTTCTTTCTGTGACGTCTGTTCTGTCCGGGAACAGGTCATGAACCAGTGCCACCGTGGCTACGACTGCGTTTGTTAGGGTGAGAAATAGTTGTCCGATTCCGGCGTAGAGGAAGCCGTAAACCATGTCATCTATAGAAAACAGGGTAAGTTCTGGGAGTGAAAAACCTACGGTTATTTCGCTTAGGCTTAATGCTCCTGTCATTACGGCGTAGACGAAGCCGAACAGTATGAGAAATATGGCTGCGGGCAGAAACTTATTTTTGAGAAGCAGAAATCCTACTATGATCAGTGGAATGGCTATTAGGATGTCTGGTTGCATCATTTCTCCGCCTGCAATAGCCAAAGTGACGGCTAGTGCGAGCTGGATTCCTCTTGTGACTCCTTTGGGCACTTTTCTAAGAAGGTTAGTGAGTCTTTTTGAGAGTGATAGAAGCACCCATACTATGCCTACTGATAATCCTGCTCCGAGCACCTTGTTTCTTGTCCACTTTTCAGCTAGGGCAATTGAACCAATCGCTTTTTGGGGTTGCACAGGCAATGGGAGCTTGTAGATTAGTGCTAGAAAGACGTTTGTGATGCCGATTCCGAAAAGGAGACCTGTTGGATTAAAGCCGCTGATTACTATGTAGCCGACCGTGAATGGAAGCAATGTTCCGAAATCTCCCAAGCTTCCCGCAAATTCTCTTACGGAAAAATCGAAACCCCGAATCATCATGCACGCTCATACACATCGGGTCAATATTAACTTTATTTTTGCCGACCCTTATGTATTGTTTTATGGTTTGTAGCCTTTTAAGTTGTTTATTGCAAGCACTGCTTCTGTTATGTCTGCGGTTGTTCCTGGGCTCAGGTTATTGTTATTGTCTCTTAGGTTCATGTCAAGCTTGTCAAGAAGCTTTCTTCCCAACGGAGTTATTAGTCCGCCTTCTTTTAGCACCTGTGCAGCTTCTGCTGAGATGCTTTCTGCCTTTGCTTGACCGACCTTTCGTGAAATGAACGTGTCTGGAACTTCTGCTAATATCTTAAGAAACGTGTGGACTGTAGCTGTGTTGATGGTTTTGCCTTCTTTGAGCATCTTAACAAGATATGGGTAACCCAAATCAAATGTGATGGGGTAATTGTTTGCCCACTCTGCGGCAACAGAATCATAGGAGGAAGACATCTTGAATGTGTCCAAAAGAGTAACGCCCTCATCCAGTATCTTCTGTTTCGATGCAGGGTCTGTAACATCCAGCTCCTTTGCCTTATTCAATCCGCCTGGATTAACTAAAGCAATCGCATCATAGACGTCCACTGCGTCTTGTGGCGTTGTGGCTTCAACAACTGTTTTGATGTTCTTTCTGAGCTTGGAGACCGAAAAACTGGTTTTAATCATTCCTGCTGCAGCCGCTATTGGGGCAAGGATGATTATTGCGCCCAGTAACGTGTTGCCTCCTTTCTGGCTTGTTAGCATGCGGTCAACAGCATCCTTAATTACGTATCCTAGTCCAACTTCTGAGGCTTCAATTTCTTCTTGTGAAACTTTGATTCCTTGTTTTGCTGCATTTCTGAATGAAGGTGCTATGGAAACTGCTGAGGCTATGTAGTGTTCGAATGTGGTTTTTTTGAAGTCTGCGGTTCTGTGAACGTTTCCAGGTTTTGGGTAGCCGCTTACCTCGTAGAGTATAGCTAATTCCATGCATCGTGAAATGTTATCAGCCTTTTCGAAAGATAAACCGTTACTCATTGTTGCCGACCCTGTTTTGCGCGTATCGTCACTTCATGTAATTATCATTTAATTAGTTTATGTAAAGCAATACACAGCTATAGAGAAATATTTTTGTTCTGAAGATTGATATGACTGATTCTTCTTGCAACAAAAAAAGAGAATGGAAATGAAGACTTTTGGTTATTGTCGTCTTCTGAATACCATGTAAACTACACGCCTGCAATGAATGCAACAGCAACTACCGCTAATACTACAGTTAATTCTGTGCTAATCAAGGGCGTTTCGGTGGCAGTTTCTGGTTCTTCACTTGGCTGTTCTGGTTGCTCAGGAACTTCTGGCTCTGGTTCTTCTGTTGTTGGTAAACTGAAATTTGACCTGTTCTATTGTTTAGTAAATCCGATTATTGCCAAAAAAGGGGGACATAAACATGTTGTTTGGTTTGGTTGAAAAAGCAAATTTTTAAAACTCCATACAGAATATTTTCTGGTAAAACGATGAGGAGTCTAGCTGCTCGTGAACAAGATACTTGTTATAGGGTCTGTGCATTCTGGGCAGGTAGACCATATTGAATGGACTCAGCCTTTTTGCGATTTAGAAAAATATGCCTGCCTAATCATTGACCTTTCTTCGTTTCCACGGGATTATCCGCGGACACTTTTCAAAAACATTGGATTACTCAAAAGAACCACCCGACTCTTCATCAGAGACAACAAAGAAATCTTTTGCATAATGGAAAAGCCCTTCAAAATCCTGTTCAAACAGATACCCCTAAACTACTCATGGATGCCCTTTCCACAACGGCTAACCGTTAATCCTATGCTGCTGGGAAAAACAATCAACATCACAGATAAAAGATTCAAAGAATACATGGAAAACGTAGAAAAATGGGACAGCGAACTTTTCTGGGAACAAACAGAAGGCGTAGACTTTGACAGCATAGCCGTCAACAAAGAAGGAAACGCCATAGCTGCAACAGTAACAATGATAAACAGAGGCAAAATCCATTTCCTGCCAAAAACAACAACCGCAAATCCATCTCAAGCCATAGAGATGCTAATAGAAATAGCCAATAAAAACGTTAAACAGGAACATCAGTGGATACAAAAAATGGAGTGTCTGGACTTTGAACAAACCAAAAAACCATCAAACAGCCTTAATAATTGCCGCAACCTGTTCTCTGTAGACGACAAAAAAATCGCAGCAACAGTGTATCAAATCTTAGAAGACCTAGAAATACAAACCGCAACAGAATTTGACGCCACAAACGGCATGGTAGTCCAGACGTTTTCTTCAAAAGGAAAAGTTGAAGCAAAAAACCCGAAGATAAACAAGATTGCCCGATTTATCGAAAACCAAAGAAACAAACGAAAAGTCATCGTAGTCGCAAACACATACAAAGAACTGCCGCTCCCCGAGAGAGAACACAAACAGCACATCGACGCGGCAATGAAACTGTTCTTCGAAACAAACAACACAATATTCCTAACAACACAAAGCCTCTACAACCTAACCAAAAAAATAGTCAACGG
>CAVYYP010000008.1:0-55975 GCA_963772765.1 Candidatus Bathyarchaeota archaeon | reverse complement strand
GTTGGAGACATCACTACACAGAACACTAACCCCTTTTTTCTGTTTCAATTCTAAAAATATTACTTGGTAGCATGCATTTTGACAGCACGTAACTGTCTTGTCCCTTCATAGGGGAATAGTTTCCTTATACTCTGCATTTGTAATGTGATAACTAAAAGTGAGGTCTTTTTTCCCTAGTCTTCCAGGAGTTCTTACACCATGTTGAACTGTAAATGTTGAACCCATTAGTCTTTCATTAGCTGCTGCTTCACTTTCATTATGTGAAGGTAATTTTGGAGTACTTGAAGGAACAGATAAATTAAGTTTACTAGCTAAAACTTGTAATCTACTTGATTTATAATGAACCTTGAAATTATGAGTGTATTCCCATCCCTCAGGATTGTTTTTTATCGCATCTGGCGATTCTCCGCGTGCATCAAATTTTATTTTTGTTGGTTTTTTACTAAATAAGCGCATTTTTTATCAACCTTAAAGCATTATATAGATTTAGAAAAATAGTTAAAAGAATTATGAATGTAAAATACATATTTCATTTAATTTGGGCGAAACAAATGTTCAAATTAGGATTTATGGAAATGGTTCTTTCCTAAACGGTGGACACATGACCACCTGGTTTCTTCTCCCTCTTTTTTCGATAAAATAAAAGGTGATAAAATTTTATGAAAAACAATTTTCTGAAAATACGAGACATGTTTAAAGTTTTCGATATGCTATACAGGGATTATATTCTTCAAAAGATTCTGATAATTTAAATGATTCTGTTGACCTTTTTAAAGCAAAAGAAAAAACCTGTGCAATCAAATTGAAAACCTAACTAGTAATTCTAAAGGACTTAATGAAGTAGAATGATGGCTTCACATCATAAATGCTAGTTTTGTTTCTGGAGATCCATCCAAATGTGTCGGCTGCTGCTGTTTTTTGCTGAATATGTATGTTCAATGGAACACGGAAAAAGCATATTATAATTTTAAATTTGGGTTAAATGCTTGAATCCTTTCGTGAATATGGCTATAGCATGTAGGTTTGTGAGGACCTTTGATGTGTAGGCCTTGTCTCGTATTGTCACAGTCCGAGGAGACTGGTGTCATGATAGTTGATGAGGAGATGTGTAATCATTGCGGTTGGTGCGTTGAAGCTTGTGATTTTGTTTTTATTTCTATTGATCCAGAAAGTAGGAACAGCTTTTGTTTGCTGATCTCTGCGAGGGTGAACCTCAATGCGTTGAATGGTGCCCCGAAGTAGCTCGAGATTTTATAACAGATGATGTTCTTGCACAGAAGGCTCGAATATGAGCTGCGGAAGAGGCTATTTCAAAAAAATCTAATGCACGCTCATTCTGTTTGAAAGCTTTCGCATATAATATACATTCCCTTATACTCTTGCGCAATAAGTTTTTCTTCAAGTAGAAGTTCCTCAATTACATTCCAATCAGAATTTGTTTCAAGAATTCTTTGATCGCTTCACTGCGCATTGGATGAACTGATGTTATACTCAATAAATCTTCATACAACGTTTCCAGTGAAGCAAAAGCATTACCCTCATAACCTATCAAACACTCTAACCCTATTGGCGCCAAGCTTCTTGGAGAATATTTGAATCGCTGTATTCACTGTCTCTTCTTTGGCGGGTTCAACCCACTTTTCTGTTGGAGGTCTTGTTGGAATGGCAACATAGGCCTTATCCAACCTTTTCAAATGTAGAAGGAAATCTGCTATCTTCTCATATTCGTCTCCATAATTAATGCCATCAATAAGCATCGTTTCACTAACAACATTTCCTTTAAACTCTTTTACAAACTCAATTATACCCTCCAAAACAATATCCAACTTCAAATCTTTGTAAGGTCGATTTATTCTTCTCCACAAACCTTCGCTGATAGAATCAACCTTCAAAGAAACAAAATCTGCTTCGAGCAAATCTTCCATACTTCCTCTTGCCAAATCAGGGAAGCATTGTTATGACAGCTCTCGGAATTCAATCTGCTTTAATAAAGAAAGCTCTCGCCTAAGTTCTATCTAAAGTTGGTTCCCAGTCCGAAACAAAGGTCAGATAATCAATACGCTCATCTCTTGAGACTGCGTCATCAACCTTCTTTTCGACTTGTTCGAAAATGTTTTCTGCATGGTAGAATGATTTCCTTGCTATCGTCATGTCTACAGTTTTGCCTAACTGACAGTAAACACAAGAATATGAGCAACATTTTGGTGGAATATTATTTATTCCTATACTCTGACCTAATCTGCGTGAAGGTAACGGACCGAAAACAAGTCTTCCGAAATCTTCCAAATCAGCTAATCCTTCCTTTTTAAACAAAGATAAATGTAACCTAAAGTGGAATCCCACTATCCGCGCGCTTGACTATATGGTAGTTGAATGTTATTTTGATTCAGCGTATGGTATCACATATTTTTTCTGCAAATTCATGTACATCTTTGGAGTTGAAAAAACGCTTTGGTCTAAGACTCTTCTGGAATGAAATATTAGCTAACCAATAGTAATGCTCTTGAACTTAGTATCTTGATTTCTTACGGTTCAATCTAATATGAATCATTCCATAGTTAAATGGTTTTATTACCACTATCTGGTTCTCGGATTGAAAAGAATCATACTCTCCACTCTTGAGCATGGGCTCCACATTTTTCGGGGACAATTTAACCTGCATATATATTCCTCCACAATAATCAATTTTCACATCATTTTTAGTCTATTTTTACCTTGACTCCATTCAATAGTCTTGCCATATTGTCGCTGAGACTTGTAGCCGTCCTTCATTGAAGGCGCGCGCGTGCCTGCAGAAACATTCTTTTTTGAATTAAACAATAATGCTCATTCTATTCAATATGTTAATTATTATCACTTTCTTCAAGAACCCACTCAAGCAGCTTCTCGTCCCATGCCAAGCAACACTTTTCAGTTCGCTATAAGCTCTCTCCATTCAATCTTTGATTTTCAGTATTTCAAGTTGTTTTCTGATTTTATTCTCTGACCTCATCCGGTATCACCTCACTCTTTTTGTGTTCTAACGCCTTACTAAGCGCCTCTCAACTTTTGTTTTCCGGAACTGATATATGCTCTATATTATGTTGTTTTAATAGTTCAGTGTATGTCTGAGTTCATTAGCAATTACGACTTCAACGCCTTCATCTATTAACATTTTAACTGTGATGGTTACAGCTCCACGGCAAGATACTGCAGAATTTTCGAATATATGGTACATCAGTTATGTTTTGTTCAGCATCTATGATAGTAAAAGTTTTTGCTCACCGAAAACGTTTGATACAACGTCCTCTAAGCCGTCTTTTCCGTTTGTCGCAATGGCTAAATGCAAGATTTACCAAAAAAGTTTCATCTCCCCCTGATCATGTTCCTGGGATGGGCGTTGAGTTCACGTTCCTGATTGCTGCGTGTTTACTTTTTGAGTTTTGCTTTTAGTTCTTCGATTCCAGCTTTTGATGCTGCCCGTTTCCCGCTTCAGCTTCTCGCTTATTCTGCTTCCCAAACTTTTATGATAATTCTCTAAGGCTGCTGTTTTTCTCGTTCTGGCGACTGTGGTTGTGTGACCGCTGGCCCTGGGTAAGAGGGTCCAACGACTACGGTTGCGGTAATCCGAACCCTCCTCTGCCAAACCCTCCGCCCCATCCTCTACCATATCCTCTGCCGCGTCCTCTTCCCCATCCGCTTCCATATCCATTTACTGGATTCCACATTCTTCTGGCACGGAGTACCTGCGCAGTATCCTGCTGCTCCTCCGCCCAGCCCCCTGTGCCCCGAGGCCCGTTTATCTCCTCTTGGGACAACATTCACTTCTATTTTTGTGTTTATTATGTATAATTTACAATTATTAGATAATGCACAAAAATATATAAGTGTTACGGATAACTAAATTAGTTGATCACAATGTCATGTGGCAGCCGAAGACGCAGACGAGGAAGAAGAGGAAGATTCCCAAAACAAGTAACCACAGCCCAACCCCGCAAAAATAACAAAATTCATACCAGAACCAACAACCACCGCCGTCACAATCACAATTGCAACCCGCAGAACTAGTCTTAGGGCTTCTAGTTCTGCGGGTTCAATTGTGATTGTGACGGCGGTGGTTGTTGGTTCTGGTATGAATTTTGTTATTTTTGCGGGGTTGGGTATGGTTACTTGTTTTGGGAATCTTCCTCTTCTTCCTCGTCTGCGTCTTCGTCCACATGACATTGTGATCAACTAATTTAGTTATCCGTAACACTTATATATTTTTGTGCATTATCTAATAATTGTAAATTGTGCATAAACACAAAAATAGAGGTGAAATATTATGCCAAGAGGAGATAGAACAGGACCCTGGGGCGCAGGACCCATGACAGGAAGAGCAGCAGGATACTGTGCAGGCTACTCCGTTCCCGGATATGTGAATCCAGTAGATGGATATGGACGAGGATGGGGAAGAGGACGCGGCAGAGGATATGGTAGAGGATGGGGCAGAGGTTTTGGCAGAGGAGGGTTCGGTATACCCACAACCCGTAGTAGTTCAACCTGCTTACCAGCCAGCATATCAGCCAGTAGCACAACCACAGTCGCCAGAACAAGAAATCACAGCCTTAGAGAATTATCATAAAAGTTTGGAAGCAGAAAAATCGGACCTTGAACAAGAAACGGGCGGCGTCAAAGCTAGAATCGAAGAACTAAAAGCAAAACTCAAAAAGTAAACACGCAGCAATCAGGAACGTGAAATCAACGCCCATCCAGGGAACATGATAAGGGGGATGTGAAACTTTTTTGGTAAATCTTAGATTAGCCATTGCGACAAACGGAAAAGACGGCTTAGAGGACGTTATATCAAACGTTTTCGGTAGAGCAAAAACTTTTACTATCATAGATGCTGAAGATCAAAACATAACTGATGTACATATATTGGAAAATTCTGCAGTATCTTACCATCATGGAGCTGGACCCATCACAGTTAAAATGTTAATAGATGAAGGCGTTGAAGTAGTAATTGCTAATGAACTTGGGATTGGTGCAGCTGAACTATTAAAAAACAACATAATATAGAGCATATATGAGTTAAACCAGAAACAAAAGTTGGAGAGGCACTTAGTAAGGCATTACAACACAAAAAGAGTGAGGTGATACCGGATGAGGTCAGAGAATAAAATCAGAAAACAATTTGAAATACTGAAAAATCAAAGATTGAATGGAATGACCTTATAGCGAACTGAAAAGTGTTGCTTGGCATGGAACTAAGCAAGCTCTTGAGTGGGTTCTTGAAGAAAGTGATAAATTATTAACATATTGAATAAATGAGCATTATTGTTTAATTCAAAAAAGAATGTTTCTGCAGGCACGCGCGCGCCTTCAATGAAGGACGGCTACAAGTCTCAGCGACAATGGCAAGACTATTGAATGGAGTCAAGGTAAAAATAGACTAAAAATGATGTGAAAATTGATTATTGTGGAGGAATATATATGCAGGTTAAATTGTCCCCGAAAAATGTGGAGCCCATGCTCAAGAGTGGAGAGTATGAGATTGCTTTTCAATCCGAGAACCAGATAGTGGTAATAAAACCATTTAACTATGGAATGATTCATATTAGATTGAAACGTGAGAAATCAAGATACTCACTTCAAGAGCATTACTATTGGTTAGCTAATATTTCATTCCAGAAAAGTCTTAGACCAAAGCGTTTTTTCAACTCCAAAGATGACCGAATTTGCAGAAAAATATGTGATACCATACGCTGAATCAAAATAACATTCAACTACCATATAGTCAAGCGCGCGGATAGTGGGATTCCACTTTAGGTTACATTTATCTTTGTTTAAAAAGGAAGGATTAGCTGATTTGGAAGATTTGGGAAGACTGGTTTTCGTCCGTAACTTCACGCAGATTAGGTCAGAGTATAGGAATAAATAATATTCCACCAAAATGTTGCTCATATTCTTGTGTTTACTGTCAGTTAGGCAAAACTGTAGACATGACGATAGCAAGGAAATCATTCTACCATGCAGAAAACATTTTCGAACAAGTCGAAAAGAAGGTTGATGACGCAGTCTCAAGAGATGAGCGTATTGATTATCTGACCTTTGTTTCGGACTGGGAACCAACTTTAGATATTAACTTAGGCAGAGAGCTTTCTTTATTAAAGCAGATTGGAATTCCAAGAGCTGTCATAACCAATGCTTCCCTGATTTGGCAAGAGGAGGTAATGGAAGATTTGCTCGAAGCAGATTTTGTTTCTTTGAAGGTTGATTCTATCAGCGAAGGTTTGTGGAGAAGAATAAATCGACCTTACAAAGATTTGAAGTTGGATATTGTTTTGGAGGGTATAATTGAGTTTGTAAAAGAGTTTAAAGGAATTGTTGTTAGTGAAACGATGCTTATTGATGGCATTAATTATGGAGACGAATATGAGAAGATAGCAGATTTCCTTCTACATTTGAAAAGGTTGGATAAGGCATATGTTGCCATTCCAACAAGACCTCCAACAGAAAAGTGGGTTGAACCCGCCAAAGAAGAGACAGTGAATACAGCGATTCAAATATTCTCCAAGAAGCTTGGCGCCAATAGGGTTGAGTGTTTGATAGGTTATGAGGGTAATGCTTTTGCTTTCACTGGAAACGTTGTAGAAGATTTATTGAGTATAACATCAGTTCATCCAATGCGCAGTGAAGCGATCAAAGAATTCTTGAGAAAAGCAAATTCTGATTGGAATGTAATTGAGGAACTTCTACTTGAAGAAAAACTTGTTGCGCAAGAGTATGAAGGGAATGTATATTATATGCGAAAGCTTTCAAACAGAATGAGCGTGCATTAGATTTTTTTGAAATAGCCTCTTCGCAGCTGATATTCGAGCCTTCTGTGCAAGAACATCGTCTGTTATAAAATCTAGAGCCTCTTCGGGGCACCATTCAACGCATTGAGGTTCACCCTCGCAGAGATCGCAAACGAAGGCTACCCTACTTTCTGGATGCAATTGGATACCCCCAAAATCACAAGCTTCAACGCACCAACCGCAACCATTACACATCTCCTCATCAACTATAATGACACCAGTCTCCTCGGACTGTGACAATACTTCTCGAGGACAAGCTATTACACATGAAGGGTCCTCACAAAGCCTACATGCTATAGCCATATTCACAAAAGGATTCAAGCGTACAACCCGAATTCGAGATTTTGTTGGATTATATGTTTTTTCGTGTTCCATTGAACATACATATTCGCACACGCAGCAGCCAACACATTTGGATGGATCTCCAGAAACAAACTTCCATTTATGATGTGAAGCCATCATTCTACTTCATTAAGTCCTTTAGAATTCTATTTAGGTTTTCAATTTGATTGCACAGGTTTTTTCTTTGCTCAAAAAGGTCAACCAGATCATTTAAATTATCAGAATCTTTTGCAGAAGATAATCCCTGTATAGCATATCGAAAACTTTCAGCATCTACTCTGTTCAGAAAATTGTTTTTCATAAAATTTTATCACCTTTTATTTTATCGAAAAAAGAGGGAGGGGTGCAAGAAACCAGGTGGTCATGTGTCCACCGTTTAGGAAAGAACCATTTCCATAAATCCTAATTTGAACATTTGTTCCGCCCAAATTAAATGAAATATGTATTTTACATTCATAATTCTTTTAACTATTTTTCTAAATCTATATAATGCTTTAAGGTTGATAAAAAATGCGCTTATTTAGTAAAAAACCGACAAAAATAAAATTTGATGCACGCGGAGAATGGCCAGATGCGATAAAAACCAATCCTGAGGGATGGGAATACACTCATAATTTCAAGGTTCATTATAAATCAAGTAGATTACAAGTTTTAGCTAGTAAACTTAATTTATCTGTTCCTTCAAATACCCCAAAACTACCTTCACATAATGAAGTTGAAGCGGCAGCTAATGAAAGACTAATGGGTTCAACATTTACAGTTCAACATGGTGTAAGAACTCCTGGAAGACTAGGGAAAAAAGACCTCACTTTTAGTTATCATATTACAAATGCAGAGTATAAGGAAACTATTGCCTTTATGAAGGGACAAGACGGTTGGTAGCTGTCAAAATGCATGCTACCAAGTAAAATTTTTAGAATTGAAACAGAAAAAAGGGGTTGGTGTTCTGTGTGGTGATGTCTCCAACATGGAACGAAGAACCATTCCCTTAACGATTTTTAATGTTCGTTCACTCATATAGAAGGGATGCAGATGTATGCATTAAATCACGATTGTTATCTCATTCGATTATAGGAGAAAATGAAAAAATGCACACATCCACAAAAAAATATTCGTTGGAGTAATCATTTAAAGGATATTCCCAGATTGGTTATATTTCTAACTAAAGGAATTAACAAATTTGTATATGAATTTTTAAACATTACACAAATGATACTACATAGTTTCATATTATTTAAAACGGATTTTGATCATCCGTTTTTTATGTTCTTTTACATTCTACTAAAAAGATAGATAATATTTTGACATAATAAACTAAAAAATTTATTATGTTAGAATAATAGTCGAATAGGGATATAAATATGAATACTCAAAAAAATGATGGAAAATTCTATTAGTAGAATGGAAAGTTAATGTGGAACTATGCAAATTGATGACCCAATTATTGAAGCAATCAAGACCAAAATTCTCAATACAATAAGCCCTGAAGAGACAAATCTAACTTTTTTGGGAGACAACAATCAAGAGAATATTGAAAGGGGAAAATTTCGAAGACAATATTTTTCACCTGAAGAATTGCTGACAGAGATAAAATTAATCGATGATAAAAATAAACGTAACAATCTGATTTCGTGGATTACTAAAAGAAAATCAAAAGACCCGATGATAAAGCAGGTCGTTCTTCAACTATAATGTGCACAATCCTGAACGGTTAATATCAGATATTAAGATACAGTTTCCTGAGTTTTTGGCAGACTAAACAGCATGTCAATAAGATTCTGGGAGATTGGCACAACTCGCGCATTACCGTGTTTTGATGCTTTGATTGAAACTCTTTTTCTTGCAGTGTCAATTTCTGTCCATTCGAGCCTCTGAGCCTCGTTTGCTCGTGTGCCCGTTTCATCCAAGAACATTGAGTATATCACAGACGCTTTGTGACCAAAGTTTACTGCAAGTTTTCGTTCTTCACCAGTTGGAATAAAGACCCGTTTATGTTCTGGTCAATACTTCGGTTTTTTCCAGTGAATGTTCATAAAGTCTGCGAAGGAATCATAGGCGCAACACACTAACTGTTTTGTGCTGTTTTCTTTGAATCTGGGGAAGATTACAAACAGAGTTTATGCTTCGCCATCCACTCTGAAAACGACAGCTCACCCAAAGCTGACTCCCAATCTGATGAACAACTGAATCAGGGCAATCCCCGCAAAATCTGTCAAGAACACTAGACCTTTCTTTACCGTTTAGGCCTACCTCTGGGCATCATTTACAGCAGGTCTTTGTTAGATTTCCCAACTGATAATTTCGTCCAAAAATTCGTAAACTGAATTATGGTAACTTGGTCCTGTTAATTTGAAAAAAGCAAAAAAATGCGCCCGTAACAGAACCTAAAAATTAGCACTTGCTGAATTTAGAAATTTTAGGAGCTTTTTTTGTCGGGGTTATTTCCATGATTTCATCTCTACCAATATAGCCTTCAGTTCCTTGACCAGAATATTCTGATTCAGGATGAATAAACGTGACAAAAGCATCGAAACCATTAGTGTCTATCTTAAAATCATAACCTGAAGGAAAAGTTGCAACATAAGAACTTGTTTTAAGGTTACCATATCCTTCAATAATCACACAAGCAGGAGGAATAACATATTCTCCAATTAATGGTATAGGAACTGCCCAAGCCACAAACATTGTATTACCATGAATCCTTATCTCAATTTCATGTTTATTAACAAGAATAACATTGTCTGCAGCAGGACTTCCTTTAAACCAAATCTTAAATGCCTCATGAGACCTCGGATTATCTCCAATCATAGTCACTGGAACAAATGCTGGTCCGTTAGGAGTTTCCATCCAAACCGCAACTTGAATCGCATCCTCTTCACCAAAAGAGGATATTTTTTCCACATGAAAAAAATGAAAAAGCATTTTTGGAAGATTAAAATTCGTGGGTGGATGAATTATTGCATGACCACTACTTTGGTATGCTCTATTAACATCATTTTTAATGTCTTTTACGATGTATTTTTTTGCAGTTAGAAACTCTCGTATTATATCATCTTCGTTTTTCAATCCTACAGATTCGTTCTTAATTGTAGCCATTGTTTTCCGATAAACACTGTAACTTTTTTCATCAATATTGATGACAGTCTTAGGTTCTGGACCTAAGAATTTGGATATTCTTGAAGTAGATGAAAAATGTGAGGTGTTCCACAAGTTGTTTAACATCGTTTCTGTTTTTTTCACATAATCTGTGTCGGTCACACGAACAAAATTTTTTCCTGATTTAGTATTCTTCGTATAAAGGCTCTCTTTGTCAACCAAAATTGATGGAGAAAAACAGGCTGAAACATGTTTTAGTTCACAATAATCTAATAAATCCTGTGAAACCTTCAAGTTTTCATTTGTTATTGGAGCCATTATTTTTATAGATACTCCACGGTGGGCTATTTCTTCAAGATTCATTTCTGAAAGTTTCTTTAAGCCCATGGAAGAAGTTAACATGATTAATTCTTCAGTTGCTGATTCAAAGACTTTGTTAAGATCGATTCTAGGGAAATATCCATTGTTATTCTGAGTTTGAGAATTTCTATTTTCTAATTGATCAAATTTTGTTGAAAGAAAAATTGAATTATTCCAAAGATTTTCAAATACACCTGAAAAAGCAGTTATAATTGATTTACAGTTTGTACAAAGACAAGTGGAATTTTTTGAAACAGAATTTTCTCGATCTGAAATAAATATCAATATTTCTTTATTATCTCTTATCACAATTCTGGGAAATATGGATAAACCAAATTCAGGATTTTTGGCTTTAATATTTATGACATGCTCCAACTTATTCAAGAGAATTTTTAATTGGTCCATTTGACTGTTTAATACTTGAGTTAGAATACGAAAACTGTTGTTTAATTGAAGATTCTGGATTAGCAGAGAATCAAAAACTCCAAAGAATTCTGCCTGAATTAGACTGGTAACTGATGCTATTGCAATAAGCTCTGTTTCTGTTTCTTTGATCATTTCAGATATTTTATGAAATATCTTTTTATCTCCTTCAATTACCGAGAATCGCTCCAATTGTGATTCAATTTCTGGTGGCCTAATTTTTTTCCAATCAGAAAGTAAATCTTGTTTTGCCTCTTCAATTTGAGATGCTTCTTGGCGTTTTGATTGAATGTAATTGTCAATTATTTTTTCAAAAGGAATTGCAACATATCGAGCTGGAGATTCAAGCGTAATTTCAACGAGTCCTTTTTGCTCCAAATTTTTTAGGTACTCGATACACCAATCCCTTATTTGCTTTCAATGCTTTAGCTATATCATTTGTTTTTTTAGTCCCTCGTTTAGCTAGATAAACATACACATCAGTTTCTTTTTCAGTCAATCCAAAATTCTTTAGCAATTTATCTAGTGTTTTTCGGCTCACAATAACTGGCTCCCAAATAAGGTACCTACAATTGTAGACACCCAATTCTAGCAAACATCATTTAATAAAAATTATTGTTAAGACCTATCAAAATATCGCATATATACTCACCCACGCATGTTAGTAGCAGCAAACCACTATTTTTCAATGTACATCAAAAAAGGGGTTGGTGTTCTGCAGGTAAAACGTGGCTATGTTTGCATTTGATGAGACTCAATCACAGCTGTTGATGAGTGAGCAATTACCAAAGCAATCTTAATGGAGAGAAAGATGCTTTAATCTATGATTGTGTCTTTCTTAGCTCTCCATCATTCTTCTAATTTTGATACTCCCAAAAAAAGGGAGGAATGTTTTTTGTTTATGTTTCTCCTTGTTTATTGTCGTCGTCTTAGTGCGATGTATGCTACTGCGCCAATGATGCATGCTGCTACTACTGCGAGACCGATTGTTAGTTCAGTGCTAATTAGAGGTTGCTCAGTTTCGATTGCTTCGCTTGCTGATGCTGAGGGTCCAACGGTGATCCAAGTTGTTGCAGAAGAACTACCATAAGAATCGTCTCCATTAAATGAAGCTATAATTTTGTATGTGCCTTCTGCTGTTGGAGTCCAAGCTTTTCCAAAAGTTCCAGAATAGCCTTCGGTTGTAACAGTACCAATATCAACATAGCTGCCATCTTCTCCAATAGCGGTTAAACTTACTGGAACACCGGTAATCGTCATCATGTTTGAGTCCATCTATTGGATTCTGCATATGTATGTATTCCATTTGTGTAGTCATTGAATCGGCTGATACGCATGGTGTTTCTGGTTGAGCTGGTGACATATCAAGGACTGAGCCCTTTATCGTCATTGCAGTTCCTGTTGGTACTGCTACGTCAGGTGCAGTTACTGTTGTCTCGCTTTTCCCTTTGCCAAAGACATACATGTATCCGTCATATCACAAGATGCCGTCAAGTATCCATCAGCTACTGCGCCTGGACTCATAGCTCCTGTCATGTTCCAAACTCCTTCACCTGTGTATGCATCAATTGCATTGATCATCCAGCCTCTAGTTACAGGCTCTGTTGTTGTGTGCTCACTGTTTACCGTGAAGAGTTTTCCATCTGCAACAAAAGCAGCGCTGTCAAAAGAATACACTCCTTTTCCGTTTTGGTCTATGTATGGTGTTTCAAAGTCGAATGGTGTAGGTGATTCATATTTCCAAACTCTAGTTCCATCATCCCAGTCAAAAGCATACACTCCATCGTAAGCTTGTCTATAGAACATTCCATAGGCAGATGTTATATCATACGCTCCGAAAGCAGGTTGTCCCCAAGGATAATCCATTTTTTCGCTTTGCCACGCCAGATTTCCACTCGATAAATCATAAGCTAAGAAATAACCACCCAAGCAAAGGACGGCAACTTTTCCATGATCTGCAACAACACAACTTCCGCTATACCATGGATCCATAACTGTTTTGTCCCAAAGTTCTTGACCAGTTATCATGCTAGCAGCTTCTACAATAAAGCCATCTCTTGAGACGCCCGTTGCAGGATCTGTGATGCCGCTTATTCTTGCAGCTATTCCGGATTCAAAGTCTTGCACACTTCCTAGATTGCTCCATGGCCAAGTGATGTTGCTGATTACACCTAGTTCATATTCATATCTGTAACCGCTACCAACATGGGTTCCAGCTAATGTCCAGTTTATTAGTCGGTAATTGCCTCCACCAAGATTTTGCACTGTCAAGAAGAATGGATATGTGTTGTAATATGTACCTGTGCTTAATGGTTCAATAGACATTTCAAATGTTTTGCTGCCATCCCATGGACTGTAGCGTATTACTTTTCCGCCACCTACATACATAAGCTCAGCTTCTATACTTCCTGGATATGCACCGCCTCCAGGTACTGTAGCCCGTGCTTCAGTTCCATAATAGAGCATTGTTGGCGCTTGTTGGAAGTCTGCAAGTTCCCAATATATTTCTCCTGTTCGCAGGTCATAACACTGGAATACAGATTTTAGTTCACCGTTTACTTCTTTTGTTAGTGTATCATAGCATCTTCCAGCATAGATTATACTTGGTCCTCCTCCACCACTTGTTAACGAGATCTGTCCCATGGTTCCTCCGATTAATCCTGATATGGCTCCTTGTCGTTTCCATAATACGTGTGCAGTGTTTGGTGCTTGGACATATGGAATGAAATCATATTGCGAAGTTGGATATTTGTTAGTTTCAGCGGGCCAATTTGTGTCTCCTCCAACTATTCCTGTTGCAGGATAGTTTCCTAGGATTGGTGCCCATTCTCTGTGTTCTGGAGATACAGGACGTGTCCAGTAATCGGTTGGAAGTCCTTCATCTGGCCATGAATAAACCATGTCTTCCTGAACTGTTAGCGTTTGTTCTAGAGTTGAACTTGGCTCATAGTAGACTGTTTGGTCGTAACTATATTCCTGTGGACCTACGAAGGCACCTTCATAAACTGTGTAGTTTCCTGCTGGGAAGTATCCGCCTGGGAATTCAAACTTGAGTTTCCAGTCTCCTACTTCGTCAGCGATCCACTCGAACCATGCTGTTGCGTCTCCTCTGTAGGAATCCATGGTCACTATTTGTTGTTCGCCACTTGGTTTGGTGATGGTTATTTTAAAATCAGAGTAGTATCTCGCTACGCTTGGCGGTGGTGTTATCCAAAGATTTACCAAGAAAATTTGGTTAAGTCCAATTGTTGTAGGTCTAAAGCTTAGGTATGCTGTGGTTTCGAGAGTGAGGTCCGGGGTTGTGCCAGAAGGTAATGGAATTGATCCACCTTCTTGCATATTTTCATATTCTTGCGCTTGAACTGGAGTATTTGTTAGAAACAATGACATCGACATAATCAAAAGAACAGCAATAAAAAGCGTTGTTATTTTTTTATAATAAATTTTTCATTTTATTTACCCCCGTAAAATTCATATATAGAGATCAAAATATTTATAACATTTACCCAAAAGAGGGCGTAATATTAAATAAATTAAACCTTGTTTACATATTTGGATTAAAATTTAATCCGAAAAATAATAAAAACTTGAAATTTCACATAATCATGAAATATCATCATTGAGAAAATGCACCAAAAAATAATTGGGCAGCTAAACAGATTATTATTTAAAAGAAAGATAATGCTATCAAAAAATGGTCAATAAATATTTTTTGATAGGTTGATAAAATGAACAAAATGAAAATTATCGGCATACTTTTAATTGTAACAGGTTAGTCACTATAATATTTTCTCTAAGTTTATCTTTAACAAATTTTACCTTAATGGAACATTTACCGTCAACTGATCAATACTTAATGGCTTTAGTACTTTCCGCCTTGTTTATTGGAATCGGGCTTCTCCTAATACATGAAGAGTGAATATATAACCTCTTCAACTTAGAATTATCAATACTTAACTTTTGGAAAGAACATTGGGACTTTACTCTTATATTCCAAAAATTGTTTTCCAAATTTTTGTTCCAATAATGCATCTTCTTCTTTAGCTAATTTGTAATAGAGAAAAACCAAAGCTGGCCACAAAACAAGTGTTGATATTGTAACCCATATTACATTCATTCCCAGAGTTATTAAAAGAAAACCTAGATACTGCGGGTGCCTAACATATTTGTAAATCCCCTTTGTTATCAAAGCATTCTTTTCTCTAAAAACTTGACTCCATCCAAATATAACTAATAAAATTCCACTAATGATTATTATGTTAGATAATGGAACAATCATTCCCATAAATAAATAATAAAATAATTCCTCTCCTGTGACTGCTGTTAAAAAATACCACAACGTGGAGACACTAGTAGACCCCAATGTCCAAGTGAAAAAATACATTGTTAATGGAAAACCGTACATTTCAATATAAAGAGCTACAATGAATGCCAGATAGATACTGGCTGGAAGACGGGCTATTTTTCTTCGGAATCCAATAAATAAAATGAAAATTCCAATAAGTATAAAATTTAAAATTACAAACAAGGAATTTTGAGGATACCCAACAGCTGCAACAGAAAAAATTATAGAAACTTGATGTTGAGCAAACAAAAAAATAAGAACCGTAATAATAGAAATAAGAGAAAACAAGCCCACATATTTTAGCTAATTTAATTTAGCTTTCCCCAATTTCTTATTCATTTATACGTTTTAAATTTTTGGATTACTGCACACAAATTAGTTAATAGTTGTTCTATCTTACATCTTCATTCTATCTTCTTTATGTTGCAGTAATTACTTTTCGTCCTGCGTAGATTTTTTACTATATTGAAAAAAAGAGGGAGGAGTGCAAGAAACCAGTTGGTCATGTGTCCACCGTTTAGGAAAGAACCATTTTTCGATTTTTCTGTGACCCAAAACTTCCATGACTTCAAGAATTTCATGGTTGTTATGATAGACTCAGTGCTTTACAATGTCGTAACGTGTGAAGGTGAATCTCTTTGAATCATGGGTTGTCGTGTATCTTTGCAACTCTAAGCATACGTTATGAAATGCTGAACTCCGAGAATTCTTTGACTTTATACGAAATACTGTAACTTCGTTTTCTCGCTTCGGCAAACACTGAAGCAAAAACAAAAAGAAAAAAAGAAAAGCCGTAAACACGGCTTATGGGTGTAGCGTATTGCGTCTTTGATTCTATGGCAGTACCATGTGCAGTAGATGCTGTATGATCTAGGTTCGTTGTCGAATCCAATATAAGATGACCATGATCCGTAGTCGTCATAGTCGTATCTTCCAGGCCATAAGTAGTCATTGTTGTATCTTAGGTTTGCATCACTTTGTCCCGTTGGGTTGTCTGACCAGACAAGTAGTGTGTATGTGGTACCAGCGGTGAGGCTTGGTGCAGTTCCACTGAATTCAAAAGTAATCCATCCATCATTGGAATTAGTAACATACACTTCTTCAGTTGTCCCAATACGATTTCCACCTGTTGTGTAAAGTGCAGCTTTAATGTTACGACTATTTCCACTGATAGTTATGTAAGCACTTATGCTTCTGGTTTAATTGTAATTTGTGGGTTAATACCTGAAAGAGATGACCTGAAAAAGCTTGATACTTTATCGAGACTACCATAAGCTGGAATGACAGTTTCTTTTATTATTTTGTCTATTAAATCGGAAACAAATACACAATTGTACAAGTCAATATATGCTGTAAGGTAATCATTTTTCTTCAACTCTTCAAGTACTTTCAATATTAATGAGGTTTTTCCATATCTGCGTGGAGAGTAGAAAATAATATTTTGTCCACTTTTTAGTTCTGTAACTAAGTAATTCAACTCAACTTCTCTATCTGCAAAATCTTTACCTGAAACTACACCACCATACTTGAAAGGATTTAACATTTCAGATTACCTCTATTTCCCAGTGATTTAGATACATTATTAGTACAGTACTGTATATTAGTTATTGTACATAATAGTATAATACATCATTGTATATTATTTATTATACAACACTGTATATTAGTTATTGTACATGTTACCTAATAAAAAATAAGTACTATTGTACATTCTGTACAACATATTGCAGCGCTATCTGTATATTATGATACTGTGGATGTATTTAATGTTTTTATGTATCACATCTTTTTCATAAGGAATATATTTTCACACATTCTGGATTCTTGAAAAACCACAGAAAAAACGTCAATAAATATTGAACAAACTCAAGGTTATTGAAAATAAGTGGATATTAAAATCATCAAGAAAATGAATCAGGAATAGAAAAAGCTTAATTTCCATAAATTGTGCTCTCTGCTTCATCTCTTGCAAAAAGCCAATCCTCAACCCAGTGATTGAGTTTCTCCAAAACTCTCATTTCTCCCAAACCTGAATTTAGAACATCGATTCATAATATTGATTTTTAAACATTTACTTAAAATTCATAAGTTACTTAATTAATTAAATGAAATTATAAGCAGTGAAAAAAATGAAAGCAATACATTCATCCTGGAGCGACCTACTTAAAGATTGCATGCAAATAATGCTAATTTGTGGAACAATAGGAATAGCATTGAAATTTACGACATTCTTCAACCATTGGGTCTACTTTCCATCATTTCCAAACCTACTTGATGCATCCTTTCTTATTTTTTCTGTCATATACCTCTCGTGGGCAGCAAGAAATCCGTCTACACATTAACTGTTTGGAGAAAAGATCCAAAGTCACCTTTTAATATCTATTATATTAGCTGATTTTCCTTTTGTATTGACTAGTTACTATGCGCGCATTTCTTATTCATTAAAAACGCTTGTGAATCAAAAACCTAAGTTAAAATATTGAATTTATATAGGACTACTATTTTTTTGGAATATTCCAGTTGGCCGCGCATCACTTAAAATGAGGAAAAATGATACCCAATTGTGAGATTAACCATAATTTCCCCAAAATAAAGTCCGATTAGATAATTTTATTGATTTTTATCTGTTGATGTTTTCTAATGCAATTTGACTTTCCTAAAACTAGAATGGTTTAAATACAATGTTGTCCTCGCTCTTTGGATCCACTATAGGTGAGCTGCAGAATAAATGGAGGGAAAAAAGTATGTCTGTAAATGAGAAATTAAGGAAGGCAGCTCAAGAATCAAGGAGCCACTTCCTAGAATTACAAAGTAACCTTCAAAAAAAATAGTCGTAGACAAAAAAGTAATTATAAATAAAGTGGCACGTAGGAGAGAAATGTGTCTGTTTTAAAAGAACATCAATCTTTTACCTTTTTTGTGCAACCGCTTATAGAATAGCAAGATTAAAAAATTTTATTTAGAAATTAAGAAATTTTAGAGATGATGAAAAGTTGATTGAGTATATCCTAAGAAAGGATGTATATCGTCGTCTTGTAAAAACGAAGGGAAAAACTTGTTTGTAAAAAAATGTGGCAAATAGCTAAAGATAGGAAAACTCGTAAAAGGTCACAGGAATTCTGGAACGTCTAAAGTATATCATAAAGATTGTTATGACAAATTATTCATTGATTTATAATTAAGAACAAAATCATACATATCTATAGTTAACCTGTCCTCGCCAAGCCATCGGACTTTGATATTTTACTTTTAGGCCATCATTCATTAGCAGAGAGTGAATGAACATTTTGAAAATTCTATTCGACAACCTGTTAGACATCGGTGCTGACAATATCAAGTATCTTGAAACATAATATATACGTTAATTCAAAAGATATGACATATCCAAAATGGATGCGTACGCGCGAGCAAATTCTCTTTTTTATATCTTCGGCGTTCAAAACAAGTCGTTTCGGTCAATATCGGAGACATATTAATGTCTGTGTGCACATATTCACGATTAATGCGTTGAGATAGGTGTTGTTTTGGACATATATCGATTTTTGATATATTTTTTATTAAGAAATAATATATTAAATATTACGATATAATGTATGTGAGTATAACAGAACAACAATACGACAAACAAACAAGAGGAATAAAAAATGAAAACATTTACAACAAATTGGTATCTCTACAAAAGTTATAATCAAACAAAAAACACTACAACATCAAACAGGACATCAAACAGATATTAGATTAATTTAGATTAGGAGACATCAAACATGAGTTTTGAAGAAATTCTGTTGAATGCAATAGATGAAGAGTTTTCGTCACTAGGTGAAACCTGTCAAAAAATCATATATTTTTACCTAAAAAACGAATACAAAATTGACCGACAGGAAATACCTTCCAACATCAAAGAATTTTCACAAGCAATCGAATCTATGTTCAAAGATGGGGCAAAAATCCTTCAAATCAGAATAATGGAAAACTTGTTCAGAAAAATGGGTTACATCAATAAATGCCTTTACGACAAAGAAAGCTTAGATTTCGTTGAATATATAGAGGCAACAAAAGCAACAATGTATCAACAAAAGGATATTAAAATCCCTCTAATTTCTACTATGATGTAGTCTATTTTTGCTCGTGCATCGTACATTTTTGTTGTTTGATTTTACATTTCCATTATTGCTTCGTTTATTTTTAGCGATCTTGGTTGATTGAATCGTAAACGGTTCATTCCAAATTCGTTGAGTTTGTTGCATATTTGATATAGTGATTCTTCTGCTCCTGTTAGCAGGCTTTGTCCTTCTGGTGTTAGTGAGTAGACTTTTCTCGGTCGGTCGTGGGTTAGATCCCATTCACTTTTGATGGTGCCTTTCTTCTCAAGCTCTCCAAGAAGCGGATAGACAGTGCTTGGTCCAAAGTAGACCGCAAAGTTTCGTCTGATGCTAGTTATTATTGCATATCCATGGAGTGATTTTTCTTTTAGTAATCCTAGGACGACCAGGTCTAGTAATCCTCTGACGAGTTTTGTTTCGGCTTTTCTTATTGTTTGGTTGTTCATTCTATTCATCTTTTTGTTGTAGATATGCTCTACATGCATACAATATGTCTATTTCCATACATATTGTTAATCTTATAACAGCTTCAACCCCGATTTAAAGGCTAATGTGACTGCAAGTAATATCAAAGCATATTACAGCAATAATAACAATCCAAAAACAACCATATAACAAACAAGAAAATCCACAAAAATGCCAACGGATACAAAAGCATCAACAAAACATCAATATCTCCAATCAATATCCAAACTGTAGAACAAAACACCACGAAACTGCACAAAAACAATCTTCGCGTCCACCAAAATGCGGGGGAGCTTTAAAAAGGAGGAAGTTTTGCAAAAGAACATGTGGACACTCCAAAATGGAACGAAGACCATGTCCCATAACGTATTTTAATATTCGTTCCACGTTTTAGCATTCTTTTGCCTTCCTAAAAAAATGCTTATCTTCTTTGCTATCGGCTAATGTCCAAACCGTTATCTCAAAACAATAATGCTTCCTTTTCAGTTTTAGCTATTCTTTGTTACAAGTTTTTTAGATTTGTTTGTATAATCTGATGTAATGGTTTGTTGTTTCGATTTTTTTGTAGTTAGTGTTGAGTTTTAGTGTTACATTTAAGAACAGGTTGCCACTCGTAAGATATGGAATAAAAAATTTTGATAAAGAAAATTTGGTTAGCGTTTTTGTTCGCAATGATAAAACAGGAAAAAAGGTAATTGAGCGTAATGACAGATCCACTTTTGTTTATTTTCGGGGTTGGAATTGCTGCAATTCTATTGGCATCTTACATTACCCGCTGGGTTCTTAAACGTGATTCTGGTACGCCTGAGATGCAAAAAATTGGCAGCTACATTGTTATTGGCACAAACGCTTACTTGAAAAGGCAATTTACGACAATATTCTTAGTTATTCCATTGGTAGCTTTGGTTTTTTTGTTGCTTTTTAGTTGGGTTACTTCTTTAACGTTTGTTTGTGGCGTAATACTTTCTCTTTTTGCCGGATATGTAGGCATGAAAGTGGCAGTAAATGCCAATACGAGAACTGCAAATGCTGCTAGGTTTTCGGCTTCTGAGACTTTAAAAACTGGTTTTCTTGGTGGTGCAGTTATGGGACTTGCAGTGCCAGGAATAAGTTTAGTTGCATTGATGTTGCTCTATGTGACTTTGAATGATATTCCTGCCCTTGTGGGATTTGGTTTTGGAGCAAGTTTAGCAGCTTTGTTTGCTCAGATTGGCGGGGGCATATTTACAAAGTCTGCAGATATTGGTGCAGATTTAGTTGGAAAAATTGAAATGGAAATTCCCGAGGATGATCCTAGAAATCCTGCTGTTGTTGCTGATTTGGTTGGTGATAATGTAGGTGATTGTGCTGGTCGTGGTTCAGATTTGTTCCAAACTTTTAGTGGTGACATTACAACGGGTATGTTGATGGGAGTGACTTTTTCTGTGGCAGTATGGTTCTAAGGGAATTATTTTTCCAGTTGTTCTTGAAGCTGTTGGTATTCTCGCATCAGTTATTGGAATTAGTTTGGTTAGACAATGGAAACGAGTGAGTGCTACCGGTTCGTTGTTGATTGGGCTGGTAGCGACTGCCGCAGTAAGTTTGGTTACTTTATTCTTTTTGTCAACTATGTTTCTTGATGATTTTTCCCTGTTTTTTGCAGGATTATTTGGGGTTGGTGCAATGCTTGTTTGCATCATAATTACACTTTATTATACAGGCATGGGACGTGGTCCTGTGCATCACGTTGCCGCTTCATCTCAGGCAGGTGCTGCATTGAATGTGATAACTGGTTTGTCAACTGGTTTAGGCACCCCATTGTTACCGATGATTGCAGTGTTAGCCGCTGTTGTAGGCTCTTTTATGGTAACAGGTCAATCCTTGTATGGATTAGTAGTTGCCAATATCGCTACAGATTTTTCTCTTACATTTATTATGGCTGCGGACGCCTTTGGTCCAATAACTGATAATGCAGCAGGGATAGCTGAAATGTCTAGAATTGACGGAAAGGCTTCTGAGACTTTACATGAGTTAGATGCTGTTGGAAACACTATGAAGGCTGCAACCAAAGGGTATGCCATGGCTTCGGGTACTATTACTTCGTTTTTGATTTTTGCCACATATTTTGCCACAGCTGGAATCTCAGCGATTGCCATTGATTCTCCTTATTCTATTGCTGCTTTGTTTTTAGGTGTAGTTTTACCACTGCCTTTGGTTTCTTTGACAATGCGAGCAACTTCTGATGGAGCTTTCAAAATGGTTGATGAAGTTAGGTCGCAGTTTAAAGAAAAAATCGGACTGAAAGAAGGAACGGTTGCTCCTGATTATGTGCGATGTATTGATATTGCCACAAAGAATGCTTTGAGCAAGATGGTTTTTCCAGGAGTCATCGTTATTTTGACACCTGTTTTAGTGGGTTTTCTGTTTGGGGTAACGGCTTTAGGCATGTTACTTATTGGTGCTACAGCGTCGGCGGCTATGTTGGGTTTCTTTTTTAACAATACGGGTGCCTTGTTGGATAATGCAAAAAAGCTGGTTGAAAGTGGATTGTATGGTGGAAAAAGATCAGATACTCATAAAGCTGCTGTAGTTGGAGATACAGTAGGAGATCCACTTAAGGATGTTTCAGGTCCAGCAGTTTTAATTTTCATGAAATTATTAGGAATGACTGCTTTGCTAGTGCTTCCTTTGTTGCAATGAATTGGATATTTGATCAAGTTTTTTGTTGCTATTTTTCGAAGGCATCTGGAACAGGGTAATAGTCACGACCTATTGCTTGGAGTATTTCGTCGGTCAAGGTTTTTTTGCTTAATTGCTTTGCTATGTCTGTAGTTGTTATTATTCCGACTAGTTTGTTATCTTGCATTACCGGAAGTCTGCGAATTCCTTTTCGAATCATTTTTCGTGCTGCTTCTTTGATTGGAGCGTCAGGGTCTATTACTCTTAGGGGAGTTGACATTATTTCAGAGATTTTGGTTGCTGATGTTATATTTCTTGCTAAGACTTTTCTTACAAAGTCGCGTTCAGTAACAATTCCTGTCGGTGTATTGCCGTCCATGACAATTAGGTTGCTAACATTTTTTTCTGTCATTAGAGCCGTGGCTTCTGTGACAGTTTTGTTAGCATCAACAGTTATGACCGTTTTAGTCATAATATCTTTAACTTTAGACATCAATTAATTCACGAGTGGTTAAAGCCATAAAAGGCTTATGCAGAGTTTTAACTAAAATAAACATGCTGAAAAAGCAAAATGCTACATGCCCAAGGCAAAAGCTACTATTATTTAGAAATTGGTTATAAACTTAAAAATAGACGATACTTAAGACTGGTTTTACATTTAAGTCTTAAAAATATCTTGTTTTTTAGAAAGAAACTAGATATTCTAGTTAATGAGGTACACTAATAGAGGTGAGTTGTTTTGTTGTTTGAAGAATACGACGATTGGGAAGAAGATGAAGAAGATGAAAGCGAAGACGAAGATTAGAAAAAGAAAAACTAGCTTTTGTGTAACTTCTTATTTTTCTCATAACATTGGGTGAAATTTTTTAGCGATCGCTCTGATTTTAAGTTTATAATCAGACGACAAGGGCAATTTGTTTGTAAACCATTTTGCATGAGTAGATTTTTTTGGTTAAAATTTAATCCAACCAACGCTTCTGATTATTGATTTGTAAAATATTCATTTGTCTTTCTCCTTTGACAAATTACCTTTGTGTTCAGTAGACCATTCTTTTCCTGATGACGAAAATGCGAGAGTATTAATTAGAATTTAAATCTTCAATACTGTTCTTTACTGGTAGTTACTGCACAATTCTTGGTAGCTCATTTCTATTGCCGCGTTCCATGTTGTTTCAAAATAGCATTGCATCAAACCTAAAATTGTTGGATTGCTTGTCCAAAGAACTGGGGGATTAAGCGTGTTGTCAGTGTTAGAATTAAAGATAAATCCCCGATTGTTGTCATATATAGAAATAATCCAGTCAGGCAACTTTTTGATGTACCGCACATTAAATTTCGGGTTTTGCATCAAAATTTCTGTAGAATTTGGTAAATAGAATTCGTCTTTTTCTGGAATGTTCATTATAAGCCTAACTTTGATACCTTTTTCGATAAGGTTTGTAAAGTCTCTCGCCCAAAACTGAGCTTTATACCTGTGGCAAGTCCAGTTAACAGTTATTTCCAGACTCTTCTTAAGGTCTTCAAGCTCATTTGATATAGTAAGATCAATAATATCATTATTTGAAAGAAGAATTAATTCGTCCTCAAAGTTGATCCAAGGCTTAACTTCTTGTTTCTTTTGAATTGATTTGAGAAAAGTCTCTGCATTACTGCAGATTTCTTCTGTTTCATTTTTTCTACGATCAACCAGCAACTTTATTGCGTTACTCATGTCGATAGTTTCAAACAAAGCTGGTTTTGTTAGATGCTTTTTTACTAGACCCATTTTCTGAAGCAAAGGCATCACACGATAAACGTCTTCCCTTGCTATCTTTGCGTGATGTGCAATTTGCTTTGCTGTGGTCTTTCCGATAGAGAAATTTGCGGTGAACACTTTGGATTGTACATTAGTTAATCCAAGTTTTTCTAGGACAGTTTCATTTTTGTTTTTTGACATATTATCGGTTGGTGATATACCTTTGATGCATATATAATAATTTTCCAATTCAGGACATCTAAGAGTTAAAAAATTAAACCATTTGAAACTATACAGTACAGAAAATTCCACCACATGCGTATGTGGGAGTATTCTTTACAATGTTTTTTTAATAAAAACTATGATAATACAATAAAAACATAAGGAGAAAATAGTAAAATGAAAAAAAATCAAAATCAAAAAATAAAAATGGTACAAATGTTTGCAACGCTAGTACTGCTTTCTTCATTGATGGCTATACCTACAGTATCCTCACAAACAGCATTGCCTGGATACACTGCAGTTCCTGATAGAGATACATCAACAGTTGTAGGAGTAAGTCCAACACATCTTGGAATTGGACAAAAGTCCATAATCTACATCATGACATACCCTGCACCAGCTGGTCCAACCAATTATGCACAGGATGTAGCAGGATCTCTAACTGGTGGTCTTAGGAATATAGAAATGACAATAACTAAACCTGACGGAACATCAGAAACTTTTATGCCCGTAGATGAAACACTAAAAGCAGCAGGTATCGAAATTCCAGGACTAGCCCAAATAGTAGGCACTTTAATGTACTATTATTATCCCGATCAAGTTGGTACATATAGTGTTTCAGCCAGCTTTGGCGGATTCCACTACACAACAGATAATGTCTATAAAGATCTGAAATTAAGCGTTTACTATAAACCATCAAGTACAGAATCACCAACCACTTTTGAAGTTCAAGAACAAGAAGTCCTATCTGGACAACTGAATGGCTATCCATGGTCACCACTACCTGAGAATTATTGGGAAAATCCAGTTTCAACAAACAACCGAGAATGGACGGCAATATCAGGAGATTGGACTCAAGGTCCGTTACTAGTTCAACAGTACATCAGTGGATATAACGAATATAGTACAGCACCACTTTCACCACACATTTTATGGACAAACCAGATTAGCATGGGAGGTTTACCAGGAGGAGTCTGGGGCAGTCTGCCATATGCAGTAAGCGGAGGTGGTAATTTCCCTAATACCGGTAATATTATTCTAAGTGGAAGAATCTATCAGCCTAGCAGTAGAAGTGGTTATTTTGAATGCATCGATTTACGAACTGGAGAAAAACTATGGGAAGCACCAGGAAATCCAACTCTAGCCCGCCGATTAGATCCATTCTTCCAAACTGCATCACAAGCAAATGAAGGAGGAATAGCAGTTGAACTATGGGAAGCAAGTGGATCTAGTTGGAAAGTCTATGACCCATTTGATGGAGACCTTGTAAGAACAATTAACAACGCTCCTACTAATCTAGAAACTAAAGCTTTCTATGACGGAAATCCATACGTGATTATTACTCAATCACCTGGTGGCAACATATACAATTACGGAAACCCTGGATTCAATAACACACGACCAATGGGTATCGACTACTGTTATTTGATCAAATGGGACAGCAGCAAAGTAGTCGGAAACGAATGGAGCACAGGCATTGTATGGAACGTTTCAACAATAGACCCCACACTGGACATCTACAAAGGTGAAGTAACAATGGGAGACAACGGATTCTATGGTGTTCGAGCATTTCCATTTGTTGAAGCAAATGTGATAATAGTCAGAACACACAACGCTATGCAAATTATGGAAGGATACGATTATACTACTGGCGAATTCCTATGGAGAAATAATCATACAGTAATGGATATAGGTGTCAAAGATCCAGATGGTGGACCAAATGGACCACTTATTCTCTTAGATGGCGCAACTCAAAGTTTCGTTGCATATGATGTCAAAACAGGTAATGAAATTTGGAAAGCACCTATGGGCGAACTGCCTTGGGGAATGACACCACCATACAGTTACGTTACACACAACGGAGTCTTTTACGCTGGTAGCTACGATGGACACGTTTATGCTTATGACCTAGACGATGGATCACAGATTTGGCAAAGCGACTACATTGGAGCTGAAGATGAGTCCCTGTATGGTCATCAACCATTCAATGGACTTGCTGTTGGTGCAAATGGAGTACGATATTTCTCATCAGACACTGTTTATCAGTTGACGCCAAGAACTAGATTCCATGTGATAGTCGCAATTGACGAAGCAACTGGAAAATTCCTATGGAAATTACCTATCGGCGTATTGCCAACAGCTATTGCTGATGGTTATCTGTTAGGTCATGACGGAGATAACGGAGTAGAATATTGCATTGGTAAAGGCAAAACACAAACAACTGTAACTGCACCTCTTACCACAGTCGCAAAAGGAACTGGCGTCTTAATTCAAGGTAGCGTACTAGACATGTCGCCTGGTATGCCAAACACACCTGCAGTATCTGAAGAAGATATGAGCATGTGGATGGACTACTTGTATGGACAAAATGCAACTTTGATTAACAATCCTCCAGAACCCAATGGTGTGCCCGTTAAACTCGCATACAAACAAGCAGACGGTAGCTGGAAAGATATTGATGAAGTAACAAG
The DNA here is from genome assembly GCA_963772765.1 of Candidatus Bathyarchaeota archaeon. GTDB lineage: Archaea > Thermoproteota > Bathyarchaeia > Bathyarchaeales > Bathyarchaeaceae > Bathyarchaeum. Next base: position 28,934 of record CAVYYP010000008.1, on the reverse strand, counting down.
TGACAGCCATGGCAATTTTGGCTTCAAATGGACTCCTCCAGATGAAGGAACCTTTGAAGTTAGGGCAATGTTTCTGGGATCAGACTCCTATTGGAGTTCATCAGATACTACATACATAGCCGTGGGTCCAGCAGCTTCAGCAGGCGGAACAATAACACCTGAAGAACCAGAACCAACTACCAGAATACCCACTCATCAGCGCAGAACTAGCAATCGTAATCGCAGTAGTAGCAGCCTGCATCACCGGCGCAGTAGCCTACATCGCACTAAGACGACGACGATAAACAAGGAGAAACATAAACAAAAAACCCTCCTCCCCTTTTTTGGGAATTTATTTGATGAAGAGGTTGAAAAAACTTGAAAACAGGAATACAGGTTGTTCCCCCCATAATACGGAAACCTGTGCTTATCAACGTCCTGTTGATGGGTTTCAGTGACCTCTTCTTCTAGATTAAAAACTAGGAAAATGGGACAAGAATGGACTGAAAAAGCTTTGAAAGAATGAGAATAGTAACGATATAGTTGATATTTTCATTTCTTTTTCCTTTTAGTTTGTCAAAGCTTCAGAAATCCATTCTATCAAAACCCGTTAGTCCAAAAGATTGTAAGAAAAACTTTTAACTAAAATAATGTGAAACGTTCAGTATCGCTACGAGGTAGTTGACGTGACTAAGGCTGCTGATAACGATTTCTTCTCGTTTCGTATGCTTCTTACTGTATTCTGCTGGATTATTGGAACAATAATGATGGCTTTGAGTGTATTTACTGATGTTGACATTTTTTGGGGCTTAGCAGTAATAGCTACGGGAATTATTCTATTGGTTGCTGACGTCATATCCAAATAGACATAGCACGTTAATTCATTGAAGAATCATCAGGATTATAAACATCCGGCATCATGACTTAACGTTGATGGACAACTGATGACTAACATTGAAAAAAACGATGCCGACAAAAATTTTTCAACCAAGATAGAAAACAAAGATCGGGTTTTCACACTTTTTTACGCTAAATGGTGTCCATTTTCTCAAAGATTTTTACCAATTTTTAATGAATTCAAGGACGCCAATCCTAACGAGTGTCTAATTGTCGCACTTGATGATGACCCCGAAACATGCAAAGATTACTCCATAAAATATTATCCAACCGTGATTTTGTTTAAGAAAGGAAAAGTAGAAAAACGCTTAGACTCAAAGCCCGGAGTAGGTCTTAACAAACAACAACTTGAAGAATTTGTCTCCGCATAGTTTGTATTCAGTTCATGACTTGCTTTTTTGTCTTATGAGATGCATTGCTAGCGTTCACGTTTTGTTCGGACACAAAAATAAATCATAACTCAAAATCACTGACATTAAGATAATGTTTTTATTTTTGTTGCTTAGTTTCTAAAAAAATTTATAACTTAACTTCAACATAGGTTTACGAAATAAAGTGAGCAATTATGAAAAAAACAAAAAATACAAAAAAAGCAATCACTGTACTCACTGCAGTTCTATTAACTTGTCTTTGTCTAGCATCGATACCAGGAATTGTTTTGGCTCAACAAGAAGGTTATGAAATAGAAGATTTTGAGGCAACAACAGAGCCAACTATTGATGGAAAATGGACCAACAGTTTTGAGTGGTCAGATGCATCAGAAGCACAACTTGTTGGTGACGTAGATGCAAGCTTCAAAATAAAGCACGACAACGAACTGATCACTGGTGACATCATAAACTACTATCTTTTGATTGAAGTATTAGGCGACACTGCAAGCAATCCAGAGGATATTTTGGAGATATGCATTGCATCAGCAGCAGAAACAGGCGGCACCCCAATAGGAGGCACAGAACCACAAACAGACTGCGTAAAATTTGATTATGTAGGACATGAACAATCGGGATTCACAATGTACAGAGGCGATGGCTCAGCATGGGCAGAAGATACTAGCTACAGTTGGACAACAGACATTCTCATAGTCAGTTCCGTTGATACTTCTCCACTGTCTGATACAGCTCACCTAATTTACGAAGTGAGAATTGCAGCAGCAGCTTTTGATATACACCCAGAATACTGGATACGAGTAGCCGTACATGATGGAAGCAATACTGCAGACTCAGTTTGGCCACCCAGCTCCGCAGATACCCCAGACGATTGGGCAGCAGTTGATACTATAAACGAAACTATTCCAGAGTTTCCAGCATGGGCAATACTACCAATGTTTGTCACAGCAACACTGTCAGTGATAGTCTTGAGAAAAAGACTAACAAAAAGGGGAACCCAACCTTAAAATCAAGGCTCTAGGATTCCTCCTTTTCCCTATTTTTTAATCTACTTTTTCAGAATTGAATAAATTTGAGTGGATGCGCACACATTCATAATATGTAAATCCCCGAATCATAGGAGAAAATGAAAAAATGCACGCATCCACAGTTAGACTAAACCAAGAAAACAGTATTTAACGGATATTTCCATTTCAGTAATAACAAATAACGCCGCATATAGGTTATCTGTAATGTCGGTCAGAAATTCTCCTTTCGAACATTCTCTTCATCTATATTTAATTTGCTTAGAACATTTTCCATACTTGAGACAAAAATTGGTGGACCACACAAGAAAAAGATTCTTTCTTTAAGGTCAGGAACAGTTTCAAGAATCATTTTTTTGTCAATTCTTCGAGAGTAACCATTCCACTGTTTTTCTGCTCTAGTAAGGGTATAAACAATTTTGATGTTAGGATTTTGCTTATTTATTTGGTCAAATTCTTTTCTGAAAAGTATGTCTGCTTCTGTCCTGTTCGAATACAATAGCACAATGTCTGTTTCAATTTTTTTGTCGATGCAATATTTAATCATACTAATGCAGGGAGTTACGCCTACTCCTCCAGCGAGCATTGCGACCTTTTTGAATTCGCCTTCAAATGTAAACGTGCCGTAGGGTCCATCAAGCGTTACTACGTCACCGGATTTCAGACTATTTAGTGCCTTTGAAAAGCTTGTTTCAGTTAATTTTTGCGTGAACTCTAAAAAAATTTTTTGTGTTGGACTGCTTGAAATACTGTAGTACTTTTTTGTTTCCGTTCCATCAATGGTTAAGGATATGAGAAGACATTGTCCAGCTTTAAAATGAAAAAAAGATGGACGGGAAAAACGGAAACTTTTGGCATTAAGAGTACGCTGGATAATCTCTAGAACTTCGCTTTCAAATGGCATACCTAATTGTATATAGGCTATTTCAATAAAAATCTACTTCGTGTTAGCAACCAGTTCATCACAAGCGCACTAATGTTTGATATGCCTGTGACCGATTACATTGTCTTGCATTGCAAACGTGGAATATAATTACTCTAATAGCTAACAAAATTATAGACTGATTTGTAGAGGAGAAACAGGGTTGCAGGTCATTCTAGAACAAATCGAAAAAGAAAGAACAGAATCTAAAAAGTTAACATTGCCAAAACAGATTCATTATTTTGGAAGCAAAAGGAGGTCAAGAGAACGAAAAAGATACGTTCGTCTCCGCTCTGTTGGAAAAGCTTGTCGACTTGGAGACCCAGGTTGCTTAGACGAAATATAAACGTGAATTAGCTACCACTTACAAATTTAGATGCAAAAAAATGAATTGTGATGTGTTACAGGTTAATACGATGTAAACGTTATCAATAAATAGCATAAAAAGATTATTCGGTTATTCAGGTGGGAGGTGTTTTGTGTGGCAGCATTTAAGTGCAGTAAATGTGGGGCAACATTTAGTACCAACGAGGAACTGATGAAGCACAATAAAGAGAAACATAGCATGTAATGACTGCATTTGTGGTCATAGCGCAGTTTCTAACTTTTTAGTTAAGGGAGATAAAGGTAGGATAAGGTTAGCTTTTAGCACTAGAATCAAATTATTGCAGAAGGGGATCTATTGAAAAGCTAAGGTTGTTTTGTACGTCGTAAAATAGTGCGGACTATTACTTATAGCTTGAAAATGGATTGAGTTGTAAAGGAAAAAGCTCAAAGGACAAAGCGACTGACAAGGCATAAACGGGATAATATAAAATTATTATTGCTCTAATCGTTAAGGAGTTTTCATCTTTCTTTCTCCTTTAGTCGTGTCCCGTACAAGCCTCAGGAAACGCTTTGTCTATTGTTGAGCTTTAGAAGAATCTAAAAGGGTTCTAATCTAGACCATTTTTTTGTTTTTTTCGTTGATTTTCGATGCATAACGTTTTTAATAGTATAGTATGTAGTAATAAATGGGATATGGCTTGGTCAAACAAACATTACCATGCGCAGGAAAAAACTGCAAAAGCAAAATGACACTCACCGACAAAACAGACAACATGCTCTACTACAACTGCATCACAGAACATGACGAACACACATTCAGATATAACATCAAACAAAAAAAATGGGAAAAAATCATACTCAAAACCAAAATCATACTCCACTACAACGAAGACCCATGTGATGAACCACAGACACCGATAACAAATCACATCGTTGAGGTCACCAAAGACTCAAATAACGATCAAACAAAAAACACCAATACAAACACAACAAAAAGAACACAAGTAAAAAAAGCCAAAAAACCAGAAACAGCAGGAATAAAAACATCGACTGAACCGCCAAAAACCTCCAAAGAACAGCCTCCACAAAAAACCGAAACAATTACAGAACAAGGGACAACAGAAGAAAACAAAATGACAAAAGAACAACTGGAAATTCCTGTTGAGGCATAAAAATCAAAAAAAAGAGGAAAATAGAATGCAATGGGATCCGCATGATGTTGTCGACTCCCGAGTTGTTACTCCGTCAGAATGGTGGATTAATCTAAACGATTTTGAAACACTAGAAACAAGAGCAGGCGTTTACCTTTTTGCAAATTCCAAATATGATGTGAAATATGTTGGAAAAGCAGGCGCAAATGGGATGATTACTGAAATCAAAGACGCCATCGGCAAGGAAAAGAGCAAGGGGTCTACACAAGTAAGAGCACTTTATACGAATTCTTGTGAAAGAGCTCTGAGTTTAGAAAAATTTCTGATAGAAAAATATAATCCGGTTAAAAATCGGAAATAATGCTGCTATCTGTTAAAGATAGAACAGCAAATTTTTGACATTATTTTAGGGATGAGAAGGAAGTGAATGCGCGCATAAACGGTTTATGGCAATAGGAGAAAATAGAAAACCACGCATTCACAAGAAATACTTAGGTCCAGATTTGCATATAAGGTATATTTCGATTTACGATATAATTGAGGTTTTTAGAAAAGTTTGTTGATGGTTCCTTTTTTGGTAATATATCGGATTTGGTAATATTGTTATATATAGTAAATCTTAATACACAATACACTTATATGTGATTAGAACATTCTAAACAAGGAGTAGAACAAAAATGAAAAACACAGAAAATTGCGAACTCGACTTAGAACTCCAAAACAAAGACATCCAAAAAAAACTCAAACTAATCGAAAAAGCATTCAGATAAAAAAATAACAAGAAAATGGAGAATTTTTAATCCTTAACAGGTACTCCATTTTTTTCTTAGAACAACCCACCAGTTTGACAATTCACCAAACGCCTCACTGTATCATCCAAAAGATGATAAAGTAATCCACCATCAAAAATTGTTCCAGCTGTGAGTCAACGTTTGGTGAATTCGTCTCTCATCTTCATTTCTCGCCTCTTACGGTTATATCTAACAGCAAAATCATGTGTAGCGTCTCGTATCTGCCGCAAAAGAAGCATCATTCTACCATCAGCATCAAAACGCAACGGCACATCCCTATCAGGCAAATAAATCTCTTCATGTTCCTTAGCCAAACCAATCAAAGGCAAACTAAGACCCAACTTGTCTAAAGCAGAACTGGCAGCGGCAATCTGTCCAGCGCCTCCATCAACAATCACCAAATCGGGCATCAACTGCTTTTCATCATGTAGCCGTCTGTATCGCCTAAAAACTGCCTCATTCATGGCAGCAAAATCATCCTGTCCAAACACACTATTTATCTTGAATCTGCGATAGTTGCTTTTATCTGGTTTTCCATCAACAAATCTAACCATTCCCGCAACAATGTGCTCTTTGCCTAAATTGGAAACATCAAAGCACTCTATAATTCGGGGAAGGACAGAAAGCCCAAGTGAATTCTGCAAGTCAGCCAAAACATTATTTTCCGAAATAGAGACTTCAATATTCTTTTCTGCTAGTTCTACGAGTTCACGTTTTTCTCCGCGTCGAGGAATCAAGAGTTTAACGGAACTGCCACGCTTGGATGAAAGAAAAATTTCCAGTGCAGCTTTTTCGGCTTTGTTGCCCCAGCAAGGCTTGTTTAATAGAATTTCATGGGGTATCCTGTTTTCGCTGTAATATGCCTTCAAAAACTCCTGCTCAACCTGCGATTGAAAATCAACAGAAAACTCTTTTTTACCCAGCAGCACACCTTTGCGGATGCTCATCTGCACAACAAGCATCTTTTCTCCAAAACGGCGAAAAACCATTATATCCTGATCAAAATCTCGTTCTTTGTCCACTATCTGCTTTCGGTTAAGAAGCTCTATCGAGGCAATCTGTTTTTGCAGTTCAAGTGCGTGCTCATAATTCTGTATTCTTGAAGCTTCATTCATCTGAGAAGTCAATCTGTCAAGTGTTCTTTCATAGTTACCATTAAGAAAATCTCTTGCAGCCTCAATCTGACTGCAATATTCCTCTTCAGTAACGTTTCCGATACATGGCGCAGTGCACAAGTCAATATGAAAATTTAGGCACTCACGTTTCGGAAGCTTCTTGCATACACGTAATTTGAATACTTTTCCGACCAATCTGGTAAGGTCTTGGCGCGTGAATCCGTCAGTGTAGGGACCAAAAGACTCCAGTTTCGGCGATACTTTCCGCGTAGTCAATAGTCTAGGAAATTTTTCTCGAGTAAAGGCAATATACGCGAACGTTTTTGCATCTTTCAGGCTGATGTTATATTTTGGCTCATATTTTTTTATGAGCCTGTTCTCTAGAAGAAGAGCTTCTGTTTCGTTGTTTAGTAATATCCAGTCGATTCCCCGTATATTAGAGACAAGTTTCTTGGTTTTGATTGGCTGGTCAGAATCCGAAAAATAGCTTCTGACCCTAGAACGAAGATTAACAGCTTTCCCGACATAAATTATCTTGTTTTTTTGGTCACGAAAAAGGTAGACTCCTGGCTCAGTTGGAAGTTCAGAGCTCTTGAAGTCTGTGGGGTCAGATAGTTTGATCATGCAAACAGGTTCCTGTCTCCGATTTTTCAGGTTCGCAGCTATTTAGCATTTTTTTCATAAACTTTCCAGTATAGGACCTCGAGTTTTCTGAAACAGTTTCGGGTGTTCCCAAAGCTAGCACTTCACCGCCCGCGTCGCCGCCTTCTGGACCTAAATCAATCAGATAGTCACAGTTTTTGACGACATCCAAGTTGTGTTCGATAACATAAACTGTGTTTCCCTTCTCTACAAGACGATTTAGCACTTTGATTAAGCGTTTTACGTCGTCAAAATGTAGTCCTGTTGTTGGCTCGTCAAGCATGTAAACTACGTGACCGGACTTGTGTTTGCTGAGTTCACGTGTTATTTTGATTCTTTGACTTTCGCCACCTGAAAGCGTTGTTGAGCTTTGACCCAATTTGATGTAGCCCAGTCCTACATCCATTAACGTATTTAGCTTGCGGGAAATTCGGGGGATGTTGGCAAAAAATTTTGCAGCTTCTTCCACGGTCATGTCCAGTACTTCAGCTATGTTTTTGCCTTTGTAGAGCACATTTAGTGTTTCTTTGTTGTAGCGTTTTCCTTTGCATTCGTCACATTGAACATAGACATCGGGAAGAAAGTTCATTTCGATACGCAGAACACCGTCGCCATGGCAGGTTTCGCATCTTCCGCCCTTGACGTTGAATGAGAATCGTCCTGGCTTGTAGCCACGTGCTTTGGATTCCTTTGTGGATGAGAACAGTTTTCGTATTTCGTCAAAAACTTTTGTGTATGTTGCAGGATTGCTTCTGGGAGTTCTTCCTATAGGGTCCTGGTTAATGACAATAACGTTTCTTACAAAATCTGGAATCTCAACTGAAACATGTTTTCCGATTTTGTCAACTCGTTCACCAAATTTCTTTCTCAGAATCGGCATGACAGTCTGGTTCATGAGGGTGCTTTTTCCTGAGCCAGAAACACCTGTTACTCCGCAGAGAACTCCCAAAGGAAGGTTCAAATCTAACTGCTTGAGATTGTTTTCTTCTGCACCTGTAACATGAATGTAGCCTACGGGTCTTCGCCGCTTACCGGGAACGTCAATTTTTAGTTTTCCTGAAAGATATTTTCCTGTGAGGCTATTGTTGCTGTTTATCACTGTTTCCGGAGGTCCAACTGAAACGATTCTGCCGCCGTGGACTCCTGCGCCTGGACCCATGTCTACAAGATAGTCTGCGCTTCGCATTGTTTCCTCATCATGCTCTATGACAATGACTGTGTTTCCAAGGTCTCGTAGCCGTTGCAGTGTCTTAATTAATCGAACATTGTCTCTTTGATGCAAACCTATGCTGGGCTCATCCAAAATGTATAGTACTCCCATTAGGTTGCTGCCTATCTGAGTAGCCAAACGTATACGTTGAGCTTCTCCACCAGAAAGTGTTCGGGCTTCGCGCGCAAGAGAAAGATAGCCTAATCCAACATTTTTCAGAAATCCCAGACGTTCATTGATTCCCTTGATTATCTGCTGTGATATGATCAGTTCTTTGTCATTCAGCTCTGATGGGAGTTTGGAAAAGAATTCAACTGCTTGTTCTATAGAAAGTTCTGTTACATCAATTATGCTCTTGTCAAGCACAGTAACAGCAAGCACTACGGGCTGGAGACGTTTCCCCTTACACACACTGCACTGAGAAGACCTCATGAACTTCTCGATGACGCCTTTTCTATATTCGCTTTCAGTCTGATGATACAACCTCATTGTCTGCGGAATCACGCCTTCCCAACCATTTCTCATCCGCATAGCTGCGCCATTTGACCAGTTGCCATTAATTGGCTTGGTGTCACCATACAATAATACTTCTAGCTGTTTTTCAGTAAAATCCTCAATGGGAGTGAAAACGTCAAACCCGTACTTTTTACCGACCATAGCGAGCTGCTGAACTCGCCAACTCAAATCCATCTTACCATAAACTGCAAGTGCTCCATCCATTATCGATTTAGATTTGTCGGGAATCACTAAGTCTTCAGCAACTTCCATAACTTCTCCCAGACCGTGACAGTTTGGGCAGGCACCAAAGGGACTGTTAAAAGAGAACATACGTGGTTCTAGGCGCTCAAAAACTATGTCAGGATGGTTTGGACATGCACCAAATGTGCTATACATTGTTTCTGACTTGAAACGTTCAAGCTCTCGTTTCTTGTCTGCATCTAGGTCTTCCTTGTCTACGATAATCATGGTTCCGTTGCCGATGTGAAGAGCCTGCTCTACTGCTTCAGTAATTCTGGAACGTTCGTCTTCATCGATTTCTATTGTGTCTATGACTGCTTCTATCCAGTGCTTCTCGTATCGCACCAGTTTCACTTCATCTTTGATTGTGTCCGAATCGTAGATTTTCTGATCTACCCTGATTTTTGTAAAGCCTTCCTTCTTTAAATCGTCAAAAATCTGCTCATGAGTCCCCTTTTTTCCACGTATTATGGGGGCAAGAAAAACCAATGTTTTAGCTTTTTCAGACATGATCAAATTAGCTATGTTTTCTGCGCTCTGGGGACTAATCAAGCTGCCACATTTTGGACAATGATGCGTTCCAATACGGGCATAAAGAAGACGGAGATAATCGTAAATTTCTGTAACTGTGCCCACGGTCGATCGGGGATTCTTGCTGGTGCTTTTTTGTTCAATCGAAATTGCAGGAGAAAGACCTTCTATCCAGTCTACGTCTGGTTTGTCCATTAAGCCCAAAAACTGGCGCGCATACGCAGAAAGGCTCTCAACGTATCTTCGTTGTCCTTCCGCATATATTGTATCGAAAGCTAGTGTTGATTTCCCTGAGCCAGAAAGCCCTGTAATCACGATTAGCTTGTTTCTGGGCAACTCTACATCAATATTCTTAAGATTATGCTCTCGTGCACCTTTTACATAGATTGAATCCCGCATAACACGACAATATTCCTTAAGTTTAGATAAGGCAAGCTAAGAAGGACGTATTTCAACCTTTTGAATTACCTAATCATCATAACTTCTACTCGCAGATATGGCATGTTTCAGGTCTTCTATCGCATCCCTGAACTCGATTGCACTTTCAAAATCAAGCCGCTCTGCAGCAGCCTTCATTTTTGCATCAAGCTCAATAATACGCTTCTGAATATCCGATTTAGCCAAATGCTTCGTTCCCTTGATTCTTCCCCGTTTTTCAGAAACGCTCTTTTCAATAGTTTTAGGAGTAATTCCATGCCTACGATTATACTGCTTCTGAAACATTCTACGAAAACGGGTAATCTCCATTGCCCGCTTAATAGAATTGGTTTCCACATCAGCATATAGTATTACTCGCCCGTTCACGTTTCGTGCTGCACGTCCAATCGTCTGAATCAGGCTCCGCTCGTCACGCAAAAATCCTTCCTTGTCAGCATCAAGAATAAAAATCGTTGAAACCTCAGGAAGGTCCAAGCCCTCACGTAGCAGATTGATTCCGACAAGAATATCATACTCGCCGATACGAAGCTGCCTTATCAACTCGATACGATCCAGACTGTCAATCTCAGAGTGCATATACCTTACACGAAAGCCTTCTTTGACCAGATAATCTGTCAAATCCTCAGCTAACCGTTTTGTAAGCGTCGTAACCAGAATCCTGTCTCCTCGCTCAATGGTCTTTTTTGCCTCGCTCATCAAGTGCTGCATCTGATCCTTGATAGGATGAAGCCCAATTACAGGGTCAAGAAGCCCGGTTGGTCTTGTAATCAACTGAACGGGTGAGCCGCTCTTTTCTAGCTCATAGTCTCCTGGCGTTGCAGACACAAAAAGTGTATTATTCATTTTAGCTTCAAATTCATCGAAAGTGAGGGGACGGTTATCGAATGCTGTTGGTAGCCGAAATCCGTAATCGACAAGGTTCTTTTTTCGTGAATAGTTGCCGTTATACATGGCACGAGATTGCGGAATAGTCTGATGGCTCTCGTCTATTATCATCAGAAAATCTTTGGGAAAGTAGTCAATCAAAACAAATGGAGGCTCGCCACTTTCGCGTCCGTCAAAATATTTGCTGTAATTTTCGATGCCCTTGCAGTAGCCGACCTCTTTTATCATTTCAAGGTCATAGTTTGTGCGCTGTTTAAGACGCTGTGCCTCAAGCTCAGGAAGCTCAGTTAACCTTTTAGCCAAATCCGCTTTTATCTGGTCAATTGCCTGCTTTATTTTCTCTTCAGGCACCACATACTGTTTTGCGGGATAAAGAGTAATCTGGTCAACAGAAACATTCAAGTCGCCAGTCAAAAAGTCAATCTCTTTCAATTTGCCGATCTTGTTTCCTTCTAGCTCAATTCGCAGAATGTTCTTCTCGTAGGCGGGTATAACGTCGATTACGTTTCCGCGCACACGAAATCTGCCTGCATCAGGAGCCATATCGTTCCGTTCATACTGCATATCCACTAAACTGCGAATAAGGTCTTGACGTTTGACTTCTTTGCCAACCCACAGATCGATTGCCATGCTTTTGTAGTCTTCAGGATTGCCCAGGTTGTAGATGCAGCTTATGCTGGCAACAACTATTGTGTCTTTTCTGCTGAGCAAACTGGAAACGGCGTGCATCCGCATTTTTTCTATTTGCTCGTTCACGTCGGAGTCTTTTTCTATGTATGTGTCAGTTGTGGGAAGATAAGATTCTGGCTGATAATAATCATAAAATGAGATAAAGTATTCAACACGGTTGTTTGGAAAAAATTCCGTTAATTCAGCGTACAGCTGTGCAGCTAAAGTCTTGTTATGAGCAATAATGAGCGTGGGTTTCTGAAGTTTTTCTATCACGTTAGCCATGACAAATGTTTTTCCGCTTCCAGTAATTCCAAGAAGAGTCTGCTTTTTCTTTTCCGCAAAACCTTTCACTAGCTGGTCAATTGCCTCTTTTTGTCCTGGCGAAGCCTCATACGGAGAAACAAGCTCAAACTGCATTTATCGTCATTCAAAATAATAGAATGGATGCACAAAAAAGTTTACATTTCTAAAAGTTAGATGACGCAAGTTTACAAAAAAGAATGGGGATTAAAAAATCCCATTTATGCGACTGTTAGCCACTTGAGGGGAATGTCTTGGAATTCATCATTTGGAAGCGTTCGTCGTATTGTGATGGGAAGAATTCCTGTCTCAAGCTCTAACATTGCAATATCGATAGGACCAGCACGAGACTGTGGCGACTCCACAAGAAGAGGAGCACCCATCGCAATCTGCAAAGCCCTAGCTCCCACTATTCTAGCCCGCTCAAAACGGGTCAGTTTAGTAGGTCCGATCGAAACTTCATTTTCGTCTGTCGTTTGTCTATAACGCTCCTACATACCTGGCATGCCCATGCCGCCCATACCACCCATTCCGCCCATTCCACCCGGAGGCATTGGGGGTGCTTTGGTCTTTCCAGAAGCAATCACATCATCAATCTTTAGAATCAGCGTTGCAGCTTCGGAACAGGATTTGATTATCTGTTTCTTAACTACTATAGGCTCGAAGACTCCAGCTTTTTCCATGTCGCCTGCTTTGCCTGTAATTACGTCGACGCCCGCCCATGTTGCTCCTTTTTCGTGTTGTGCACGAAGGTCAGAGATGATGTCAATGGGGTCTAGTCCAGCGTTTTCTGCTAGAGTTGTTGGTATTACTTCCAGTGCCTCAGCAAACTGCATAACAGCTAGCTGTTCTCGTCCAGGAAGCGAGTCAGCGTATTCTTTGAGTACTTTTGCGACTTCCATTTCTGGTGCACCGCCTCCAGCTAGCAGTTTGGGTTCTTCAACTATGTCTGCCACTACGCATAGTGCATCGTGTAGTGAGCGGTCTGCTTCGTCAACTATTCTTTCTGTTCCTCCTCTGATGAGGATTGTGACAGCCAAAGGATTTTTGCATCCTTCAATGAATGTCATTTTGTCGTCGCCTATTTTGCGTTCTTCTACAAGTTTGGCGTAGCCTAGGTCTTTCTTGTTTATGTCATCAAGGTTTGACACTACTTTTGCGCCTGTTGCTTTGGCTAGTGCTTCCATATCTGACTTTTTTACACGTCTAACAGCCAAGATTCCTTTTCGGGCAAGGAAGTGTTGAGCCAAATCGTCGATTCCTTTCTGGCAAAGAACTACGGTTGCGCCTTTAGAAACTATCTTGTCTACCATGTTTTTGATCATGGTTTCTTCTTGTTTCAGGAAAGCGTCCATTTGTTCAGGACTTTCAATGTTTATTTTAGCGTCAAATTCTGTTTTTTCGATTTCAAGAGCTACATCAATCAAAATAATTTTAGCTTCTTCGACTCGTTTGGGCATTCCAGAGTGAACAGCCTCTTTGTCGAGGACAATTCCATTAATCAGCTTTGTATCAACAAGGGATTCGCCTGGCTTCTTTTCGACCTTAATATTGCCAATGTCTACTTTGTATCCTTCTTTCGTCTTTATGGCAACCTGAAGAACAGCATCAGTTGCAATATCGCCAAGATAGTCCCTGCTTCCAGAAACTAGTTTGCTGGCCATTGAGGTCATGGCAGCTTTCTTGATCATTTTTTTGTCAGTTGAAGTGATTTTTATTGCAATTTTTTCTAAGGTTTCAAGTGCCTTTTCTGCTGCTTTTCTGTATCCGTCAATTATGATTGTTGGGTGAACATTTTTTGTTATTAGATCTTCTGCTTTTGACAGCAATTCTCCAGCGATAATTACAGAAGTTGTTGTTCCGTCTCCAACTTCATCGTCTTGAGTTTTGGCAACCTCTACCATCATCTTTGCAGCAGGGTGCTGAATGTCCATTTCGTCTAAAACTGTGCGTCCGTCACTGGTTATTGTTACATCTCCGAAACTGTCTACCAGCATTTTGTCCATGCCTCTTGGTCCAAGAGCGCTTTTTACTGATTCTGCTACGATTTGGGCAGCCATTATATTGGCGTGCTGTGCTTCATGTCCCTTTGAACGGGATGCTCCTTCGCGGAGTATGAGCACAGGTGTTCCAGCTAAATTAGAAGACATAATCATTTCTCCATGTTTTATTTCGGAAAACTAGAAATTGGCTTTAAATATAAAGATTGCTGTATGACAAGAACATCACAATAAGATTTTCTGAAAGGTATCTTTCAACAGGGTATGCAGTTAATCAGTTGAGAAGAGACAACATATTAGAATAAAACCTAATAGCAAGCTTACGATAAGTTTAGGTAGTGTCTGGAATGAGTGTTTCTCGTATACCAATCAGATTTAACATTGAAGGCATCGGCACAGCAGAGGGTGAAATTATTCGTATCCGTTCTCCAAGAACCTCAGATGCAATACTTAAGGGGCTTCCTATAGAAGGCATGGCAGCTTTATGGCAAGAAGAAGTATATTTTGACATTCCAATAAAGATGGGAAACGAAAAATCTTCGCCTACAGTCGAAAAAGGCGATTTGGCTTATTGGCCTATGGGCGCAGCGTTTTGTATCTTCTGGGGTGAAACACAACCGTACAGTCCAGTTAACATTATAGGTAAAGTAACAAAAAATTTAGAAATTTTTGAAAAGGTAAAAAGTGGAACAAAAATCATTATTGAAAAAATGTAGTGCTCTAATATTGTATTTTGGAAGCACTCTTAGCTGTTGCAATTTTTCAGCTATTAGGCATTAGTTAAATTATGTTGACCTAATTATGCCTTGAAAGGTGTAGCATAGTCAAAGTTTCTTGACAAAAACGCTTTTTTGTGCAGCCTTAACAAAGAAACTATAGGTGTGCTCGTGGGTGTTCACTAAAAGGGACAGTAGGTCTAGGTTTTTTCTTGGACTGGTTCCTATTGTTGTAGCTTCGTTGCTGATTGTTGGAGTGTTTGTTTGCCGGCCAGTTTCTAGCTGTTATGGTCCCCACATCACTGCCACTATCTCGGCAACTGAAATCAACATATACGAAAACGTTACCGTAACAGGAACCGTCTGCTTGGGAACAGAAGAGGACCCAACAAACCTCAGCGTAAGGGTTACTTTTGTTAGACCAGATTACAGCTGGATAGAACAATTCATAGAAGCAGACCACGAAACAGGAGAATTCACGGTAACACAGCAACTGGACATGGCAGGATACTGGAACGTATTCCCAATACTAGGGCACATAAATGACAGGCTCGGCGTAACAGTAAATGACCCAAACTACGACCATCAAATCCCCCCACCAGTTGTAGGTTCACCATTCAGACCAAACCTTCTACTGATTGCAGGAGCAGCATCAACAGTAAGCATTGGCGCAGTAATGGCAGTAACAGGACTGAAGAAAAAAACACGAAAAATCAGCTCCTTCAGGCTGTTTATTCAGATATCCTTGATTTTCTTGATATTCTTTGGAATGTTCATTGACCACGAAATACTGCCGCAGCCAGCCAGCAAGATTCCAGTTCACGAATTTTTGATTGGAACAAACGTGGCAGGAGTGGAAATGGCTGACGGTTTTCCTGTTCCCTTCTTTGGATGCTACTATCCATGTGGAAAAACTGTCACCTGTGCACTATGGGAGATTCAAACATACATTTTCCCATTCTGGGAAGGCAGCCACGGCTGGGGAGTCGACTACAACTCGTCTGGGCTTGTCAGATTGGCAATCGTCTTAGCTGCAGTAATCATAGCTTCTGTTCTTTTGGGCAAATTCTTCTGCGGATGGATATGCCCCTTTGGATTGTACATGGATTTCCTAACATATGTCCGAAAAGCTGTGAAGGTGCCGCACAAGGACATGTCTGAGGACTTTAACAAGAAGTTCCATCAACTCGGCTACGTGATTCTGGCACTAATTATTGTGATATGCGTAATTTTTGGGTCAGAAGCTATAGCAAATGCTCAGTTGGTTCCTGGAACAGAAGAGGGTGGATTTGTGTATCAGTATTTTTCTGCACCATTCTGTCAGGTTTGCCCCATGAAGCCATTGTGTGTGTTACTTCAGATGAGTGTGGGTTTGATTCGACCAGAATGGGTTGGTCAAGTGACAAATGGGACATTCTTGGAATTAGGCTACTACCTGACATCTGTAAATCTGATTGTTTTGGGAATAGTTTCTGTTTCTGCATTTTTCTACAGGCGGGCTTGGTGCAGAATCTGTCCTTTGGGTGCTTTAATTGCAATTTTTCACAGGTTTCCGCCATTTAAGTGGGTGTCTGTTCTTCGCTTGAATAAAGTGGAAGAGAAGTGCACAAAATGTGGCATATGCAAAAGGGTTTGTCCTACGCAGGTCACTGAGGTGTATGATAAGAAAAGCGGAGATGTCACTACATCTAAGTGTATAATGTGTTTGCGTTGTATCGAAATGTGCCCGTACGAGGATGCTTTGCAGTTGAAGGCTGCAGGAAAAACTGTTGTAAGGTCAAGGAACTGGCTAAAAGAATAGGTGAATACAAGTGAAGAAAGCTAGCGCTCTGTTGGTTCTGTTGGTTGCTGCCAGTCTATTGGCTGTTAATTTACATCCTGTCAATGCTGCGGGAATAATTTTCATCAAGCCTGATGGGACTGTAGAGGGAACAGACAAGATTCTGCGCAATGGCAACATTTACTCATTCACAGAAGATATCGAGGAGTCATATGGAATTATTGTTCAAGCAAAGAACATAGTAATTGACGGCAAAGGGCACAAAATCGAGGGAACTTACAGGATTTTGCCTGTTGGTTCATGGGATTTTGGCATAGAGCTGGCAAACGATACAGGCGGCAACGTAACTGTCAAGAATTTGCGGATTTTAAACTTTAACATTGGCATCTACATTGGAACGGCAGCCAACACGATATCTGGAAACGTGATAAAGGGCGGAAACGTGGGAATCACAATGGCTGAAACCCCAAACATAATAGTCGGCAACATAATTGACGAAAATATTGAAGGCATCTTTTTGGGTCCTATTCCTTGGAACCACACAAAAGTCCAAAACATATTCTACTGTAACAGCTTTCTGAACAACACAAGAAACGTCTACGACTGCGAATGCACAAACCCAATCTGGATACAACACACCAACATCTGGGACAACGGCACATGCGGAAACTACTGGGGCAACTATACTGGAATTGACTCAAACAATGACGGAATAGGAGATAACCCCCATCAAGTCACGGAAGATGACATCGATAGTTATCCGCTTATGACGCCCTTAGCAGTTGTTCCGGGAGGCAACGGTTTTCTGGGCACAGACTTGGCTTTTGAAGCAGGTGTTGTCCTTACAGTAGCAGCGGCTATTGTTGCATCGGTATTAATTTTTGTTTTTAGGAAACGAAACAAGGACACGTAAAAAATTTGTTTACTGGTCGTCGGGTAGTTCGGAGTAAAGTTTTCCGTCTCTCATGTAAAGTAGTCGGTCTGTGTATCCTCTGACGTATGCTGCGTGAGTAACTGCTACAACAGTTTGTCCCTGTTTTTCGCTTGCATTGTGGCATAGTTCCATTATTTCTTTTCCAGTTGTTGTGTCCAGGTTTCCTGTTGGTTCATCCAATAGAAGAACCATTGGCTTGTTAGCAAATGCTCGTGCGATTGCGACTCTTTGTTGTTCGCCTGCGCTTAGTTCTGAAGGCAAATGGTTTGCTCGGTTTTCTAGTCCCATCACTTCTAGAAGTTCCTGTGAACGTTTAAGCTGGGCTTTTTTTGGCATATTTGTTGGGGCTAGAGCTGCTTCGATGTTCTCTTGTGCGGTAAAAGTGGGGATTAGATTGAAGGCTTGGAATACGAAGCCTATTTTGTTTCGACGTACATTTACGAGCCTATTTTCGTTTAGTTTTGTGATATCGGTTCTATCAAGAACTATTTTTCCTGCGGTTGGTTTGTCAAGTCCGCCAATCATGTTGAGAAGAGTGGTTTTGCCGCTTCCTGACGGACCTAGAATTGTTAGAAATTCTCCGTCTTTGACGGCTAGGGATACGTCATCAACTGCTTTTACGTTGTTTGTTTTGTTCTTGTTGTATGTTTTTGTTAGGTTCGAAACTTCGATTCGATTTTGATTTGACATCTCTTTTTTTCTCCTTCTCGATTTTCCTGAGTGCCTCCACTGGCGTTAGCCTCGTGGCTCTGAGTGAAGAGAATAATCCTGCAACGATGGCGCTTAATATGGCAATACCAAAGCCAAATGCAAGAAGCGCAGGGTCTACTGTGACATATTTTAGGGCTCCGCCTATTTCTCCTCCGATAGTTGAGAGAACAAGAACCGCAGAAATGTAGCCTAAGATTATGCCGATTGTTCCGCCTATGAGTCCTTGAATTACGGATTCTGCAATAATCTGGTTTAGGATGTTTTTGTTGCTCCAGCCTATTGCTTTCAGTATTCCGATTTCTTTGGTGCGTTCTGCGACGTTGCCTAGCTGGGATTTGACAACCAAAATTGCGGCTATGGCTGTTAATGCGATTGAGATGCTCCATGCAGTGTCTTCATTTATTTGGATTATTCCTGACGCCTTTTCTGCTAGGTCTATTCCTGTTAGTGTGCTGGAGTCAGGCCAAATCTCTTCCAGCGCCAAAGCAGTTTGTTTCACCTTGTTGGGATTGCTGACTCGGATTAGACCCATGTTTACTAGTCCAATCGGTTTTTCGGGCAATACTTCTTGGACCACTGGAAGGTTCACGTAGATGTGTGACTTCATTATGTTTGTTGCAGTAACTTCAACTATGCCGACTACCTCAAAATCTGCGCCATATGTTACTGTTGATCCCAATGTAAGATTGTTCAGTTCTTCGTATTCTTTGTCAATAAGTGCCACATTCCCATCATCGGCTCTGAGATATCTGCCCTCAACCACATCAGAAGATAATACTGCGTTTGTTTCTGTTTCGGAAGGGTCAAATCCAGTGAATACCATTGCGCGCAGCCTATGCATTAGTATCGGCACAGCACATTCTACGTCGGTAACATCTTCTATTTCATTTAGAAGCGTCTGGTTGAATGGGTATGAAAAAAGGTGGTTTACAACATAGCAGCCTGTGTTTGTTGGTTTAACTGGCGCATTATAGATGAATACTAGATCCGTTCCTATGCTAGTTAGTGGCGCTTCTGTGCATGTTTCCCATCCTCGGGCAGCCATAACCAACGTAATCAATGTGGTTATTGCAATTATGAATCCGATGATGTTTATTGTTGTTCGATGTTTTCTTCGTTTGATCTCTTTTAGTGCATACGAAAAGGACATCAAAAGGCAGACCTCGCTTGTTGTTTAATAAAGATGAATTTTGCAAAGTATATGAGGAGATCCAATGTGTTATGAGGCACTGATTCATACACCATGGCTTTCATGTTGGTGTATTTACAAAAAAGGTTTTTTATCAAGAAAGTTTGACCAAAATGGTCGAAAATTAGTCAAGAAATGTTTACTAAGAGATTTGCTGTGTTGGATATCGAATTCGATAAATCTAGTCGAGAAAAACAGCCAAAAAAGGTAAAAATTGACCGTTTAGTGGCAACATTTTTTGGGCTAAATTGGTGTAAATAAATTTGTAATATTTTAGTAGAAATTTGAATATGTTATATTTGTTATATGCTGTTCGGTAAAGTTAGTCGATATTTTTAATCATAAAACCCCGTAATATTCACACTTTTTACATTATACCCAAAAAAAAGGAATGAAGTGAAAAAATTTAGGAAAGTCTTTTAAAAAAACTAGGACAAACATAAAGTCACGAAAGAAAGGAGAGAGAAAAATGAAAAACCCAATAAAAAACAAAACAACAACCATACTTTTAGCAATTCTATTGATGACAAGCACATTTTTGCTCTTAGCAAACACTGCAGTGCAAGCCCAACAAGTAACTGGACCACTACCAGCAGGTGTAACTCCTGATGCAACAGTTGACACACAGATTTACCTAAGCTTCAGACCTAACCCAGTAGGTCTAGGTCAAACATTTCTAGTAAACCTGTACACTGTACCTGCACCAGGTGCTGACCGAATGCACAAAGACTTCACAATAACCATCACAAAACCAGGAGGTGCAGAAACAACCTTCACCATGGATTCATATCCAGATGACGGAACCGCATGGTTCGAATGGATAGCCGACGAAGTAGGCGAATGGACAATCAAATTCGATTTCCTAGGAACCTACTACCCAGCAGGAATCTATGATGCAGGCGAAATGCGAGACCAAGCAATTCCTCGCGTCACCACAGAATACACAGAATCAGTTTACTATAAACCAGCAAGCACAGGAGAGCAGACCCTAACTGTACAGGAAGGAATGGTCTATTCCTGGCCATCTGCAGACCTGCCAACAGACTACTGGACAAGACCCGTAGCATACGAATACAGAGAATGGTGGCCAATCCTAGGAGACTATCCATGGAGAGGACCCGCAACAAACCCACTGTTTGAAGAAATGTATCCAAACACCAACCCTGTAGGCAGAGGAGGCGGCACCCGCAACTTCTTCACTGCATGGGTTCAAGGACCAGAAAGCGCACACGTTGTATGGAAACGTGAATGCCAGATAGCAGGCATCCTAGGCGGAGACCAAGGAGTAAAACCTGCAGAAGCAAACCTTTTCGGTGGAGCAGGCATGGGACCAGGAGCATTCGCTAACGGTAAACCAGACATCATCTATCAGGGACGAGCTTACGAAATAGTGTTTAAGCCAATGCCCCAGATGGTTGATGGGCAAATCAAAACGATAACAGAGACAGTTTGGCAATGCTATGACATACGAACTGGAGAAGTGTTCTGGGAGCAGACAGCAGGTATCGCTACACGAGGATTTGGTCCGTTTCCAACAGTCTTCTATGCACCAACCGAAATTGAGTACGCAGGAATCGCAAACCCAGGCGGTGGCGGTGACCCACAACAATCAGCAGAAGTATTCCTATTGATGATTTATGGAGGCAGATTGATTAAGTGGCGTCCAATGACTGGCGAAATGGCAGCAAATGTCTCTATTGCACCAGCATCCAGTGGAATTTACTATAGAAACGGTTACTGTTTGAGCGTACAGACACTAGCAACAGGAGAGAACCGTCTGCTTAACTGGACAACATTCGGAACAGCAGATGGCTTAGCCAGCAGAGTAGTCAGCAACGTTACTTTTCCATGGAACAGCATCCCTGACACTACAGATTACAATGCAGGAATTGCATCTAGACAGGATACCGTTAGCGCAGGTGGAGCATATGTGGGACTGAAAATAAGTGCAGCCAGTATTGTTACAGGTGACCTTCTTTGGGAGAAGACCCTTGATGGCATCACTCAATACAGCACTAACACCAACAATGCAGACCACGGAAAACTTGCCGTACTTACAGAGCAGGGCGTTATCAAAGCATGGAACCTTCTAGACGGCACTGAACTTTGGACAAGTTCACCAGCTATGGAGTATCCATGGGACGAGCCAGGCTTTGGAGCATACTCACTAATGAGCGCATACGGCAAGTTGATTCGACCAGCATATTCTGGAATCTACGCATACAACTGGGACGACGGAACCCTAGCATGGAAGTATGAGACTCCAGCAGAGTTTCCATACGAAACACCATACGTTAACGAGGAAGGAACCACAACGTACTCCATGGAACATTGGTGGAACAATCGCTGATGGCAAACTTGTACATCTACAACACAGAGCACTCTGCAACTGTACCAATCACTCGCGGATGGAAGACTCACTGTATCGACATCGAGACAGGTGAGCAGGTCTGGAGTGTCATGATTTCTGGTGGATCATCTAAACACCTTACAGATGTTGGACCAGTAGCTGACGGTTATATGACATTGGCAGCCAATGACGGATACATGTACGTTTTTGGTAAAGGAAAGAGCGAGACTACAGTGACTGGACCTGATGTTGCAGTGCCTAAAGGAACAGGCATCGTAATCAAAGGCACAGTTTTGGACATGTCTCCTGCTCAGCCAAGAACCCCATGTGTATCTGTAGATTCTGTAGGAGCACAGATGGAATACATACACCATGAATTGCCACTAGCAGGAATCCATGACAATAGAACAATCACAGGCTTACCAGGACCACTGACAGCAATCGGTGACGACGGAAGCTGCACAGACATAGCAACAGTAGTCACAAGCGGATACTATGGCACATTCAGTTATGTCTGGACACCAGAAACCGAGGGAACATACGAAATTATTGCATCCTTTGCAGGCGACGCATCATACGGCAGTTCAGCAGCGTCCACATCAGTAGCAGTAGGACCAGCCGCAGCAGCAGGTGGAGCAATCGAACCAGAGCACCCACTGATCAGCACTGACATGGCAATTATAGTCGCTGTTATTGCAGTTGCAATCATAGCGGCAGTAGCATATCTGGCACTAAGAAGACGAAAATAAACCCAAAATCTTCTTTTCCCCCTTTTTGGGGGAATTTCTATCTTTTTTTTTGATTTTTTGGAAAAAATGTGCACTTAATAAAGGTCGAAGTATGTCTACTATGCCAGCAGAGTAGATGTTCAAGTTGAGTTCTAGGCTTGCTTCAGTTGCTGGGCTAAGATGGTTTATTCTTACCTTGATTCTGGTTGTTTCAATGCTAGCTGCAGTTGTTTATTTGCCAGAAATCACACGAACATCATCTACAAAGGAGCCTGTGCCCTATTTTGGTGTGTCATTTAATGGCAACACTACTGAGCAGGCAAAACTGTTGATTGATAAGACAAAAGATTACACTAATCTTTTTGTTTTGCAGTCTGGACCTATCAGCAAAAATGAAACGGCAACAAACATTATCTGCGATTACGCTGTGGATGCGGGTTTAGATTTTATTGTCTTTTTTGGTTGGTTTGACCCTGCTGCGCCGTGGCAGATTCCTTGGCTGGACTATGCAACGAATAGGTGGAAAGACAACTTTCTGGGAATTTATTTCTTTGACGAGTCGGGCGGAATCCAGCTTGATCATGACTGGGAATTCAATTTTCATCACATAAAAGAGGTTGACCCAGAGTTCTATGAGGACATAAAGGCGTACATAGAGGGAGATGCAGGTCAAGTCGTCCGAGACTATGAGTTGGTAAAAGAAAATTACGTAGAATATCTTCAAAATCATGTTCAGCTCGGAATACTGAACAACAAATCGATAAGTGCATTCACTGCCGACTATGCATTGTACTGGTTTGATTATCTTGCAGGCTACGACACAGTATTTGTGGAGCTGGGATGGAACCACGACATCGAAAAGCACATTGCCCTTTGCAGGGGCGCAGCAACAGTCCAGCAAAAAGATTGGGGCACAATTATCGTATGGAACAGCCTGAACAGGGACGATGAAGAAACAGGAACATATAAGAGCGGACCAGAAATGCTAAGCGACATGCTAATCTCCTATGAAGCAGGAGCAGACTACATCATAATCTTCAATTATCCAACCAACCCTCCGGGCAACCCATATGGAATACTTACCGATGAGCACTTTGAGGCAATGGAACAGTTTTGGAACTACATGGAACAACACCCAGACGAATACGGCAAAACAGGAGCACAAGCCGCGTTGGTTCTTCCAGAAAACTATGGATGGGGAATGCGCTCAATAGACGACAGAATATGGGGCTACTGGGGACCAGACGAAAGATCAGAGCAAATCTGGAACATATCCCAACAACTGCTCGACAAATACGGGCTAGCCCTAGACATAGTCTACGAAGACCCAAATTACCCACTCAACGACATATACCCAGAAATCTTCTACTGGAACAGTACAGACTAACAACATATAAATACATAACTAGATGAATTTCATGCTTCTGTGTTACATATATTAGTATTCCATTTTAGTTATTTTCTACTTACCTTATTAATGACTTATTTGTCCATAAATATAAGCAATCTATATATATGCATTCTTGTTCAACCCATGATTGTGTATTATAGCCAATTTTTCTGCAATAGCTTATCGATTCAAATTAATTTTGAACCTAAAATTAAAATGTGCATATAAAATTCAGTAAAATCGATACTTTAGATGAAGAGTTAAACCCCCCAGATTCCGCTATTCCTATGTTATAGATAGTTTACAATTACAAATTATCATCAGTAACAAAACAAAGAGTTTGAAAAACAAGCATAACAAATGAAAGAATAACGGTTAAGTAGTTATTTGGTTAAGTTCAAAAACCACAGGAGCAGAATGTAATGAGTGATGCTATCAAGTTAGCTAAAACTTCCACTAAAGGTGGATTTAACCTTTTTTGGGGTGTAGCTGTGTCATCTATTATATCTGCGCTTGGTGTTATGATTGTTGCGGGAATTTTAGAAGAAAGCCAGTATGGTCTTGTAGGAATAACATTGACCGTACCAAATCTACTCATAATAATAAGAGACATGGGCGTAGATCAAGCAACAATAAAGTACACAGCCCAATACAATTACCAAAACAAACAAACGCAGATCAAAAATATCATAAAAATCTCAATAACATTCGAATTCATACTTGGAACAATATTATCAATAATAACATATTTTCTAGCAGGTCTAATCGCACAATTATTCAATAGACCAGAAATAACTCCGTTTATCCAAATTGCATCTTTGACCATATTTGGAGATGCATTATTCAAAACAGCAAATTCGACATTTGTCGGTATTGAAAAAATGCAATATCAAAGCATCACCCTAATATTACAATCAAGCCTAAAAGCAATCATTTCAATAATACTAGTGATATCGAATTTTGGAGTTTACGGAGCGATCATAGGACATACAATAGGATTCACAATTGCAGGAATCTTCGCAATAATATTAATGTACACACAAATTTTCAAAAAACTAAAAAACAGCGAAAACAAAACATCATTTCTGAAAACCATAAAACGAATGCTCAGATATGGTCTGCCAGAATCTGGAGCATTAATCATGACTGGATTTTTAATCCAATTCTATGCGTTTCTAATAGCGTTTTATCTTTCGGACCAAATTATCGGAAACTATAACTTAGCACTAAACTTTTCGGTCATAGTTGCTTTTTTTGTACAGCCAATCCAAACCCTTCTTTTTCCTGCATTTTCAAAGATAGATGCAAAAAAAGACCCCAAAACACTACGAAATGTTTTCCGTTTTTCAGTAAAATATTCTTCACTTCTTGTGTTGCCAGCCACATTTATGGTTATGGCTTTATCTCAGCCAGCAGTAGCTGCACTATTTCCAGGCAAATATGAGCAAACACCCCTCTATCTTTCATTATATATAATCATTTTTCTATACACAGCCTTTGGACGCCTCAGCTCTGGAAATCTAATCAAAAGCCAAGGAAGAACAGATATAAACCTAAAACTGGGAACATTAACCACAATAATCAACTGTTTTAGAGTTAATAGTGAAATCGGTTCTGATATTACAGGATATAGAGGATTAAATCAAAAAACGTTGAAAAAAATATTCCAGATTTTGTTTTGTTTACCATTCTTCATCTTCATCGTCTTCGTCGTCATCGTCGTCTTCTTCCCAATCTTCCTCTTCAAACAATACCACACATTCCACCTCCGAACAACATCAGTTAACTTTGACAGAGAAAACAAGAATAAGATAAGTATTACGTAAAAACCCAAGAAAACAAAAAAATCACGTCAAATTAGACCTGTTTTTTGCGTCTTCAAGGGTTTTCAGTATCCTTTTCCAGTGCGCACCCTGCCAGTAAATCTGACCACATTTGTTGCATCTCCAGAACTCATTATAGTTTGTTGATGTTGCTTTGGGCAGTTTATCAATCACAACATCTTTAGAAACAGCTGCTAAATTGCCGTTACATTTTGGACAACGAGAATCATTTAAATCAATTTCCAAGTTGAAACAAAAATGGTTCTCTAAATCAGCAAGTGTTTGAGCAAGCTCTGTTGATTCAACAAAAAAGGCATCAAGACCACGATTTAGGGTTTGCTGATAAAGTTCCAAATCTGCAGTTAGCAAGATACGTTTCTCTGATTCTGCCAAATCAATAAGCGTTTTGTCATCAGCATCTCTAAAGTAATTGACATCGTGCCCCAGCATTCGAAGCCAACGAGTTAATTTTCCCAGCATTCCATCAGCTAAGAAGCGCAAGCCAAACAACCATAAACAAAATGAATTAGAAACAATTTAACTGTGACCACAAAAACGTCCATAGTTACCACTAGGTATCTGCTGATAGTCAAGACTTGTCTCACAGAATTACAGCAGATACAGAGGACAAAAAATAATCATAAAATGGTGAAGTGTGTCAGTCAAGTTAGATTTAAATATTTATAACGGCGTTATGTTGCTAAGTGACTCCCAAAATGGAACTATACATGGACTATGCCGCAACTACACCCGTTGACCCACGAGTTCTCAAAGCAATGATGCCATATTTCAACGAAAAATTTGGAAACACAATGTCCTTACACAAAATTGGCAGAGAAGCAAAAGAGGCTCTAGAAGAATCTAGAAAAACAGTAGCCGAACTTATGAATGCAGAACCAAAAGAGTTTGTTTTCACTGCAAGCGCAACAGAGGCAAACAACATGGTCATAAAGGGAGTAGCTTATGCTAACAAAAACAAGGGAAAACACATCATAATATCAGCTATCGAACATCACTGCATCCTAGAACCAGCAAAATGGCTAGAACAACAAGGTTACGAAATCACACGTCTCCCAGTCGACAAATATGGCATAGTAAACGTGGCAGAACTGGAAAACACAATCCGAAAAGACACAATTCTAGTTTCTATAATGCATGCAAACAACGAAATCGGAACAATACAAGACATACAACAAATAGGAAAAATCTGCAAAGAAAAAAACGTTATCTTTCACTCTGATGCTGCCCAAAGCTTCGGAAAAATTCCCATAGACGTAAAAGAAATGAACATTGACCTCATATCTGTCAGCGCCCATAAAATGTATGGACCAAAAGGAGTCGGCGGACTGTACATAAAAAAAGGCACCAAAATCGAACCACTCCTGCACGGAGGAGGACACGAATTCAAAAAGAGAGCCTCGACCGTAAATGTTGCGGGAACTGTAGGCTTCGCCGAAGCAGCAAGAATCCAAGAAAAGGAAATGGCTTTTGACGCAAAAGAACAAACAGCACTCAGAGACAAGTTGATAAAAAATATTTTAGCAATAGACGATTCACACCTGAATGGTCACCCAACAAAAAGATTGCCAAACAACACTAACTTCTGGTTTGCATACATTGAAGGAGAATCCCTGCTCATGCACCTAGACATGGAAGGAATAGCAGCATCCACAGGCTCAGCATGCTCATCAGATTCCCTAGAAGCAAGCCACGTACTGTTAGCAATTGGACTTAAACCCCAAGAAGCCCACGGATCACTACGGCTTTCGCTAGGAAAATACAGCACAGAAGAAGGCGTAGATTACGCACTGCAAGTTGTACCCAAAGCAGTCAACAGATTAAGAGAGATTTCGCCCTTCAAAAAAGGATGGAAACAATAAACACCTAATTTTTACCATTAAATTAAAGAGTAAAAAGGCCTAAGTGCTATAAACGAAAACAGGATGCCACTTGATTATTCTGAAGTTCTGGTGACAGGCGGGGCAGGTTTTATTGGAAGCCACATAGTCGACAGGTTACTAGACAAAGGACTCAAAGTCAGAGTTTTAGACAACCTTTCTACTGGAGAAAAAAAGAACACAACCCAACACAAAAACAACAAAAATTTTCAGTTCACAGAAGGTGATATTAGAAATTTTGATCAAGTCAAAAAAGCGGTAAAAGGTGTTGATGCAGTTGTCCATGAAGCTGCATTAGTAAGTGTACCACTTTCTGTGGAAAGCCCGTTACTATCAAGAGAGATAAACGTTAAAGGCACGTTGAATCTTCTCAAAGCATGTGTAGATGAACATGTGAAACGGTTTGTTTTTGCATCATCCTGTGCAGTATATGGCAACACACAAACACTACCAATTCATGAAAACTTGGTGCCAAAACCTCTATCCCCATACGCTACAGACAAATTAGCTGCCGAAAGCTATACACAACGTTTTCATGAAATATACGAACTTGAAACAGTCTGCCTACGTTACTTCAACGTTTACGGTCCTAGACAAAAAATTGGACAATACAGCGGCGTAATCCCGATTTTCATAAAATCTTACTTAAACAACAAGGCTCCAACCATTTACGGCATTGGAGAACAAAAAAGAGATTTTGTCAACGTCAGAGATGTTGTAGAAGCAAATATACAGGCACTAACAAAACAACAAGCCATTAGAGAAATCTTCAATGTTGGCACAGGTAAACCAACTACAATAAACAGGCTATCAGCAATCATTCAGAATATCACAGATAAAACATCAATTAAACCAGTTTACGCAGAATCAAGACCTGGAGAAATAAAATACAGTTATGGTGACATAACCAAAATTCAGAAACTTCTAGGCTATAAACCAGGGGTAAGTCTTGAAGATGGACTGAAAGAATTAGTCGAATGGTCCTCCAATCACTAGACTAACTTAGAATCTATAAGATGCTAGGTTTGTTTTGTTACTTTTGCTTTACTGAAAGCATCGTCAGTGACTTTTAAAACTTGGAGAGCTTCGGAGGGATTACACAGCGGGTCTATGATTTCATTCTTTTTGACTGAATCAATAAAGCATTGCAGTTCCATCAACAGTGGCTCACTTGAGGATACAGGTATTTCTTCTTCAATGTGCCTAGATAGCCAAAGTATGTCATCCCAGTTTCCACTTTCAATTTTTGCTTTAGGTGGAGCTCTACAGGATTTCAGTTTTTGTTGCGCATAATTTAGCACATAAAATTTTTCGTTGCCATATAAGTTGATTAGGCGCAGTTTATAGTTTGGGAGCCAACTTGCTTCAATATGACTGTGAATGTGACCATACTTTAATGAAATGTA
>CAVYYP010000007.1:0-25721 GCA_963772765.1 Candidatus Bathyarchaeota archaeon | reverse complement strand
GTCTCCCAGTATCCTTGTTCATTTTGCTTATCTAATATTTTGGGAACAGTTCCAGTGTTCATTATTTCATTTTTTGTTTCGATTACTTCAGGAGCGGTCTCAGCTTTTTCTAAAAGAGTGGTTTGAGCAAAATATCGTACTGAGGGATTAGTTGACTCAAGTAGCCAGTCTATGGGGTCAGAATTTAGTACAGATTTCCAGTTGTTCAAATTGCTCTCCAAGTAATAGTATTACAGGGTAAGCAGTTTTTAAGGTGCATCATAAGTAGCGAGTTCTGATGAAAATGAAGAAGAACCCCAGCTCAATGATGGGATGGGGTTAGTTTTCAGGCTTTTAGCTGATTGAGTTTTATACGCAGCCGCCGCAGTTGACGCAGCCGCCCATAATTCCTCTGCACCATGTGGGCAAAGGTCTTTTGAGTGTTTCAGGTTCTATTTCTATTTCAGGTTGGGGTTTCGCCAAGGTTTGGCTACTTTGATGGTGTTTTTGCATTTCTGTTCACCGAACAAATATAGGGTCAAGGGAGAGGTTATCTTTTGAGGACAGAAAAGTGAGGTGTTAGAATTTTTGGTTACATTAATTGTTACTTAAGCTTATATACTAAAAGGCAGAAATATGATTTATACAAGTTAGTTACAGTTATTGTTACTTTTATCCGTAGTAAATGGAACATCAGTGACAGAAAACGAAAAGGGGAGAAGTTGAAAAATGGAAAACAATGAGGATAAAGCAGGAATTCCACTTCCATTATTGAACGAAAGATGGCTCAGCCAGCGTTTTCCTGAGATGGCAGAAATCAGAGTTGTTGAAGGAACAGGCGATGAATGGAAAAGGCGCAAGCTTAACTCCATAATTGTTGTTGCTTTTCATGCAGACTTGGAAGTTGCTCAGCTAAAGCATTTCTTACCTCTGTTTTTTGTTGAGGAGCTTATACGAAGTGGCTACTCTATAAGTCCAGCCGTATATATCGGAGCGCTAAGAGATATTGGGAGGGGCTATCACCGTGGAGACATCAGAGAACGGGTTGCAGAAGCGCACAAATTTTTCCAAGGCATCTTTTCGCCAAGTGCAAAAGCGGTAATAATTGAAGACAGGGTGGAAATCCAAAGAGATGTGTACAGCATATTAAGAATCCTTGATTTCGAAAAAAGCCTGCAAAATATACTTAATCAAATAAACACACGAGAAAAACTCCGTGAAACTTTAACAATAAACCTCAAAGAAAAAACATACAATGTGACAGATTTTGAAAAAGAGCTGCTTGAAATTTACTTGTTTGACAGAAACAAGCTTGGAACAGAAATCAAAACGTACCCATATGTAAGCTGGGGCTTAGAAACACTAGGATACCTAGGCGCATCATACAACATATTTGACAAATCAAACGCAGGACTGTCCATTCTCAAAAAACTGATTTGCGCAGACCACAAAATCGATTATCCTGCAACAATCATTTTGCCAGACCCTGTAACAATTTCAGGAAAACCAATGAGGTACCTCCAGTCACGCGACCTGAATCCAGATGAGACACTATTCATAAGCGACTCATACAGTGATGTCAGCAGAAAAATTTACGAGCAAGAAAAAGTTTCTTCCAAATTCCTTGACTATCTTATAAGAAACATCATTCAGCCATTTGCTCCAACAACAGGCAAAAAGGGAGAGGAGCCATGCTGGAAGAAGCTTGAGACACAAAATTACATGAAAGACGAAGTGGTCTCCCGTGAAATCAAGCGGATTTGTTTGAGATGCTATTGGGATTTCATTAAACGGTATTATAAAGCAATGGAAACCATTTTAGGAACTCATGAAAGTTTGTTTGTTCCAGATGAGTTGACTGAAAAGACATTGGACGCTTTGGGATCAAAAAGGAATAGGAGAATTCTTGTGGAGTTGGCTTCTCATTACCAGAAGCATTCTTCGGCGATGACAGTTAGTGAGATTTTTGATAATATGGGTTTACGAAAGGGCGCCAAGAAGGGTCTTTGGAGAAATCTGGAGACACTTGTTAGGTGTGGTCTGGTGGAAAGAATACCAGAGGGACGGAAGCTCCACAAGTACAGCATTTATGGAAATAAAACCACTATCAGGATTAGGTTACCGCTTACTGAAAAAAAGAGACGAGAAAAATAGCTCAGTTGAACATTCTATCAACATATTCAGTAAAAAAATGTTTTATTGAATGATTATTCAGTAATCAGTTTTTAAAATGCAAAAATCTTATTAGAATCCACTATTATACTAAACGTTTGACCACAACATAAAGGATGAAAAATTTATGCCCAACCCAACAGTGGCTGAGCTACAAAAAGAACTGACGGACCTAAAAATACGCGTCAACAACCTAGAAAAGAAAATGTCTTCTTTAACAAAAAAACCAGCAGCCCCAAAGAGACAGTCATTTATATAAACAAAAAATCAATGCCTCCCCCAATTCCCCTTTTTTCTATTCACAAATTCAAAACCATCAAAATTCATCTCTTGGGATACCTTCAAGTGCAACGCAAACTGTACTAAATGATATGCAAGAAAAGTACCTGGTTTTCGCTGGAAGACCAAACTCAGGAAAAAGCAGCCTCATCAAGGCAATTTCAGGATTAAATCTCATCACCGGAAAACGTGCAGGAACAACACGAAAAGTATCAAAATATCCCTTAAGTGATGGCTTGGTCATTGTGGACCTTCCAGGATTGGGAAGGATGATGGGTGTTTCCAAAAGTTTTGAAACCAAGGTCAATGATCAGATTATTGAGTTTCTGGAAGCTAATGCCAAAGATATTGTTTTAGCAGTGGCTGTTATGGACATATCGACGTTCAGTGAGGTAACATGGCGTCTGGAAAAGAAGGGATTCATGTCTGTAGATGTGGAGATGTTCAAGTTTTTGACAAGAATTCTTGGCGAGAACCCAGTTGTTGTTGCTAACAAAACAGATAAAAAAAACAGGGAAGAAATTGAAGCAAATCTCAACTATTTCTTGCACCGCATAAGTAACGGTCAACCATCAGCTGTTAGAAAGAAGGTTTTTACTACGAGCCTAAAAACTGGAAAAGGAGTAAGCGAATTGAAGAGTGCAATCCACACAAAACTGGTGGAAAAGGGCTACAGGACACCCTTCAAATTCCAAAATACATAACGTGGAAGCTTTAGCAGCTACTTCCACAGTTCTAGAGCTACGCTCAATTCTTTGTGGGTTTTTGCATATTCTTGTAGAGATGTTCCGTTTAGTGTTGCATCAACAGCTTGTCTCATAGCAGTAGCGCCAGCAACAGTTCCATCAGTATGGCCATGTATTCCTCCTCCAGCCTGAATCACAAAATCGTTACCAAAGAATTTCATCAGAACAGGAACCAGACCAGGATATAGACCGCCAGATGCTACAGGCAATACTTTCTTTAGACCAGCCAACTCGGTTTTGAGAGCGTCACGGTTTTCTGCAACCTCATCTGTGGTTTCAGACATCTTTCCAACAACCGTTCCAACATGAAGCTGATCAACACCAATTATCCTAGCAACTGTTGCAATAACCTTCATCGAAATTCCGTGCTTAGTATTCTTTGTAAATGCTGCATGACCTGCTCTGTGTGCATGAATAACCAGACCAAAATCTTGTTCGCGTATGGTCTGCAGGGCAGAGAAGCCACAGGTCAGGATATCAATCATAAGGTATCGTCCGCCATGGTCTTTGACAAATTGTGCCCTTTTGATCATCTCTTCGGTCTCTGAAGTGATGTTGACCATGTAGACCTTCTTTTCTCCAGTTTCCTTTTCAGCTTTGTCTCGCATCTCCAGCGTTGCAATAAGACGGTCATCAAAAGGATTGAAACGTTGACTACTAAGGTTCTCATCGTCTTTTACGACATCGCATCCACCAATCCATGCATCATAAGCCACCTTTGCATGGTCCTTTGTTTTCAGTCCCAGTTTTGGCTTAATTATTGTACCAACCAAGGGTCTGTTAGTAACGCCTAGCAGTTTGCGAATTCCTTTTATTCCAAATTTTGGACCCTTGAAACTTTGAATCAACTCTTTTGGCAAAATGAGGTCGTTTAGTCGCAGATTTTTTAGTGCTCGCAGCCCAAAGACATTTCCTGCAACGCTGCTCAGGATGTTGGGCATGTTGCCGCCCTCAAACAATTCGATGGGGTAAGCGATTCGGATGTTGTTTTCTTTGATGCTGAAGACTTTGGCGGCAAGCTTTTCCACATAAGGTTTTATTGTTGTGAGTTCTGTCCATGTTCCCACTGAACTTTCTGCTGCTACGCCTCCTGCAGCTTCGGTTAAGCTAATACCTTCTGGTTCAACATAGAAGTCACAGATGATATCGGTTGTTTTTGGTTTGTAAGATTGGTCAACAAAATCCACGTATTTCAATGGTAATCAACAATAATGTATGTATAATTCAACTAATATAATTGTGATGATTCTATTTAGTAGATTAACAGTTGTGAAATGCTATGGAGTTTAAGGTTAAGCTTCTGGGAATAAGAGCTGGCGGAAAGCAGATAATAGTAATAGACGACGAATATGCGAGCCTGATGGGAATCCACTCTTCTGACAGGGTTGAAATCACATATAAGGGACAAAACTTAATTGCCATCGCAAACGTAGCCACAGACTTTCCAAAGAAAACGCTCGGCATCTATGAAGAAGTACAGCACAAACTGGGTGCAAAAGAAGGAGAAAAAGTATCAGTTCGACCCGCTGAAAGACCAGAATCACTCGGGTTCATACGAGACAAAATTAGCGGA
This sequence comes from Candidatus Bathyarchaeota archaeon, assembly GCA_963772765.1. Taxonomy (GTDB): domain Archaea; phylum Thermoproteota; class Bathyarchaeia; order Bathyarchaeales; family Bathyarchaeaceae; genus Bathyarchaeum. Next base: position 20,972 of record CAVYYP010000007.1, on the reverse strand, counting down.
CGGCGACTAAGACCACACGAAATCAAAAGCATAATCATGGACGTGGTTGAAAGGCACCTCAGCGATGTAGAAGTAGCATCTTTTGTCACAAGCCTATACATCCACGGAACAAGCATGGATGAAGTTGAATCATTAACAAAAGCCATGGTTCAAACCGGACAAAAACTAGATTTTGGCAAAAGAGGCATCCTAGACAAACACAGCATCGGCGGAGTCCCAGGAGACAAAACTACACTCATTGTAATTCCAATAGTTGCAGCTGCAGGCTTCACGATTCCCAAAACATCATCCCGTGCAATAACTTCACCTGCAGGAACCGCAGACCGGGTAGAAGTTCTTTGCCCAGTTAATCTTACAGCAGAAGAGATGCAGAGCGTAGTGAAAAAAACTAATGCATGCCTTACATGGGGTGGAGCACTTGATCTTGCACCTGCGGATGACTTGCTTATTCAGGTTGAGTATCCTCTGTCTATTGATCCTCTGTTGTTGCCCTCAATTATGAGCAAGAAGAAGGCGATAGGGGCAGACTACATTGTGGTGGACATCCCTACGGGCAGAGGGGCAAAGATTAAAACTATTGGAGAAGCCCAAGCACTTGCGCAAGAATTCATAGAACTGGGCAAAAGGTTGAATATCCATGTTCAGTGTGGTGTGACTTTTGGAGAGCAACCTATCGGATACGGAATAGGACCTGCACTTGAAGCAAGAGAAGCACTTTTAACTCTGATGGGCAAAGGTCCGATAGATTTGGTAAATAAGGCTACGAGTTTGGCTGGATTACTTTTCGAGATGATGGGAGCAAAGGACGGCGAAAAAGAAGCAAACATTGTCCTGAAATCAGGTAAAGCAGAAGAAAAACTACGGGAAATCATTGCTGCTCAAGGCGGCGATTCAAACATAAAACCTGAAGAAATAGAAGTTGGAAAAGAAGTGATAGAAATTGCCGCAGAAGAAACAGGAAGAGTACAATGGATCAACAACAGGGCTATAGCCCAAATAGCAAGAGCAGCAGGGGCGCCTAAAACCAAGAGTGCAGGAGTATTGTTAACAAAGAAGCTCGGAGATAAGGTCAAGAAAGGGGAAACGATATTCAAGATTTATTCCCAAGGTACGCAGAAGCTTGATTATGCAGTTCAAGTAACGCAAAAGCTGAACCCGTATGGAATCACTGGAAAGTTTGGCGAAAAAATGCTTATGGACAGGATTCCAAGCAAGAAAATCTACTATGAGAAGCCATTTATCCTGGAAAGATAAACAAATTGATTTTTTGAAGTGAGTTGCTGATGGTTAGTGCAGTTATTTTTGATTGGGATGGAACACTTGCGGACACAAGGAAGGCTGTGGTGCAATCTTTTCAGACGGTATTGACAGAAGCAGGCTGCAATGTTAGTGACGAGTTTATAGAGAGGCTTATGGGCGTCGGGACAAAAAAGACAATCATAGAGGCGTTCCGGGAGTGCAAAAAGCGGATTGATGTTTCGACACTGGAGAGGCTTGACAGTCAAAAGATTGCTATTCAGATATCACTTACAAGCATGGTGAGGTTACTTGATGGAGCCGCTGAGCTTCTGGAGGCATTGCAAGGTAAAACAAGGATGGCAGTAGCAACTATGAGCCATCGAAAAGTGATTGATACGTTGCTTCCAGAAAAAGGAATTAGAAAATATTTTGATGTTGTCATTTCTGCAGATGATGTAGCTAATCCTAAGCCAGACCCAGAGGTTTTTCTTGTTACTGCAGAAAAACTGAAAGTAGAGCCTAGGGACTGTGTTGTTGTTGAGGATTCTGTTTTTGGCATAAAAGCTGCAAGAGAGGCAAAAATGAAATGTATAGCAGTTTCCACTGGAGTTTACAGCCAACAGGAGCTTTTAGAAGAAAAACCAGACCTGTTAGTGGCTTCTCTTGCTGATAGACAGAAGATATTGGATTTTATTTTCGGCAACAAGTAGGCTCTAGAGAAAGGATTTAGCCAAGGATATGCTTGTCACCAAATAAATATGACATACGTCATTCTTATATATGTTCAATATCAACAATATTATGGTGAACTACGAACATGCTTCTCCCTTGCGAAGTTGCAGTAAAATCTGTAATCCCCGCTATACGATCTGCCATAGCAAGAGAACTAACACAAAGTTATGGACTAAAACAAAAAGAGGTTGCCGAACTATTAGGCATCACTCAAACTGCTGTAAGCAAATACACAAGCCATTGCAGAGGAGCAGTACTTGAAGTTAGAGAAGTAGCAGATGTTCAGCCACTTCTTAAGGAGACTGTTTTTTCGCTGGCTAATGGTGAAATGAACAAGTATGAGTTGGCAGAAAAACTTTGTAGAGCCTGTGGAATAATTAGACAAAGTGGACTCATGTGCAAACTATGTGCACTTTCTGATCCAACCATAAATAACAATGAATGTATAGTCTGCTGCTCAAACGGTAACACTGCAAGAATATACAAGAAAGAAAAGAAATAGAAGATGTAATTAGCTTTCCAGATTTATAGAAAGCTATTTTTTGGCAGTTTTTGTTTTAGGTTTTGCTTTAGGCTTCTTTTCTGCTGTTTTTTCGGCTTTCTTTGCAGGAGCTTTCTTGGTCTTCTTTGGTGTTGATGTTTTTGCTTTTGTTTCTGTCTTCTTTGTGGTTACTTTTTTGGCAGTTTTCGTTGTTTTCTTGGCAGGTTTCTTTTTTGCTTCCTTAGCTTTTGCAGCAGCTTCTGGATTAACAAATGATTCTACGAACTCAACTGTGGTTAGCTCTGGAACAAATCGTTGAATGTCCATTGCGATGCCTCTTTTGGCCAATTGTATTCCTTCCACGTAGAAGGCTTCGTCGGGCATATTTACAGTCAGGCTAGACGTTGTGGTTTTTAATTTGAACTTTTCAACATCAATAACGGGTATTCGTCGGTGGATAAGAGCAGAAATTTTTTCTTCATCAGTTTTTAGTTGTTTTTCGACCGTGACTTCATATACTAGTGTTTTGCCGGCTAGGGGCGGATTGAAGTCTAGTGTTACTCGTCCTGATCCCATGGTTCTTACTGTTGCTAGTTTTTTGTCGTATTCGATTTGTGCTCCTAGTCTTGGAGTTATTCCTCTGGCGGCTAGGCGTCGGATTGGAACAAGTTTGACTTTTTCTGGGTCTCGGTTTCCGAAGGCGTTTTCGGGTGGAACTTCGACTGTTTCTTTTTTGTTGAGTTTGAATGTGAGGAGGGCTTCGTCTAGAGATTTTAGTACCCATCCGTCTCCTACTACTACGAGTTTGGATTCGTAGATGTCTCCCTGTTTGTAGAGTTTATTCTCTTTGGCGATTTCCTCAGAAGTTGTGTCGAAAACCTCTCCTGTTTCTTTAACTTTACCAGTGTAATCAATAATAACGAAGTCGCTTTTCTGAATTGCCACACATATCCTTCCTTAAATTACTAGGCTTATCTGCTGATGTCTAGCCTCAAGCACCATTCATAAATGTTACGTATCCATTTAACCGAACACAAGAACACATCAACAAAACAAACATCAAAAAAACAGAAACTACAAAATAAAAACGGTGGCAGTTACAAAAAAATTTGTTTAAAAAAAAGAAAAAAAGAGTTAGAGATTTGGATTAGGGTTATTTTAGTAGCTTTCGTAGTCGTTTTCGTAGTCTTCTTCGGCTTCTTCGATTGTCAGTTCTTCGTCGTCTGCTGCTTCTTCTTCGAGTTCAGCTTCTTCAGTTAGGTCTTCGTCATCGGCTGTTTCGGTCATGTCTTCTGTCATGTCAGCTTCTTCATAGACCTCTTCGACAATTTCTTCTTCAATTATGACTTCGTCTACTGGTGCATCAGTTGTTGCTTCGTTTATTTCTTCGGTGGAGGGTATTTCAGCAGTTTCTTCAATTACGATTTCAACGGATTCTTCTGCTGTTTCTGTTTCAGGGGCTTCCAGAGGTTCATCAATAGACATTTCATCGATTTCGGCTTCAACTTCTAGTTCTTCTTCGATTGGAGTTTCTAGAGTTTCTTCAACTGGAACTTCAACGGAGGGAACAAGTGTTTCTTCAATGGATTCTTCGATAATTTCGGCTGTTTCAACTGGAACCTCGACCGCAACATCAACAGGTGCTTCAGCAACTTCCTCAACAGACGCCTCCACAGGAACCTCAACCTCAGCAGGCATTTCAACGGCTTCCTCAACAGGAGATTCGACCATTTCTTCCACAGGAGCTTCGATTGTTTCAACAGGACATTCAGAAGTGATTGCTGGCTCTTCAACTGCTTCTTCAATGGCAGATTCTGGAGCTTCAACAGGCGCTTCGACTGGAACTTCAGGAACCTCAGCCTCTTCAACAGGTGTTTCAACTTCAGGAACTTCTGGAAGTTCAACCTGAGTCTCAAAAACTGCTTCAACTGGAGCTTCAGAGGGCATTTCATCAGGAATCTCAGCTACGGTATTAGTTTCTTGGATTGGAGCTTCAAAAGGAGCGGCTACTACTTCAACTGTTTCTTCTACAACAACTTCAGGTGCTTCGACTGGAGTTTCGAAGGTTTCTTCTTCAACAGGAAGTTCAACAGACGGGATTTCTAATTCATCAATAGATTCTTCAATTATTACTTCAGTTGTTTCAACTGGAGCCTCAACCGCAACATCAACAGGTGCCTCAGCAACTTCCTCAACAGACGCCTCCACAGGAGCCTCAACTGGAGCTTCAACTGTAAAGTCGGGAAGGCTTACTTGAGGTTCAAAAACTGCTTGAACTGGACCTTCAGAGGGCATTTCATCAGGAATCTCGACGGGCTGGCTAATGGAGTCAAATGTGGGTGCTTCAGTGACGGTTTCAACTGGAGCTTCATTTTCAATTTCAGGTGCTTCAACTGTTTCTTCAACGTGGTTCAGTTACTGGAGCTGCTACAGGAGCAACAATGGGAACTGAAACTGGCATTTCTTCAGGAGTTTCTATGGGTGCTTCAACAGAAATTTCTGGTGCTTCTATGGGTGTAGCATCAATTGGAGTAGGTTCAGGGATTGGTTCTGCAACTTCAGGAGGGATAATAGTTGCTACTGCATCTTTCAAACTGGCTAGTTGTTTCTTTAGTGAGTTTAGACCGTTTGAGAAGGCGTTACTTTCGTTGTCGTGTAGTTCTTCATCGATTTCGCCTGCGACGTACTGAATTTCGGAGTTGGCGAGAAGGATTTCTAGGGTACTAATTTGTTGTTCTATGTCGTCTACTTTTGTTGCCAGATTGTTGGCAAGCATTTTCTGGCGCATCTCTATGTCGGAAATGATTGCACCTAATTCATTATCAAGAGAGTCATACGTGGACGTTGAAATTTTGCCCGAATTGAAAAGATTGTCAAGGGCTTGCTTCTTTTTCTTAGCTAATTCCAAATCCTTGCATATTTTTTCGAAAGAGTACTTCCATGAGATCAAATTCTAACACCAAGCCGAAATTTAGTATAAAAGACGGAAATAACTGTTGTTAACATGCAGATATATCGTTAGCTGTCAAAAACGGTTCCTTTTTGGCAATAATGCCTAATACGGTTTTAAACAAGCATAGATACCGACACACATGCAATGGCAATCATTGACACTCTTGACTAAACTTGAAACAGCATTAATTTGGGAATTTTATTGAATTTTTAAATTATGTAGTAGCAAGACGGGAAAAAAACACGAAGAAACAGCAATAAAAGTTGGCATAAGTCATACCAGATACAGTTTAGTTAGCTCAGGAACAGTTTATTCAATAAAGCACACTTCAAAAAAGGGACAAAACATCAAAATAATTTGCTCAAAAACAAGAAAACAAAGAAAAAGAGCAAACTTAAACAATGCGTTTTTATTCAAGATGCATTCCTTAATCTGTCATTGCAGAGGTTAAGTGTTAACAGATTTCTGTGAAACCATAAAGAAGTCTGGAAGAAAAGAGAGGAAAACAATAATGACCAATCAAACTGTGCTTGGAAAATTTTCAGGAACAGAAAGTGTATGCAAAACGTGTAAGCACCTCGACAAGGTAGAGGGACGCTTCTACTGCAACTTACTGGGAGCATTTCTTGCGGAACAAACTCTTTATCTTCCTTGTGACATGAAAGAGACAGCCAAGCAGTAATCATTTTTTCTTGGGACAGAAAGTCCAATCGTATTTTGATAAAACTAGATGGCATCCATAATTTTCGATAAACTTAAGAGGATTGCAGAAGCAAGAGTTTTTTGTTAGAGGTTTTTATGATGGAATTGAAAGGAAGCAAAACAGAACAAAATTTGCTTAAATCATTTGCTGGTGAATCTCAAGCAAGAAACCGGTATACATTCTTTGCTAGTGTAGCGAAGAAGGAGGGGTATGAACAGATTTCGGCAATATTTACTGAAACAGCAGGCAATGAAAAGGAACACGCTGAACTCTTTTTCAAACATCTCAAGGGCGGCATGGTGGAAATAACGGCTGCTTATCCTGCAGGAATTATCTCAGACACGGCAGAGAATCTAAAGGAAGCAGCTGAAGGAGAAAAACTTGAGTGGGGAACATTGTATCCAAATTTTGCTGATGTAGCAGAGAAAGAGGGTTTTCCAGAGATAGCGAACACGTTTCGTATGGTTGCAAAGGTAGAAGAAAAACATGAAAGACGCTACCGCAAGCTGCTGGCAAACGTTAAACAGGGTAAAGTGTTCAAAAAGGACAAAGTTATCATGTGGAAGTGCAGAAACTGTGGCCATATCTACGAAGGAAGTGAAGCACCCGAGAAATGTCCAGTGTGTGATCATGATAGAGCCTACTTTGAGGTTTGGTGCGAAAACTACTAGCAATGTATTAGGAGGGTAGATTTTGACTGAAGAAGGACAAGTATACCTTTGTGAGATATGTGGAAACAAAGTTAAAGTAGTGGAATCTGGCGCAGGAACATTAGTTTGTTGCGGACAGCCAATGACACTTGTGGATTAGCCCAAGAAAATCCACATTCTCCATTTTTCTTTTATATATAATCATTCTTTTTGTTTGACGAATGAGATTCTAATAAATAAAGAAAAGATTTAGCTGCTAACAGATTTGGCTGTCACAGCACAATTGATGGTTACTTGTCTTTGGGTTTTGAGCCGATCTCCACGCATAGGATGTTGCATTGGTATCGTTTGTCGCCGATTTGCATTTTTCCTTGTGCGTGGTATCCTCTGCTTCCTGTTTTGAAGTCTTTTTTGTTTAGGATAAAATCTTGTTTTTCTCCATTCAATTGTATTGTTACCATGTTTGTATCGCTCATGTTAATTTCCCGCCATTTTAGATACGTGGACGCATGCTCCCTTTTCACTCTTACTATTTAGTAATCAACAAACATCAGGAATTTTTGTTTGAGGATTTTTTGCGATTCTTCATGATTATATAAATTGACACGACCACCGCTACAACAATAACCAAACCATATAGCAGGTACTCCAAGATGTCATGTGAGCTGCCTTGCGGAGTAAGTGAGCCATTATTTGTCACAACTATTGTTCCGCCTGAAGATTCCACGAATTCTTGTCCGTCTGGACCGATAGCTGTCAGAACGTTGCTGCTAACGTTTTCGATAAACGGTTGGTTGAATGTGATGCTGCCAATGTTGCCAACATATAGTACTATTCTTGCGGTGCTAGATGTTGTTTTCCCAAGCCAGTTTTCTGCAGTTAATTCTCCATTATTCATGAAAGTCAAGGAGTGACTGGAATCAAGATTGCGCGCGCGCACTCTACTTGGTTTAGAAACAACTAAAAGTCAATGCAAGAAGTGTTGTGTACAAAAAGTTGTAATTAATGTTGTATTCCTTTTTGTAGTATTTATATGCAGCCGTGCATGTCTATAGTCCGTAGAATTCCTTAGATGTTCGACAAAGATGTGTAACGTTTTGTCGTTATTTTTGAGATTCTGTTAGAATATGGCAAAAGAGGGAGGTATGTTAAGAGTTGTCTATGTCTGGATTTCAGTTTAAGATAAAGAGCCGACTTATGCGTAAATTTGAGAAAGCAGGAGCTACTTCTGAGGAAAACGCCGTTACCTTTGAAGAAGCAAATTTAGATGAACAGGAACAATATTGGTTAGATTATTTTGCGGGCTCTTTTCTTGGTAGCATAAAAAAGACCAGTGACCACAGGTATTATATCTAAAAAATAATACCACTATTGGTCAACAATATTTCGTTAACAATTTTAATTACTGGCGTACGACCATTCCCAGAACTTAAGTTAGAGCTAAAAATTGAAGACACCAGAAAGATTTTGAGTCAAAGCAGGACACGCTCGAAAAAACGTGTACAAAACTAAGTTCTGCTGAAAACGCTCTTTTTTTCGCGTTTTCTTTCCCGATTATTTGCTCGTCCTGCCCAAGCATTTTTCATGTTAAATGTTATGGGTTCTCTAGACTCTCTAGACTTTTCTCGTGGTTTAGTTCTGTGTTTAGAAAGGCATGGTCTGCAGTAAACTGGTTTGCCTTTTGTGGGTTCAAAGGGTACGGTAGTAGTTTTGCCGCAGTCGGTGCATTTGACTTCATACATTCGTTTTTGAGACATACATTCACCTCGTCGTAGTGTATTAGAAAAGGTTCCAGTTATTTTGATAGGACGAACCCGTTTAATAAGAGAAAACTCTTCATGATAGAGTGTGCTTGGACACTAATAAAGGCACGTAAAAGTGAACATGACCTAGTTGATGCACAGCAAAATTCCAAAAATAAAAAAGAAAGAATTTGCAGTCTTACGTTAAAAACAAGTAATCGCTTATGACATTGAGTTAACAAGGAAGGAAAACAATTGAGCAAAACATCAAAATGCCAGATTTGTGGTTGTGAACTCACAGAAGAAGAAATTTACATATTTAACGGAAAAAATCTATGCGAAGATTGTCACATGGAAGAAACCCATCCAGTTATAGTTTGTAACCCATGGCCTGTTTTATCTGCCAAAAAAATGAAAAAACCAGATGCACAGAAAGCAGAAGAACAACTAGATGAACTTCAAAAATCAATATACAATTACGTAATGTCGAAGAAAAAAGTCACCGCTCAAGAACTTTGCAGCCAATTTAACATATCAGAGGTAAAGCTACAAAATCAGATGGCAGTTTTAAGGCATCTTGAGTTGGTCAAAGGACAAAAGGACGGAGACAAACGGTACATTGTACCGTTCTAACCCAAATAGAACAAAAAATGGAAAAAGAGTTTCTGTGGCGCCAAAAACATAACCGTTTAAGCCATGTTGGGCGCCATTTTTGCAACAGCTAAATTGTGTCGCTAGTTTATGTTGTACTTAGTCTCGGAACTTCTGGAGTTTTTGTAGCATAATTTTGTCGCCTTCAGCGTCTCCTGCGCATGTGGCGATTATGCCGTCTACGACACCGTCGAGTTTTGCCGCGGTTTCTTCAACTTTGTCCATAGTTGTTGTTGCTGGCCAGCCGATCATTTCCATTGTTTTCTTGTTTTTGTCTGTGGCAACGAGGAAGTATGCGAATATTGGTTTGTTTAGTTTCTTGCATTCAGCAGCAACTGCTTCAAGCATTGGGAATGTTTTGTCTTCGAGTCTCATGAAGTAGACAAAGTCCCAGTCGCCTTTTACACGTTCAATGTTGTCTTCTACAGAGCGTCTAGATGTTAGTAGGCATCCTAGTTTTAGGTTTTTGAGTTTTATGTTTGTTCTCAGGAATTCTCGGGCGCCTTCAGAGGATTTTAGTTCTTTAATGGGTTCACCGAAATGTGGTTTGTCGCCCATTGTGATGATTAAGCCATCGAGTCCAATGACGTCAGATGCTAGGGCTAATCCGCCCACTTCAACTGAACCTTTGTAGTGGAGTATGAAAATGGGTACAACATATTTGTCTGGATATTTGTGTTTGAGTATGCAGCTTACAACTACACCGCTTGGTGCAGGAAATCCGGCAGCGCTGTCTGTTACGTTCCATCCATCAACTAAGTCTTTAAGTTCTTCAGCTAGTTTCTCAAATTTTCGTGTTGGGACAAATTCATTCAGTATTTTCATGATTTCATCTCGGTTGAGAGATAACATGGATTGGGTTAAAAAATCTTTTGCAGTTGCAGAATTTCGACAAATTCTGTGAAAAAAGTCACATATGCTTAATAGAGAGGAGTTTTTATTATATTTAATGTTTCAAGTGACCATTTTTAATTAACAAGAAGAGTCTGCGATAGCCTTGAACAAAATATAGAAGTGGGGGAGACGTTAAAATGGAAGTTCCTGAACAAGCAGTGCTAGGTAACAATCGGATGCTTGCCGTAATCGGCAAAAATAGTGAACTTCGGTACTGGTTCTGGCCGAATATAGATTATCCACAACATATTCGGGGTTCGCTGCCGGGACTATTTTACTCTTGGAAAGCAAATGCGCGTTTTGGTTGGCTCACAGACTCGGAGTGGGATAAAAAACAGGTATATCTTCCCGAAACCAACATTGTTCAAACATTTTTTAGGCATCAAAATCCGCATCTAGACATAACTCTCACGGACGCGGTTTTACCTGACGCTGATGCTTTATTAAGACAATTTGTCATCAAAAACACGGATGCTGATGATGTCTTTCTGAAAATGTTCTATTATAATGACATAACACTCTCCGAATCTCCAATCGATGACTCAGCATACTACATGGCAAACCAAGACGCCATAATCCATTACAAACGCAACTTCTACTTCATATATGGAGGCACTTTGCCCTCATCGGGTCACCAGTGTGGAGTTCACGGCGAAAACTCAGACTCCTTCAAGGACGTTTATGACTCAAAACTTTCAGGCGGCTCACTTACACTGTATGACGGCTCAAGGGATGTGAACTCATGTCTAAGCTGGGACATAGGCAACATAAAAACAAGCGAGCAAAGAACATTAACTGTAATAATGGCTATGGGAACCAAAGAAAAAGAAGTTTTGGACGCACTTAAAAAATGCAGAAAAGAGCCTTTGGATGCCCAATTTGGCAAAGCAGAGAATTTCTGGAAAAAATGGATAAAAGTTTTCAACACATCCATCGAAGATGAGCAGATAATGAAGATGCTAAGAAGGTCACTTCTAACGCTCAAACTATTAACATCCAAAACAAAGGGAGGCATCATCGCTGCACCATGTATGGAACCTGAATACCGCTTCTGCTGGCCCAGAGACGCCACATACGTAGCATATGCATTTGACCGATGCGGCTATCACAATGAAGCAGAGCGCTTCTATGAATGGTGCACCAAAGCTCAAGAACTGGAAGGCGGACTGTACCAACGCTATTACATAGAGCAACGCATGAAAGGTCCATGCTGGAGTTCCCAGATTGACGAGATCGCCACGGTCTTGTGGGGCATGGGCAAACATTTTGAGATAACAAATGACCGCAATTTTGTGCAGTCAAACTGGAGTAGCATCCAAAAGGCTGCGGATTTTCTATGCGAACAAGTTGCTAAGGCTGATGGGCTGGTTGAAACGGTAGGTTTGTGGGAAGAAAGATTCGGGAGTCATACATACTCCAACTCGGCAATCTACGGGGGCATAAAGGGTGCAGCTTCTCTTGCTAGAGTAATTAACCAGAATGGTTTTAGCAAGAAATGGGATGAATCGGCTGTCAGATTAAGAGAGTTGCTGCTTAACTCGGCTTGGGATGCTAAAGTAAACAGGTTCATCAAAACGGTAGCGCCCCGAAACGAAAACATTGACAGCAGTCTTTTAAGTTTAGCATATCCCTTTGAAGTTTTGCCAGCCGATGATGAACGAATAATAAAAACAGCAGTTGACATAGAGTCAGCATTTAACTTCAAGGTTGGCGGGTTGGGCAGATACCCCTTAGATGTGTACTATGAAGGTAACCCATGGATTTTAACAACCCTCTGGCTAGCATTGTATTACAATAAGCTGGGGAAACTCGAAAAGACAGAACAGCTTCTCCGCTGGGTAATTGATCACTCCACAGAATTGGGGCTGCTTGCCGAACAAATAGACAAACAAACAGGAAAGCCAATGTCAGCTATCCCGTTAGCTTGGTCTCACGCATTCTTTGTGTTAACAGTCTTGGATTTGGAAGAATCAAAAAAGAAAACTTGAGGAGACAAAAGAATTTTGAGCAATGCACCTAGCACAGAACAAAAAGGCGGTCGCTTCGTCTACGTAGCAGCCATATTTTCTGCCCTCGGAGGACTACTTTTTGGCTATGACACAGGCGTCATTTCAGGTGCTATCCTATTTATCGAACAAGAATTTGCTCTATCAAGCCTGTACATCGGAATCGTAGTCAGTGCAGTACTCATAGGCGCAGTTATAGGTGCAGCAATAGGCGGTGACCTGGCGGATCATGTGGGACGACGCAAAATGATATTTGTAGCAGCCTTGATATTCGCATTAGGCGCAATCGGCACATCAGTAACTCCCAACATTGTTTTGTTGATATTGGGTAGAATAGTAGTTGGCGTAGCCATCGGCATAGCTTCTGAAGTCACACCATTATACATATCTGAAATAGCACCTGCTAAGATGCGCGGATCATTGGTTTCGCTGAACCAACTTGCCATAACTATAGGTATTGTTGTGTCTTATCTTGTCGATTATGCACTAGCTCCAAGTTCGGGTTGGAGATATATGCTGGGTTTCGCAGCAGTCCCTGCCGTAATTTTGGGTTTGGGCATGCTTCCCCTGCCTGACACACCCAGATGGCTAATGAATCATAACGAACCAGATAAGGCTCTCAAGGTTTTGAAGCGCATAAGAGGAAACAATGTTGACGTAGAAAAAGAAATGGATGAAATTCAACAGGGCTTGAAAAAACAAAAAGCTGGAAGAGCAGAGCTGCTTAACCCGTTGGTCAAACCCGCTTTGATAATAGGTATTGGATTGGCTGTTTTTCAGCAGATAACAGGTATAAACACTGTAATCTATTATGCACCAAAAATCTTCCAGTTCGCAGGAGTAGTCTCATCATCTTCGGCGATATTTGCTACGCTATTAGTTGGCATTGTTAACGTTATTTTCACAATAGTGGCTATAATGTTGCTGGATAGAATTGGACGGCGACCACTGTTGCTGGTTGGCTTAGCAGGCATGGTTTCGAGTTTAATTTTGCTTGGCATCTCATTCTACTTTACAAATCTTATCGGGTCTCTGGGAGACCTTGCAACAGTTGGATTAATGGTTTACGTGGCTTCATTCGCAATAGGCTTGGGTCCAGTCTTCTGGCTTTTGGTATCAGAAATATACCCTCTAAAAGTTCGTGGATTGGCAATGAGTATAGCAAGCGAAGCAAACTGGGGATCAAACCTGATTGTGGCATTAACATTTCTTACCCTGATACAGTTTTTGGGCAAGTCTGGAACATTCTGGTTCTATGCCGCAGTAGGCATTCTAGCATGGATATTCGCTTACTTCCTTGTGCCAGAAACAAAAGGACGTACGCTTGAAGAAATAGAGTCTCACTGGCGAGCAGGAAAACATCCCCGAGAAATGGGAAAAACTTAACCAAACACCAACACCAATTGAACTATTACAGATAATACAACCATAGTGTGTTAGATTCTTTTGTTTAAAAGATGATGTTTACATTTAATTTGCACGATGATCTATTTCTGTTTGATGTAACATGGTTAATCTGGCGATTATAGGCGCAGGAATTGGCGGCTGCTCTGCGGCATATTTTGCTCACAAGTATCTTCCCGGTTTAGAGGTAACTGTTTATGAAAAGGGAAAAAGGGTTGGCGGACGAGTCTATACATTCAATAGCAAAGGGACGAAAATTGAACTCGGGGCAGAGTTCTTCAATTCCAATAACAGGACTGTTTATGGTCTTGTAAAGGAGATGGGTCTTGAAGCAAAGAAGATGGAAGAAACTAATGACATCGCAGTTTGGAACGGAACCGAGATTGTCTTCAGGTCAAATCTTCCAATGTTCTACACTATGCTGAAGCTGTTTGGCAAATACAAGCTGAGCGGTCCAAGGCTACTTCTGAAAATAAGAGAAGCAGAAGGAAAAGTAAAGCAACTTTATGAAAACAAAGAACCAACCGAATTTAGTGCACTTTTTGAAAAGGTTGGTCTTGACAAATGGTACAAGCATTCGTTTGATCAAATTTTGGTCGAGAACGGTGTTGACAGAAAGTTTATCGATGAACTGATTACGCCGATCACGAGGATAATTTATTCGCAAAATGCGGAGCTGGGTGGCTTTGCTGGGGTCTCTTCATTGTTGGGTATTTCTGGAGAGGCTATCTATAGTCTCAAGGAGGGTAATGATGTGTTGCCAAGAAGACTGGTTGAAGCGTCTGGGGCTAGCGTGGAGCTAGGAACCAAGGTGGACAGCGTTGAGAGACGGTCTGATGGAACGTTTAGGTTGTCTATGGGTGAGGAAAGTTCAGTTTTTGATGCTGTTGTTGTTGCGGCGCCGCTTGAGGTTGCTGATATAAGCTTTGAAGGAATTGAAAATCAGGAAAAGATGCAGAAAAGGGAGTATCAGAGGATTTACATTCGGCTAATGAAGGGAACTGTGGATTTGAAATATTTTAATTTGGAGTCCAGTAGTGGATTACCGTCAATCATACTTACGTCTAAGGAAGCTGATCCGATAACCAGATTTTCTATTTCGGAATCGACAGATAATGAGTCGTGGGTGGCGATGACGTCAACAGAGCATATAGGAGATGAAATAGTAGATGATCTTTTCAAAGGGGATGGACAAACAGTTTTCGACTATTCAACGTTTTCAGCGTATCCAATTTTTAAGCCAATAGAGAGTATTCCAAACACATTTCTGGATAAAGGACTACTATACGTTAATGCCATAGAATCTGCCGCTTCAAGCCTGGAATCATCAACATTTGCTGCATTAAACAGCATTAAAGCAATAAAAGAACAACTAAAACTCTAAGGACTAATTCTTTCGTAACCATGAAAAACGATCTGTCAGTATGTTTGAAGCGCTATTTTTCAGGATATGACAAAACGGGTATGTCATTTTTTTCTTGGAATTCGCAAGGAATGCAAAGCGTTTCGACTGAGAGATAGGCATCATAGAAGCTGCAAAAGAAGAGTCCTTCGGATTCCATGAAATGTTTGCAGGATGTGCATACCGTTTCTACTTCTGCTTCATTGTGTTTTGTGAGGATTGTATGTTGTGACATGGTTTTGACGTGATTTGTTTACATTTAATATATTTATGAATCTAAACTCAATACAGCTAAAGCGTCCGATGCATCTAAAAGAAGGGCGATATCGGCAGGATTTTTCTTGTGTCGTGGTTTGTAGTCTCTAGAAACATGTGTTCAATATTTATTTGCAAAATAGGGCTTTTGTTCAGTTTTTAAATAGATAGTTATATAAATAACCATTAAATCTACAATTAGATGAAAATAATCGCAGTAATTGTAAAACGTATGAAGGAAAGACAATGCCCGAACACACAATTAACTTTGACGACGATTCAGAACGAAACAACTTCCTCAGAGACCACTTAAGAAACGAAATCAGATGCGAAATTTGCGACCAAAACAATTTCAAAGCAGAACAAAACTCTCCACAACAAATCATGCTAACATGCCTAAACTGCGGCTGGGTATACATGATAAGCCCAGAATCATTCGGAAAAAAGAAACTACACATCAAATTCTGGGTCCAAAAAAAATAGGCAAAACATTCAATAGGTTCACAATAGGGAGGTCGCGAATCTATAGCTCAAATGCATAATCAATAAATTATAAACATCATTAGAAGAAAACATATGACTCCAAAAGTTCCAGCTTCATTGAATGCCAAACTTGTACAATATTTAACCAATTTTTTGCCAAAGACCACAACGGATGTTATTGTAAAAGACATACAAGTGCATGAAAGTAAGGGATACTCCAGTTTAATCTATACACATTTTCAGGAGAATTTTCTTCGAAAGGTTGTAAGAACTCAAAAGAGTTCATGATGAAGGCATACAGAAGAGAATTTTTAGACAAAAGAACGAAAAGAATTTTCATTACTCAATAGTTTGAAAAAACAAAACATACCTGTTCATACTGCTTACTATTTTGAGGAATATTGCCAGTCCACTGTTTTTCCTCTATTCAATGGTCCAATAACCATATGAATCTCCACATGCTCACCCAAAAGGTGCTGCCTGCACATAATTCTGGGGTCAACTATCCACATCCTCATAAGCCGTCACACAAACCCACACCTTTGATCCATACCTAATTATCCACACAAAGAAGTCAAAAGACTTTGGTAAGCTCAAGTATTCAAGAAAACAAAGCCTTAGGTAATTAATGGTGGGTCACGGGGATTTGCACATGGAACAAATGTTGACATAACCGACAACTATCCATATCAAACTTCCTTTTTTTGCGCGCGATGAAACTTCAGTCTATTTACGAAAAGGATTTTATGAAACTAAAATCATGCGTATACTATGTCGTCAACTTACATTGCTCCCAATTGTCCTTGTCCTGAAAAAGAGTGCCCACGTCACGGAAAATGCGAAGAATGCGTCAAGCATCACAACGAGAAAGGCGAAGACCCCTACTGTGCAAGATAACAGTCAAAGAAAATGTCCAGTTCTCACATGGTAAGGTCGCGGGGATTTGAACAGAGGAATGGAGATATCACCCGTCCCGCAAACTCCTCCTTTTTTGTAGATTTTACTTTATTATTGAGCTTACTCTACCAATTTTTCCATCGGTAAGGCGTACCTTGATTCCGTGAGGGTGTGTTGGACTATTAGTGAGTATATTCTTGACTATGCCTTCGGTTAATTTTCCACTCTTTTGATGCTGTTTCAAGACAATTTTTACGAGGCTACCCACCTTGATTTGGCTCCTCTGCTGATTAGATTGCATTTCATCTCATACATGCTTCGAAGCTTATAGCGAGTTCTCTTGAGGGTTCTGTAAAGTCTTCGGTTGATTAGACTCTTCGTAAGTGCTGTAAAAAATCGGTTGATAAATCGTTTTGGTGGGGTCGCGGGGATTTGAACCTGGGAACCAGTGGAGATATCACCCATCCCGCACTCCCCTCTTTTTTGATTTCATTTTCTTGCCCTCACTCCCATCAATACATGAAGGTTAATTTTTTAAACTAACTTAAACATGCGCGCGCAACTTATTTTCGAAACTTTATTGGAATAAAATTCCTTCTTTATCCTTGCAAACGCACGCCCTTCTGCGCGCACTGAATAATTCTACTTTTCGCACTCGGTTTATTTAAAATTACAACTTTGAATTTAAAAACATAAATCAGAGCGTAAACTAGAACTATTTTGGAAATAAAAGCCATTTTTAGGTTCTTTTTTTGGTCTAAAAGCATTTAAGCAACTATTTCAAGTTAAAATATTTCATGGAGAGTTTTTTCAAATTTCATCTTCCAAAAAAGGTAGAATACTTGAAACTATTCTGTGGGCAGGAGTTTCAATACATTATATAATTTAAAATTGAGGAGTTGTTAGCTTGAAATATCTAAATAATACGAGCGCACTTAGCACAATTTCAATAGTGGCTATTATTTCAACAATTGTCGTTGTATCGGTGATAGGGGTAGTAGTAATTAACTTCTGGATCATTCCAGGAAATTTAGTTACAGAAGAGAAAGAATATAGCAATTTTACGATCATAAATGTAGGTTCAGCATTTAAAGTCGATATCATACAATCAAATTCGTACAGCGTAAATATTACAGCAAGTGAAAATATATTCAACAATATCGATGTGACACAAGAAGGGAACACTCTAATAATTCGAGCAGAACCCAATGTTCCTTTAACTTCTGTATATAGAGCAGAAATTTCAATGCCAAAACTAACTGAATTGATCATATCGAGTGCATCAAAAGTAACTGCAGAAGGCTTTGACAATTCAGACCCTATTGTCTTTAAAGTATCAGGAGCAAGTCGGCTTGACATGCAGAATATCAATGTAGGAAACATCGAAATTGAACTGTCTGGAGCATCCACACTTGTCGCAGAAGGCAGTGGAAGCGATCTTATTTCCATTGTTGAAGGAGCAAGCCGACTAGACCTCACCAATTTTGCAGTTGATAACACCA
Source organism: Candidatus Bathyarchaeota archaeon (assembly GCA_963772765.1). GTDB lineage: Archaea > Thermoproteota > Bathyarchaeia > Bathyarchaeales > Bathyarchaeaceae > Bathyarchaeum. The sequence goes on along the minus strand of CAVYYP010000007.1, from coordinate 2,978 downwards.
ATATGGATATCTCTGGAGCAAGTCAAGCGACAATCAATCTAACTGGAAGATTGGATGCTCTGGTGAGTGGAGCTTCAGCACTTTATTATATTGGTGAACCCACAATGGGCAATGTTCAAACCTCAGGTAACTCAACAGTGAACAAAAAATAACTCTTTTAGAATTTATCATCCTTTAAGCAGGAGCAATTAGAATTGAAGGAAAAATCTCTAGTCATTATAGGTTCTGGGCTTGCCGGTTTATCCACTGGTTGTTTCGGGCAAATGAATAAATATAATACTAGAATTTTTGAGATGCAAGCTAAACCTGGCGGGGTTTGTGTTTCTTGGAAAAGGAAAGGTTACACATTTGATTATGCAATCCACAATCTATTTGGTATAATACCTAACTCCGTAAATAATAGATTATGGAAAGAACTAGGAGCTTTGGACAACCTCAATACTTATAGTTTCAATGAATTCGTCCAAATTGAAGACGAAGCTGGCAAAGTGTTGACCATCTACACAAACTTAGATGAACTCCAAAAGCACTTGGAAACTATTTCACCAAACGACGTAAAACAAATCAGAAAATTCATAAAAGCATGCAAACGGCTTAGTGGCTACGACCTCTTTGCCGCAATGTCAAGCGGATTAGCAACAAAAATCAAAATGCTACCAATATTAAACATAATAATGAAATACAGCAAGATAACACTCGAGGACTATTCTAATGCTTTTAGTGATGAATTCCTTACAAAAACGTTTGCAACAATTCAATATGATATTCCTAATGTACCTGTTTTAATACCAATGATTTTCCTTGCAACAATGAACAAAGGTGATGGAGGATGGCCAATCGGTGGCTCTTCTGCAATATCATCAAACATCGAAAAACGTTACTTGGAATTAGGTGGAAAAATCGATTACAATTCAAAGGTTACCAAAATCCTTGTGGAAAAAAACAAGGCAGTCGGGATAGAATTAGAAGATGGATCTCCGCATTTTGCAGACATCATAATTTCTGCTGCTGATGGTTATTCGACAATATTTGAATTATTAGAAGGAAAATACATCAACACAACTATACAAACATATTACAAGTCATATCCAAAAACTCTACCTTTCGGACTTGAAATCTATTATGGGGTAAATCGAAATCTTAGCAAAGAACCTCATTCTTTAGTACTTTTCCAAGACAATCCAATCATAATAGAAGATAGAGAGTATGATAGACTTAATGTTGAAATTTTTAATTTTGATCCAACCCTTGTTCCAGCAAACAAGACAACAATCAAAGTTGTTGTAGATTCCAGTTATGATTACTGGAAAAGATTTTCGGCAAATAATCAAGGATACACACAAGAGAAGAATAGACTTGTAGATAGAATTGCTGAAAGGCTAGAGAAACGATTTGCAGGATTTAGGAGTCAGATTGAAACAGTTGATGTTGTTACACCTATTTCTGTGAAGCACTGGACAAATGCCTACCGTGGTTACTGTGTTCCTTATCCACCCCCAGAAGATATTGCTAAAGAAGTTACTAGGGATGGAGTTAGCAGGACACTTCCTGGACTTGAAGGTTTTCATATGGTTGGACAATGGGCTGCTGGAATAAATGGAATAACGACAGTCTGTTTAATGGGACGCAATCTCATTAGAGAACTCTGTAAAAAAGACAACAAAAAATTTGTAACATCAGCATGCATGCATCATCCCGAAATAAACAGTAAAAACGGCAAAATTAGAGTTCATTCAGAAAAATAAGTTCAAATCATGCTCATTTTGAAAAATAAGCGTTTTGGTGGGGTCGCGGGGATTTGAACCCCAGACAATTGGATACATCTCCCGCGCATCCCACTTTTTATTGAAAAAAGATGCGGGCGCATTGGAGTATCAACTGATGTCGCAAGATAGGGTTTATAAGATGTGCTGAGAATATTAGTATTGTCAGCGGGGGAGCACGCTTAGAACCTTTTTGCGTTCTGACAACGAGTGAACCAATCAAAAAGGCGAAAGATTGGTAAACGGTAAAAACGTTGCTGTTACGGGCCAAACAAAAGTTCAAAGGCTTAGACCCCGCTCGCTATCGTTCTATTCTAGAGGTGAAAAATTTGAAGTGTGGAATTTGCGGTAAAGAAGTAGACAAACAACCTATGATTACAGCTGAAGGCAAATGCTCTGTTTGCGGAGCAAAACTAAAACCAGCATAAAATATGTAATCTGAAAAAGTGACAATATGGGATTAAGGTGGAATCCTTTGTCTCATATGAGTCTAACATAAATTCGAGCAACTCTGCCTTTAATCAAGAGTTTTAGTCGTATTAAGAAACGAATACTAAGCAAAGTAAATTGAAATTAGAAAGAGGTGAAATGAATGAAAAAAGGAACAGTCAAAGAGTGGATAGCTGACAGAGGTTACGGATTTATTGAAACTAAAAACAGAAATAACAGAGTTTTTGTGCATCGTAGTGATTTAGTAGCTGCAGCATATCTCCAAGAAGGAGAGAAAGTCCAATTTGAACTTGAAGAAACAAAGCCATGGACTTAAAGCTACAAAGGTAAAACCAATCTTTTTATCAGCTTTTTAGCAAAATTTTAAGCCCCCCACCCAAAACGTAGCCCAAATAGCTTCAAGGCTATATTGGTTTAAGCTTGAAGGATTTCTGATTCTAAAATCAAGTAAAAAACATTATCATGTAGTTTTTGATCGAAGAGTTTCTTGGATATTTAATTTGCATGTTGTAGCCTGGGTTGGTTTACAGTCAAATAATGAAGGATTAAGAAAATGGTTGCTTATGCAGTGTATCAAAGAAAATTCAACACTTAGAATTTCTACAAAGAAAACAAAAGAATCTCCAAGAATCGTTTATCGACATCAAAAACAGGACAAACAAATCAAAGATTACTTAGAATGGCGAGAAATCATTAAAGAAATCGAAATAAAAGAAAGGTTGGGCGTTGAAGCCCCCTGATATTTATACCGAAACTAAAGTTATT
>CAVYYP010000006.1:0-160729 GCA_963772765.1 Candidatus Bathyarchaeota archaeon | reverse complement strand
AAATACATACTTTGCATATTCTCACGGATTCTACAAAAACACGGATACGCTGTTGACACAGCGGAAACAGGACAGGAAGCCCTAGAAAAAATAGACACTCAAAAGTATGATTTAGCGCTTATTGATGTGAAACTTCCTGACACTGAAGGACCTGACCTTCTGGCGAGAATACACAACATAAATCCTGAAATGATGAAAATTGTAATTACTGGATTTCCATCATTGGAAGATGCAACAAAAGTTATGAACCAAGGAGCCACCGCATACCTTGTTAAGCCCGTCAAATCTGAAGAATTGGTCAATCTAATCAACGAAAAAATGAAACAAACTACACAGTAGCTACTTTTGGCAAAATAAACAACAGCACAATCTATTATTTCTTGAGTTGTAGAGACCTGTCAATCGCATACCGTTAAAGAATTAATGCAATATAACAACAGTAAAATGCCAAACGACATCACAAAGAACGTCAACAAGATACTGATTGTAGACGACAATAAGTTCATTCGCGAGGTTCTAGCTAAAATACTCCAGAAAGCAGGTTACTGTGCTACTTCTGTAAAAAATGAAAAAGATATGATAAAACAGCTCAAATTGCAATCCTTTGATTTGGCGATTATTGATGTCAGACTACAAGACACAAACGGCATAGATCTACTGGGAAAAATACGAAAAAACACAACAAACATGAAAAAAATTATTCTAACAGGCTATCCCTCTGAAGAAGACGAAAAAAGAGCACTTGAACAGGGAGCCGACTGCTACATCCCAAAACCAATCAAATCCGAAAAACTAATAGAAATCATCAAAAAACTAGCCACAACTCCAGAAACAAAAAATAGCGGTCTAAACTCCAGACCATGACCTGCTTATCAAAGCTTGAGCCTAAAATCTGTGAATCGACTGAAGCAACTGGTTTAGAGCATCCAATCTCCGTGAAAAATCCAGTTGCAGGTACGCTCCATGCCCGTTATTATATGGAGCACCTTTACGCGAAAAAATGGTCAACACCCTTCCGCCATGAAAGAGCAAGTAACCCTCGGGAGCTGATTGATGCCCCCGAATCAACGCCTTAACATTAAACAGTTTCAGCATCCGGTCTGTAACATCCTCCCCGAACAGCCTACCAGCACCCCTGTTCGAAGCAATCGTACCCTTTATGCCCATCCAAGGGTCATTCCACAGAATCTCTTCAAGGTCTGTTGTCCGCGGATGATTTCTGTGCGCATATGCGATATTTTTGATGCCTGTAGCTTTAGTAGGAAAGCCGCCATGAAGTAAAAGATATCTGTCTTTAATGATCACTCCAGTGTATAGCTGGCTGAAAAGCGCTCTAAGAGACTCATAAACTTGAGTGCCTTTGTTGCCGAATCTGCGGTCTAGATGCTCGGGCAAGTCATGAGGTGAGGCAACGAGGTCTTTGGGTCCTTCATGGTTTCCTCTTATCAGAATGACATTTTCTGGGAATAACGATTTGATTGACAGTATCACATAGTAGACTTCAAGAGAGTGGAAGCCTCTGTCTCCGTAGTCTCCAAGAAAAATTAACAAAACATCCTGTCTTTTCCTTAGCTTCTCAAAAACTCTGCTCTCTTCCAATATGTGAATCAGACTTTCTATGTCGCCGTGCAAATCGCCAACGATAATCGCTTCCCCAGAAGGAGGTGCTTCAACAAGTTTACCTGTGATACGCAGCTTTCCAACAGTTCCATTCTCTTTTGCCAACAATTCTGTTACATGCTTTGTCAGGTTAATGAACTCTTCAGCAGTCGCTTTTGTTGCCTTTTCTGCCAAAAAATGCGCACTTACATGAGAATTTATCCCTGGCATCACCCTCTGACAGTAACTGACCAAAACTATGTTTTTTCAGCCTAATTAGCAGATAGTTTTAGAAGATAAAGGGAATCACAACAAGCGCCAATACTATACCAACTATGGCAATGGTTACTCCATATGTTATTCGAGAAATCGTTTTTTGGCTCATTCTTTTGCTTAGAACACTCTTCAAGGAGATATCGAACATTCTGCCTCCATCCAGAGGATAAATTGGCAAAGCATTGAATATAGCAACATTAACGTTTACGAACCATATCCAGAAGAAAAAGTTTGCATAAACATGCCACTCCGACCCTAAAGGACTGGAATAGAAGGGAATCAACGAATCAGAAAACGGAACCAGCCCCGGCGCAAGGGACGGTGGAACAAGATATAACGAAACTGTATCAAGATTCACTGTCTTATAGAAGTCTAGGCGGTCTGCTGTCATCAAATCTCCTAGAGTAACGCCCATGACTGTTTTTCCATCAGATTCTGTCAGATTTATAGTTGTAGAAAATCTGTCTGTCCAGTCTTTTCCTCTTTCCACAGTTACGTTGATGATGTCGCCCGCCTGCAAGTTTGTGAGCGTGCTATTCAATGTATCAAAATTGTTAATGGTCACACCATCTACAGAAACAAAAACGTCTCCAGGAAGCAGCCCCGCAGAATCAGCGGGCATTCCCGATGTAACATCATAAACGTACACGCCATCAACAAGTGGCGTTAAACTATTTACAACAAGCAGCACAGCAATTATGCACACTATGGCAACAATCACATTTCCTGCAACGCCAGCAGCCATGACTCTTAATGAACTTCCAGGTTTTGCTTTTGCGATTTGGTCTTCGTCAACATCTACGAATGCGCCGATGGGAATGATAAGAAAGAAAAGAAGACCACTAGATTTGACGTCTAATCCTCGGTTTCTGGCTATGACTCCGTGGGCTCCTTCATGAACAACTATCGCGCAGACTATAGCAAGCCACCCATAGATTATGGGCAAAAATGGGTTAATTCCAGGCAACAGTAAATATGATGTGAGACCTAGTTCGCGTGTCATAGTGCGGGCTTCAGAGGTCCAAAGCAGCGTAAAAAGGCTACTGCTGAGAAGAAATAGCCCTATTGCAGCGACTATCGGCACGATAACAAGTGCTATTGTTGATATCCAACGTGAGAAACGAAAAGAGCCAAGTTTGTCGAAAATGCTTCCGAATATTTGTGTACGAACTGTGACCAAAGGAAAACTGATTTCTATTCTGCGTTGCGGTTTTGTTTCTTCTGTTTCTGCATCGTTTTCAGCCAAAGAGTTCACCAGAATTGTTTTAGCCTTTTAATGTAAACTTCACCTATAAATCATCTGCAAACCCACTTTTTCGTAGATAGAAAGTCAGTTTTTCTTTGCAGCCAATTTTTTCTGAACTGCCGCGCTTTCTAGTTCACGTAAGGCATTGGATCCAATCCACCGAGAAGCTTTGGAGTCCATTTGCTTAATTTCCATGGAATATTCTATTGTTGCCTTGTTTAGGTTTATGTTACGTTTTCCGATGTTTCGTAGTGCCCAATTCACTGCTTTTTTCACGTAGTTTCGATTGTCCACTGATTCTCGCTTGATAATCGGGAGAAATGCTAGAAATCTTTGGTCTTCTGCTTCTTTGTCGTGAACTGACAGGCAAGCTATTAGTGAGAAAGCTGCACGTTTTACGAATTCTTCATCTCTTTTAGACCATTCAACAATTTTTTTCCAAGCAAGGGCGTGCTTGTCAAACAGGTTCATGCAAACTTGGTCGCAGACGTCCCAAGAATCGAAGCTTCTAACCCAATCTTCCATCTGCTGTTCTGTCAACTTTTCTGAGTCATCAATCATAGAGGCAAGAATCATTGCGTCAGAGATTTTGGTTCTCCACAAATCAAGTGCTAATTCATGATTTTTTCTTAACTCCTTTGCTACCTTTCGGAGCTCGGGGATGGAGACGCCCAACCGATTTTTTGTTGAAATTCCGAACCTTGCCATTCCTTCTAGCTGGTCTGGTCTAGCCTTATCTTCTAATCTTTTTATGACATCAGTTGCAGAAACCATCTTAATCAGGAATCAAATGCACATTTATCATATTTAATGGCTGGCTATCGGATTATTTTTATTTCAGCACAAGTTACACCATGGAGTAAAAGGTAATAATCTATGACGATTATCGTTGACGACGCGGGAATGGGCGACCTACTTTTTGGTGTTGTTATTGCTGCGTATCGAGATACTACCCGCGAGTTTCGATATGACATAATTAACGTAAAAAATTTTCAAGCCAGACTGTTTTCGCGAAAGGCATACATGAAGCAAGCAGCAAAAATCGTAACCAGACTACTTACTGAAATGAAACTAAAACCAGACGAAGAGATTCACATCTGCAGAGGCTACATTTTTGATGACGCTGTCGAAAAACTGAACAAAAAATATGGCGAAAAACGTGTGCATCGAGTCAAAGTAGAAGGGGAAGCACAGGACCTTACAGAAACAGCATACCTTGACGAGCTAAGAAACCTAGGTTATGAGCCACTCGAGGAAAGAGAAGAAAAACGGGCAAAAAACTTTTTTCACATGATGAACTGGCTAAGGAAAAATCCAAGCATGATACAGTTTGCAAAAACAGGTTGGCCAAGGCTACAAAGATACAAGCTGTTCAAGAAACGTAAATAACAAGCAGAAACTTTTGGAAACGGCTAATCTATAACAAGAGTTACAGTTTTGTTGGATAGCTCTGAAGCAATCGTTTCTAGTGACTTTTTCTGGTCATCAACTCGTTTGCGCAGTTGTTCATGCTCTTTCTTTAACCGTTCATCTCTAGCTTCAATAATGCTCATTCGCCTCTGCAAATCCTTCAGGCGCTCCTGCAGCATTGCCCGCTCATCTTTTGACTCACTTATTACTCCTGATTTTGATAAATCCGTTTTTTTAGCGAATATTTCGGCACAGTCTTTGTGAAGGGAAATTAAACCAGACTTGTTTACAATTCGGTCTATCTGGTCTTTAGCCTTCCGTAAACGGCTTGATTTGAGTTTCATTTTTTTGTTATCCAAAGCAGAATCTATCTTTAGGAGAATGCTCACAAGAAGAGGATAACCTTCTTTTTCAGTCGCTAAAGCCTCGAATGGTACATTCATGTATTCTTCAAGCTTGATGTTTGCTTCAGGAACAAGACTGTAACCAGGGTTGTTTACTAGTGTTTGAAATTTTAAAAGTGGCTTTTCAAGGTGCCGTAGCTCATGTTTAACAGTGTTTGTTAGCTCGTCTATTCTGTCGTTTATTTGCGCTAGCTCAACTAGTTCATCTTTAGTTTGGATTTGTTGTAGCTTCATTTCCGTGGTAACTATCTTTTTTGAAAGAAGATCTTTCTTGGTTTTTCTTGCTTCTTTGCCTGACTCATACTTGTTAAATTCAACTAAAGATTCACGCAAGTCGTCTATTTTTGAAAAAATATTTTCCGCATTTTTTGCTTTGGAATAATCCTGATCCAAAAACTCGGTGAAACTACTATACGAGTCCTCTGCACGCTTAAATGAAACATCAAATCTTCGACGGGACATTATAAAATAGGGCGAAAGAGCACGGAACCATTTGTTTTTGTCTTCACCGATTGTTTTTATTGCTTTTCCAATTTGTTCAGACAGCTCATCCAATGTTTTTCCGTTTATTTCCTCGGGGATAACGATTTTTTCTATTAAATCTGAAAATTGCCCTGCAAGTTTTAAAAGAAACTTTGCACGGCGATATGTTTTGCGGCTACCTTTTGACAATTCCTTTTCTGCGTCATCTAGTAATTTGTCGCAGGCAGCTAAAAGCTCTTCAAGTTTGCTTCTGTTGTCTTCTATTATCTTTCTTGCTTCTGCCCGCAGAGGCTCAACTAGTGAAGCTGTTTCTTTCTGTACCCAGTCGTTGAGCTCATCGAGCGGTATCTGAAAAGGTTCAGGCATAGCGTTTGTTCCACACGTGTATCTATGAATGAAAAGAATTCTTTAAAGCTTTTTTTCGAAAACCCCAAACTATACTCACAGATGGGTAGTTACTCTTAAATAAGTTAAAAATAATGGAGCAAAACAAGGAAGACCAACAAATGAACATAGAACGACCAACAGTAAAAATCGCAGGAGCAGCAATACTAGCCCCACTAACAGTAATCTTACAAGCTTTGCCACCAATTTTTATCACACCATGGTATCTAAGAATAGACTTGGTTGCAATTCCATGGATAATTTGTTGGATAATTTTCGGACTCAAACCTGCACTCCTGAGCTTGATAATAAGTGCACCACTCATAGGATTTGTCGGACCATTTCAAGGAGGAGCAATTGGAGCAATAATGAAACCACTAGCAAGCGTTTGGATGTTCCTAATTCCAGCGATTTTTGCCTGGAAAATAGGAGGAACGAAAAAGCTTCTAGAAAATAAGCGCCTTTTTGTTGTAGCAGCTGTCATTGCACTCGTTCTACGCGCAATTGTTACTGTTGTTGTCAACTTCTATTTTGCTTTACCCGTTTTCTACAACATGACACCCGATGCGATAGTTGGTATGTTTTCAGATATGGTAAACGTAAGCTTCTTTGGGAATTCATTAGGTCTTATCGGGTTAGGAGCCTATATCGGCGAGGTTGCATTCTGGAACACAATACAGGGGATAATCGATCTCACAGCTTCATTTATAATTGGAGTAATACTCTTCCGCAGAATCCCCGCACTAGTTCCAGAACAAAAAAACTAGGCTAAAGAGAACAAAACCAAGAAAAAGTTAAGAAATCTAAAAGAAATGTTAGGCTTGAAGCTTTATTGATTTCTTGAAGACATCAACGTCGATTTTTCCTGCTCTGAATGTTTTTCCAGTTTTGGTGTTGTTTATCACAAAAACTGCTGGAGCAAACAGTCCAGGGTCAATCTTGTAGAAGTCATAGCCTGCTTCTTTGAATATTTCCATGAATGGTTTTCCGTATCCTTTAGAAGCAGATGCAGGAGCCTTCAAAAGCAAGTTCTTCAAATCGTCGTCTTCAGCATTGACTGTATAGTATGCTGTTCCTGCATAGATTATGGCATCGTTTGTTCGTCCCATAGCCTGCGCAACTTTAGGATGTACAGGAGCTATTGGCGCATAACCACAGGCATGTGTAACCAGTTTAGGATCAAGCCCAACCTCAGACAGCTTATGCAAACCTGTTTCTACGATTCGTCCAGATATCTGAACAGAACCAGCAACTGAAGAAGTGGGCACCAGAACCAAAAACATGCTCTCTGGATTAACCATGCATTCTTCACAAAGCTTAGCCACTGCATCTTCTGGGGGAGCACTTGAGGTCTCAAGTACCAATACCGCTACATCTGAAGCGTCCTTATAATCAATTTTTTCGTACAACTCTTTAGGTTTTAAGGATAATGCGCGGGCTGGACCAGAACCCATCGCAGTGTATTTGTCTGCTTTTATTTGCCAGCCAGCAAACTGGGAACCTAAACTCGAAATTGCAGGATAATCTGTATGAACAAAGATTGTGGGCAGCTCAAGGTCGTCGTATGGTCTGCTGTTAATTTCTGCTGTTCCTAAGCCTCCAAGACAAATCTCTGTTATGACTTTGCCTGCAGAAAATCCGCCTTGTGCTTCTATTCCTGCATCAACCAGTGTTACTCCTGCGGACATTTTTTTGACGATTACTCCGAATTCGTCAGCGTTATCAAGGAGTTTTTTAACAAGCTCGTATGCTAGTCGGTTAACACTCAGGTTAGGTGTTTGCATCTTTTTACCTTCTTTAAGGATTAACGTCTAGTTTACTCCAAATATTTGCTATTAAGAGTTGAGGTGAAAAGCAACCTGAACTTTACACATAAAACCGCTCTGTGCGTCCGTCACCCTTTTTGCGTGCAACCTTTTTTGGAGCCTTTAATCCCTTATTGACTCCTAAGCCAGTCATCTCCATGTCATATTTCACAAAAGACTGACTAAACATGGACAACTCCTTGGTCATACGTTCTAAATCATTTTGAGAAAAGATGCTCATAATATCAGGGTTGTTCACCCACTGCATCCAGCCCACAAGACTGCGTTGCAACACATTCAAAGCGAAACGCAAAGACCGCACCAGCTCCAAACGGTCTTTTCCTTCAGTATTCTCAAGATGCTTCAGTTGATCAATAATTCTCTCAGAAACCTTAACCCAATTCTCACTCAAAACAACATATCCCCTTAGGCAAAATAAACATAGACAGCATACGATATAAAACTTAACAGCCAAGCTATTTCTGATCAGTCAGCCTGGTCTGGTTTTCAGTCGAAAACAAATTTGAAAGTCTGATTCCTATTAAACGAATTTTTCGGTCAGAACGCAGATAGTTGCCTAGAAGCTCGTTTGCTGTTTTCTGTATGTCTTTGAGGCGGTCAGTGAAAAACGGTAAGGTCTTTCCATGTGTGTGAGTCTCGAAGTTTGCGTAACGCATTTTTACGGTCAATGTTTTGAAAGTGAACTGCAAAGCAACAAGTTCTTTATGCAGGTCTTCAGAAAAAGCATCCAAGGTCTCAAAGATGAACGTAGGGTCAAGGGTGTCTTCCTCAAAAGTTATCTCGCGGCTCAAAGATTTTCGTTCCCAATTTTCCTGAAATTCGCTATTATCGACGCCATTAGCCATTAGATATAGCTGGGTGCCGCTTGTACCAAATTTTTCTGTCAAAACAGAAGCATCATAAGCTGCCAAATCACCAATTGTTTGGATTCCCATCTGGTTGAGCCGCTTTTCGGTCTTTTTTCCAACCCACAACAGCTTACGCACACCCAAAGGAGACAAAAACTGCTTTGCAACCTCGGGTCTAACTACAGTTAATCCATCTGGTTTCTTAAAATCGCTAGCTATCTTGGCTACAAGCTTGTTTGGTCCAACACCAATAGAACATGTCAGATGCTCTGTTTTGTAGACATCTTTCTTGATTTTTTGGGCAAGAATTTCTGCTTCTTCAAAATCTTTGACCAGAGAAGTTACATCCAAAAACGCTTCGTCTAGTCCCCATTGCTCAAACTTGTCGGGATATTTTTTCAGAATTGTCATAAGTTTTGCGGAAACTTTCTGGTAAAGGCGATAATTGACGGGAAGATAAACTGCTTGTGGGCATAGTCTCCATGCTCTTGCTATTGGAATGCCTGAGGTGACTCCGAATTTTCGTGCTTCATAATTGCTTGTGCTTACAACGCCTCTTCCTGTTCCCTCTTTTGGGTCAGCACCCACAACAACAGGTTTGCCTCGGATTTTTGGATGCTCACGTTCTTCTACGGCTGTAAAAAAATGGTCCATATCCACATGAAAGATGATACGGTTCCTCTTTTTTGCCACATCCACAAACTCCGATGCTGTCTAGAAGATTGTCTGAATGACATAATCAATTGCTTTAAGCTCTTCTATTGCTTTTTCGGAATCCTTATCACTTAACATGTTCTGCTCTTTCAGTTCTACGAGCTTTGAAACAGTAATGTTCAGGGAATCAAAAGCATCTTTAACCTGAAGGTCATTATTCATGCGAGTCTCAAAATCGGTCTTTATTTTTTCAACCAACATCTTTGCTTGAGCAGTAGACTCTTTTTGGTTGATTGTAACTCCAAGCTGTTTGACCATTTCCCTGAATGTCCTGAGCATTTTACAGATTCTGTTATATTTGTTGAAGGCAAAATCCAGTTTCTGTCTGTAATGTCCGTAGATGAAAAAGAATCTGATGTGATTCCATACACATTGGGTTTCTATGAGGTCTCTGGGGTACTTGATGTTTCCTTTGCGTTTTGACATTTTTTCGCCTTCAAAAAACAGGTGCGCAGCGTGTAGCCAGTAATGAACAGCAGGTTTGCCAGTTATAGATTCGACAATGGCTATGATGTAGTCATGATGCCGATAAGTGCTGTCTATTCCGCTGCACCAGATGTCTGCTTCTAAATCAAATTCTGGCGGAATCATTGCAGGGTCTTGAATATTCCATGAAGGTCTGCCTTTGCCTATTTTTGTGTCCCAGTAAACCTTGTCTCCGTCCTTGTAGCCATGCCACAAAATGAAGTCGCCCCTATTCCATCTAGTTCCAGGATACGTGTCCTGATGAAATCTTTTCTTTGTTTTAGGCCATTTGCTCATATCCAACCTGAACAGCTTACCAAAATCATCAAATTTTAGGGCATCAAAGTAGACATTGTTTCTGCCCTCATGAGTGTACCAGTAGGCGTAACCTTTCTTTAACAGAATTTCAATAAGGTTTACAGCTTTTTCAACCGTTTCTGATGAGCGCTGTAGATAGTCTGGAAGTTTAACTTTCAATTTTTTTAGCTCGTCTACAAACTGCTTTACATTGGTATCTGTTAGCTTCTTTAAGGGAATGTTCTGTTTTTCTGATTCTGCTAAGGCTTTGTCTTCAACGTCAGTTATGGTCATGACTCGGGTTACTTTGTAGCCCAGATATTCGAGGTAACGATGAATGATGTCCTCGAAGACGAATGTTCTGTAGTTGCCGATGTGGGGCAACTGATAAATTGATGGTCCACAGGTGACAAGTTTTACTTTTCCTTTTTCCTGAGGTTCGAAGACTTCCAGCTTTCGGGTTAACGTGTTGTATAGTTTGAGCAAAACTTCACCTAAAATCCGATAACTGAATCGACGTATTTATTTGTTCATTTCCATGACCACATGAGCCTTTGGTGTTAATTCTGATACTTGCAAAACACATAAATCGCACTCCACAAAAATACCTCACACAAAAATTTGAGGTTACAAACGTTGTCAAGCCGAAAAAATGTTATAATATTTTTAGACACAGACAAATATGCAAGCCCTTTTGATATGCTAGTTGCCATAGACCTTTACCCGGACGCCCAAATAATCAACTACAGCAATGTAGAAATCAGCGACGTCAAACGACTGATCCAGGATGCTATGTTCCCACGTGGACCTGAAGGCGCAAAACACACCAAAGTTTTCATAGGCGGCCAAGACGTCGAAAAAGCCCTCGGAATTCTTGAAGTTGTAAAGAAATCCATGTTTCCACCATTCGAATTATCAGTAATAATTGACCCCAGAGGCTCGTACACCACTGCCTCCTCTGCAGTAGCAAAAACAATGAAACTGTATGAGGAAAAAGGATTTGGAGACTTTAAAGGAAAAACAGCAACAATACTCGCCGGCACAGGACCTGTCGGAGTTGTTGCCGCAAAACTTTACGCCAGCGAAGGCGGAAATGTTGTCCTTACTTCCCGAAAACTAGACCGCGCAGTAGAAGCTGCAGAAAAAATCAATGAAGAACTTGGAACAAAACAGGTCTGTGGTGTTCAAGCTGCAACTCCTGAAGAGACTGCTGAAGCAATCAAAGATGCTGACATAGTTTTGGCATGTGGTGCCGCTGGTTTTGAGCTTTTGCCTTTGAGTATCCTTGAAAAATATGGCAAGAACGTCAAAGTTCTTGGAGACATCAATGCTGTTCCTCCTCTGGGCATTGAAGGATTGAAAGCAACCCACAAGGGCAAAGAATTCACCCCAGGCAAATTTGGCATAGGCGCATTGGCTATTGGACCTCTTAAAATCCAGATTGAGGGAGAAATGTTCAAGCGAGCAGTAGAATCCCCCAATGGAATCGTGGATTACAAGTCGGCGTACGAAATAGCCAAAAAACTAGCATAAACTTGTCTTCAATCGTGGAAACCTGCTTTTTTGGTTTCCGCAAGACCTTTTTTCTTTCTTTTTCAGCGAATGTGTATTTTGAGTTAATATTTTTGGTTCATAGTCTTTTTTTACTCATTGAAAGCAACATTTCAAATGATGAAGAATGAGGCTTTCAAGTAAAATTGTTCTTGTCTGGCTTGCAGTGATGTGGGCTGTGTTCTCTGCTTGGGTGTTTATTGTAACTAGTTTTCCGCTGAATTTTGGTTTTGTAGGACTAGAGTCTATCTCGGGCATTGTTTTGATGTGGACAATGATTCAGTACAAAGAAATATCCTAAGATTTGCCGTCAGAGTAACTCTGAGATTTCATCCTAAATCGTCAAGCTAATGCCTTTTCGTCATCCGGCAACAAATAACTATGTTTGTTCAGAGATAAAAATCAGTACATAAAAGTCACCATAGAATTTGCCAAGCAATTCAGAAGTTGTAAATGAACAAAACTGATATGTTTTAAAGTAATAGAAGACATAAGCTTTGTAGCCAATTGATGGCGATTTCGATTTTGAAACTCTGAAACATTGTGGAGGTGAGTAGACATTAAATCAAAAGTGACAAAAACAGAAGAAGAATGGAAGAAGACTCTTTCTCCCGAAGAATATCATGTTATGCGCGAAGGAGGAACAGAACCACCATTCACTGGTAAACTTCTGAAAAACAAGAAAACGGGAATGTACGTCTGTGCTGCCTGCGGAAATGAGCTGTTCAGTTCAGACACAAAATTTGATTCAGGAACAGGCTGGCCAAGCTTCTGGGATACGGTCAATAAAGACAACATAGAAGAAATAGTGGATGACCGATTTGGAATGCGCAGAATTGAGGTAAGATGCAAAAAGTGTGGCGCACACTTAGGACACGTTTTCGAGGATGGACCAAAACCAACAGGTCAACGATATTGCATAAACTCGATGTCCCTCAAGTTCGATGAGAAAAAAGAATAAGCATTCACTCGGGGAATTGGAACAAATTATTTTACTGTGAACCGACTTAAGCATAGCTTCTAACTCATATCCCATTCGTTGTTAAGGCGTAATCATCATGATAGACACGCTAAAAGAGCAAATACAGAAACTGTTTCCCCGAGCTGACCGCTACTATAGTCTACAACTGACGCTGATTTTCGCTGCGTTCATTGTTCCTCTTCTAATATTGTACGTTAATGATGCTGGCTCTTTCGAATATTTGTGGAAGGGCAGAGCACCCTATCTACTGTTTTTATGGCTTCTTTTCCTAGAAGTTGCCATCGGATGGAAAAAACTCAAAGAACTGTCTGTCGAAACATGGAACAAAAAAACTATACTTGCAGCAATTATCTTGATTATACCAACAATCTATGCCATTGGACTAAATCTTGGACTATACGACGCAATCCTTGAGTTGGGAAAAGCTGTTGGTGTGCCCGCTGAACAGTTCGGCGAATGGTACCTGACACACTCTTGGATATTTTCTTTTGAGTACATCATTTTTGCCGCAGTTTTTGTGGCATCAATCTGGCTGCTCTACGGAAGAAATGGGCTGAAAATCCTTGCTGTTTCGTCCTTCTTCCTGAGCGGAGTAGGAATTTTCTATATGATTGACACTTTCTTCCCGTATGGAACCTTTACTGTTTTGCAAGGATTTGTGCCTATCACAGTCAATACAGCCGCGTTCATGCTGAATTTGTTGGGATATGGAACACGAATATTCCCTGGAGGCGCAGACGGACTAGGACTGACAGTTACGGGGGCAACTAGAAGCTATTCGGCTATTGTGTCATGGTCTTGTGCAGGCAGCCACAGCCTTTTCTTGTATTCGTTTATGATTATGCTTTTCCTTAGAGGAACCAGCATTACTCGTACACGAAAGATAATCTACGTCGTTACAGGGGCTGTTGGAACATTTTTTGTAAACATCCTCAGAATAATAGCAATTCTTTTAGCAGGCGTCAACAGCGGAGCATCGTTGGCGGCGACATTTCATGAAGTATACGGGGAATTCTTTTTCATAGCATGGATGTTCATCTACCTAACCATCATCTACATTTTGGAAACAAAAGTATTCAAAAAACCAAATCAAAATAATTCAGAAAAAAGTGACAGCTGATAATTAGTTTGTTTTTTCTCTGCTCCTACCCGCTTCAATGTGCCCCACTTCATTTCTCTTCTGGAAAGAATGTCAACAAGGCTCTTGATTTTGATGAAGTTACGGATTTCTTTGAAGCCAACAACAAACAGTGGAGAACAAACTATGAGCTTCAAATCTTCGTCGTCCATTTGCACTGCCAAAAAACTGTATATTGTCTGAATCAGCATAAAACAGCACCATGACAACAAGTACCTGCAGCGCCGAACCCGTCAATACAGCCAAGGCAATGACACCTAATGAGATAACAGAAATAAACGGAACAAAAACCAAAGTAGCAGGCATCCCCGCCATTAACTAAAAGTATAAATAAAGATGAGAACTTCTCAAATCACGCTCAAAAAATAACGTTAATGGAGCAAAAAATGATGGCTAATCTTGAAGTTATAGGAAAAGAAGGAAACGATTTTGTTGTAAAGGTACCCGGAAGAGAAGAACCAGTTAAAATAGAAGACACTTTTGCCGAAATGTTCCCCATGTGGGCAGGCAGAATACTGATAACAGCAGCTAACGAAAAATGGGCACTGATAGCTGCAAGAACCGCAGCTGGATTCGCATCATCAATCATCATGTCACCAGCAGAAGCATCAGTAGAGACTCTAGTAGGTCCAGACGAAACTCCTGATGGTCGCCCAGGCGCAATTATCCAAATCTATCAAAGCTCACGAGGAAAACTCAAAAACCAGATGAGCCTAAGAATCGGACAATGCATCATGACCTGCCCAACCACAGCAGTATTTGATGGCTTACCTACAGCAAAAAGGAAAGTAAAAATCGGAAGAGGACTACGCTTTTTCGGTGACGGCTTCCAGAAAGAAGACACTGTCTCTGGACGAAAAGTTTGGCGCATACCTGTAATGGAAGGCGAATTCATTGTTGAAGATGAGTTCGGCATCATGAAGGCTGTTGCAAGCGGAAACATGCTTATCCTAGGAAAAGACCAACCATCTGCACTTAAAGCAGCAGAGGACGCCAAAGAAGCAATCACAAAAAATGTTAGAGGAACAATTATGCCATTCCCAGGCGGTCTTTGCAGAGCAGGGTCCAAAGTTGGGTCTTTGAATTATAAGCTTCCAGCATCTACGAGTCACCAGTATTGTCCTACACTCAAGAAATTGGTGCCTGACACTAAACTGTCTGATGACGTGAACAGCGTCTACGAGATCGTAATTAATGGCTTGAACCAGAAGGTCGTCAAAAAGGCAATGGGTGTGGGAATAAATGCTGCAATCAAAGTTCCTGGCGTCGTGAAGATAACTGCTGGCAACTACGGCGGCAAGCTAGGTCCATTCAAGGGCGAACTAAAAGAAGTCCTAAATCTAGAGGAGTAAACTCTCCCCATTTTTTGGGGCTTTTTCATCTTATACTAGTTTTATGTACTCTTTGCCTTTGCCTTCAGCAGAACCAACCAAAACACGGTAATTGCAGTCGTTGGTTTTTGTTGATGTAACATTTTCCATTTTGCCCTTGACCTGTATTCTTTCTCCGTTTTCTGCTAGGCTGTCATAGAGTCCCTCATATGAAACGACCTCTGTTACTTCGCCTAATTGTTTGCCGTCAAGAAAGGTTACGTCTTCGACTCTGTAGGTTGCGGGAAGGAAAAGTGAATCAGTATTGTCTTTTACAGTGGCTTCTATTTTGACTTGTCCAGCTGGTCTGTATGTTTTGTCGCCGTATTTTTCTGTGACCTCTTTTTCAGTTTTTACAGGGTGAATAGAGACCCATCTGTCCTCGAAAAAGCCCAGATTCCATTTTCGCTCATACAATTTCAGTGCATCATCCACAGACATGGGATATTCTTTGGCTTTTTTTAGGCTCCATTCTTCCAGTTTTTTTCCTTCTAGCCATTTCATCGACAAATCAGTGCCACGTTTTTCTGTTAGTGCATTTTTTAGTTTCCAGCTTTCTTCTGTGCCGTATACTATTACGTCGAGGTCAGAGAATGAGGGCTGATGAATGTCAAGGAGAAGAGACCCGGTAACTCCGAAAGACGAAAAGGGAACGCCGCTGGTTTCGTGCAGGAATTGTGTGAATCGTGTTAGCATTTCTTGTAGTTTGTCTTGTTTTTTGGCTTGTCTTATTTCTGCCAGTTTTTGTTCTGGTTTGAAGTAAATTTTTATGTTGCTGTGGGGAACTGCGGTCATTGTTATGTTGTCTACCGTGGAGTGGAACAGGTATTGTGGGTAGTTTTGTTTTAGGAAGTTGAATGTTTCTAGAAGGTTTGGAATGGTATATTTTTGCAGTATTCTACTGAATTTGTTGTCTTTATTTCCCCAGACCCCTGATTCTGAAGGAACATACTTTATGTATGATATTACTCTGTCTGGCGGGTGTAACTGGTCCGACTACGCAGAAAAAGAATCCTTCAGTGGTTTGTATGAAGTCGCGGTCTCTGAATTTTCGCATAATCATGAGTCAATGAAAGGGGCTAATTAAAGTAACCCACAAAGAAAAGTTAGGCGTAGACGGATGCGACATATACTAAGGTGATGGTTATCGCGTCGTATAGTCCGTGCATCCAAGCAACGCCTGTGGTGTTGCCGTCTGTTTTTTGCCAGACATAGCCCAAGAACAGGCTGATTATGGTTACGGGGATTATTGCACGTAACGAGTTTAGACCGTGCAAGAGCCCAAACATGAGAGATGTAACAATCAAGCCAACGATTTTTCCGAACGAGTTTTGGAGTCCTCTTTGGATGAATCCTCTAAAGGCTAGTTCTTCGGCAGGTCCGACAAGAAGTATCGAAAATGAGAGCAACAAAACAAGCTGAAATGAGTTGTGGGGCAAAAGTGCGGTTAGTAGTTCTTGTGCTGCAGGGTCTGGACCCAGTATAGCTTCTTCGATTATTGATATTGTTCCTGCCAATAGTATTAGGAGTATGGCGCCGATTGTGACGATTACTATTGTGTTTAGTTTTGGTTTTTTTAGTCCTAGTTGTTGTAGGTTTGCGCCTTTTCGTTTGGCGAAGAATAGAGTGATTCCGAGAATTGTTAGTTCGGTTACGGGTATAGACAGCAATGATGAGGGAAAGGGCAGATTCTGTATGTCTAGTCCGAAGCCGACGATTATGAATGCGACAATTATGCTTGCTACAAGAATTCCAGCAAACAATGCAATGTAACAAGCGATTGCTATTGGTGCTCTCCAGTTAGCCTGATTCTCCATAATTAGTTCCCTTCCGATGTAATAGTTATTTTTTCTATTAACTGTTAAGGTCAACTAAATAAAATCATTAGCTAACAAATTTTGAATTTACAATCGTTTTGAGAACGACAAGCCCGACACTTGTTAATGCTGTTATGGTGCTCAGGTTCTGTAACACCTAATACTGATAATGCGAACTTTCCTAATTTTTCTTGAAGGAATTCTAAAGCTTCATTGGTTTGTATTCCTCTGAAGATTTTTACACTCTTACCTGCTTTTTTGTCCTTTATGTTGATAATCCATGCTTTTTTATCGTGTGGTATATCAAACCATTCGTCAGGATTCAGAGAGCCATTTTCTGCAAAACGAGAATTCAGATATAGCAAAGTTTGCAATTTTTGGTCATCGTATGGTTCTGTAACTTTTTCTACATACCTTTGTATGTTGTATGGAAACTTTGTGTCTTCAACAATCAAAGTTCCTTCACTTCTTAGAATTTTATCTGCTCGACCAAATATCAACAAAGCTACTTTCTTGTTTCCATAATCCAATTCAGTTAGAAATCTTGTGTAAATGTCCTCACGAGCAAACTCAATATCAGTTGTTATATCATCTAATTCTTCTTGTGTTATGGGAACAAATTCGAAGTGTTCCTTTTCATATAATTCTTCAGCTTCATGTGCTTTTGTTCCCTCAATTGTGATTTGTGTTTGAGGTGGTTTTATTCCCTTCAAAAAGTGTTTGATTCTAATTTCGCAATAGCCCATACAGCTACAAAATTCGGACACAGTTGTGGTAATCAAGAAGTTTCCATTGGGTAATTCTCGTAACCTTATCATAAATCAAAATATCGATTTTTATCTTAAGAAATTTTAGGAATTAACAAGTCACATAGAGTTATTCCAAATTGTTTTTGTTTCCCATATGCTTCTTCAAGCGCGCATTTTTCAATAAACCAACTTCGTTTCTGTAAATCCTCTTACATAGTCTTGAACATCTTTGACGGAGTAATTGAATGGACTAAGAAGGTATGCAATTGCCGAATAGAGCAATTTGAGGTACTTGTTCACATCAGGACTTGTATGCTCATCAATCAGTTCTTTGGCTATAACTCTGTGACTGTATTGCTTGTGTTTAGCACTTGTAAAAACAAATTTCAGGCTTTTTCCTGCATAAACATCAAAACCATCATTTTTGAGTTGTTCACCAGCTATCTTTTGACTGATGTTTTGAGTGTAGTCTTCTAGTTCTTTGGAAAGCCGTTTAGTGATAACTAAATCCCAAATTGGAACATCTCCATTTAGAAGTTTTTTTCGATAACACTTAACTATGTTTAGAGCCTCAGGAATTTTTTTAATAAACTCTTTTGAGTTATCTGCAATAGCCAGTGTTTTTATCATCTCCGTTTGAACATCATAAATAAACTTTGGAGTATCTCTTCTACGAACCTCAATTCCTCTAACTTTCACTGTTCCATCCTCTTTCACACCATAATACCGATTCAAAACTGGAACATTCGGATGCGTTTTTGATGGAAGAAAAACTATCCACTTGTAAAGTCCACTAAAATCTAGAGGTAATTCAACCTTTTTGGAAATCTCGCCAACTAATAGTAAGTAGTCTTCTGGAGAAGAATTGTCTTTTTTTAACCATAGAGAATCAACAATCCCATGAATTACATCAAACCCATGGTCTTCTGCTATGTGAGACGCTGTCAATAGTGTATCACGTCCATATGCGCAAACCCCCATGTGTCCATCAACCGTGCCAAATTTTGAGTTTCGATAACCAAGGTAACCAAAGCAGGTAACAAGAATCCACTTCAAGGCAGACTGTCTTTCATCATAAATTCTCTTGAGTGTTGAGTCTTTGGTATCTTTTACTAGCTTCTTGTAACGCAATCTTTTGTTTACTGCAAATTCTAAGACTTTAGGAACAATACCCTTCTTTTTTTCACAAACATGAAAGCCAAGCTCAGGAAATCTTACAGTGGAGTCATGGCAGCATTTGCAGAGAACAGTTTCAGCAGAAATATTGTATTTTGCCATTAATGACGGATACATTGAAGAAAAATCAATTTCGCCAACTTTGTCATGAATGCCCATTTTTGGTTCATACACAAAACCTCCCCTATCCCCTATCAAAAGTTGATATGCAGACTTGAAAGACTCGCCAACAGCTTTATTTCTGGGTACTAAAAAGCCGTCTTTAATCGCCTGATAGTTTTGTAGAGATGACATTGTTGTTCCAATTGATGACCGTGAAGCTTTATGCAGTGGAACTCTACAGCTTCGAGCAATCTCAATAAGTCCATTAATTCCACTTTCTCGGACAACAAAAGTATTGTTTTCGTCAACATGGACTCTGCCGTAAAGTCTTCGAGTTGGTGAACGATAGTAAGTTTGACCATATGAAAAGTAGGTTGTACCTTTCTTTGGTTTAGCAATGAGAGGGTTTTTGTCTCTACCCAAAACAAAGTTATCTAAAATGTTGTTGACTGAGGCTCGTTTTGCTAAGTATGGAAATATGAACGAATCTCCACCATTGGTAAAAATTATGTCCGGGTCAAATTTTCGTATCAAATAAGCTGTGTGCAGTAACTTGTAGCGTTCTGTTCCTGAATCAATTACAACTTTTTGTCCATTATCAAAAGTAAGAATTATCTCGTCAACTGCTTCATTAAACGTTGAGGGTTTGTGTTTTTTGGTGGGGCTTAGATGAAGTCCAGCAAATCTAAGCAATGGAACTTTGTAGTTTACTGCCTCAACAGAATCCAATAGTTTGTAGCTCAATCCATCTTTGTCAATTTTGATTTCAACAAAGGCGAGAGGGAAGAGGTCTCGTTCATACAGGTAAAGTTGTGCAGGGGTCAAATCAGAGTTATAGACTTGATATTTCAGATAATTTCCTGCTTGCAGAATTTTTTGAACTAGAAACGAAATGTGTTTGTAATTAGTTACGGTTACTTCCAAAACTGTGGACTCTGAACAGTCTGTGGGGTCAGCATATTTTGTAACAAGTCTGCATGAGTTAACATGTAACTTCGAAACTAATTTTTTCAGGTCAGCTAGTGTGCCTTTTTTGTTTGAAACATAAAATCGTGGTTTGAAATCATCTAGTAGTTTGACTCTTTTTTCATCTTCCGTTATGAGCCAAACGTTCATTTTTCCATCAGTTGAGGGGTAAACATCGAAAATCCATCCCCTTAACCTGTTAGGCACTGTTGGGTTTTGTTGAAGCAACCTCTTTTTTCAACCTGTTCAACATTTTTTGCTGTTCCAAAAGAATACACATTACCATTGCCTCAAACATAACTGGGCGTGTGGCGTTACTTCCTGCTGAGGCATAATTACGGCAAATATCCATTAGTTGCTCAAAAGTCTTCTCTATCTTGCCCTTTCTTAGTGCTCTAGCGAAGCCACTCCAACGCTGAACTTCTTTATCTAATCTAAGACGGTAAGACTCGACAGTTTTTCCCAAAAATTATCCCTTCACAAAATCAAGAAGTGTGCATTTGTTTGAAGGAAACTCAGCTCTACCTAACTGTAAAAATGAGTGTTTCTCCAGTGCAAAATAGGGTATTTGATTAGATTTCTTAATAGACAGCACAACATTTGCAGATTCACATAATGTTTGTTTGAAAAACTTTGTACGTTTAGACCAACGGTAAGGCTTATGTGTCACAATCAGTATCACTTGGTTTTCTTCAGCAAAAGTGGACAGGTAGTTTGTTAGTTGGTTGAAAAGTTCTTTTGCCTCTTTTTTCGGAATGTCTTTATCAAGGAACAATTGGGCAAGATTTGAGATGATAACAACTTTTGTGTCATATTTTGTGACTGCTGTTTGTAGTCTTGTCCAGGATAATAGAGACTAGCTGGTAAGCGGTAAATGCACGTGAAACAAAGATTCGTTCCAGAACATGTTTTGGGTCAAGTTCCCATGCTTGAGCAATATCTGAAATGTCATAAAGTCTGAAACTGTTAGCTCCATCTACAAACAGAACATTGGTTTCTAGTCCTCCTAATTGGTATGGAAGTTGTGCTTTGACACATAGTGTAGGTAACAGTGATTGTACTGCTGATGAGCCGTGAATAACTGCAAAATCACCTAACGTAAAACCAGGAAAAACTTTGTCAATTGTTTCAAATCCTAGTGACAAACGCAGTTCAGATTGTGGTTTTTTAAGAATTGGGTTATGGTACATGTTTTTCACTTTCTATTTGATGTGGAGGCAACTATCTCGTTCAGAAGTCAGTGTTTACACGTAGTTGCTATTGATAAGATTCTCAATTTCAGCGAATTTTCTTTGTTTAGCAAGATTTTGAATGTGAGTTAAGCGCCTAATTACTTGCTGTTTGTATTCTGATTGTGTCACTTTGGTTCCTCCGATGGGGTTAACTCACTTGTTTAAAGTGAAGATAAAGCTACGGTTGAATCGACATCTAAAGGAGGGGAGAGAAGGATGAAAATAAAATTAAAACGAGAAATCATTATTGAAAAAAGAAAAAGTAATGTCTCACTACCTTCAATCGGTTTCAGTTCCGATATTCATTCCTTGATTTCCAAATTTTCTTTTGCAGTCAAAACTTCATAAAAATGCATTGGAACTATTTTTTGGTATGTTGTTTTCTCGCAAGTATTATAAGAACAATCTAAATGTGATTCATCAGGAATCAGCATATCCATAGGAATGGCAATGGTCTCGGTGAATTCAAGTTGTGTTACCAAAAGGAGCAGAAAAAATAGTTCAGGGAAACTCAAAGGAGAACAGAAAGTGGGTGTTTTAAGCGTTATTACTGCGTGGATGCTCAGAGCAAAGCCATTTCAATCTGACTCGCTTGACAGGCTCGCCGAGTCTATGAATGCAACTAGAATTTTGAAAAGGAGAAAGCTGCAGCGGTATTATAGGGCGCCCATGCTAGCGAACTGTTGTGTCTCTTATTCTGATGCAGTGTTTTTTGATTCGACGTATTTTGACAATCTTTCATCAGAAGAGCTCCTTGCAGTAGGTGCACATGAGTTTAACCACATAAACAAAAAACATGACATGCAGAAAATCAAGCGACAGATTCTTCCTGCGTTGTTGGTTGGTGCTTTGCTAGGTTTTCTGGCGTATATTAATTTTAACGTGCTCAACTCTTTTATTTCATTGAATCAAGTAGGGCAACTTAGTTTTGGTCTGCTTATTATGCTGGTTTCTTTCATTATTCTTTTGAGTGCCTCATTCTATTTTAATGCTGAATGGTTGCGCCATCTAGAGACACAAAGTGACCTGAGCGCAGTCAACTACGTTAATGGAGAAGCGTTAATATCTGCTCTGACTAAACTGAGCGAACTTCGCCCAAAAAAATCCAAACATAAAGAATCTCGATTCTTTCCCAAAACATACCCAACAGTTGAACAAAGGATAGCCAATATAAGAGGAGCGATGGAAAGAACTGATTGACAGAACCCCATCAAAAAGGGTCAGACTACAATTTTTTAGGAATGTTTAAGGGCTGAAATGTAGGAAAGGGTTGCAAAGAAAAACTGTTACGTATTATTTTGGTTGAGGCTGAAGTTTATGGAGAATCATGAGTTGCTTCTAAGGGATGGAGATACCCTTCTGATGGATGAGGGCTTCATCTTTTACGTTTTTGGTTATGAACACCCAGACAATCGAGTTCTATCTTTTCTGAAATACATTCCTTCTAACATTGCACCCAAATTTGACGTCAGGCTCCTGAAACACAAGTGGAATCTGGAAGGAATAGAGCTGTCCAGACCAGAGAAACTCTACACTGCCCAGAATTACCAAAAATTTTTGGTCACGCTTCGAAACAACTTTCCGCATTACCTCTACTTCTGCCCATACAGAGGAAAAGAAGTGCTAAGCGTGCCTCTAAACAAGATAAAGAAAGTGTATGCTTCACATGAATGTCTGCAAAGAATTTTTGAAACACAAAACAAAGACACACTACAAAAAGAGGCAGTAAAACTTGTTGAACTGCTTTCGTCCGAATCCCAGGTGCCAGTCCAAGACTTTGGAATACATGGCTCTGTAGGCTTAAACATGCACAATGAACATTCGGACATTGACCTTGTTGTTTATGGTGCCCAGAACTTCAAGAAACTGGAATCTGCAGTCAACAGGCTTGCAGATGAGGGCGTGTTTAGCCATGTTTTCACTAAGAAGATTGATCAAGCAAGAAAGCATCGCGGACGCTACAATGACAGAAGATTTGTCTACAATGCTGTAAGAAAACCTAAAGAAATAACTGCCCAGCACGGACGGCTACGATACACTCCAGTCAAGAACGTCCAATTCGGTTGTGAAGTTGTTAACGACAACGAAAACATGTTCAGACCAGCCATTTATCCAATTAAAGATTATCAGCCAGTTGACGAAGCCTCTGAGCTTGCGGAGGAGCAGGTTCCTGTGAGGGTTGTGTCCATGATTGGGTATTATCGAAACGTTGCACGAACAGGAGACAAAATCAACGTTTCAGGCGCACTGGAAAAGGTAGAGAACACGGAAACAGGCGACACATACTATCATGTTGTAGTGGGCACAGGTAAAAGCGGAAACGAGTACATAGAACCAATCTAAAGGTAGATTGTGATGGAGCTTAGGGACAGAGACGCCATAATCACAGAAGACGGATTCATATTCAGAGTTTACGGCTACATCCACCCCGAAGACGCGTACGTCTGCGACCCCGAATACGCAAAACCAGAAGTCTTCAAATCGGAGAACCCCAAAGCATGCAGAGGAGAAAAAGAGCTCTGTTACTGTAAATTCTTCGCAGACGAAGGAATGAAACTCATCCTAAACAATTACCCCAAGTACGCAATTTTCTTTTGGCCACTCCAGAAATGTCTCGTAGGTGTAAACAAAACAGACATATCAGAAACCAGAAAACCAGACCAAGGACTAAAACAGATACTTGCAAAAGAACCAGAAGATGCACTTCTAAAAGCACTTTATGACCTGTACGGCACAGTTTCTTCTAAGTCAGGAGTTACAGAAGAAAATTTTGGCGTGTTTGGCTCGCTTCTCCACGGCTTTTATCATCCCAACTTTTCTGACCTTGATTTCACTGTTTATGGCAGAGACAACATCAATCGGGTTATCTCAGCGCTGGAGGACTTGTATGAGGAAGACAATAGTTTACGTAACGAGTTTGACAGCATGGATGCTGTTTCTGGAAAAGACTGGAAATTTGTCAATTACAGCCTGAAGGAGTATCTTTGGCATCAACGAAGAAAGATGATTTACGCCTATTTTGACTCAAAGAAAGCAGGAAGAGTTGTTAAGGCAGAGTTTGAGCCCGTAAAAGACTACACAGAAATAGTTAATGAATACAGTCCCTTCACCCGAATATCCCATATAGGCTGGATTAAAGCGGTAGTGGAAATCACAGACGATAAAGATTCGCCATTTATTCCTTCAATTTATCAGATTAACGTGAAAGATGTGCTTGAAGGACCAAAAGTTGATGAGATTCGCAGAATTTTTTCGTATATGGAAGAGTTCAGGATGCAGGCAAAAAGGGGCGAACAAGTTCTGGTTGAGGGAAACCTTGAAAAAGTGATCAACGGAACCGACATATTTTATCAGATTACCTTGAGCTATGGTCACAGATACTATGAACAAGTCTTAAAAGTAATCCAATAAAAGCCTAACAAAAAGCACATCCAAGAGAACTAGGGTGTGCTGAGGCTTAACCCAAGAAGAAAGGAAAGGAGGAATCCAAATGAAAACCTCAAACACAACTATATCAGGTTAAGTCTATTTTCTGGAATTAAGCCCTTTCAGCCCCTTTATTCGGTCTAGTTGTTACTTGTTCGAACGTGGTCAATACTTGACCATTTATTTTTTTAAACTAAGTCATCTATTAGGATATAAAATTTTTTCAACATAGGGCAGAAATAATAAAAAAATTAAACTATATCTGATTTACTGGGACATTATTTTTAATGATGGCTGCTTTTGGAAACATTTAACCAAACACCAAATTTTAGAGAAGCTTTGAAGACCACAACAGAAACTTTATTTTCCAAAGTATGAGCATCTAAAACATATCCAGAAGTCAGTTTGCTCAGCCACTAAATGTTGGTTCCAGCAACCGAATAAGGAAGTAATGAAATGCCTGAAAATTCAAGTAAAGAAAAAGTCTGGTTTGACGAACTCACTATGCCAGAAGTGGAAAAAGCAGCCAAGAACGGAAAAGTTGTGATTATTCCCTGTGGAAGCATAGAAGAGCATGGAACACATCTGCCACTTTGCACAGACAGCATCCAAGCAGAATATATAGCACTTGAAGTCGCCAAAAAAACTAAAAGCCTAGTTGCGCCGCCTCTGCGGTACGGTTTATGCAATTCTACAAAAAACTTTCCGGGCACAGTAACAATAAGTTTTGATTCCCTACGAAGCATAACGATCGATATTCTGGACGATTTTGTTCGAAACAACTTTAGAAGATTGATTGTAGTGACTGGTCATGCAGGCAGCTCACACATGACCGCAATTAGGCTTGCAGCAAAAACAGTAGTAAACAGTCACATGAACGAAAAGAACAAGCCCAGAATAATGGTCTGCTCAGATTATGATTTTGCATTTGACATAAAAGACAAAGACATTGATGACAGGGATTCACATGCTGGAACCGTTGAAACGTCAAGAGTTATGGCAATCCGACCAGACCTAGTCAACGGAAAGGGAGTAAAGAATTTTCCAGACATGCCAAGATTTGAAATAACGCCTGACCCTGAACGATACTTCCCTAGCGGAGTCATGGGAGACCCAACAAAGGCATCCTCTGAGATTGGACAAAAAATCAACAAACACATAATAGAGCAGATTGCCAAACTTGTCGAAGAACTGAAACAATAAAAACAAAACATGGCACATGAAGATTCATTCGCTTTTTTGGGTTTTGCCTCGAGTTAGGGACGTTTAAATGAGAACACGTGTGATATAAGCAGGGAATTAGATGTGACTAAAGCATTAGTTTTTCTTGCAACTGGATTTGAAGAAATCGAAACAGTAACCGTAGTAGATGTTCTCAGAAGGGCAAACATAGACGTGACCGTTGCGGGTCTAGAACAAAATCCTATCGAAGGCAAGCACAAAATCAAAATAATTCCTGACCAAGCAATCGATAACGTAAACGTAAATGATTTTGATGCAGTCGTGGTTCCGGGAGGAAATCCTGGCTACAAGAACCTCAGAAAAGACCCACGAGTCATAAGCATACTCAAAAAGGCTTTTGAGTCAAATAAGCTAGTGGCTGCAATCTGTGCTGCTCCCGCAGTTCTTTCAGATGCAGGAATATTAGAAGGAAAAGTTTGTACAATTTATCCAGGAATGGATGACGAACTGAAGGCGGGCGGGGGCATACCGAAACACGATACCATAGTAGTTGATGGTAATATTGTGACAAGCAGAGGACCTGCAACAGCACTTCCGTTTGCCCTCAAACTGGTAGAAATATTGGTTGGAAAACAGGCTGCAGATATTGTTAGTAAACAGACTATGGCAGATATTCTACGCTGGTAAAAACAGGTCTATTTGTTTTCTTGATCTTTTGGCGGCTCAACATGGATAGTCAGCTTCACGTTGGGCTGTTCCTCTTTTAGCTCCTCTGCCAGATGGTCGGTAAGGTCATGTGCTTCTTTTACGCTAAGTGAACCGTCAACTGAAAGGTGCAGTTCGGCATAAACTTGGTTTCCGTGTCTACGGGTTTTCAGGTTATGAAAATCTATAAAATGGAACTTGTGTCTTCCGAGAACTTCAATTATTTTTTTCTCTTCCTCTTCACAGGACTGGTCCATTAGCCGATTTGAAGATTTTAGAACAAGCCCCAAGCCTACTCTAACAACCAGCGCTGCTACCACAAATGCCATTAGAGAATCCAGGAATGCCCAGCCAGTCAGTTGCGCAATAAAGAGTCCAATCCACACACCCACTGTAGAGATTACGTCAGAGAACAGATGTTTTGCGTCGCCCTCAAGAGCAGTTGAACCACAACTCTTAGCTGTCCGTATCAGCATCCAAGAAAGAGCGCCATTAAGGGCAGTTGCAAACATAGAGATGCCTATGGCAATGTTAAGCTCAAACAACTCAACAGGCTCAAACAGTCTGCCCGCCGCGGCAACAACAATTAGAGCAGCAGCAATAATTATGAAAATGCCTTCAATGAGACAGGAAATGTCTTCGACTTTTTCGTGACCATACTTGTGGCTACTGTCCGGGGCACGTTCCGAAATGCAGACAGAGAAAAGCATCAGACCCGAAGCGGCTATGTTAACAATAGATTCGAGAGCATCAGACAGCAACGCTACAGAATTAGAAATGAAGTATGCAACTAGTTTTATACAAAAGATAATGATTCCGCACATTACGGCTAGGATTGCGACTTGCTTCTTTTCCATACGGGCATGTCGGTTATCTCTCGCTTTTAGGTGTTGCCCTAAAGTGAACGTGTTTTAGAATTAAATTTTAGAGTGATCTGTTTCTAGTTTGCATCCGCAGTATGGACAAAAATGGTAGTGGTCAGGAAAAGAATGGTGACTGCATCTAATTGGGCATTCCATCAAGTCAAGCTCACCTAATTTACAATGTATAATAAGTCTCTTTTTGGGTGTAAAAATTGGGTATACAACAAAGGATTTTATGAGACCGCAGTTACATCAAATGTTACTCACGGTTATGTTGGAATAACATGCCATTTTCTGTAACACAATGGGGTCACACAAAAAGTAACATACATCCCAGAAAATGGTACACAACCAGTAACGTCTCTACTTTTTCCGACTTAACACTGCAACAAAAATTAAAATAACCACAAAAATAAGCAAAACAGCCCCAAACACAGATTGAGACAGGATAAAGGCTGGTTCAGAATTTAGTGTTTGAGTAGTAGGCAAACCTCCAAAATATGCCCCTAAGAAGATTGCACATAATATTGCGCCTATGCCTTGAGCCGCAAACAGAAACTTGTTAGTTTGGTTGCCAGTTAATCTCAACAGGGACCACCGTCTTCATGCTAACTTAAGTGAAAAATTTGTATTTAAGATTACTCGCCTGAATAGTTTTTTCCAAAAGGAAAAGTCCTGATATGAAATATTAACCGATTGTGAGGCTATGCGACCATAAAGATAATATAAAAATTAGCAACAAAAGGTAAGAAAACAGGTGTTGGTCAGCATTAAGGCAGAAAACAACTTTTATGATCCGCTAAAGGTTGGATTACTGATAGTTGCCGTCGTCTTTTTCCTGTTCACCTTGCATGGACTACTGACACTAGAATGGATCGGAGAATGGAACTTCTTTTCAGAAGAACGGTCATTCTGGATACTAATAACCGACATCTCCTCAGCAATTGGACTAATTTTCAGAGTCGTAGGTAGCCTAATCGCCGCACTGGCAGTTGTCGCCTACTTCATAAAGAAGGGACTCACAACAACTACGACATACAGAATTTTGAAAATCGTATTAATTATCGAAGCCATATACTGGTTCACATTTATCACATCAGGATTTTTCGGATTTGAACCTGCAGTATCCGCACTACTCGGAGACACCGCAAACACCCAAGGAACAGGATTATGGTACACAGCAAGCGTTCTGATATCAATGGGAATCCCCTGCATGTTTGAGTCCACAATTCTTCCCATTGCTCTTGTCCAGACAGTACGTAATCTTAGCCCCGAAAAGCCGCAGACAAAGGCAATAAAATGGGGACTAATTTCTGGGACATGTTATATTTTTGTTTGGTGGCTAAACAACGCGGGCTTGTGGATTTACACGGCAGTATGGAAAGGAACAGAATACGTGACATCATACCCAGAAAATCTATTCAGTTTTATCATCACAGTATTCGGCTTGCTTGCTCTAGGAATATTTGCAACGTACTTTACAAAAAAGTCCATTGGAAGCAAACTTGAGATGCTGAAACTAAAAACTGTTGGCGCCATAATCCTGATTGCTGGATTGTATTTCCTTTGGAACTATTTGACGTGGATTTTCTTTGGGAAACCTGAACTGTGGAGCGATTGGTATGCATGGTTTTTGGGTCACAATCTTGACCTGTGGGCGCTTTCCCTTCCGTTATTAGGACTGCCTTTGCTCTTCAGGTCAGAATCTTAGTAACATTAATGAACGTAGCAGACATACAGTTTTGTTGAAACATATGATTGTTGGAATATGCGGTAGCCCCAGAGATGCTGCAACAGAATATGTTCTAAAAGAAGCCCTAAAGATGCTAGAGGCAAAAGGTTTTGAAACAGAGTTTTTCACTGTTAGAAACAAAAATATCGGATTCTGCAAACACTGTGACTACTGCCTGACAAACAAAGAATGCATACTAAAAGACGACATGACCAAGGTTTACAGCATGCTAAATGATGCACATGGAATAATATTTGCCACACCAATCTATAATGGTGGAATCAGTGCTCAAACAAAAGCAGTGATGGACAGATGCAGAGCGCTTTTGGCTGCAGACATTAATGCCTTGAAATACAAAATAGGCGCCGTCATAACCGTTGGGGGCGACAGGGCAGGAGGACAGGAACTGGCAATACAGCAAATACAAGCATTCTACATACTAAACGGGGTCATACCCGTAAGTGGTGGTCCTTTCGGAGCGAACCTTGGAGCAAATTTTTGGTCAAAGGACACTCTGGAAGGAGTAAAAGATGACAAAGAGGGCTTTAGAAGCCTAAAAAAGACAATGAAAAAATTTGCCGAAGCAATGAACAAAATCAAAATAGAAAATGAAGAGTGAAAAGGTTGGCTGAAAAAAAGAAAAGAGCGGCATGGGGAATAACTGGCAGCGGAGATAGGCTACGAGAAGTATTTGATATCATGAAGAAAATCAAAAAGCAGTATGAAGACAGAGTCAGAATTACTGTTTATCTTTCTAAGGCAGGGGATATGGTAGTAAAATATTATCAACTATTCAACGAATTATCGGATGAATTTGAAAAAACACGAATTGAAGCTAACTCTAATGTTCCGACCCTTGCGGTTCAGCTTCAGAGCAAAAAAATCGACTTTTTGCTTATTGCTCCAGCCACTTCAAACACTGTCGCAAAAATTGCAAACGGAATCGCAGACACTATGCTAACTAACGCAGCTATAATGTCGCTGAAATCCTTTGTTCCGGTCTATGTGATGCCTTGCGATTATGAGGAGGGCGTGACGGTTACTCAGCTTCCAGATGGTAGTGACATGAAGATTCGTGTACGAAAAGAGGATGTTGAGCATACGAAAAAGTTGGTTGCCATGGATGGCATTTTCGTGCTGAAGAAGCCGGAAGATATAGTTAAGGTCTTTGAGAAACACTTCGGCGCGTAGCAAATCAGTTTTCGAGGTAATTGAATTTATTCTTTCTGTTTTTTGATTATCTATGGTAAGGTTTATCTATGTCGATGCAGACTAGTAAAATTACGAGACCTCGTAATTTACGAGCAATCGTAATTTCAGGCGGATGAACTTATGAACGAAGAAAATGTCTCCAACCAAGCGGAGGAATACCTTGAGGCAATCTACAGGCTAGAAAATAAAATAGGCTCCGCCAGAACAATGGACCTCTCAAGAGAACTGGGAGTAGTACCTGGCTCAATCACAAACACCATCGAAAACCTGGAAAAGAAAGGACTGGTCACTCACGAACCATACCATGGAGTCAAACTAACAGACAGCGGACGAAAAATTGCCTCACTGATTCTCAGGAGACACCGCCTCGCAGAACGACTGCTAACAGACTTTTTACACTTGGACTGGAGCGAAGTCCATGACCCAGCATGCAAACTCGAACACGCAATAACGCCAGAAATACTAAAACCACTAGAAAAAGCGCTAGGTCACCCAAAAAAATGTCCTCACGGAAACCCTATACCCACAGGCTGTGGCGGAATCATTGAAGAACCAACTGTAGCCTTAAGTGAACTCGAAAGCAAATCATGTGGGATTATTGAAAAGATAACGGAAGAAAAACCTGAGACACTAAAACAGCTAACCAAACTAAAACTTACGCCCGGAGAACAGATAGAAATTGAAAAGCTAAACCCAGATGGACAGTTAACAGTCCGAACTAAGAACACAGTCTGCGAAATAGACCATGACTTGGCAGATATTATCTATGTTAAAAAAATTGAGGGAGACGTGAGAAACTGATGGAAATGCCATTGACTTCACTGAAGAATGGAGAATCTGGAGTCATTAAAACTACTGATTTCAATGTAGAAGAAAAGGTTTGCAAGCATAAAGCACGAAAAGGCTGGAGAAAAAAGGCCAAAATCGAGGCGTGCATGAAAAGATTGACAGACCTAGGTTTGACTCCGGGCACTGATGTCACTGTTGTAAAGTCTGCTCCCTTCAAAGGTCCTTTGGAAGTTACTGTCAGAGGTTCAAGGCTGGCAATAGGCAGGGGAATGGCAAGCAGAATATTGGTCGATGTAAAACGATGAGCAGCGAGCATTACACAATTGCGTTGGCTGGAAACGCTAACGTAGGAAAATCTGTCATATTTAATCAGCTCACAGGCTTGCATCAGCACATAGGAAACTGGCCAGGAAAAACTGTCGAAAAAGCCGAGGGAACACTAAATTTCAAAGGATACACAATAGATTTTGTTGACCTACCAGGAATCTACTCTTTATCAACATACTCAATCGAAGAAATAGTCTCACGAGAATACATTGCCACCGAAAAACCTGACCTAGTAATAAATGTCGTCGATGCGTCGCTTCTTGAAAGAAACCTGTTCTTCACTTTGCAGCTTCTTGAACTAGAAGCACCTCTACTAATTGCCGTAAATCAGGTTGACTTGGCACAAAAAAAGGGAATTAACATCGACTTCGAGAAGGCAGAGAGTATTCTGGGCGTGCCAGTTGTTCCCACTGTTGCTATAAGCGGAAAGGGTGTTTCTGACATGCTGGAAACAGCGATAGAAGTTATGGAGAAAAGAAGAAAAACAAATCCCCTAAAGCCGCGTTACGGAAAAGAAATTGAAGAAAGGATCGAAAAACTTGTAAAACTCCTTAATCACACCCAGTTGACGTATCCATCAAGGTGGGTTGCACTAAAACTTCTAGACGATGACGAAGAAGTTGAAAAACAAGTCCAGAAAGTAAGCCCACAAATTGTAAAAACTGCTGAAAAGCTTCGGTTAGAACTGGAAGATATACATGGTCACTCATGTCCAACTGTTGTAACTTCTGAAAGGTATCAAGTTGCGAGCAGAATTGCAAAAGAAATTCAGCAGATAACAAAGCCACATAAAACGCCTCTGCGCGAAAAACTCCATACAGTGACAACACACAAAGTCTTTGGCTACACGATAATGCTGACGACAGTCATAGCAGTTTTTGTTGGAATATTTAGTTTCGGAGATTTCACTTCAACTCTGCTTAGTGACTTCTTTTTTGGACTAAAAAACAGCCTTTGACAGCGTTGTAGGAACAGGAATAGTTGGAGAACTCATCTGGGGAGGCATAATAGAAGGCATAGTAGGCGGAATAACAATAGCTTTACCGTACATTCTACCATTCTATTTCATTCTGTACACCTTTGAAGATTCAGGATACCTAAGCAGAATAGCATTTCTCATGGACAACCTAATGCACAAAATGGGACTACACGGAAAAGCATTCATTCCAGTCATGCTCAGCTTCGGCTGTAACGTTCCAGGATGCCTAGGATGCAGAATCATGGAAACAACACGAGAAAGACTCCTAACAGCCTTTGTCGTTACGCTTGTGCCCTGCGCCGCAACATCGGTCATCATACTTGGACTAGTAGGAAACTTTGTAGGGCTACAATGGGCACTCGCATTATACGTAATCAATCTAATTATCATCTTTGTTCTCGGAAGAATAGCATTCAAAGCTCTGCCCGGAGAACCAACAGAACTGATAATGGAAATGAGCGACTACAAAGTACCCCACCTAAAAACAGTTGCAAAACAAACATGGTTCAGGCTCCGAGAATTTATAGTAATGGCATTTCCGCTCATAACCGTAGGAAGCTTCATAATCAAACTTGCAGAAGTAGCGAACCTGTTACAGCCCATAGCCAACATATTCAGCCCAGTAACAGTCGTATGGCTGGGACTACCAGCAGTCACAGGAATCGCATTGATTTTCGGAGTCCTACGAAAAGAACTAACGCTGATTATGCTTGCAACACTCTTTGGCACAACCAACTTCGCACTAGTCATGACGCCAGCACAAATGATTGTCTTCACACTAGTAGTAATGCTATACATACCATGCGTCGCAACCATAGGCGCACTAGTCAAAGAATTCGGATGGAAAAAAGCACTACTAATCACAATAATAGAAATCGCACTAGCCATACTACTAGGCGGCATAGCCTCAAGACTACTTGCAATCTAAACAAAAAAGAAAGCTCCCCCGTAAAAAAGGGGAGACAAATTGCGCACTTAATAGTAGACTATTTCTTGCTGGCAATCTTCTTTGGGTAGGATATCACTGTCCAGAAGGGATAACCTGAGATTTTCTTTGATATGGACTTTGGTGTTATTGCGTTTGTTGGGCAGTAGTGAGCGCATGCTAAGCAGTGTGCACAGTCTGTGCTTCCAAAGGGCTCGTTCAATCCAGTGATTGTGACTGTGTTGCTTCCTCTGTTGGCGAAGTTTAGGACTTTTTGTCCAGACAAGTTGGCGCAGGCACGGATGCATCTTCCACACAGGATACAGCGATTAGGGTCTATGACCAGCACATCGTTAGAGTCGTCAACTGATTTATCTTTCTGGGGAAGCTTGAATCTGTTTTCTGTTATTTTGTATCTTCGTAACCAATAGCGTATGTCACGGCTTTGCTGTATCTCGTCTCCGCATTCGGCAATTATCATCTGAAGGACTGACTTTCGTAGATTGTCAATTTCTTCGTCTTCGGTTGTGACTATCATTCCTTCTTCGATTTGTGTGCAGCATGAGGGGATTAAGCCTCGTTTTCCTTCAACTTTCACTAGGCACATTCTGCAGGCGCCGATAGAGCCTAAACTTGAGTCATAGCAGAGGTGCGGAATTTTTATTCTGTTAGCTTCAAGCTCGTCCAGTAGGATGGCGTCTTTCTTTACTTCTACTGGTTTGCCATCTACGGTTATTGTGACTTTTACGGGGTTAGGTTCTTTGTCTGCATCAAAGAATTTTGGCTGAAGATTGAATGTTTCCACTAGATTGTTAAGAGTGTAGCCTTCGGGGTCCAGTTCTAGACCTGTAGTTGGTAGTGGCGATGTTAGGATTGGACCTTTCTTGTTGCTGAAGTTTCCTGACCCGAACGTTTTTGCGGTTCCGATTACTTTCTGGTTTGGAAATACTGTTTTCACACATTTGTATCCGATTTCGCATGTTAGAACAATGATTGCTGTTGCTTCTTCGAATATTTCCTCTGATGCGGCTTTGTGCTTCTTTGCCAAGTTTATCTGACATGATTCGCTGACTAGCTCCTTTTTGATGACTTCATATCCGTCTTCTTTGAGCAGGTCTTCTAGGACAGCCATTTTGTTCATTCCTGCAATTCCACAGTGCTTGACGCATGTGTCGCAGCTCCAGATCACAATTTTGTCGTCGCGGTTCAGGTTTCGTTTAAGTTCATCATATGACAATGAACGAACAGATATTATCACTTTATATGCACCTCACTTTGATTTTTTCGCCAACAAGTGGCTCTCCCGTGTTTACGCGGTACTCTTTGCCCAGTTCAGCTTCGTGATTCTTGTAGGGCATCACAACCTTGAAGAT
Organism: Candidatus Bathyarchaeota archaeon; assembly: GCA_963772765.1. Classification (GTDB taxonomy): domain Archaea; phylum Thermoproteota; class Bathyarchaeia; order Bathyarchaeales; family Bathyarchaeaceae; genus Bathyarchaeum. The sequence goes on along the minus strand of CAVYYP010000006.1, from coordinate 126,181 downwards.
TTCCCGCTCCGTGTCAGTAATTACTAAGCCGATGTCTTCGGTTACTTTCAGCACTTTCTTGTCTGCAAAGTTTCGGCTAAAGCATGCCCAACCAGCGGAGCATGAAAGCACAATGATGGTGTTAGCGTCCAAGTCGAGTTTTGCTTCTCTAAGTATAGGTTCGGAGCAGGCATAGAGTATTACAGCTTCGTCGGTGACGTTGTATCCGTCGCGTATAAGCCGTAATCCAAGTTCGTTTAGTTTGCGTATTCCGCCGTTTCCGCAGGTTCTTGCACAGGTATTGCAGCTTATCAGCGCTATTTTGTCCTCTTTTTTGTCCAGCTTCTTGACTATTTCATTGTAATCTTCGATTTTTGCGAATATCATTAGCAGCAGCCCTCCTCTACTTTCAAGGCTTTTTCACAACTTCTGTCCGGCTACCTTCTGAATTGAACCGAAAGGACACGCAACTGCACATGTTCCACATTTGACACAGACAGTAGGGTCGATAGTTGGAGTTTGACCTTTTTCGCCTGAAATCGCCTGCACAGGACAACTCTTAGCACACACTAGGCATCCCTTGCATTTCTCAGAATCAATACAGAAGGTCAGGAGCGGCTTGCAGACCAGAGCTTCACACTTCTTGTTTTCTATGTGATCAATGTATTCTTTCTCAAAGTATCGCAGCGTAGTCAGTATCGGATTTGATGCAGTTCTTCCCAGTGCACACAAGCAGGCTTTCTGCATAACATCACTGGTTTCCTTTAGCAATTCAATGTCATCGGCAGTGCCTTCGCCAGTTGTAATCCGCTTAAGTGTCTCATGCATTAGCCGCGTTCCTATGCGCCCAACTGAACATTTACCACAAGACTCGGCAGTAGTGAACGAAACAAAGAATCTTGCCATATCAACCATGCAGTTTGTATTATCCAGCACCACCATACCACCAGAGCCCATGATAGCCCCTGCACTCTGGAGACTATCGTAATCCATCTGCAAATCAAACATATCTGCGGGAACACAGCCACCGCTTGGCCCTCCGAGCTGAACAGCCTTAATCGTCTTGCCCTTTGGTGGACCGCCTGCAATGTCATACAGCAGCTTCTTTATTGGAGTGCCAACAGGAACCTCGTAAGCTCCAGTTCGTTTTACTGCACCAGTTACACAGTACATCTTTGTTCCTTTGCTTTTCTCAGTGCCCAATGCAGCAAACTTTTCCCAGCCTTCCGCCATGATTGTTGCTACATGCGCAAGCGTTTCAACATTATTTATTATAGTGGGCATGCCCCAGAGTCCCTTGACTGCAGGAAACGGTGGTCTCTGGATTGGATTAGCACGTTCACCCTGTATTGCCGCAATCATTGCAGTTTCTTCACCACAAACGAATGCACCAGCGCTCAGGAAAACTTCTATGTCAAAGCAGTAGCCGCTACCAAGAATGTTTCCGCCCAAGAATCCCCTGTCTCTGGCGTCTTCTGCAGCTTTCAGTAAACGTTTAGCAGCTAAGGGTTTTTCTGCGCGGACGAAAACAAAGCCTTTGTGAGCTCCAATTGTGTATCCTGCTATTATTAGTCCTTCTAGGATTCTGTGAGGGTCAGATTCTGCGAGGAGTCGGTTCATGAATGCGCCGGGGTCACCTTCGTCACAGTTTGCGATTACGTATTTTACGTCTCCTGGCTGTTCTTTGCATATGTTCCATTTTATCCATGTTGGGAATCCTGCGCCTCCTCTGCCTCTGAGGTTAGCTTTCTTTAGGTCTTCGATTGTTTCTTCGGGTGCTCGGGCAAGACATTTTTTGAGTCCTTGATAGCCGCCAACAGCCAAGTATTCGTCTATTGATTCAGGGTTGATTATTCCACATTTTCCAGAAATCCATCTGACCTGATTTTTCCAGACATCAAGTTCATCTAGTGAAGGAGTTTTTTCTCCGTCAATTTTCTTGAACCTGAATGCATAAGCGCTCGAAAAGTCCCTGTCTAAGTATTCTTGAATAAGCTGTTCCACCATGTCCGGTGTTACGTTTGCATAAATCGCGGATGGATAACCCTTCTTTGATAACTCAATCCAGGGATCAATAAAGTCTAGACCAATGCAGCCGACTGGAGTTATTTCTGCATTCAAGTTAAGCGATTCGACGGCAAGATTTATGCTTTGGAGAACTTCGTTTGCGCCTGCTGCAATGGTGCAGCTGCCCAAGGGGACCTTGATTTTGAATCCGGTCTTGCCATAGATTATTTCTTCGGGTAAACTATCATTTTTCGTTTTGGTTCACTCTCCTGTTGTTTGGCTTTTTCTCGGTATTCTGCCAAAATTTTCTTTAGCGCCTTCTGGTCAACGTGACCGTAAAGTCGCCGGTAACTGCCTGTGCTATCCGTAACCATGATGACAGGTGCTAGACTACAACACCCAAAGCATCTTGCGGCTTCAAGGCTGAACACCTTATCTTTGGTAATGTGTTGGCCAGGCTTCAAGTCTAGAAGCAGTTTTAGGTTCTCGAAGTTGTCTGCGTTTCCTTTTGCGTGACAACCTGTTCCCATGCATACTTGGATCACATACGTACCTGGTGGTTGAAGTCTGAATTGGTGGTAGAATGTGGCAACTCCATAGACTTCACTTAATGAGACCCCCAGATTAACTGCGACCATTCTCAAGCTTTCTTTTGGCAAATAGCCATATCTTTCTTGAACTGCTTGAAGCACTTGGATCAAATCTTTTTTGGCGGCATCTGTTGTGACATTCATGACAAATTGTATTAGCTCAGTCTCTGCCGTAGTTGGAAGAATAATAGATTTTTGCATTTGAGGAGCCTTCTAAATTTGTCTCAGGTCACAGAACGCGGAAGGGAGATTTTTCTTGTTTTTCTAGCATAGTCTTGTATGCTTTTGCGGTGATAAGATGGCTCAAGTCAGGTTCAATTTCAGGGGTAATTGCTACTATCCATCCGTCATCATATGGGCTAGCATTTATGACATCAGGAGTTTCCATTACTTGATCGTTTATTGCAACTATTTTGCCGCTAATTGGTGCTATCAGATCAAAAGCAATGTATTCGCAGCGCATCTCGTCAAGGTTTGCGCAGGGTCGTCCATAGACTGTGCCGAAGACTTCGCCTGCTGCAACTTCTTGTCCGACTGTGGTGTTCTTGAAAATCTCTACTAAACCTACTTTTTCGCGTAGGTGTAGTTGAGCATAATCTGTTATGCCAATTTTTTGGTTGCCCTCAAGAGTTGTCTTTATCCACATGTGTGTTTTGGTGTAGTCTCTGTTGGGTTTAACGCAGACGTCTTTTCCTTCGCACTGGACAAGATAGTCTTTTTGGGCTGCCTCATTTTCATCTGTTTTTAACATTGATACGTTTTTGAACATTTTTCATCTTCTCGAGAATAATAACAGCATAGCGGAGAGTATATACATTCTGTGATTATAATAACAATGTATATATACATACTATTACAGTAAATACTGTTAGGAGAAAAAACTCATGGAATCCAGAAAAGTACAACGTGTAGGATCATCCAGCTTAGCAGTTTCACTCCCTAATGACTGGGTCAAAGAAGTAGGGCTGAAAAAAGGACAACTTGTCTTCTTTCAAGAAGAGGAAGGCAACATCCTCAAACTAATGACTGCAGGACAAATAGAAAAACAACCAGACATAACAATTGAGTTAAACGCAGACTTTTGTAAAGACCCAAAAATGTTAGGCAGAGCCCTGATGGGAGTGTACTCACTGGGGCATGACAGCATCAAAATAATTTCTTCAACCAGACTAAACAGCGAACAGATAAACAAAATCAGAAATATTACACGCGAATTGATGGGAATGGGAATAATGGAAGAAACACCCAATTCGCTTTTGATTCAATGCTCAATCGATACAACAAAATTCCCCATAAACACTCTGCTCAGAAGGCTGTTCATAATCAGTTCCACTATGCACCGGGAAACAATAGACTCGATATCAAATTTTGATGTTGAATTGGCAGGCGAGGCAATACGTAGAGACAAAGAAGCATACACAATGTTCTGGGTAATAGTTCGCCTACTAAATAGCTGTCAGAGAGACAAAGGTGTATGCGGACAAATGGAGATAGACAATCCATCCTTGATTGTTTGGTACAGATTAATTGCACAGTATTTGCGGCTCATAGCTGATTGGGCACATCAAACAGCAGACAAAATCATTGCCTTGAATCAATCGAAGGACAGGATTGGAGAAGAATTAATACAGAAAATAATTGAGATTAACGAACGCTCTTACGGCATGTGTCATGAAGCGATAAACAGCTTTTTTTCAATGGACATCCAGATGGCAAATAAGGCAATAGAAACATACAACGAAATTCAGAAAACAGAAGAAATGCTACAAGAAAGAATCTGCAGTTCCGCTTATTTGCAGGGCAAGAATTTTTCGGTAAGCAAATATTTCAAAGGTAAAAGACCAATAGAGGCATGTGCTGTTGCTCAGATAAGCTTTCTAATTTGGGGCGCCAGAAGAATAGCAGAAATTGGGTCAGAAATAGCTGAAACTGCAATCCATAGAGTTCTTTGCAAAGACACTAAGATGTGTAAAATTCTCAAGTAAACTAGCCAACTTATTTGAGTGGTCCTCGATAATAGCTTAGAGTTGGGCATCCAACACATTTGTTGTTCTGAAAAGATAAGCACGTATCACATTTTACTCCACATGGAGTAATATCTTCTTTATCTTTCAAAATGCTCGCTTTTAAGGGCAAAAATGAGTTGTGATGAACTTTTCCTATGAGATAGAATTCTGATCTTCTGATTCCTTCCCCACTACGCAGGGCGCACTGTTCCATTGATTCGCTTTCAAGGGTGGTCTGGTCTTCAGCCATCACTAAAGCGATGAGATTGTAGCCGCCTATTGTTGTGAAGACATTGATGACTCTAGGGCATTTGTTGTAACGGTCGATTATTTTTCTCATTGCTTCTGCGTTTTCGATTTCAAGTAGAATAAATGCTAGACAAAGGTTTAGTTCATCAGCGTTAACAAGCGCTGAGATGTTAATTATTTTTCGTTTTAGAAGTTTTTCAACTCGTTTTTTTGCTCCTAGACTGGTGTAACCAATTTTGTCGCCTAGCTCTTTGAATGTTTTTCGTCCATTTGATTGTAGTTCAGTGATTAGTTTCCAGTCTATCTCATCTAGTTCCATAGTCAATCAACTGTTTAGTTATTTAACGAAATCTTTATTATATGTTGTGTTTTGTAACAGGATAAAGCTTGATAATTTAATAAGGGATAAAGATGGAAAAACAACTCGTCAATGAAAAAGACCAAAAAATCAAGAACAACATGAACAAAATCAAGCACAAAATTGCGATAATAAGCGGAAAAGGAGGCGTAGGCAAAAGCACCGTCGCCGCAAACTTGGCAATGGCTTTTACATTGCATGGTTACAAGAACAGAGTGGGACTACTGGATGTTGACATACATGGTCCATGTATTCCAAAATTGCTTGGAGTCAAAGGACAGAAATGTCAAATTACTCCACTAGGCGCATTGCCTGTAGAAGGTCCAGAAGGAATCAAAGTAGTATCCATGGATTTTCTCATTCAAGACCAAGAAACTCCGATAATCTGGCGTGGTCCATTAAAAATGCAGGTTATCAAACAATTCCTATCGGATTTCATGTGGGGCGAACTGGATTTCCTATTCATTGACGCCCCACCGGGCACTGGAGACGAACCGTTAACTGTAATGCAGACTCTGCCAGAAATGGACGGCACAATAATTGTTACAATACCTTCAGAAGTTTCCGAGGACGTAGTAAAGAAAGCAGTTATTTTCTCCAGAAAAATGGGAATCCCAATAATAGGAATAGTAGAGAACATGAGCGGATACACCTGCGCAAAATGTGGCGAAAAAGTCAACATTCTTGGTGCAGGCGGCGGAAAACGGATATCAGAAGAACTGAACGTCCCCTTTCTGGGTCAAATCCCAATTGACCCCAAAATCTCTGAAGACGCAGACAAAGGAATCTCATTCATATCATCAAATAAGGACTCGGCTTCTGCGAGAGGATTCGAAAAGATAGTGAAGAAAGTAGAGGCATTCGTAAACAAAAAAGCAAATGGAGAAGAGTGATTAAAATGAAAATTTGTGTTTCGGCAACATCAGACAACTTGGATGCAAATATTGATTCAAGATTTGGTCGATGCCCATATTTTGTAATTGTTGATGCGGATACCATGGAATTTGAGGCAATATTAAATGACTCCCTTAATGCAGCACATGGAGCTGGAATTCAAGCGGCTCAAACAGTAGTCAACAAGGGCGTTGATGTTGTTATAACGGGCAATGTTGGACCCAACGCTTTTAATGTGCTTTCTGCAACAGGAATAAAAGTGGTCACTGGAGCTTCAGGCAGTGTCAGAGATGCAGTTACAGAATACAAGAACGGCAAACTTCAAGAAGTAAACAACCCAACTGTAGGCGGCCATTTTGGCATGGGAAGAGGAACACGTAGAGACAGTTAATTTTGCTAAGATAATCCAAAGGGAGGTGTATAGGAAGTGAATGTAAGACTAGTTGTTCCGAGTTCAGAAGAAAAAGGGTTAGATTCTCAGCTCTCTCAGCATTTTGGCAGGGCTCCATTCTATGTCGTTGTTGATTTAGACGAAAAAGGCAACATAATCAGTGATAGCTCAATTCCAAATACAAGCGAACATTTCGGTGGTGTAGGTGTCCCTCCTGACAGAATTATACAACTAAAACCAAATGCGCTAGTTACATATGGTCTAGGGTCAAAGGCGTTGGCAATGTTCCAGACTGCGGGTGTTGCTGTGTTGCGAACAGAAGCAAACACTGTAAGAGAAGTAGTTTCTGCATACAACAACAATGAACTTCAAGAACTAACTGAAGGATGCCAGCATGCGCATCATTAAATAGAAAGAGGCAAAGGAAGAGGAAGACATTGATTATAACGGTTGCCAGCGGAAAAGGCGGAACAGGAAAAACAACAGTTGCAGTCAACTTGGCACTATCACTAAAAAACGTGCAACTGCTTGACTGTGATGTTGAAGAACCAAACTCCCACATTTTATTGCATCCCACAATCCGCGAAATAAGACCAGTAACTACCAAAGTTCCAGCGATTTCTGATGAACTCTGTGTTTATTGTGGAAAATGTGCCAAGTTCTGTGCATACAATGCATTGTTTGTGGCACCAAAAACTGTAATGGTTTTTCCTGAACTATGCCACAGCTGCGGCGGATGCACACTCATTTGTCCCAAAAATGCCATAACTGAAAAGGAGAGGCAGATAGGCGCAATCAAAAAAGGTAACGCAAATGGCGTTGAACTAGTTTATGGCGAAATCAATGTTGGCGAAGCAATGTCTGTACCTCTAATAAGGGCAGTCAAAAACCAGATGAACCAACAAAAAACAGTAATAATTGATGCCCCGCCAGGCACTGCCTGCTCTTTAGTTACAACTGTTCACAAAACAGATTACTGCATTCTTGTGACGGAGCCAACACCATTTGGTTTGCACGATTTGAAAATTACAGTTCAAGTCCTAAAAAACCTCGACGTTCCTATGGGCGTTATAATAAATCGGGCAGGGGTTGGAGACAGAAAAGTTTACGAATACTGCAAAAACGAGAACATTCCGTTGTTGATGGAAATTCCTTTTGACAAAAAGATTGCAGAACTGTATTCTCGTGGTGTTCCTTTTGTTGCTGAGATGCCAGAGTGGAAAGAAAAATTCCAGAAAATTTTAGACACCATAGGAAAGTGATTATAATGAAAGAAATTACAGTGCTAAGCGGAAAAGGGGGAACAGGAAAAACAACTGTGACTGCCTCTCTTGGTGTGCTAGCCAAGAATGTTGTGTTAACTGATTGTGATGTAGATGCACCAGACCTACATATGCTGTTAAAGCCTGAGATTTTAGAAACACAGGAATTTTCAGCGTCCAAAGTTGCCACAATAGACGAGGAGACCTGTGTTCACTGTGGAAAATGTGAAGAACATTGCCGATTTGATGCCATACAAAAACAGGTAGTTGACCCCATTTTATGCGAAGGCTGTGGAGTATGCGTATATATTTGTCCAGTAGCTGCCATAAAAATTGAAAAAAGAATTTCAGGACATGCATTTATCTCCAAAACAAAGTACGGATTGATGTCACATGCCTTGCTGAATCCAGGAGAAGAGAACTCAGGCAAGCTTGCAACTTTGGTACGTCAAAACGCAAAAAAAATTGCTGAAAAAGAAAATTGCGAATTGATAATTAATGATGGACCTCCTGGAATTGGATGCCCCGTGATAGCGTCTTTGGGCGGAGTTACTTTGGGCTTGGTTGTTGTTGAGCCGACGTTGTCTGGTATTCATGACATGGAACGGGCATTAGGTTTGCTTAATCATTTTAAGATACCTGCTGTTGTGTGCGTAAACAAGTATGACATAAATGAAGAAAACACAGCTAGAATAATCAAGTTTTGTGAATCTAATAGCATTGAAGTTGTTGGCAACATACCCTTTGACTCAATTGTTACAGAGGCAATGATTGCAGGTCAACCAATACTGGAATATTCGCCAAAATGTGCTGTTTCAGAAGGAATTGTAGAAACATGGAAACAGATTCTAACTAAACTAAGTAGCTAATGCAATTAACATTTATTTATCTCTCAAGCTTTTAGCTTAATTCTATAGTTTGAAACATCACCTGGTATTAAGGAAAGTTAGCGTCTATGGAAGCTGCAATTAGAGCTGTTGGACTCACAAAACGTTACGGCAAAACATTAGCTGTTGACCACATAAATTTTGATGTACAAGAAGGAGAAATCTTCGGTTTTTTAGGTCCAAACGGGGCAGGAAAGACAACAACAACGCGCATGCTAATTGGAATATCTAAACCAACAGAGGGAACCGCAGAAATTTTGGGATATAACATTCAGAAAAATTCTGTTCAAGCCAAAGAACTCATGGGAATCGTTCCCGATATTTCCAACGTTTACACGGATTTGTCTGCGTGGGACAATCTGATATTCACTGGAAAACTGTACGACATCCCAAAAGTTGAACGCGAAAAAAGAGCCAAAGAATTGCTTCAAGTGTTTGGTTTATTTGAGAGACGAAAAGATAGCGTTGAAGGCTTTTCTAAAGGCATGAAACGGCGTCTTTGTATTGCAATGGCATTAATGAATAGGTCGTCAATTCTGTTTCTTGATGAACCGACCACAGGTTTGGATGTTCAAAGTAGTTTAACGATAAGAAATTTAGTCAAACAACTAAATGCCGAAGGATTGACTGTTTTCATTACTACACATAACATGGAAGAAGCAAATCAAATGTGTGACAGAGTGGCAATCATAAACAACGGAAAGATAGTTTGTATTGACACCCCAGAAACGCTCAAAACCACAATAAAGAAACTGCAAAAAATAGAAGTGTCATTTTCCAATCCAAAAAAGAACATACTTACAGACCTAGAAATGCTTCATGAAGTAACGGACATCACAAAAAATGGAGATAAATATTCTATAAACACCAAAAATGTCCCAAAAGTGCTAGCTGAAATCTGGAACTATGCAACATTAAACAAGTTAACCATCAATACCTTGAACACATTGGGTCCAAGTCTCCAAGATGTCTTTGTTGAGCTCACTGGAATAAACCCAAACACTTGTGGTTCTTGCACACCCAAAAGGAGCAATCAGACATGAATATAATTAATAGTGTGCTCAAAAAGCTGCGTGTTGCATGGGCAATTGGAGAAAAAGACATCAAAATATACTACATGAGACCCGGAGCATTGATGTTCGGAATACTATTTCCATTCTCCATGTTTCTATCATACATTGTTGGGCGCAATATTCCTGTTGAGCAGGCAATTCCAATGCTTGTTGCTCAAACACTATTTTTCGCTTCGTCATCAATTGGACCAATAACAATCCCCCTAGAACGAAGACTTAAAACATTTGATCGCTTCCTATCCGCGCCCATCTCTCTTAGCACAGTGCTGCTAGGAAAAACAATTGCAGGCTTCATTTATGGATTAGGAATATCAACGATTCCTATAATTGTAGGTGTCCTATTTTTCCAGTCAGTAATAACAGATGTTATGTCGCTAGGCTTGGGAGTACTGCTATCGGCTTTTTGTTTTGCCGCAATGGGTCTCATGTTTGCATCTATACCAGGACAGCATCCTGGACAAGTAATGATGCCCATGAATTTTGTTCGCATTCCTTTGCTTTTTGTCAGCGGGATTTTTATTCCAATTTCTGAACTTCCAAGCTGGGGACAGACATTGTCAATGCTTTCTCCATTGACTCATACAATTGAATTGGTAAAAGGTGGACTGGGAGGGGAAAACATCTTTGGGGTCGTTTTCAACGTTACCGTTCTGGTTTTTTATCTGCTTGTTTTCCTGTTTGTTGGCATCTATTTCCATATGATAAATCAAAGAAAAGAATGACATGTCAAAAATGCTGGCATTATAATTAAAGTGATGATCCGAACAGGGTTTTCTGTCGTGCATCGAATTTGCATTTGAGCCTTTTTGCTGTTTTCCAAGATTTTCTCACAAAATCAGGATAGACGCCGAATTGGGTAATCCAATCTTCTAGAAATTTTATGGTTTGTGGGTCACTTGGATAACCGCATCCGATGTTTCCATGTTTCTTTTGTAGCTGAGAAATAACTTGGTCACGTTCTACTTTTGCAATAATAGAAGCCGCCGATACTATAGGATATGTTGTATCTGCCTTGTGTTCAGAAACTATTCTTGGATTGAAATCGAGGTTTTCTGCAATGTGCTCCCCAAATCGTCCTGCCAATACATCTGATGCATCAACATAAATCACGTCTGGTTTGAGAATGGATATCACTTTAGCCATTGCTTGCGCTTCTAGACGGTTCAGTTTGTGGAGTTTTCGGTTACGCTCCACAACAACATCTATCTCTGCAGGAGACAAAAACAGAACATGGCAAATCAAGGCAATACTTCGTATTTCTATTGCAAGCTTTTCTCTCTTTTTAGGCGAAAGAAGTTTAGAATCTTTCACACCAAGGCTTACTAACTTATGTAAATTATGTTCATCAACTGAGACACCCGCTATAACTAAAGGACCAAGTACTGACCCGCGACCTGCTTCGTCAACTCCAGAGATCATCATGTGCTCAAGAACCTTCGGTACATAGTTTAGACTCTGCTTTTGTGTGATAATTTGACTATATAGTCTTTAGTCTAAAAAGCATGTTCATAATTGAAGGGAGTTAGCGTTGTTATTAGACACTAATTTTGGTTTGTGACAAATTAGATTAAGTTCTTTCTTTTGATGGTTTGTTAGAAATTTGACATTTATTACTGATTATAGAAAGTTTGACACTTGTCTTCGCTTGTATTGATTTTTTTTGTTTCTTGGTTACGTTTTCGTTAGGTCCACAGTAGACAAGCTGAAAATCAGGAACACGATGATGCCAATTCTTACGTTCACGAACCACAACCAATCACATCAAACTTCAATTCTTGAACAGATATTTTAAATCGTATATTCCCCATAAAAAAGGGAGGAAAGGTTTTTTCCCTTTTTATTTTCGTCTTCGTGACAGGTAGAAGGCAACACCGATAACGCAAGCAGCGACGATCGCGACAATAATTGCTAGTTCTGTGCCGCCTATTGGATTAGGTACTGTTGGTTCTGGTTCTTCTTGCGTAGGTGGTTCGGTTGTAGGTTCCTCTGGTGTTGGCTGCTCAGGCGTTGACTCCTGAGATGAAGGCTGCTGTGGTGTAGAATCTTGAGATGATGGCTGCGCTGGTTCTGGCTGGATGGCTGCGGAGGCGGAAGCTGCAGGACCTACCGAGATGTAGGTTGAGTCTCCGGAACTGCCGTAAGATGCATCTCCATCAAAGGCGGCAATGATCTCATATGTTCCCTCTGCGGGTGGAGTCCATGATATTCCGAACGTGCCATAGTAGCCGCTAGTTGTTACTGTGTCAATGTCATAGTAAGAGCCGTCTTCACCGACTGCACATAATGCTACTGGAACGCCAGTTATTGTTTCGTTGTGCCAAAGTCCATCAATTGGCATTTGATAGTGCAGATATTCCATCTGTGTAGCCATCGAATCTACTGAGACACACGGAGTTCCAGGTTGAGCAGGTGACAGGTCTAAAACTTTTCCTTCAATTAGTACTTCAGCGCCTTTGGAGACAGTTTTTGGTGATGCAGTAACTGTTGTTTCGCTTAGACCCTTGCCGTAACAGTAAACATATCCTGTAAAGATGTTATTTGCAACTAGGTAGCCGTCAGCAATCGCACTGGGTGTGGTGCATCCCATCATTTCCCAAACTGCTTCGCCAGTAAATACATCGATAGCGTGTATGCTCCAACCTCTTGAGAGTGGCCAGCTTTCTGTGTGCTCATAGTTCCAAGTAAAGAATTTGCCATCAGCAATGATACCTCCTACACCGAAAGAGTAGAAGGGCATAACGGTCTCCACATTCTTTGATGTATATGGATCCTCATAGACAGCTTTTGCAGGTGCTATATATTTCCACATTATGCTTCCATTATCCCAGCTGTACGCATAGACGCCATCCATGGCTTCTCGATATAGCATTCCGTATGCAGACATTGCGGAGTATGCTCCAAAAGCGGAAGACGCCCAAGGATAGTCCATCTGTTCTCCTTTCCAAGCTAGGTTTCCTGTTGCCAAGTCATATGCAAGGTAGTAACCGTTTCCAGATAAGATGGCAATTTTGCCGTGATCAGCAATTGAACATAGAGGACTGTACAGCGGTTCATCTGGTATTTCTTTATACCACAATTGTTCGCCGGTGTATGCGTTATATCCTGTTATGGTTTGTCCTGTCCATATTCCAGATTGAGTGATTATACCAACATCTGCAGCTAAGCCAACATTCCAGTCTATATAGCTGGGTAAGCTACTACGTGCATAAGTTGTGTTGGCTATAATCCTGCTAGAGATGTCATTTGATGTTCCACGCGTTGTCCAGTTGATTAAGCGGTATTCAGGGTTAGTTTGGTTACCAAGGGTCTGTATGCTTAAAACGTATGGATCAGTATTGCGACCATAAGAGTTCTGATAGTAAGTACCCTGAAGATAATGGCGCTATAGATGCATTCAATGTTATTTCTCCAGACCACGGGTCAAACTTGTATAGCCGTCCACCAGTAATTTTTATCAGGTTTATGTCCCAAGTTCCAGCTGCTTCAGCACCAGCTACCTCTGATGTTGTCGGACCTGCATATTCGATAGTGTCAGGTGCTAAAGGTGAATATGAGACCATACCAAAGAATCCAGCTACTGCAACCAATGGTGTTTGATATTCCCAGAACACGTCTCCAGTTCGTATGTCATAACATCGCCAATATTGTTCGCCACCAGTTCCTGGTTTAGTGTACGTGTCATATGCTCGTCCAGCATAGATTATGTCTGGAGTTGGTAAACCGGCTCCAAATGCTGCGCCAGCAGATTCTCCGTATTGTTTTGCTTGACCACCGATCATGCCAGCGATTCCTTCCTGGCGTGTCCATACAATGTGTGCGCTGTTAGGTGCTTGAACCCATGGAGTAAACTTTTGACCTGGGCACCAGTGTGGATTTGTATTAGGATATATTTCATCCCAAAGTGGATCGTTCCATCCTACATATCCAGTTCCTGGCCAGTTTCCAATTTCAGGCCACCAGTCACGGTGTTCTACCTGTACTGGACGTGTCCAGTAGTCATCTGTTATTCCGGGTTCAGGCCACGAATATACAGTATCTTCCTGAACAACAAGTGTCCAATCTCCAGATGTGCTGGGTCGATAATATGCCGAGTCCAGCATAACTGTGGGAGGTTCCATGAAACCTCCTGGTACTTCAGCTGCAGGGAAATAGGTTCCAAGAAAATCAAACCTAATAGTCCATTCACCAACTTCGTCTGCTATCCATTCAAACCATGCTGTTGCATCTGCTTTGTAAGAATCTAGTGTAACTACCTGTTCAGCTCCACTCGGTTTTGTGATTGTAACCGTATAATTTGGATGATATCTGCTCGCATGCAGTGCGGGTGAAGTCCAGATATTGACTAAGAATATCTGATTTAGACCTACAGGATTAGGTCTGTAGCTAAGATGAGCAGATGTGTCAATGTACACACTTGGAGTTTCACCAGCCGGTAATGGACCACTAATACCCAAACCCGTACCACCTGAAGGTTCGCCGCCGTGTGGTGTTTCGTCTTGAGCATATACTGTAACAGTTGTCAGCAGAATAAAAGTAGAAGTTAGTAAAACGACAGTGAAAATAATTGCAGCTATCTGTTCTTTTTTCTGTAGAATTTCCATTATTTATCCCCCTAATTTAGTTAACAAAATATAAGTACGACAAGGTCCAAATTTAAGATTTGCTATCTTCAGAGACAAATTATCAAAAAATTCACTCAAGTACCAATTTCCATATAAAATTTAAGAAGCAAAGAAAAAAATTGAGTTAGTGGTGTTTATCTCCGCTTTTCTACAACTACCATCTAAAAATGGAGTTTTAATTTAAAATTTTCCAATAAGATTAAATCCATGAAGAAAAACATAAATGTAAAATCTAAAAACATGTTATCTTATCAAATATAATGACGGAAAAAACATTCAATTTGGAATAAACTTTATTAAATAAGACGCAATTTAAATCGACCAAAGTGAAATAGATGCTGGATTGTCAAGTGCAAATTGATGAAATTGACGCAAAAATTCTTACTACTCTACTTAAAGATGCGCGTACCAGCTTTGCAGAAATCGCACGTAACTGTGGAGTCTCAACGAACAGTATTGTCAAGCGATTCTACAAACTAAAAAAAGCTGGAGTAATTAGCGGAACAGCACTAAGAGTCAACATTAAAAACTTCCAAAACAAAATTGCGGCATCTATAGACATCAATGTTGATGCACATGAGGCATCCAATGTTCTTGAGTGGTTGTCCGAATTGCCGAACTTGGTATCTGCATATCAATTAATTGGCAAATATGACATACATGCTTCAGCTATAACGGAGTCTCTGTTTGAGGTTCATAAAATTAGAGACCAACTAAAGATGCGTAAAGGTGTAAGAAGGGTTGGAATTTCAGCAAGCATTAACGAGGTAATATGTTTTCCTGAGAATCTAGTTATAGAACATAGTGGGGTAAAAAAAAATGGATCAAATCGACCTGCAAATAATAACAGAACTAAAGGATGATGCTCGGAAACCTTTTAGGAGGATCGCTGAAAAGATTGGGGTTTCTACTCAGACGGTGATCAAAAGATATAATGAAATGAAAGAGAGCGGAATAATTCAGCTTTGTTCGATTTCAGTGGATCTGCAAAAAATTGGTTATGCGGGTTCAGCGCATTTGCTTATTACAGGCTCGGCGGGAAGTAATCTTTCAGAAACAATGGAGCAACTAAGAAAGACACCAAACATTATCTTGTCCACTAAGGCAATAGGAGATTTTGAAGGATATGCTGTTCTTGTTTTCAAGGACATCAATGATCTTTATGAAAGGGTTATTCAACTAAAAAGAGACCTGAATATTGAAAACGTTAAAGTGTCAATTGCTATACCAGGAGTTCAGCATTTTCCGCGTAATCGATGTTTTGTACCGTGATGCCGTATATTCAATTCTATTTAAATTAATGAAAAGCGACTAGTTTTTTGTGAAAGGGTCATGTCTTACATTCTTGTTTTAATGACTGCAAGCAGCAAAGATGAGGCAAAGAAGATAGTTCGCAGTTTGTTGGAAGAAAAGCTGATTGTCTGCGCCAACATGATAGATTCTGTGTCTTCAGTTTTTTGGTGGCAAGACAAGATAGAGGAAGCAAAAGAGGTGCTGGTTATTATGAAGTCACATCAGGAGCTTTTCAAACGGCTTTCAACTAGGGTGAAAGAGCTTCACAGTTATGATACTCCAGAGATTCTGGCACTGTCGATTGTAGATGGTTCAAGTCAGTACTTGGAATGGATGAAAAAGGTGCTGAATCGGTGATAAAAATTGTCTAGGAAGCCAATGACAAGAGCCGAAAAACTGGTTGTTTCCTATGATGAAAAGCATTGGAAGCTGTTTAAGGATTTACGTTCAAAAGCCATCAGAACAATTGAGACATTAGAGAAATATCACCTACAAGCCATTACGCATGGAAGTATAGCCCGTGGCGACGTAAATGAACAAAGTGACATAGACATATTCTTACCTGAAACTCTTTCATCTTTTGCCATAGAAACAGCTCTTGAACAGTCAGGTTTTCACGGTTACGAAAGAACAATTCTACAAGCTACACCAATTTACGCCCTCAAAGGCTACATCAAACTAGACGACCAAATGAGCATATCCTTTCCTCTAGTTAAGCTGCGACCAGTAGAAAAGGAATTTTACAAATTCGGTGGCAAAGTTTCACTTTCTGAGCTCAGAAAAGATAAGAGAGTTTTAGGTGTTGATAAGCGGCTTATGCTGATTGAGCCTACAGCAGAGGGTCATGTGGAGACTGCAATTGTTGGACAAGAAGAAATGGTTGCCAACCTTTTGGGTGTCTCCTTGAATACTGTTCTGGATCGTGTTCGTGCCCTTTTACGTCGTGACAAGGTTGGAAGAACAGGGGTTTTCATAGAAAAAGAGGTAGCTTCTGATG
Source organism: Candidatus Bathyarchaeota archaeon (assembly GCA_963772765.1). Classification (GTDB taxonomy): domain Archaea; phylum Thermoproteota; class Bathyarchaeia; order Bathyarchaeales; family Bathyarchaeaceae; genus Bathyarchaeum. The sequence goes on along the minus strand of CAVYYP010000006.1, from coordinate 109,573 downwards.
AAACGTTTGAGCAGGCTTTGAAGAAGCTTGCAGACAAGAATCCTGCGGTGCGTAGAAGAATAAGGTTTTATCAAAACTAGAGTAGTTGAAAGCGGAGAAGGGCGGCAATTCCTCCCATTGAAAGGAGGTTTGTTCCTGCTTCATTTTCGGTGCTGATTACCATAATCTCTCCTCGTGCGGATTCGACTTCTTTCATAAGTTTTTCTAGTGCCAATCTTTTTTCTTCTGTTGTTTCTCGTAAGGTCTGGTCTGCTATGAGAAGTTTTTCGACCGCACCGTAATTGGTTGCTTTTTCGACGTCATTAAAGCCGTAGGTTACATCTTTTTTTCCTTTTCCCAGTCTTGATAAGAATTCTTCCATGGCTTTCATTTCGTCAGCTACTCTGACATGCTGTAATACATTGGTTAGAATTCCTGAACGAAGAGATTCCTGAATGCCAGATAACCCTGCACTGTTTACCCGTTTTACACTGTCTATTGATGCGGCTACATCTTTAGCTTCATTTTTTACATAATCAACAAAATCGTCTTTTATGAATCCGGGTCCAAGAACAACAATCGGACTGTGAAGAGGAACCCAAACTTCACGCAATGCCTTAAGAGCATTACTAAAGAATATTTGCTTTGCTTTTGATCGCTTTTCTTCCTCAAATTTTCCTGGAATCTTGAAGCGTTCACTGGCTTTTACTTCAATACCGTACTGGCGCAATACTGCTATGCAATATTCTTCATCGTCCATTGAAACTATTGTTAGGGGTGCAGCCGTTATTCTGCTTGCGCGTTTTAGTCTGTCGAGTTGGTGTTTTTGCCATTGTTTTTTGATGATAGTTAGGGGTTTGTTTACGGTAATGTTTAGTGTATGGCGCGACCCGGTTACGTGCAGTTTTTCTGGGGCATCACATACAATTCCGTTTATTCTCAAGCGGTTAAGAACTCTGTCCCAGTACATTTTCTCGACAATTATTCCCATGTTTACAGCCACGCGTTTTGCTTTTGTTGGACGTGCGTACTGGTCATCAGGTTTTGTTTGCCTAGAAGTTCGAGCATAGACCTCATCTTTTTCATTAATTATGTTATACAGGTGCCACAGGTCGTCAAGGCTCTCTGGCATAACTTTGGCAACGTTTTTCTTGAGGTCTATACGGAAAATCTTCAAAAACTGTCCATCCTCTTACACTGACAATGTAGTGGTTTCTTGCTAAAAAACATTAAAAAATTAGATTTCAAAAAATTGGTTTGGGAGGCGTTTTGCCTCCGGACAGAGAGTATGACTAATCTTCTGTCAGTTTAGTTTTGTATTTCTTCGAAGGTCATCAGTTTTAGTTTGAGTGGCTGTTTCATTGCAGCTGAAACTCGGGCAGCAACAAGGTAGCTGACGTTTCTTTCTGCGGCGATGTCGACGAGTCTTTGGGTTATGACGCCGTCGAAAACTACTGTATCAACGTCGTTTAGTTGTTTGAGTTTCTCTGCGAGTTCTCGGACGGGCATTCGGTCTACTTGTTTCATTTCTTTGTCAAGAAGTACTGCTTCTAAGGTTCCAGCTAGCTCTTTTGATGTTTCAACTATCTGTTTTGGAACTAGTTTCTTTCTTCGTTCTTTGGGCTTCTTTGCTGGTGCTACTCTTGGTGCTTCTGGCGCTGCTGTTGCAGCTGGTACTTGTGCTTTTTCGATTGGGACTCTGTTTTTTAGAGCTTTTTCGATTTCTTTGAATGTTAGGTCTTCTACTTCTTTGCCACGTGGTGCTCTTGCAACATATTTGATGTTGGCTACTTGCTGGAGTTCTTTTAGAATGAGGTCTCCGCCTCGGTCTCCATCTAGAAATGCGGTTGCTTCTCGTTCGTTACAGATTTTAATTATGCTCTGTGGAATTTTTGCGCCTTCTACAGCGATTGTGTTTTGTATTCCTGCACGCAAAAGGTTGATTACGTCTGCTCTGCCTTCAACAACAAGTATTTTCTTTGCGGTGCTGATTTCTGGTCCAGCGGTTAGTCCTTCGGGACCATATTTTTCTACTCTTTGGAGTCTTAGCATTTCAGAGACTTCTCTGAAGATTTCGTCGGTACCTGGCATTGATTCGACGGTCCATTTGCGGAGAACGTCTTTAGCGCGGTCTATTATGAGTCGTCGTCTGGCGTCTCGTGTGTCTTCTATTTTGTTTAGAGTGACGTCTGCTTTGCATGGTCCTACGCGGTTTATGCTTTCTATGCTTGCTGCTATAATTGCTGTTGATACCCTGTCAAGACTTGTGGGTATGCTTATTTTTCCTGTAGTTTTATCTTGTTTTGATTCTAAATTTATTTCTATTCTGCCGATTCTACCTGATTTTTGTAGTTCTCGAAGATCCAGTTCAGGTCCAAACAGTCCTTCTGTTTGTCCAAAAAGTGCTCCGATCACGTCTGGTTTTTCAACTACTCCCTCCACTTCGAATCGGGCGCGAATAACATACTTTATCGTAACAGTCTGTGCTGATTTCGTTTTGATTCACCTCAATCATAGGTAATGTCCCCGTGAAAACTGAGACAAGGTGTCTTTATCCCTCAGTATCTATTATACTTTACGACACTAAAGGTTACGATACTAACGTTTTGTCTTCAATGTCTCAATATACGTGGCTAAACCCTCAATATCTTTAACATCATGACCCACAAGCCCCAAGAGCATTTTCCAAAAAACCAGATTAGGAGTTATTCTCAGCCCCTCCAAACTGGATGCCAAACGCTGAGTCCATTCTCTGCCGCGACGGTCAAAATCAAACAAAAGAACAACTTCAAGGCTTCGGGTTTGTTCTATTTCGTTAAGAACCTCAAGAAACGATTTTCCATATGTCTTCGCCAAAATAATGTTGCCAAATATGCCTAGATTGTTGAGCGTTTTGATGTCATTTTTTCCTTCTACGACGATGGGGATGCCTTTTTTGGCTTTTGCTTCTAGCCGTTCTAGGAGTTTTTGGATTTTTTCTAATCGTTTCTCGATTTTTGTTGACAACTCGTTTACCTGGTTATCTCTATCTTCAGCATTTTTTCGAGAGTCTCTGGATGCTTGCTGAAATGTTCACGGACAGGTCTTAGTATTTCGATGATGGCTTCTGAAACTCCATTTTTTAGGTCCAAAGGATGAATTTTTCCTTGGCTGTAAATGTTTGCTAGGCTCTGGAAGCTTTCAAAAGTTTCTGGTCCACCATATTTTTCTGGTCTAGGAATAACAAAGGTTTCTTGTTCTGCAAAAATTATGTGCTTTGCCAGTTCAAGTACTGGATTTGCTTTTACGATTTTAGGTGGGCAGTAAGCGTGTTTTATTTTTGTGGCTATGTCTTCGGGGCTGTCGTGGACAAGTATGCTGCTTTGGGGTATGCTTTTGCTCATTTTTGAGCTGATTTCCACGTTGAGTTCTTCGTTTTCGCCGAATTCTTTTGTTGTTGTTTGTGGTCCTTGGAGCCCGATAAGTAGTGGTGTGTGTATGCAGACGGGTTTTTGCCATTTTAGTTTTTCTGCAGCGTCTCTTGCGAGCATGTGGGCTTTTCTTTGGTCTATTCCTGAGCAGGCTACGTCCATTTCCATTTCGAAGATGTCTGCTGCTTGCATGCAGGGGTAGAAGACCCATGCTGTTTCGATGTCTGTCATGCTTGTTTCGCGTCCCATCACGGGTAGGGCGCGCCATGTTCGTTTTACTGAGACGCTTTTGGCTATGCGGACGACTTTTTCCCAGTAATTTACGTTGGAAGTTATTTCAGATGCCCATTTGAAGTTTACTTTGTCTGGTGATAGTCCAAGGGCGATGAAGATTTGTTTTAGGTACTCTCCACATGTGCGGATGTTTTCCATGTCGCCGCCTAGTTTGTTGTTTATCCATGAGTGCCAGTCTGCCAAGAATATGGTGAAGTCAAATCCTGCGTTTACTAGGTGTTTCATTTTTGCTGAGCAGACTAAGCCTATGCCTATGTGTAGTAGTCCTGAGCATTCAAAGCCCCAGTATGCTCTGGGGTTGTTTTTTGTTTCTAGTAGGGTTTTGATTTCTTCTGGGGTTACAACTTCTGCGGTGTTTTTCATTACTAGGTCGATTCTTTTTTGCAGGTCCAAGTCTTGTTGCCCTCTTACTGCACTCATCTTGTTTATTTAACTTAAAAGTTCTTGTTGCAAACGCCCATCTATGGGAAAAAATCGTCTGCGTTTTTGTTATTTTGTGTCTTCGTCGTCGAATAAGAAGAGGTCGTCAATTGTTGTTTTTAGGACTTTGGCGATGTCGTGTGCCAGTTTAAGTGAGGGATTGTATTTGCCTTTCTCCAGATACAGCACGGTTTCTCGGCGGACTCCAACCTTTTTTGCAAGGTCTTCCTGGGTGAGGTTGTGTCTTGCCCGCAGTTCTTTGATTCTTGTCTGCATTATAGGTCGCCTTTTCTGCTGTAATACCAGCTTAACAGACCATACGAGAAACCATTGACTAGCATTATCGAAATTATTGCCCATCCAGCATCAAGTTCTGGCAAATCAAGAAACTCGTTTCCGAATATTATGAACATCGCCAGCGAAATCATAAAGGCGAGACTAATATAGTAAGTCCCGATGGCTGCTCTTCCAGTGATTTTTATGGTGCGTTCATCATTAGTTGGATAACCTGCTTTTTTGTTTCTATGAACTTTCCAAATAACAAGTATGCCGACCAGGACTATGAGGACTGCGTTTATGATTAAGATTGTTGGCCATACAAAATCGGTCACTTTTTAGTTCCCTCCTTTTTCTGTCTAGCAATCGCTATTGAGTTGCCCGTGGATATCAGACCTATTCCAGTTATGCCTACAACGGTTGCAATGCCTGCATGGTTTACGCCGATAATTGGTTCTCCAAATGCCATCAGATATGCTCCTATCAAGCATGTTGCTATTCCGAGGATGCGAATGATGTTTCCCCATTTGTTCATTATTTTTCCTCCGTTGTTTATTTATCACATTTTATTAACTATTTCTAACTCTATGTTAGATATAGATAACATCAAATATTTAAGAGTATAGGTGTTTCTATCGCAAAATACAGATAACAATAACTTTATAATCATAATTCAAACATGAATATTTTTGTGGTTAAATTATTCCTAAAAGAATAAATAGTAATTGCTCATAATTTTGCGCGCGCATACAATCTAGTCAATTCTATCCAAGGATACACACATGTTTTAAATTTAAGATATTCCAAGATTTCTTAGTAGAAAGTGAGTGTTTCTAGAATGACTGCAAAAATAGCTATAGGGGGATTTATTTTAACTGCAATTGGATTATTAATTGTAATTATTCAGGCTCTTAATATGAGTAATCTTTTTTCGGTTGAGTCTATGTTACGGAGTTTAGGCTTAATCTTAATTGGGTTAGCTGTTCAACTATTGGGATTAGGCTTTTTACTATTTGATAAAAAATAACTGTAATACTCTTTTCGTTTTCTTTTTGTGTTGTGTTGTGCGGTGTTGTGTGGTGGTTGTAGGTGTTAGAGGAAAGAGAGATGGAGAGAGAAAGGTTACAATTTAACCCCAAACTCAAAAATCATAACGCTCACGACGAATCTAACGACTACTGTACTGACTGACACAACCATAACTACTACACTGACAGACACACAACGCAAGATAGAAAATTAAAAAGTCAAAATAACTCGCAAAAAGGCTAGTTCGTAATATAACTAGGGTATACACCAAGTAAACATGTAGACTTGATTTAATTGGTAGCCTTTTCACGTTCTTAGGTAATTGTCTATATTACCTTTTAAAACAAATTTTGGGTTCTTTTTTAGGAATTCTTCACATGGAGTCACAATTTCTGGGATAAGTTTCTTTTCAATAGAGGGTTGGTCACCAAAATAGTTCGTTAAAGTCAAAAATTCATTCCAAGAAACACTAGTCCATAATCCAACAGGTATTTGATACGGTAGCTTTACAAGCATAACTCCATTCAAGTTTTTATACTCTAATAGTTCGGCATCTTTCCAGCGTTTTTCATGCTCTCTGCAAAACAGTCTAACATAGACCACAAGACCGCTCAATAAAGGAGTTTCATCAATAATCCAGACACTAACTTGCTCATTTTCACATATACAACATTTGGAACTTTTCTGAATAATTAACCTGCACAGATTCTTGACGTACGATTCTGTACATTCCAAACTATTGTTTGCATAAACGCTAATTTGAACACATCCTCCGTATACATACAATAGTTCTCTTAACATTTAACCCTTAATAATGTGACCAATGCCATTTTTTCCACTAAAGTATTTAAATCGATAACAATAGCAAAACCTATTCACCATTATCGTTTTTACAGAAGAACATTCATCGTCAAAATCTTTCTCCAATTCTTTATATAACTCAGTTATTTTTTTCAGGTATGATCTCATTACTGGAGCATTTTCAGCACCCACTTCTGAAGCAAAATAGAACCGATGAATCACTTTAGAGGGGTTGTTAATCAAACAATTAATATAAAAATCCCATGCTTTCTTCACATTCATATCTAAAGCTTCATCTTCAGTAAACCCTTCTTGTTTCAAAACGTTCAATATGCCAAAGTATTCATCTTGCAGAATATTTTCAGTATCTTTTTTTTCTGCCTCTTTTAAAAATTCACCAAGAGTAATTTCTGAAAACTTTTTTGTCAAATATAATACCCAATGAATTCTATGAATTTGTTACTACTTAAAATCTAGGTGAAATGTGTCCTCTCGTTGCAAACGCCTCTGCAAAAAATAGACTTCGGAAAACCATGTTTCACATGGGCACGCTCGGATAACCGACAATGTCTTTCTTTTTCCTTATGGTTTCTTTTTGTTTTTCTGTTACTGTCTTCTTATATGGGCGTAACATTTTGCTTATTATTGAGTTCAAAAAAAGAGAGATGATTAGAACATCTCCAAGCAGGTTTGTTCTGGCAATTTAATGCCGAATTGATTTATTGATTGGTCATTCTTTTAGGTGGTCTCTGGCATACCATAGTACTTTTAGGTTTTTTATGTCGCTTTTTGCTGGGTTGTAATTTTCAGTGCCTTTGAATAATGCGTAGACTTGTATTTTGTCGTCCCAGAAGTCTTTTTGTTTTGATACCCAATCAATTCCGAAGGTTCCATCATTGTTTGTTGCTCCGGAAACCAGCAAGTCATCTCTCATAAATGAGCGGTCACGTTCATAGATATATATTTCAGCGCATCCGACCCCTTCAACGGTATCGTGATCGGTCAATTTTCCAGTAAATGATATTGTGGTGTCTGATTTAACAGAGGCTGGTAGGTCATCTAGTAATAGAACTGTCTTGTGTAGTCCATGAGTTGGTTCTTTACAAACTTCTTCAATTCTCGCGGTCTCATCCATCTCTTCTGAAGCTTTATCTACGGTTAAATCTTCGATTTCAGCGTCACAGCTTCGTTGAACTGCTTCAATTCCATTCATCACGCCTTCTTTCGTTTCATAGCCTTCACTAGCTGCTATGATTTCTCCATTTGATGCTTTTAGATTGAAACGAAATTCACCTGCTGAGTCTGTGAAAACTTCATATTTTGGATTGGTAATTTTTTCCATGTTTTTTGTTTTGTCTTCCACATGAACGTCACAGTTTTTTTGAACAGATTTGACACCGTTCATGCATCCAGCTTTGCTTTCATATGCCTCACTGACAGCTACAATTTTGTTATTTGCTGCCCGTAGACGGAATCTGTATTTTCCTAACCTGTCCTTATATACTTGATATTTTGCGGTCAAAATAATCTCCTAAATAATAGTTAGCGATATTCACTAATAACTTTTTACCGCCCTGAAAGAAAAACTATGCGGATTTCGTCAAAAATATCTATATTTCGCAGATTCCGATTAGCGTGGATACATCTCCCGCAATCCGAAATCTAACTTCCGATTTCTACTTTCCCTACTAACTAATTATCAAATCTATACTATAAACAGCTATGGTGGACAATTCTAGAATTAATCAACATTGATTTTCATGGGTTTGGGGTTAAAATTTCACTATGTAGAGTATCGTAACATTTAATATAATATTGTTGTATTATATCAAGGGACAATTTATGAAAAGAAAGCGGTTGTTAAAACTTGCAATAATAAGTCTATTTGTTATATGCGTAGTTTCTGTTACTGTTGTATGGGCATTTCCTGACCCTAAATTTGAGACATTTATTTGCCGTAAATCTGTAACAATTGACCCAGAAGAATTCACGGTTCTTAATTTTTATATGCCTTCAGGACAATCTAACGGTATCAAGTTCGAGTTCGAAATTCAAAATGGTTCAATAAATTATTTAGACATACAATCTTCTACATTTGAATCTAATACAGAAAATATACTCCAAATTGTAAATGAGCAAAACAGAACTATTGAGAGTTTTCTCCTTGAGACTGAAAGTGGAATCAGAGAAAAGGCATGGAATCCCGATAATTCCGCCCATTGTGTTGACCAAAATTGGGATATCTTTCTATATAACCAAGACACCTACGAAAAACAAGTTGACATCATAATCTCAAAAACGTGGAGTTTATGGTAACATCAAAAACCTAGGGATTCTTCAAATTAGATTTGTTATCTAGTCAAGAAACCTTAACCAAGCAAAGATTTGGGGTTTAAATCTGGAATCTATTGGTAGAAATCTATCCATGAATTAATCAGCTTTCAGCCTAATATTTGAAATCAACTGATTAAAAATCTCCCGCAATCCGAAAATAAAATTTACAACAATAATAGTAGAGGAAAGACCTGCAGACAAAATAAATAGAAACTGCCAAACTAGAATCTTTTGAGCTTATTGTAATTGGAAGCAGAGGTCTAGGGGGAATTAAAGAAATTTTCTTGGGAAGTGTTAGCGATAGAACAACTGATGAAGCATCTTGCCCAGTTTAATGGCAAAAAATCTTGGTCAGAATAAAGAATTAAAATCGAGCTCAAAAATGAGCTAAGATGTGTTTTAAATAGATTTCAGCCTTGTCCAAAGTTTACTGTTAAAAATATGGCATAAATCAGCAACAATATTATTCCCTCTTGTTTCCCAACGCTAGAATTCTGAAGTATGTAACCAAGTACAATGTTAGATATTAATGAAAATAATATTAAATTTGAAAAAGCTGAAACATTTACATTCAATGGAGCAAATATAAAAGTAAATCCTAAAATTAGTGTGATATTAATAAAACAGCTTCCAATCACATTTCCAAGAGCAAGATCTATAAAACCGTTTCTTACTGAATCTACACTTGTTACCAATTCTGGAAAACTTGTTCCAAAAGCCACTATCGTAGCTCCAACAATAATTGGTGGGATGCCTATACTTAAAGCTAAAAATGATGCCGATTCGATTATGAAAAAAGATGCACTTACAACTCCAATTATGCCCAAAACGGATTTAATGATGTAATTTTTATGTTCAGATTTCTCTGCAGTATCAGAAATTTGCTGAACAGTCTCTTTTTTTCTGACAAGATCATACATGTTATATATAAAAAGGCCAATCAAGATAACGCCCATGAGTTGAGTAGCATATCCAAAGTAAAGCAACAACAAAGGGACTATTGATGCGACAAAAATTCCAAAATTAAGATTTCCTACCTCATCTTGAGTCATTTTTTTAAAAAACCCTGCACTTTCAGGATATTTAATAGCCATTATAAGAAATGCGATTCCAAGAATCAAACAAATATTCATTATGTTTGATCCTAAAATGTTACCGAGTGAAATACCAACTGTTGCTTGATTTATAATTGCAAAAATTGCAACAAAAAGTTCTGGTAAAGAGGTGGAAAATGCAACTAACAAAAATCCAACTTTTGTTTTTCCTAAACCAGTAACACTTGCTAAGTTAACTAAATTAGAAATTGTTAAGCTGCTAGATCTAATTATAACACCTAACGAAATAATTAGAACAACGATGTTTCCAATTACTCCTAGTTGTTCCAGAACCATTTCAAGCAATTCCTATGAATTAAAGCATGTTCTAAAAACTATTTAAACACCAATATTAAATCAGCAGTAACTTCGGAATTGTTACAGTTGATATTAGTAATCTAGAGGCAGAAAAAAGCCCAGCAGGTAATTGTTGTCATTTTTGCAATTGTCGCGGGCATTGTGTCCCACGCAACTAACTCTCATCCTCACAGTCGGAGCTAAGTCGCTCTTCTCAGATGAGCTCTCTCAAACGTGGGTTGGTTTTGCCCGCGCCCACCGTGTCCCATGCCTGGGTAAACCCTCCGTCAATGGTAGATGAATCATCATCCTCTGTCGAGTCCGTCGGCATGAGCCCGCATAAGGTTCCGGCGGGATTATGCTCCAGCCCACTATCATCGCAACATAACAAAAAGAGCCACAGGAAGATTAACCTTTTCCAAAAAGAATCTAGCAGACATCGGCAGCGTCAATTAGTTTTTGGAGGTCTAATTCGAAGGCGCCTGTTGGGTTTTCGAGCTCAAAGTTGTTTAGGACTTCTGGATGTATTTCTCCCACGATTCCAACATCTACGTCGGATATGGTTATGGTTGCTGCGCGTCCTTCTAGAAAAGTTGGATGTTGTGTCTCTTTTACTGTCCAGTTTTTTAGACCAAGATTCGTCAGCAGGCATTCTAGGATGGATTTTATTTCCGTAAAGTTTGCTGTAGGATGAGAAGAAACTGCGCTGATGTGGATTCGCCGTTCTGTATATGTTTCGGAGCTGTCATTGAGCTGTATTACGTCTGAGACTTCGAACATTTTTTGCGGAAAAACATGGTGCTTGCTAACAGCTAGATTCTTCATTAAGCTGGGCAGGATGTCGTTTCGTATAATAGAGTAGTCTGTCGAGACAGGATTCGCTAGAGTCACCAGTTCTTTTGGTGTTTGCCTCATTTTCGCGTAATGGTCAACCTCGTTAGTAAGAACAAAGTTCAGGGCTTCCACAAAACCTAAACCAACCATTATCTGCCTAACATTACCCGCTACAATGCTGAATTTGTGCTGTTTTCCCGTAGTAGCAGCAGACGGCTTTGACGGCTCAAGCCTGTAAACGCCGTAACCAACAGCAACTTCTTCAACCAAATCAATCTCATGAAGAATATCAGTACCGATAAGCAGGAATCATAACCTCTAAAATTCCTTTTTCAACCACTTTTGCGTCGAGCCGCGACCTCTGAAGAGCCTCGATGGTCTCAGCTTCTGAAAAATTAAGACCTAGCAGCTCATTAGAATAATCCACATGCAGCTTCATGGTTTGTGGTGTAAGGTCTGGAGTGACCAATGTTTTGTCAGGATAGTATACTTTTACAGTTTCTACTGTTCCACCCATATCTTCTAGGGCAGTTACGAGAACGTTTAGGCTTCTTTGGATAGCATTCAATTCTGTACCAGTCACATCAATAAACAGATTCCTTGTATCTTCGACAACTCGGGTCAACTCGCCGTTAATTATTGGCGGAAAAGAAAGAACATTCCTGTTTTTGTCTACGATGAGTGGATATCTTGAAGCAAAGTCAACTTCACTTCTGTATGCCATGCCTTTTTCATGCTTTTCCAGAACGTCCTGTGGAGTCATCTCCTCAGTCTTGTCTAGGGGAACGAACTTGATTTCATCTGGGGCGCACGTAATATACGAGAATGGTGGCTCAACGGCATCTAGGTTGTGTACGCCTATTGAGGCTTTTTTTCTGTCTCTGCCAATCATCCAGTGAAGTGCCTCTTGCATCTCCATAAGTTCCCTGATTTCATCGTAGTCGATTGTTAAGCCTCGGACAACAGCAGCAACAACATAGGGTCGGACATCTGCCACGCTTTTTTCAACGTTAAGTACTATTTTTCCGGGTTTTACATTGAAGCTGGGCATGCCTGTTTTCCAGCCCATCAGTCCTTGAAAGGCTCTGGCGACTCCACTGTAGCTGCAAAAGTCTACACGGTTGGGGTTATACTCGATTTTTACGAAGTCTTGTCCAACTTCTTCTGTGTCTGTTCCGAGCCATGGAAGCCATTTTGCCATCTCTTCCACTGACAGGTCTCGTCCAACGTACCGTGAAAAGCGTTCTCTGTCTAGTGTTATCGTTGGCAAATTGGAGTCCTCCTTATCCATCCTAAATCATTCTTATACAAGAGCCGAATGTCCTCAAGCCCAAGTTTCAGAAGAATCAGACGTTCCAGACCGCCACCCCAAGCTAGCACAGGATGCTTGATGCCAATAGGAGCCAAAACCTCTGGACGAAAGATTCCCATGCCACAGAGCTCAACCCAGTTATTCAGTTCAGGAACAAAGACCGTAGACTGCAAAGACGGCTCAGTATACGGAAAATAGCTTGGCCAAAACTGCACCTTTTCCAGTCCAAGCTTCTGATAAAACTCCTTCAATGTGCCCATGAGGTCCCGCAGCGTTACTTTTTTGTCCATTATTATGCCTTCAATCTGATGGAACTCTGCAAGATGCTTATAGTCCAGCTTCTCGTTGCGGTAAACGCGGTCTACGGAAAAAACTTTGATAGGCGGCTCTTTATGCTCAGTCAAATAACGAACAGTTGTGGCTGTTGTGTGAGTTCTAAGCACAAGCTTTCTGGCTTCGTCTGCACTCCAGTTGTATTGCCATCCCCTTGAACCTGTTGTCCAGCCGTTTTCGTGGGTTTTTGCTACTGCATCAACAAGCCGTTTTTCGGGAAGTTTACCCTGTTTTGGTTTTGACAGATAGAATGTGTCTACCATGTCTCTTGCGGGATGGTCTTGGGGCTGAAATAGTGCATCAAAGTTCCAGAAGGCTGTTTCAACCATGTCGCCTCGGATTTCTGTGAAGCCCATCTCCAAGAAGATTTCTTTGACCTGCTGAATTATCTGCTGAACAGGATGAATCTTTCCCGGATACACCACTGGACCTGGAGCAGTCACGTCGAAGTGCCGAAGTTTTACGTTTCTCCAGTTTCCTATTCGGATAAGCTCTGGAGTCAACTGGCTGACTTCTTCCTGAACAGAAATCCCCTTCTTAACAAGTGCCCAGCCAACGTCAGTCAATTCCAGCGTCCTAATCGTCTTCTCTTCAGTTTCAACAAGCTTTCTGCCCTTAAGAAAAGAAATAATCTCCTGAAGTTCTGGCTTTAGCTCCTCAGCAACTAGGGGACTTTTTTCGGTTAAAAGATGCAAGACCTGCTCATCTTCTCCCAGAGAAGGCGTCTTCAAAGGCGTCAGTTTTCCTTGTTTTATTGTTGCCCAACCTTTGCGGTTAAGCCAACCTAATGCAACAGAAAGAAACTTTTTCTCCAAACCCGCCGCCTCAACAACAGAAGGAACAGGGGACTCACCAAGCTTTACCAAAGCATCTATCATACGCCGTTCGGGAAGACCATTTTTTGCATGAAAACCGCCTTCTTCTGTCAAGGTGACCAGAGTCTGCTTCTGTTCATGGATAACAATCAGCTTGTCTTCTACAAGAGAAAGAACGGCACGCATAACTGCGGCATGAGCCAAACCACTAATATCAACTATCTTCTCAACAGCCGCTTTTCCTTCCAGTTTTTCTAGCGCAAGCAACGTTTTTTGTTCATTTTCCCGAAATTCAGCCACCTACATCGTACTCCTATTAGCCAGTAAGATATGAAATGGAACTTTGTTTAGCTTTATTGTCAAGAAGGCTTTAAAGGTTTCAACAACGACTCCCAAAAGATGCACTAAAAGCGCCTTCGACCTAATTGACTCCTAATAGTTCTCGTGCAGTGTCAACAAGCTTTTCCCGTTTCCTCTGATGCTCCTCAACAAACTGCATCACAATCTTTTTTGTTCGCGCCTTATGCTCTCCACACAGCAGGCTTCCACATTTACAGCACTTGTATATCTCCACAACCTCTTTGTCATCTTCCACAAAGTGGCACATCTCAATCTCGTAGATAGGACAGATTTCTGGTACACCCCCAAGCTCCTTCTGCTCCTCAACAGTAGCACGTCCGCCTGTGAAGGCACTAGCAATTTTCTTGCCAATAGCCTTCGGAGTCTCATTCAAAGTAAAATAGCTCATAGGATTCCGCTTGGACATTTTCGGAGAGCCATCCAAGCCCTTCAAAATCTTATGATATGTAGACGAAGGAGGAACAAACTTGAATTTACGCCTAAACTTGTTAGCCAAATCACGAGTCAACCGAAGATGAGCATCCTGATCTACACCCACAGGAACTACAGTTGGTTTTGGTCCTCCAAAATCCTTGAGCTGAGGCATAAGTATGTCGCCTGCCTGCACAAGAGCAGACATGTAAAGTCCAATATGGCGCTCACCATAGATAGCCTTCATAGTGGCTAAGGTTACTCCAGCCCCAAAATGGATAGCCAAATCTCGGACACGCTGCTCCTTATACTGTCTGTAAATGTGACCACGTTTAGGGTCAAAGCCCAGCGCCAAAAGGTCTGCAACGTTTCCGACAGCAATCTTTTCTGTCTCCTTAAAAGGAAGCTTGTTATCCTCATAAGCCTCTATATCAGCAATCGCATAGAATGCTTGGGCGCCCTGCTGCTGAAAATAAATAATCTCTTTAGCAGTCATAAGGGTTCCTAGATGGAATTCTCCAGTTGGTTTGATTCCGCTCATTACTGCAAAGTCTTCGCCTTTTGTCATTGCAGCTAATACGCGACCAAAGTCTCGGTGACCAAAAATTACGCCCCTTCTCATGTACATGTTCGGGTTTGGTACAATATCACAGAAGTCATCAAATTTTTGTATGCCAAATTCCTCGTACAGGTGATTGTAGTCGTCAACCACCGTTGTTCCCCAAGGGTCAAGAACAGACTTCTTGTCATCTGCAGCAGTCAAGTTTTGCTCACCTTTGCTAAACCGTAGAGTTTACATGTTTAAAGCTTTTCGACACAAAACAAGGCGTCAGTATCCTTAACTCTTTTAACTCTCCAAAGTGTTTAATGAAGCTCGTGAATCTGTTATGTCAGTCCCTGAAGAAGAGTTGCAGAAACTTCGGCAAGCAGGCACAATAGCCAGAGAAGTAAGAACAGAAATCAGAAAAACAGTCAAAGAAGGAATGCCAATAATCGACATCTGCGAAAAAGTAGAAGGACTGACACGCCAAAAAGGCGGAAAACCAGCATTCCCATGCAACGTGTCCGTAAATGAGATAGCAGCGCATTATACGTCACCGCCAAACGATAAACAGACAATACCAGAACGAGCCATCGTAAAAGTAGACATCGGAGTTCACATTGATGGCTACATAGCAGACACGGCAACAACAGTATGTTTTGACCCAGAATACGACGACATGGTAAGAACAGCAGAAGAAGCCCTCGCACACGCCGTAGAAATTCTTCGACCCGGACTTTCTGTAACCCGTTTTGGCACAGAAATCCAAAAAGTAATAAAAACCAGAGGATTCAAGCCAGTCTCAAATCTGACAGGACATCTAATCAGACGCTACATAATACATGCAGGAAAGTCTTTGCCAAACGTCTTCAACCTTTCCACATCCAGAATAAAAGAAGGCGAAGTCTACGGGGTTGAACCCTTCGTAACCACCACAAGTGCAGTCGGCAAAGTAGACAACCTCGAAGAAGAATACATCTTCCGCTTCCAAAAAAACAAATCCCTAAAAAACCCTTACGCCAAAAAAATGCTAAGCTACATCAAGAAAAACTATCTAACACTGCCATTCACCGAAAGATGGCTAAACAAATTTTCGGCATCCAGCAGCTATACGAACGCATTCGCTGAATTACTGTCATCCAAAGCAGTTATCGGCTATCCAGTCTTCATTGAGGTAACAAAACAACCTGTGGCTCAAGCAGAATACTCAATCCTCATCGAAAAAGACGGCTGCAAAATACTAACCTAAACCGAACTATTTCTTTTTCTTAGGCTCACGATAAATTGCAGTTATAGTCATTTCTTCATTGCATTTCTGACAGGAACCAGCCTTCTTGAAAACATAGTCCTCTCTCTTGAAGTCTCGAATATTCTTGAAATCACACTTCGGACACTCTAATGTTGTTAATACTCGTGGAAGCTCAAGACTCATGCCAGAGGGCTTTGAACGCATCTGCAACAGCATATAAGCCGACAGGGCTAATCCACCAAATCCAATCGCCAAGAAAGAATATGTGTCCATTGTACTGCCCTGGTTAATGTATGAATCAGCGGCTATGTAAAGCGAGGTCACTGAAAGAACAATAGCTACTATAATGATCATGAGTAAGAAGGGAGAAACTTTGGTTGCTTTATTTGAGTTATTTGCCATGTTTGTTCACCTATTGTCCTATTCCTATCGTATTTCCGATTCCTGCAATAATCACGCTGTCGCCTTTCTTGGTTCTTTCCAGAATCAAACGCTTTATTCTGTCAATAACAGGATCAGCCGCATCAAAGATTTCTTTGCTCATAGGAGAAACTGCATCTCCAAGGTCCTGCTTCACAATAATAGCATTCAAAGGAATCTTCTTCTCCTGAATAGCTTCCTCTATCTTGAACGCCTCAACACCAGGACCACCAATAGCCGCACCTACTCCTTCAGCTATTTCTCCAGGCTTTTCACCTTCAAGCTTAAGCGCAGCATCAATCATAATAACAGTCGCAATCTTTCCTTTCTTATCCTTAATTATCTGGCTAATGCCTTCGCCAGGTTTGCCAACATTCCCGCCTGGACCTTTAGCCTTCAAAACATAGGCTGTTCGACCCTCGATAGGAACTTCAGCAACAACAACATCTTTGGCTATTTCTTTTGTTTCATATCCCTGCATCAACTTACCCGCAACTAGAGGTCCTGCACCGTCACCAATAGGTTGACCGACGGAAAAGGCTCTAAGTGCCTGAGCATAAGCTTCTGCCTGCTGCATAATAAGAGGAAGAACCATCTGAATCTGCATAATAACATAGAGGCTTAAAGTTTTTTTTCCAAGCAAATAGAAGTGACGAATAATCTTGTATATTTGGTGCAGTGCCATTGCAGCTTCTAGGGTATTTTCTAGATTGTTTAGCTGTGTCTCGTCTGCTGCTGGAGCCATAAACCTTACTTCATCCTTGAATCGGTCATCCCTAACATCAAGAATGTGCTCCAGTTTCCAGACAATACCCGAAGGGTCCATGCCCTGAGGAGCTATAGCAATATAGTCCATGAACTGGTCAACACGCTCAGTAGGGTCACCTTCAGGTTTTCCAACCTGAGTTATTGTATCAATGGCTACTTTTCTGCCATCGTCTTTCATGAATTTGAGACGCCGCAGATGGGTTTCCACTTCTCGAATCATTACCATCATCTGTACGCGCTGGCCATAAAACATGAAGACCACAAAAATGCCTGTGAAAATTATCTGGAAAATCAAGGAGATAATGTTGTCTCCGCCGCCGAATAAGCTTGCAACTTGTGGTATCATGTATAATCATCCTTTCTTTCCTGAGAGAGCACAAGGTGGGTAATAAATTTTGAGTATTTCCAAGCAACTATTTTCAGACTATGCTCAGGATATTAACAGAATGTTAACCATTGTTTAGTTGCAGAAACAAGGTAAGAGATAGAAGTGATTGCCAGCTTTCCCGGGTTCACGTGGCCGAAGACCACACTAGCACCGAGAACGGAGCGTGGTTTAACTTCTGAGTTCGGAATGGGATCAGGTGGGTCCCACACCCTATGGCCGGCAACCTTCTTATCATCCATACTCTTGCTTTTTTAATGTTTCGCTTGTTGTTCAGGAAACGTATATATTTGGAATTTGCTGATTGTTGTGGAGGAGGGGCCGTAGTCTAGCCACGTCCTGTCTTTCGATTGGGCGCTAGAAAGGGATGACGACAGTCGTACCGGCAAACGGTGCCAACCGTTAAGGGCTCCAGAAATAGCAATGGGTTTGCTGACCATACTCTGGGATGACGAAATTCTGGAGCGAGGAGAAACCCGTAGAGACAGAAAATGATCTGTTTCGGGTAAAGGTCGTCGGTTCAATTCCGGCCGGCCCCACCACTTCTCCTTCCAATTAGACTCAATAAAATGTCTTCTATTAGAATCTACTTTTTTTACGTTAATAATATATAGAATAGAAGAAAAAGGATTTCCTGAGGCGTGAATACAGGAAAAATAAAGGGGAAAGAAAATGAAAACTCGTGATGACCATATCTCAGTAGTGTTTTCAAGTTCAGTCCTGTATTTTGCCTTTTCAGTCCTTTTCTCTATTGAAAGCGTCTGCCCACATAGGGGCAAACGTTTTTGGAACAAGAGTTTCCTGAGGCTTAGACAGGAGACGTTGTTGAGGATTACAGGAAATATTTCCAGCAACTAGCTAGCTAGATTATGCTTCAATTCCTGTTGAACTTTGCAGACTCTTATTCCGTTACTGTTTTTTACTCCCAAAAAAAGGGGATGGGAAAAATTGTTGTTTTCTCCGTTGTTTATTTTCGTTTTCTGATTACTGTGTAGGCTACTGCGCCGATGATGCATGCTGCTACGACTGCGACCATTATTGCAAGTTCAGTGCTGATTACGCCTGTTTCGGTAACCGTTTCTGGTTCTTAAGTTGTAGGTTCTTCGGTTGTTGGTTGCTCTGGTGTAGGTTCTTCAGGTGTTGTTGGTTCTTCAGTTGACATTTACACAGAAATTTACGGAAGTTTAGAACTCACAGACTACACATGCAAAACAGCAACGACACCAAAAGAAGCGAAACAACTCATAGAATCTGGATATGAATATGTCTGCGAAATAGACGAATACCAAATGTTCAGGAAGGAAAAGATATGATAGACTTTATGGTTAACAGTAAAAAACTTTATAGGAAATGGCTGTTCATCATAAGCTTACTAGATTGTAGAATCTGGTCGTCCCTGTTGTTCAGGGAGTAGGGGTCGTCGGCTAGCTTGGTCCAGGCTCTGAGACTTGGACTCTCGGGACTCCGGTTTAAATCCGGGCGACCCCACCACTTCAAAAATTTTCTATCAAGTTTTGTGTGTGGTTTTCACTAACTTTACCCAAATCGATGCTATGTATAAGGTAAGAGTGGATTTCTGAAGCTTTGACAAACTAAAAGGAAAAAGAAATGAAAATATCAACTATATCGTTACTATTTTCATTCTTTCAAAGCTTTTTCAGTCCACCCTCACCTAGCCATAGTATGCATTTTGTCTATACTGGAAGAAGAGGTTAATCGAACTGCTAATGTCAATTGTTGTAAGCTTTTCAACGCCTAGTTTTTCGTAAACAGCGGCAAAATCAAAGATTTTTTCTGTTTGGTCAACAGCATTTTGGATGCTATCTAAATTATGTGATATATCATTGTTTTTTTGAGGCGAATGTTTTGCTAGATATATGTTGTTTGAGACGATCGCAAGTTTGTTTCGGGCGTCATGTCGTGTTAGTTGTCCGACAACACGTAATTTTTCATTGATGTCCTTTAATTCATTGTGTGTTTGGTCCAATTTTTCGTTGATTCTGTCCGATTCTACCATTCTAAGAACTGAGTAGATGAACAAGATTGCAGAAAGTATTAGAACGCCAGTGATTAGTTCATCTAGTTCCCAGTCTTCATGCTGTCCTACATACTCTACAACGGTTTCGAAGGTGTCAAACTGTGTGGCTACAACAAAAGTGAGAATGAATATGCTTCCAATTATGATCAAGTCTCTGAAGAGATGTGACCTACTTGTGATAAATCGGTATTTGCTCTTTTGTACCATATCAATGTCCACTAGTGGAATGTTGAGTTTGAATGACAAGAACTAGTTTCCCTAAAAGGGTTTATGGAGCTCAGCTAATTATCAGAACCGCTTCAGTTTGGAACGTTTTTGTTTACTGGTCTTATGTAGTGTTCATTTTTCGAGAAGATCACTATATGAAAGCGATTCAAGATTGCTAGAATGAATCTTCAATAATGTAGTCAGGTTTTCTAGAACTTGAAGACCCTTTTCTATACTTTCTTGGGTATCTGCTACCTCTCTTTCAAATTCGATGAAGTCCCCCAGTTTCTTAACACGGTCGAGATGAATCTGTGTCCCTTTATATTGGTAGATTTCACGATTTTTTTCTACTACAATAAGCGGTTTTAGTATCTTTGTAAGAATATGCTTCAAATCCTCATGTTGATGAACGCTGAGAATGTATGCATCGTCACTTTTTGGTCCCAAAATGTTTTCTCTTTCATAATAGATCAATTCTGCTGACTCTGAATCCTGTAATGTTCTTAGTTTCAGTCTTCCTTCAGGAACAACAAAGTATTGATCTCTCTGATGAAATGTACATTTATACTCTGCTCCTATGTCAGCCAATCTTTTTCTTAGACTATCAAGATCGTTGACGCGTGCTTTTAGTTCGACCATCTTGTGTTTTGTGCTGTGGTTTGCCTCGATCTTCAATGCCTTTTTCAACTCTTTAGAATGAGATGTATTGATGACTATTGTGTTTTTCTCTAGATCAGAATTTAGACGCCTCAAAGGGCTTTTCTTTGTTCGGTTCACTTGTGTGTTGATCTATTTTATCTAAGCGCTCCCTGAATGTTGTTTCAAGAATGTGCCTTAACCGATCGTATGTGTTTTGATCAATTTTTTCGTCAGACAAAAGAGTGAGCAGCTTCTTTGATTCGTCATTGAAATGTTTTGCGTATTTTAGTCTGTTGCTGAGATTTACGTATGTCTTTCTGTTAATTTTTCCACGAAGCAGCATGCGTCTTAGTTTTTTCACTTCTTTCTGGTAGTTATCTTCTTCTTTTCGCGCGTAAAAAACAACCAGCCCTACAAGAGAGAACACCATAACGCCCAGCGGGAGAATTAGATAGTAAAAGTGGTTGGGATCCATGTCAATCAGGTCATGAACATCTAATAAACCCTTTATGAATACTCGTTACATAGCACAGATGATTAGTCGATCACAAGAATCGAAGCCAGCACTTATGGTTCCATGTTAGATTGGCAAAAATGTTGCATGGACGATAACCCAAAAATGTTAGTTGATTAAATAAGTCAGCTGCTCAAGAATTATGTTACAATAAAATGTGTTCTAATGCTTATTGTTCCAGAATTGGAACAAAATGTTCCATAAATAGAACTAAATAACGGATTATCTTTTTAAATGATATGTGAATTCAATGAGAAAACCATTGATTACTTCAATGTTGTTCATATTGTTCTTTTCAATGTTTACTTCCTTTTTCGGAGTTACCGCTGTAAAGGCACCTTACACACCAAATGGATCAATTTTTCCTCTTGCTGGATCCCTGAAAATCATTTCTCCTAAGAACACAACATACAATACAAACAGCATTATTCTAAACGTTAGTTCTAGTTTCCTATTAGGTCCGGAGTATGCGAATTATTATTATTGTTTGGATGGAACAAACAATGTTACACTTCCGATAACAGGAATTAGAGAACCGAGAGAAGTAACAAGAACTTATGAAAATGGAACAGTCATCATTGTCAATTCGACACTGAATGTTCCTTCTGTTCTGAATGGAGTAACGTCACTTTCTGAATTATCTGAAGGATCACACAAAATAGTTGTTTATGCCAATTACACTGCCAATACCATCATAGGGCAAGATAATGCCACCATATTTTTTAACATCAATACTAATTCAGAAACATCTCATATTCCAGAGTTTCAATCATGGATACTACTACCATTAGCTATTTTGTCAATTGCTCTAGTTTTGATCTGTAAAAATCTATCAAGAACATTGATTTGCTTTTTTCAAAAAAGGCTTAAAAGATGTGAAAAAATTAAAAGAAAAACACAAGGTCATAAACTTCTCTACTTTATCGTCTGTCTTACCACACTGATGTTAACCAGTTACTCAGGAGTTGTATATGCGAATCTAACTACCAACAAAGAATCCTTACCTGATTTTCTTGAGAACCTTTTGGTCTCATCGCTTCCAAAAGCAAGTCCTGCTGAGCTAGACCTAATTAGAACAATATGGATAAACCAACTAAAGCTGAACGAAGAGCATATCGCAGACATAAAAGACCCTTCAGGAACCAAGTCTGGAAGTTACATGTCTCAATTATTGGATACGGAGATATATGGAACAGGAGCAACAATCTACAATCCAAGTTATATCGTAGGCATTAATATGTTATGTTTTGCCAGTTGTAAACACAAACACAGTAGCGACTGTGGTCGGTCATGTGGAGCTCTACTGCACATGGATCAGTGTTAATTGCGGCTAAACTCGGACCCACTGGAGATGGACAAAATGGAAATTATTTTACCGTTTTTGGAAATGACGATCCAGATCCTGATGATCCTGATTGGTGGGACAATTTCATTGGTTATGCAGAGGTAACATACCCGTACAGAGGATTATGGTTCATCAAACGTATACATCGGTTACACGTCGAATGAGTATCCATATGTTGCAGTCGGATGTACCACATCAATGGGAGGTAATTGCACATATAACGACATAATGGCAGACCGTATTTGGTTTTCACAAAGTTAAAGCTAAACTTCAATGCAATCACTGGTAACCTGAGTTAAAAATGGGAACGCAATATGTCAATCCACTCACTCTTTTTTTCAGTCCATTATCATTTTATTTAACACCTTTCAATCATTTTTTTAAAAAACATATTTGAGAAGAATGTCAAAGTTAATGCGAAGACAAATGCATCTTTTTAGTAAATGAAATTCATTTGTACAGCAAAATCAAAGAATTATTAAATGAACAACTACAAAAATATGGTTTGGGGTAACATGAACTTTGGAAGACGAAGATAAGATAAATTCGTCCACTTTTGAAACTTATATATACTTAGTAAAAGTCGGAAAATTTGTTGGTCCCAGGAATGTGATGCGAGGTGCTGGTCTCAGCAGCCCCAGTGTAGCCTACCGGAATCTGCAGAAACTCATTGACCTTGACTTGGTGGTCAAAGACTCTGCAGGCAACTATGGCGTTGAGAAACGTGTTGGTCTTAAAGGATATGTTTGGATAGGAAAAAAGCTTATCCCACGCTTCATGATTTTTGGATTTATCTTTATTGGCGCCATAATCGCGGAAATAGTAATTTTGTTTCCTCACTTGATTGTCGGTGCCTCGGTTGAGGGCTCCTTTTGGCTTCTAACAATTGTAACAATCGTTGCCGCATCCATTTTCATAATTGAAGGCTTTCGGTTCAGAAAGAAACTTAACCACAAATCATGATTGTTTCCATATACATAATTTGCATCTATAGTTTAGACACGAAGAAAGCAAAGAGTTGAGTTTAGCGTTTTGAGCAATTCACTCGGTATATTCAACGTTCTTTGCATTATTACAACTTTAACATAAATCGTCTTTCATACAATAATGCTTATAGGTGTGCTTTTAGTCTAGCATGCTGTCCAATAACAATCAGGAGAAACGATAAGGTGCCAAAATTTAGGCAAACGAGCGAGATTGTAAAGCTCATGAACAAAAAAGAAGACATCAGGGATATCGGCATAATTGCGCACATAGACCATGGTAAGACAACCATGTCTGACTCCCTGCTGGCTGAGGCAGGACTTCTGTCACCTAAAATTGCAGGAGCAGCAAGAGCCCTTGACTATCTTGAAGAAGAACAGAAAAGGGGAATCACAATCAAAACAGCAAACATTTCCCTTTTGCACGAGGTAGACAAAACGTCACATGTAGTTAACCTCATAGACACCCCTGGACACGTAGACTTTACAGGAAAAGTAACACGCGCCCTAAGAGCCATTGACGGAGCAGTAGTAGTCGTAGACGCCGTCGAAGAAGTAATGGTTCAAACAGAAACAGTCACAAGACAAGCCCTAAACGAGCGCGTAAAACCTATTCTTTTCATCAACAAAGTAGACCGTCTAATCAAAGAACTGAAACTTAACGCAGAACAGATGCAAACAAAACTTCTGCGAATAATCAGGGACTTCAACAACCTGATTTCCATTTACGGAGAAAAAGACCACAAGGACCAATGGAAAGTTGACGCAACCAAAGGAACTGTCGCTTTCGGTTCTGCTCTTCACAAATGGGGCTTCACACTAGACATTGCCCAACAAAAGGGAATAAAATTCAGCGACATTGTAGACGCATATCACAACGGCAAAGAAGAAGAACTTACAGAAATTGTTCCTCTTCACACTGCAATCCTTGACATGGCAGTAAAGAATCTGCCAAACCCCGTTATTGCACAGAAATATCGTGTTCCCAAAGTCTGGAAGGGCGAAATAGACTCCAAGATTGGAAAAGCCATGGAAAACTGTGACGAGAACGGTCCAACAGTCATGTGCTTGACATCAGCAATGATGGACCCACATGCAGGACTAGTAGCAACTGGTCGTATATTCTCAGGTTGTGTAAATGAAGGCGACCGTGTCTATCTGGTAGGAGCCAAGAAAGATTACCGTGTTCAGCAAGTATCTATGTATATGGGCGCATTCCGAGAAGTAGTCGGCAAAATAGCAGCAGGAAACATCGCTGCAGTACTGGGAATGGACCTTGCAAGAGCAGGAGAAACACTCGTTAGTATTGAAGAAAAAGATGAAATGGTTCCATTCGAAAACATCCAATACGTTTCTGAACCAGTCATCACCATCGCAATTGAACCAAAACACCCACGAGAGCTACCCCGTCTCATCGAATTGATGGACAGATTAGCAATTGATGACCCGAACTTGGTAACTAGCATCAACAAAGAAACAGGTGAATACCTTCTAAGCGGAATGGGTGAGCTTCACCTAGAAATTGCCGTCAAATTCCTAAGACAAACTGGTGGCGGAATAGAACTCATAACTTCTCAGCCACTTGTCGTCTACAGAGAAACTGCATCTGGAGCAGGTGTAGTTGCGATGGCAAAGAGCCCCAACAAGCACAGCAAATTCTGGGTGCAAGTTGAACCTCTTGAACAGAACGTTGTCGACCTCATGGAGAGCGGTGCACTGTTTGAAGCCATGGGCAACAAACGAATAACCACTACTCTACGTGAAGAAGGCGGCTGGCCAGCTCAAGATGCGAAGAACGTTTGGGCGCTAGAAGAGCACAGAAACATTCTTGTTGACTTGACTAAGGGTGTTCAGTATCTTCGAGAATCCAAAGAGACTGTTGCGTCAGGTTTCAGGTGGGCAGTAAAGAGTGGTCCTCTTGCAGACGAGCCAATACGAGGAGTCAAAGTAAAACTGTTAGACGCAAAACTTCACGAAGACCCAGTACACCGTGGACCAGCACAACTCATGCCTGCAATCAAGCGAGCAATTTGGGGAAGCTTTTTGACATCAACGCCAGTTCTGACGGAACCAATATACAAGATAGGCGTTTCTGTACCTCAACAATTCGTTGGCGACGTAACAGGCTTAATCACACGCAATAGAGGAAGAATAGTATCCTCAGAACAGAAAGGACCAATAACCAACATCACAGGATTCCTGCCAGTATCAGAAACCTTTGGACTCTCAGCAGACATGAGAGGCGCAACCTCAGGTCACGCATTCTGGCAAACACAATTTGACCACTGGGAAAAAGTCCCCGAAAGCATATCCGCGGAAGTCATCGCAGGAATACGAAAAAGACGCGGACTACCCGAAGAAATACCCCGAGCCAACAAATACATCGACACAGTATAAACCCCAACAACAAACAAGGCAACTAACACTTTCTTGTTAGCTGCCAAAAACTCATTCTTTTTCTTATTTTTTGTAAAGTTCAAAGCCTAGTTAGGTCTGGGCATGGAACAATTATTGACTGTCTATTTTGGGACTTTAGAAAAAATTTGAAAAAAATAAAAATGGGAAAAAGGGAAGCTTTGACCGTTTTTAGCGGGTCATTGCTCTTTTGAATACTGGTCACTGCGATTGCGGTCATGACTATTCCGAAGATTATGAGTATGGAGAGTTCGAAGCTTAGTTCGGGTATGCCTGCTCCTAGTACCATAACTTTTCTTAGCGAGTCTGCGACGTATGTTAATGGCAGGAATTTTGATATTGTTTGCATGAACCATGGCATTTGTTCTATTGGGAAGAAGACTCCGCTAAGGAACATCATCGGGAACATTATGGTTGTCATCATCATTACTGCAGTTTCTTGGTCTTTAGCGAACGACGTTAGTACGACTCCTAGTCCTACAAAGCTGAATACTCCGAGCAGCAACAGCGCAAAGACTAGCAGTATGTTTCCGTGGACAGTAACCCCAAACAACGTGATAGCCAAGAACAGTATAAGGACGCCCTGTAGTATTCCTCGTGCCATCTGTGCAAGTGTTTTTCCAAGAATGACAGAGAGCCTGTTAATGGGTGCCACCATCATTCCGTCGAGTGTGCCTACTTCGCGTTCCTGAGAGATTGCTGCTGGAAGTCCAGTCATGACGCTCATCATAACTGTCATAGCCATTATTCCGGGTGCGATAAAATCGAAGTAGCTGAAAGTTCCTTCAACTGAGCCTTCTGTTTGAATATTATATGGCTTCACTATAACTAATGCAGCGCTTGGGTCGATTCCCATCTGCTGTGCAATGTTGTGTTGTGCTAGTGATGTTCCCATTTGACTGAAAACCTCGCCCAAAACTGCCTGTATCATTGCAGACAATTGTGGATTGGACTGGTCAGTTACGATAGTGACCGTTCCCTGCTGTCCGTTCATTATATCTGATGTGAAGTTGCTGGAAATTATTATGCCGCCTTCTGCTTCTCCGGTTTGTATCAATTCCCGTATGTCTGCAAGGCTGGAAGCATTGGTAAGCGTCACCATATTGGCATTATCGTTTATGGCATTTAATGTTGAAATGAATGTTGAGCTTAAATTGTAGCCCCCGTATCCGTTATCCTCGTTTACTAGCGCAATTGGAACATTGTTCAGTGACGTATCAGTTGGATAAATGAAGCCAACCATAGTCATCATGAAGAGGGGCATAAGTATTAGCAGGACTAAGCCCATTCTGTTTCTGAAGAGTTCCATCAAATCTTTCCAAGCAATTCTCAAGCTGTGAGAAATCATATTTTTTGCTCCCATTTTTATCACCTTATCCTCTTTTGTGCTTTGAATCTATGATTTGGCATCTTGATTTTGTTGTCTGCTTTGTCTCTCATTGCACGTCCAGTTATTTGCAAGAAAACATCCTCAAGTGTGGGCTGCAGGCTCTCGATGGAATTTATTTTGATTTTATCTGCCCGCAAAGTATCTACTATTGTGTCAAATGCGTTGTCTCCAGTTGCATGAATCTTAATATGAGAAGCATTTTCCTGAGATACAGACGTGACATTATCCATGGACTCCAGTTTGTTGATTGCTTTTTTGGTTATGTTTGGAGTTTCTAGCTTAAGGACAGTTGAGTCTTCTCCTGAAACCATCTTTTTAAGATTACATGAGTTGTCAAGTGCAGCAATTTTTCCATGATCGATTATTCCTATGCGGTTACATAGTATGTCTGCTTCGTTCATCATGTGTGTTGTAAGAATGATGGTTGTTTTGTTTTCCTGATTGATTTTCTTGATAAACTCTCGCACTTCGACTGTAGATTGAGGGTCCAAACCTAATGTTGGTTCATCAAGAAACAGCACCTTGGGCAGGTTAAGCAGTGCCCTTACAACATTCATTCTTTGTCTCATTCCCGTGGAAAATGTACCAACTTTTGCGTTCTTCCATTTAGTAAGCTGAACCAGTTCTAACAGTTCATCGATTCGTTCTTCAAGAGTAGCTTTGGGTATGTTGTAGAGTTTTCCAAAGAACATCAGGTTCTCTTTTGCGGTCAACCGGTCATACATTATCATCTTTTCAGAAACCAAGCCAATGAGCTGCCTGACTTTGTTGTCTTTTTTCACTATGTCATATCCGCCGATTGTGGCGGTGCCCCCAGAAGGTCTGGTCAGCGTAGACAGCATTCGTATTGTTGTGGTTTTACCTGCACCGTTAGGTCCAAGTAGACCAAAAATTTCGCTCTCTTTTACGTCAAATGAAATGTGGTCTACTGCTGTGAACCCGTTGAAGTTTTTTGTGAGGTCTTTTACGTCTATCATTACTTTGTTTTCCATTTTCTCCTCACCAATACAATATATTTCTGTGCAATATATCGCACCAAAATATAAATATTACCTTTACATCTAAGAAACTGTGAAATGATGCACCCCGAACATGACGAAAAAACAGCCAACAAATGGCTCAAAGAAGCACAAAAAGGCTACATGAAAATAGTAATCCTCATACTGTTAAGCAAAAAACCCTGCCACGGCTACGAGATGATGAAAGATGTCGAAGACCGAACAGAAGGCTTCTGGAAACCAACCGCGGGAGGAGTCTATCCGGTGCTTCAGAGCCTAGAAAAGTCTGGATACATAAAAGGCGAATGGAGTCCACAGAAAAGAAAACGCAAAATATATCGTATAACAGAGTCAGGAAAACTTGTTCTTGACCAAGCTCTACTAAAGCATAGACAAATTTCAGACAACATGAATGCGCTTTTTGACGAATACTCAAAAACTGTGCTGAATCTAGAAACAGACGCTGTATCAGCACCCAGAATACCAAATCCTTTCAGACCATTTCTCGTAGAAGAGGCAAGGAACAGAAAAGATGCGCTTCAAAATAGACGCGACCACATCAAACATCGGATACAGAAGATGCAGGAAGAATTAGAATCTGTGAATCGGCGATTAGCTAAGTTTAAAGGGCAAAAAGAGAAAAGTGAATATCCTTCCAAGTCAATGGGACAAGAGGAAAAAACGGAGGCTTAACTGGGTTGGACGAAAGCATAATACCATACATTCTGAACATAGCTTACATCGTATTCATTTTCGGTTTTTCCTTCTTCTCACAGAAACTACAAATCAATCTAGTTTTGGGCAAGATATCCAAATCTTTGACTCGGCTGCAACATATGCGTGACAAAGCCAAAGATGAAGCAGCCTCCGCAATAATTGCTCTGGGAGAACCAGATTTTGATCCAAAGCCCAGACTTGATTCGCTTCTTCATTTCTTTACAATTAGTCCATCCACAATGGATCCGAATGGGGTCGTCAAACGTCTTGAATGTTTGGTGGATGCGGCTGACGAAAGGGTCAAGGATGAGATAAAGTTGTTGGCGCCTAATGCTGACGAGGCTCAGGTGCGTAATTTGCAGAATCTGGTTGAGACAGCGCGGGGAATTAATTCGCTTTATCGTACTGTTCGTCATCATTATTTGGCAGGAAAGAAGAGTGGCTCAATCTATAGTATGACCCAGATTCAGATGGAATTGCCCATGATAATGGAAGAGGCGGAAGCGTACTTTTCGTTTATTGATGCTTTCAAGCAGGGCAAACCAATCGGCGATGGAATCGGTCCTATGGTTGCCTCCAGGTTGATTTCGGATGCAGATGTGCGTGAGGTTGCAGAGGATACGATTGCTGCGGAAGTGACGATTGATGATAGACGTGTTGTTGTTACAAAGGCTAAAGGTCCGGGCGGCAACGTTGGCAAATCTGGAGATGCAGTGTGCACACTGATTGACGAGTATGAGAGTAATGTTTCGTTGATTGTGATGGTTGATGCTGGGCTTAAGCTGGAAGGCGAAGACTCGGGATATGTTGTGGAAGGTGTCGGCGCTGCGATCGGTGGACCAGGGATTGAACAGTTCAAGATAGAGGAGCATGCCACCAAATCGGGGATTCCTGTGTATGCTATGATTGTTAGGCAGTCTCTGAAAGAGGTTCTAGCTCCGATTACTGATGTTGTGACAAACTCTGTTGATGAGGTAATCAAAAGGATCAGGCGGGTTATTCAGGAGAGAACAAAAGAAGGCGACACACTGTTTGTGGTTGGCGTAGGCAACACAATCGGCATCGCCTAAGCGCCCCCTTTATCGAATCAGAAATAAGGTGTGTTTTGCACAGTTTCTTTGTCGAGCTTACTATGCTGCTTTCAGTGTTTGATCCTTGGAATTCTCCGCTTTGCACTTGCCCGTCCAAGTTGACCTTCAATCCTTACACTGGATGCGACCATGCCTGCCTTTACTGTTATGCCTCCTCGTATATTTCGAATTTTTGTGATTGCAGACCAAAAAAGAATCTAATCTCCAGACTCAGAAGAGAAGCTGCTAAACTGGGAGGTGAGTTGGTGTCGATGTCTAATTCTTCTGATCCGTATCCTCGGCTAGACCAAAAGATGGAGTTGACCAGAAAATGCTTGGAGGTATTGGCAAACAGTCGTTGCAGGGTTCAGATTATCACGAAATCGGATTTGGTGACACGAGACATCGATGTTTTGCAGAATGTTCCTTGTGCGGTTTCGGTAACCGTTTTGACCCGAGATGATAGGCTTTCGAGGAGGCTTGAGCCTGGTGCTCCTGTTTCTTCTAGGCGGCTTAAAGCCATAGAAACTCTGGTTGATGCAGGTATTCCGACTACTGTTCGGATTGACCCTGTTATTCCTTTTCTCAACGACGACCTAGCGGACTTGATGAACAAGATTGCAGATTTGGGCGCCTTGCACGTTACCTGCTCAACATACAAGATAAAACCTGACAATTGGAAACGGTTTAGGGCAGTATTTCCTGACCTTGCAGAAAAACTACAGCCATATTATTTCCGCGATGGAGAACGTGTGGGACGTTCCATTTATTTGGCAAAAAACTTGCGGTTTGAGTTGATGAGAAAAGCTAAAGAATTAGCTGAAAAAAACAGTCTAACGTTTGGTTGTTGCCGAGAAGGTTTCAATTTGAATTCTGGTGTATGCGATGGTTCATGGACAATCCAAAAGCATAGCAGGTGCTTGTGAACTTTTTTCCAGATGTGTGCTGTGCTGCTGTTTTCTGAAAAAGAATATTTTTCAACAATGTACTGCTATTATGCTATTCTTAAGTTACAACTTACCATTTAATATTGATTTTAGTACAAATAAAACTTGAACTGAAAGACTTTTTTGGATTTTGTATTAGGGGGTGGAGATGGTCGTAAATAAATAAAATTAAATATCAAATAAAAGATGAAGTTTGCTGATGCACACGCATTTTGCTCAATTTCTTCACTTATTTAATTGAAATGTTTTTTCAAGAATAATAACCAAAACTGTGCGCACTTAATTGTGATTTACATTGATTTTTTGATGGAAATGGTTTGCTGGAACTCAACAAGGTTAACGAAAGGAGAGAGAAAGATGAAAAAACCATATTATATTTTTTAAATGATGGAGATTTGCTGAGATTCAATCATTGTTGATTAGTGAGCAATAATGAAAAAGCATTTTTTAAAGGATGAGAAAGATGCTTTTTTCTCTGTGATTGAGTCATTTTCAGCTCTCCATAATTCTTCTAAACTATATTTACTCCCAAAAAAGAGGGAGGGAAAATTTTTGTTTATTTTCGTCTCCTTAGTGCGAGGTATGCTACTGCTGCGATGATTGCTACTGCGATGACTGCGATTATGATTGCCATGTCTGTGCTGATCAGTGGTTGTTCTGGTTGTATTGTTCCGCCTGCTGTTGCAGCTGGTCCTACTGCTACTGCTGTTGATGCTGCTGAACTGCCATATGATGCATCGCCTGCAAATGATGCAATGATTTCGTAGGTGCCTTCGTTTTCTGGTGTCCAGACATAACTGAAGGTGCCATAGTATCCGCTTGTGACTACTGTTGCTATGTCTGTGCAGCTTCCGTCGTCGCCTATTGCCGTTAATAGGACTTGAACACCTGTCATTGTTCTGTTACCATGGATTCCTTCCAAGGGCATTTGATGGTGTATATATTCCATTTGTGCTGCCATAGAATCTACGGATACACACGGAGTTCCTGGCTGAGCTGGAGACATATCAAGTACTGAGCCTTTAATTACAATACCTGATCCCTTAGGCACTGCAACATCAGGTCCAGTTACAGTAGTCTCACTCTTACCTTTACCAAAAACATACATGTATCCGTCACTGGCTGCCATTGTCAAGTAACCATCAGCCACAGGACCAACATCAGTTGTGTGTTTTGATGATCCACCAGCAATCATAACATTCCATACTGGTTCACCAGTTTCAATGTCGATAGCGTTCATCTTCCAACCACGAGTTATTGGAACAGTTGCAGAGTGCTCAGTGTTATAGATGTACAATTTTCCATCAGCGATTGTTCCACCAACGTTCCATGAATATACAGTGTTGCCGTCTTCGTCAATGTAAGGTGTTTCATACGGGAACTCAGCTAGCGACTCATACTTCCAAGCTAGGCTTCCGTCATTCCAGTTGTAGGCATAGATTCCAGAATAGGCTGGTCGAATCAGTTTTCCGTAAGCAGAGTGAATTGCATAAGCTCCAAAGCCAGGTTCATCCCAAGGATATTCTAGCGGTTCACTTGTCCAAGCTAAACTGCCGTCCGCAAGGTTCCATGCTTTAATTGTACCCTGTTCTGTTAAGACTGCAATTTTTCCATGATCGGCATTGTTACAATTTCCACTATACTGAGTAATATCCGTGAAAGTCTTTTCCCATAGAAGTTGACCTGTTGTTATACTAGCTGCACTAATGGTTAGACCAATGTAAGCTCCACCTTCACTCACCGTTGATTGCATTGAAGCAATTCCAACATTATAATCAGTTGTAGCAGGAATGCTACTCCACGGAAAAGTCACGTTGCTCACTACCCTACTAGCAAAGTCTGCGCTGCTTCCAAATGTTGTCCAATTAATCAAACGGTACTCGCCTCCACCGAGATTCTGAACACTCAAACAATAGCCATTTCTGTAGTATGTTCCATCAGAAACTGGATCAAGTGAAACATCCATGAATACTTCGCCTGTCATTGGTCGCCACTTCATCAAATGTCCTTGACCGATAAATATCAATGATACTGAGGCTGATTGCTGTTCGTCACCACCACCTCCTGGATTTGCTATTCCTTCATACTCGATTTCTGTTGGTGCATAGTAAACTGTTGGACGTGGACCTCCTCCCAATTGAGCAATATCGGTGCTTATTTCCCAGAAAATTTCTCCTGTGCGTATGTCGTAGCATTGTATCATGGTAGATGGAATGTATTTGATTTCACCATCAACCATTTGTGGATTGCTTTTTGTGACAACTTCGTAGGCTTTTCCTTGATAAATTACGTTGGGTTTTCCATTGGAAAATGCTCCTGATCCCATGCCCTCACCTGCAAATAGGTTTGCTTCTGCAGGTTTTACTCCTTGGTCTCCACCTAGGAGTCCTGCTATTTGACATTCACGTTTCCATGCAATGTGTGCACTTTCTGGTCCTTGTACCCATGCAGTGAAGAAATTAACTACTCCTCCTCCTCTGCCAATTGGGTTGGTGTTTGGATACATTTCTTCAAAGAGTGGGTTTGTTGCTGGTCCTCTCCATGGATAGTCTCCCAGGATTGGCCACCATTCTCGGTGTTCGTAGGCTGCGGGTCTTGTCCAGTAGTCTGTCGGAAGTGAATCTGCTGGCCAAGAATAAACCATTTCTTCTTGTACTGTTAGAGTTTGTTCGCCAGTGGATGCTGGTTTGTAGTAGACTGATTCTGTGTATGTTGTTGTTGATCTTCCAATTGGTTCTGGTACCATTTCTCCGTCCATGTAGATTCCTGCTGGGTAGTAGGTTCCTAGGAAATCGAATTTGATTGTCCATTCGCCTACTTCGTCGGCTATCCATTCGAACCATGCGGTTCCGTCGTCTGGATATGAATCCATGGTGAAGGTTGTTTCTCCGCTTGGTTTTGTGATGGTTATTGTGAAGTCTTTGTGCAGCCTGTTTGCTCCTGGTGCAGGTACGGTATACAGGTTTACCAGGAATGTTTGACCTACACCTACGGGGTTAGGTCTGAAGCTTAGGTAAATCTGTGTGTCAACTGTTGCATCAGGAGTTACTCCTGCTGGGAGCGGTCCAGTGATCTGCTGGTCTTGTGCTTGCACTGCAGTGTTTGCTAAGATCATGAATGTGCTTGTCATCAATAGAATTGCTAAAAGTGTAGTTGTTGTTTTGGTTTTGTTTATTAGAATTTTCAATTTTTTTCTTTTCTCCTTATATCGCGTATGGTTATGAAGAAGTCTATTTAATATTTTGCTATGAAACAGCTTTGTTATGGATGAAATTAATGTATTTTCAATTTGAAAACTTAATTTGTTGTAAAATCACAACATATTTGGTACAAAATTATGATTTTTTTAAAAATCTATTTGTAGTTTTTCTGAAGTACTACAACTTAGTTGTAACACTGAAGTAATATCATGCGATAACGAAGGACTCATTACGATCATTGTTTAATCTGCAAAACAGGATTGACAACAAATATTCACAAAAACAAAATCAAAAAGGAAAAACAATCCGAACTCGAGGATGATTATTTTCCTTCGTACCACATGAAAACTTTTGCTACTATTGGTATTATTGCGCCGCAGGCTGTTCGTGTTATTACTGTAAGTAGAAAGCCATCAATTCCTGTTACGACGTTGACGGGTGAGAGCTGGAAGATTCCGAAAAGAAGGATGCCTCCGATTGTTGTTGTGGTTGTTCCTATTAGTATCATTCTTTTGAAGTTGTCTGACCGTTTGTTCAATGCGCCTGCCATGTAGCCAATGAGCATTGCGCTCAGGACGTAACCTAGTAGAAGTGTGTTGGCTCCCGACATTGCACCTGAAAATGGTGACCTGTAGCTGTCAGCCCAGTAGAGCGCATATAAGCTTCCCATGATGAATCCTGAGACGCCGCCTGCCCATTTGTTCCATGCTAGACCAAGCAGCAGAGGAACTGCAACTATGAGAAGGAGTTCTTCGAGTTCCATTATGATTCCTGTTACGGCATTGAATCCGCCGCCAATGAGCGTATCCAGTTTGGAGAGAAATACAATAAGCAAAACTGCAGCAGTGGGAAAAACGGCTCCATATATTATGTCGTTTCGGTTCCAATCCTTCCAACCAAGACTCATTATGGTTCACCAGAGAAAGCGCATATGTCTCAGAGCGAATATAAGCCTTTGTCAAAGTTGCTTTTTTAAACTACAAAAATGAGTCCGATGAAAGTTTTTGTTATCTATATCTTTTTATTTATTGATTTAAAATTGTTGATAGTGAAAAGGCGATATAATTGGTGATAGAAAAAACATACAAAGGAGTCCCCCGAAAAGAAATACCTTGGTATCCAATAATTGACTACGACAAATGCATTACTTGCGGAAAATGTGTAGACTTCTGCCACAATCGCGCTTTTGACTTTGTAGAGGAAGACGGAAAAAAGAAGACTGTCGTAAAGAATCCCTATAACTGTGTAGTGTTTTGCAGGGGCTGCGAAGACATTTGTCCAGTGGGCGCCATAAGCCATCCTTCAGAAGAGGAAACTGAAAAAATAATCAAAAAATGGCAAAAAGATCACGCCAAATAGATGCATGTTTTTATCAAGTTTGATGTTTTTCATCATCAGATAGACATTCTTGTTCTGATTCTGATTCGTCTCTGAAAGATTCGTTGTACTAAGTTCTAATGAGTAAATGTTATCTGTGGAAAATATTGATGTATTAATTAATGCATGTGATGCTGCAATGGATATCAATCAGTTGACTGCCAAGATTCCGTTTTGGGTGCTGTATCTGATAGCGGCGTGCATTACCGTTTTTGACCTTGTCTTCACATACATTTTCTTGAGTGAGCACGCTAGAGCATATGAAGGCAATCCTGTTCACGCATTTTTTGCCGGAGTCTTTGGTTTAGAATACTTCCTTTTTCTGATACCTGTAGCCCTTGTCACCTTTTATGCCATAGCCAAATTTGGAGGATGGCTAATACAATATCTCGACAAAAGAACACAAATAAACGGAGAAAACTACGTTCTTGTCATTATCTCCCTGTTTACATTTCCCAATTTTCTATTCAATGAACTGTTTCTCGCTTTGTTCGGAACCCAACTAGCAATATCTGGAATCAATCTAGCACTTGTTGTTGGGGTTGTTCTTGTTTTGGGCTATATCCTTTTGGCGGAACTGGCTGACCGCAAAGCCAAGAAAGATGCATCGAAGTCTTCTGTTGTTTAGCCTTTTTTGTGAAAACCTTTTTTTGATGTGTGCAGTATTTTACGTCCTGTTTGGAGATGCTTGACGTTGAAATTGATCTATATCATCATTGACGGAATGGGGGACCAACCTGTAAAAGAATTGGGTGGCAAAACTCCGCTCGAAGCTGCAAAAACTCCGTACATGGACTCGCTAGCCAAGAATGGAAAAACAGGACTCATGTACACCGTCGGCAAGGGCATGGCCCCCGAAAGCGACGTTGCAGTTGTTTCAGTTTTAGGCTATGACCCCTTCCAGTATCACGTGAGCAGAGGCGCTCTTGAAAGTGTTGGCGCAGGAATGGACATGAAAAGCGGCGATCTGGCAATCCGCTGCAACTTTGGAACGTTAGCTCCAGACAACAGCTCAATAATAGACAGGCGAGCAGGCAGGAACCTGACCCAAGAAGAAGCAGACAAACTAGCGGATGCAATAAATGAGCAGGTGGAGCTTGAGGCGCATCCTGTAAGCCTTGAAATCAAAAGCACTGTAGCGTACCGTGCAGCGCTTGTTATCCGAACAGAGAACAGTCCGCTTTCAGGAAACATAAGTAACACTGACCCTGCATACAAACGAATAAACAGCATAGGCGTTGCCGACCTAGACGCCGAAATGGTGCTAAAAATATGCAATCCACTTGATGATACTGAAGCTGCAAAAGTTTCTGCCAAACTAGTAAACGAATTCACAATCAAAGCAACCCAGGTTTTGGATAATCATGAAGTAAACCAGAAGCGCGTAAAGGAAGGAAAACTCAAAGCAAATGTTATCCTCAGCCGAGACGCAGGTAGCATGATACCCGACTTTCCATTACTGCGTGACATTTACGGCTTAGACTTTGTGTGCCTAGCAGACATGAACGTCGAAAGAGGCATATCCAAACTTGCAGGAATGAGCCTAGTAGACCTGCCGTTGCCCTCAAAAGACTTAGTAAGCGACTGTAAACTACGAATCAAAAAACTTCTAGAAACACTACCAAACTACGACTGCTTCTACATTCATATTAAGGGACCAGACGAACCCGGACACGACGGCGACTACAAACTCAAAGCAGAACTCCTCGAAATCATCGACCAACATTTTGTAGGAGAAATGCTCAAACACATAAACCTAGACGACCACCTCGTATGCATAACCGCAGACCACTCAACGCCATGCAACCTGAAAGCCCACAGCGACGACCCCGTACCCGTCCTTATTGCGGGTAACAAACTGCAACCTGACAAAGTCCAAAGCTTCTCTGAGACAGAATGTAAGCAAGGTGAACTAGGAACGCTAACTAAAGGAACACAGCTCATACCTATGCTCGTTGACTACATGAAAAAATAAGCATTAACGCCGTAGTAG
Organism: Candidatus Bathyarchaeota archaeon; assembly: GCA_963772765.1. Taxonomy (GTDB): domain Archaea; phylum Thermoproteota; class Bathyarchaeia; order Bathyarchaeales; family Bathyarchaeaceae; genus Bathyarchaeum. Next base: position 72,378 of record CAVYYP010000006.1, on the reverse strand, counting down.
CTATCGAAAAATACGAAAAATGGATAAAATTGGATACTAAGGTTTAGAAACAAACATGAGGAATTAGTATATCCTAAACCTTAGCATCTTTTAGTATCTTCTGTATCCTATGAATAGACCAGCAACGAAGCTAGCTACGAAAGGAATGCTGGATATCAAAGCTACAACTCCTAACGGAGCAAGAACACCCAGAACATTGGAAAGGTTTGCAGTTATCATGTCAAGATTTATGTTAAGATTTCCAGTGTACGCCAGAACCACCAATATAGCCACAAAGACAACGATGGCCAAAGTCATGCCAGCCGCCCTCTTCAGTAGAGTTCCTGAGAAATAGCCTGCTAATCCACCTATCACAAGCGTAAGCAACACGGGAGCGATCAAGTCTTCCATTTTCCTTTTTCACCTCTTATCATTGTAGATAAATTATGGCGCCACAATTCTCACAATGCGAAAAATTTCTTTCAAAACTGAACCGTCTTGAAATCGTTTCTTCATTGCAGTTGGGGCATTCCACGTTTTATCCGTCTCCAACCGCTCGTATTGATCAATTTTACTTATAGTAATTATGAATTCTGAGTACATATTCCCCTTTCATAACTCCTTTTTATTAAAACCGCGAAGTGATGCTCGTGTTCGACAATGAATCCGAAAATTCAAGAAATTAGAAAAAAAATGGCAAAACTCGAAAAAGAGGCAGACGAACTAAAACGCCTACGATCCGACTACGTCTACGCCAAGCAATTCCGAAAAATGCTCGTAAAACAACAAATGGACTAACATTTTTAGAAATTAGATTGGCGGCATCGTGAGTCTTCTTTCATGCAACGGAAGCCCCATCCACGCCCTAAACTCTGGGCTAGGAGGCTCAAACTCAAAAAGCTGCCTTCTTCTGTACTCTAAACAATCATTTTCTTTACCCACATACTCAGCAGCAGTAACGACCCTGTTGCCCGCATCATCTGCAGCATCAAATATACGCTCAGCATGGCTTCTCCACTGTTCATCCCGCAACAAATGATGACCCAAAATAGTCAATGGCACATTTTCAGCAAGCGTCCTCAAGTTCTGTAAGCCCTTCTCGATATCTTCTTCTTTTACTCGAAATCCCGCCAAATATGTTGGAGGACCACCCACAAACACCAACTGCGGACGATTCTCCAATATCTTTTCCAACGTAGGAGTGCACATTGGACCCTGAACATCAGACGCAAAAACAAACCGCTCATCCCCAACCTCAACAGTTGCCATTATAAGCCAGCCCAAATCAGAATCTTTTGAACCATGAAAAACGGGCTCAGAAAAGCATATTCTTGTTGCTCCAAACTCAAAGACTCTTCCATCTGCAAACTCAAACCGTCGTGCACAGTCGCCCCCGTTTTTGTGAAACATCCAGCCCCTGCGCCGCTGACTTGCATTAACCTTGGAGCGGTAGCTCTTGGCAAGAACAATCTTTTGACCATAAATCTGCTCTGCTGCCTCTGCTGAGGACCAGTTTGTGAACCAGTCCGTGTATGAGGGTGTGTGATGATCGAAATGATAATGACTGATGGTCACTATTTCTGCACGCTCTGCTGCCGCGCTTATTCTTTCACGGCATTTTGCTAGGGCGCGGTATTCTTTGGGATGCGGAGGATATCCTTGTCTTTTTGGGGCTAATGCTGCGCTGGCGTCTAGGAGTATTGTTGTGTCCTCTGTTTCTACGAGGGTGCACATTGAGCGTACTCCGAAGCTTTCTTCTGCTAGTGGTGTTACTTTGATGTTTTTTGGCAATGCTGTTTTCCTGCTGTTTGTTTTGAGTATATTTTTATGTGTGTTGCTCTTTAGTGTTGTTTGGTGGGCGATGACGATTTTTGACCCACTGAATAAGTGATTGAGATCTTGAGAAAGGCGTACAGGTTGTGCTGTTGCTTTCAAGAATGCGTGAGCCCACCACCACTCGTGTTTTTGGGTGTTTGTGTTTTTTGCGGATGAAATGTCATGACTTGTAGTACATATGTGCAGTATTATGTCAAAAATCGTAATATATAGTTAAATGCTAAATACGTGTTGTTATAATCCATTAAATGTAAATGGTTGTGTAACCAGATGTCTGAAGAACAAATTAAGAATATTCTTACGGGTGAGAAACTTTCTGGTATAAAGGCGGCTCTAGAAAAAGACCATGCCATTGACTGCATATTTCTTTTGAAACTAGAGAATGGGCGATGGAAAAATGCCAAGGCTTTCATGAACGAGTTGAAGCTTACTCTTAGCGACGGTACTTTTCGTTCTAGGATGATGGAGATGGAGCATCTTGGCTTGGCTAAGAGCGTTGCTATTGACCCGTTGAAGAAGTATTATGTGATTACTGAGCTTGGCGAGAAGATAGCTGATCTTCTTTTGGATTTGTTTGCTGCTTTAGAGTAGCATCTTTTTTTGTTTTTTATGTTTTTGTTTTCGTATTTTCTAATATGTTGTCTTAAGTCGTAAGATTTAAATCTCTTTACTGTACAATTCACAGTGTGACAAATACAGGAGGGAAGAACACAAAAATGAAAAGACTCCTAAAAAATAAGAAAGCTCTCAGCCCAGTAGTCGCAGCCATCATACTCATCGCAGTAACAGTAGCAGTCTCCATCGCCGTAGCAGCATGGATGGGCAACATGACCTTCCAATTCATGGACAACAGAAGAATGAAGATCACCAACGTTGCTCTTAGAACACGGCAATGATACTGACAACTGCTCAATACTAATTATAACACTGGAACAACAGATGTTACATTGTTGCATCAGCAATTACTGGAGGCGGGAATACAGTATAACTGCTTACTGGACTGCCATGGAGTTACAGCTGTTGACGCTTACCTGCAAGACTGACTTCATACACTAAGTATCTGTGATCGATGTTACAGGTTTCGAAAGCGGTACATCCTACAATGTCAAACTAATAACGTCAAAGGGCAACGCATTCACCTACACAGCAACTGCATAAGAAGACTGAACTTTGAGCTTTGTTTAAACAAAATTTGGGGGTAGGCTAGTCCTCCCTCTTTCACCATCTTTGGAGGTGTAAATATGGTAATTGAACTGAAAGAATATGAATCCGCGGTCGATATCGCAAAAGCAATGGATGAAGATATATCCAAGACAAAAAGCATACTAGGCGAGTACCTTCGCAGGCTCGATTCCATAAGGAATTTGGCTGAGAGGTCAAAGAAGATACGAGAGGTAGTCTTCAAGCTCGCAGGCAAGAAATCTGCCCAAAGTAGTCTTGGAGAAATAACTGTCGGGGACCTAAGCGTAATCCTAGACGCAAACCCATTCCACGAACTAACAGCAATCGAGCAGGTTGTCCGCAGCCAACAGGACAGACTCCTGGTACTGCAGAAGGCTCGTGATGCACTTAACTGGGTTGACCAAATAGGAGACACAGAGGGACTCAAATATCTGGTGCTGCAAAACGACGGGGTTCCAGAACAAATTCTGCTAAAGATCTCCTAGATCATGTGCAGGACGTGAAAAAATGAACAGGGAACCCTACGCTATCGCATTAGACACCGCGCTCACAGAAATCCAAAAAGCGTACCCTGGCATCCACCACTCTTTCCTTTTTACAAACACTGGATCAATAATAAGCAAAGATCCAGAAACTGACGAAGAAACCATCGACAACGTTCTCGAGGCTTTTGAGGAACTAAAAGAGAAAACAGAAGCCATCGGCGGTCTCAAAAACTTTAGTGCCACAACAGAAAAGGGCAAACTCGTCATCTCAAGCCTTGATGACATGTACCTTGTTTTGGCTACATCCGAGGAAGCCGATGAAAATCAAATTCATTCCATAAAAGACGTGATTCTGCCAATAATCCTGAAATCTGTGGAACAAATAAGTTCCAATCACCTCCAAACCCTATCTGATACAGAACAAGAAGAAACCGAAGAAGATACCGAGGAAGAAACGGAAGAACCTGAAGAAGAACCCGAAGAAACTGAGGAAGAACCTGACGAAGAAATCGGAGAAGAAACAGAAGAATCAGAGGAAGACCTCGAAGAAGAACCTGAAGAAGAGCCTTCGCTGGAAAAAGAGCTGGTAGTTGATGTGCTAACTGGCTTTTTTGCCGGAGATTCGGTGCAGGTTGATGCAGAAACATTGATGGAATGGACAAATGAAGCCTCAGGAAAAGGAAAAACAAAAGTGCCGATTGATCATGTTAGGGTTGAAACGTTTGCAGGCAATTCCACGCTTTGCAAAGTGAAAGAAATCAGCGACGGCAGGATGAAGAGAAAAAGCAAGGTTAGAATTCCAGAAAAAATCTGTAACACTTTGGCGCTAAGAAAAGGCGACAAGGTAAAGGTTAAACCATTACTATAGAAGGGAAGCACATGACAGATGACAAAGAGCAAAACGAAGAAAATGAAGAATTGCAAGAAAAACTCCAAGAAATAAAGGAACAAGAAGGCGTCATCGGATACATTTTAAGGGACACAAAATCTGCAGCAATAGACCTAAGTGACCCCACAAAAATAATCGATTATGCCGTTCTTTCTTCTGCAATCATCGACTTAACTGACAGCATGACAGACTCACTACAGATGGACGAAGCAGACACAATTGTAGTAGAAAGCGAAGAAACAAAACTGCTCTCACTGAAAATCGACGACAACCAGCTAAGCATATTCATGGAAAAAGATACTGACCACAACAAGATACAAAAAATCCTACAATAAATTCTCCATTTTAAGTATATTTTTTTAATTTATCAAAGCATTCATTCTTTTTTAGCAAAACCTTTTCACATCTGTCAACATAGTTCTGTGCTGGCAAAAAATAATGACCAACATTTCCCAGAGAATAAGGCACATCTTTGAAGCCTTGCTCGCAAGCCTATTGTTCAGCATGCAGACCATATTTGCCATGGGAGTATTTTTTGGCATCATGTCAATGCCTCTTCTGCCTTACATCTGGTATGTTTTAACAGACATCAATTTTGCAAATAGTTTTTTGTTCAACATGGAATTCATTCTTTTCGCTAAAGAATACTGGGTTGGCAGAATAATTGCACTCATAGGAACTATTGTTTTCTTTCTCTCTTTCGCACAATATTTACGAAACAGACACAGAGGAAACACGCTTATCCAGTCGGGTTTGTATTCCAAAATTAGGCACCCCCAATTTACTGGAATAATCACAATAACTTTAGGATTATCTTTGATGACCGTAAGATCAAGTCCGATGGGAAATGTGGGGCTGTTTCAAACTACAAATTATTGGTTAATCCAAGTTTTTGGCTATATTGCTATAGCTAAATATGAAGATTGGAAGCTTCAAAAAGAGAACAGCAGCGAATATACTGAATACAGGCAGAATGTTCCGTTTCTGTTTCCAGTAAAGCATCCAAAAAGAATTCCAGAACTTTTATTCACAATTTTGCTAGCGTTGGGAATCTGGTTCATAATGTTGTTTCTTGCCTATGGACTACACATAAGTTAAATGGTTCTCTGTATTTAGCAAAAAAGAAAGGAGGGGGCGCAGTTATTGCGCAAAAACATAATCTGTTTCTGTTAGTGCGCTGTTTTCCCATGTGCCTGCCCAATTGACTGAGTAAGGTATCGAAATCATTCCTGATGGAACCGAGTAATTGACTTCTATATCATATGTTGGGTTTGCAACTATTGGATAACTGATTGTTACTGTCCAGCCTTGGCTTTCATAGATGTATTGTCCTGCGCCCAGCAGTCCTGTTTGTAATATTCCGCCCGTCCACTCAAAGTTGTCCATGAACTGCACCGTCTCCGGATGGTTATCTGAAATGTACTGCATTGTAGAATCGCGTATTTGTTCAGGTGTTCCTTCTCTGAAATGAGAGTCTACCAGTGCCCAGCTTACTCCGCTGAGGCAAACAAAAACAGCAGCGCAAACTGCAATTACTGCAATTTTCTTTTGTGAAATCATTTTTCATCACTAATCAGATGCCAACCCAGTTTACTTATTACCATGCATTAGAACATCACGTTCTACTCCTTAGAACACTCATTATTCCTTACGTCAAATGGACAAAATCTAAAAATGTGCGAATCATAACTGGTCTCTACATCAAACATCATACTGAGCTGAAACCCTACTATGACAAAAATCAAAGGATTCCTCCAGATAATTCGCCCGCTGAACTGCATAATGATGGGCTTTGCAGTAATTGTAGGAGCATCACTGGTCTCCCAGCTCAGCTTCACACAGAACCTAATCCTAGGTTTTGTAACATCCTTCTCCTTAACTGCCGCATCCATGGTGATAAACGACTATTATGACAGAAAAATCGACGCAATCAACGAACCAAACCGTCCAATACCCCGAGGCGATGTCACCCCAAACCAAGCATTGGTCTACGCCGCGATACTTAGCCTGCTAGGACTCTTATCTGCATCCCAAACAAACCTGCCCAGCCTACTCGTAGCCATAATAGCCCTAATAATTTCAGTTGCATACATCACAAAGGGAAAAGGAACAGGGCTTCCAGGAAACTTTTTGGTCAGCGCAACAGTTGTGATTCCCTTCATTTACGGCGGGCTAGCAGTAGGACAACTGGAAATGTCAACGCTGCTTTTTGTTGCAATCGTATTTCTTTCAAACACAGGAAGAGAAATAACAAAAGGCATAGTAGACGTCGAAGGAGACAAAGCACACAACATAAAAACAATCGCAGTCAGCTATGGACCAAAAGCAGCAGCCATAATCGCAGCCACATTCTCCATTCTAGCCGTCTGCCTTAGCCCACTGCCATGGATATGGGGACTTGTCTCAAACTGGTTCCTTCCGCCCGTAATAATAACAGACCTAGGACTGACAATCTCCTCGATAATGCTTCTTAGAAACTATTCCCGAGAAAACGCTAAAAAAATAAAAAATCTGAGCCTAGCATGGTTTGTCACCGGACTTTTAGCATTCATACTAGGCACAATATAGAAGCTTATCCGACTTTGCTGCCCGCAGAAATGTCGCGTTCAGGTCCAATCAAAGCCACATTGCCCATGTCATCTTCTGAAGCCAAAATCATGCACTGAGACTCGATGCCCATCAGCTTTCTTTTCTGCAGATTCATAACAAAAGCAAATTTCTTGCCAACCAACTCTTCAGGCTCATAATATTTCTGAAGCCCAGCAACGCACTGCCGCTTTTCAGAACCAAAATCAACAATCAGTTTAAGCAGATTTCTTGATTCAGGAACCTTCTCTGCCGTCTCAACTTCGCCGACCTGAATCTCAACCTTCATGAACTCCTCAAACGGTATCTCCATTCCAGTCACCAGCAGACTATTTTTAGTTACAGTATTTTTCTACTAGTGCTTTTGTGTTTATTACGTTTAGTTGTTTGAACAAGAATTCGAAGTGTGCTTCAACTTCAGCGGCAATGATTGCTCGGATTTGTTGGGGTAATGACATGATTTCTTTTTTGAATTGTCCGAGGGCTTTTTTGCGTGTTTTGTAAATGAATTGCTCTTCGGTTTGGTCTTCTTTTCGTTCGTTTGCAAGGTTACTTTTTAGCCAGGTATACATTTTTTGTTTAAGGTCTTCGGGGAAGTGTTTTGAGTCATAAATTATGTTTTGGAAGGCTGTAGCCAAATGGACTTCTGCGGCTTCACATTCAACAAATTTGTGGAAAAATTCTGGAGGTAGGGTTGATGCGCCGTGTTGGACTGCTCCTGCCATTCCATATTTTTTCCGAGCTTCCTCAGAGAGTGTTTTCAGTGTGTTAAAATCAAGCTTAATTTGGGCTATTGAGCCATCAGGCAAAACAATGCCACCATGGGTTGTACCTGTTTGAACTGAAACTTTACTTATTCCTGTTACGCCCTGTCCTAGATGTTCTTCAAGACCTTTCATGTACACTTCCAGGTCCTCAGGCGTCGAATTTTGAGTGCCTATCTCGCCAATTTCTCCGCCCACAGAAACTGTAACCTCTTTTGGTTCTATACTACGAATGTATTGTGTGAGTTTTGCACAGACTTCATAGTTTAACAGTTGCTGCTCTTTTATGGTTGGTTTAGATAAATCAACAATGGTTGAAGAGTCGATATCGATGTTGTAGAAGCCTGCATTTATGGAATCTTTGATTAAGTTTTTTAAGCCTTCAATTTCTTTGTCTGGATTTTCCTTAAAGTTAGCGGCATTTACTTGGAAGTGGTCTCCTTGAATGAAAACTGGTCCTGAATAATTTTCTTTTATGGCGGCTGCCAAAATCATACTTGCAAATTCAACTGGAGGTTGGTTGGTGTAGCCAATTTCTGATTTTGCAATCTCAAAAATGAAAGCACCTGAACTGTGCTTTTTTGCCACTCGAAATATGGCACAAGCCAAATCGTAGGTTAATGTTCTTAAGTTTATGGCTGGAACGGCAAATCCATGAAATTCGCCCCTACCCCGAGCCATATAGAAATTGTAAATGCTTGCGGGATAAATCCCATTTTCTTTTGCTTTTTCACGAATTTGTTTTGCAAGCTGTTTTTTTACTTCTATTTTGTCGGCCATGACTAATTCAATAACCGTTTTTTCAATGTCAAACGATTTGGAGTTCATAATACGCGCCAACCTTCAAGTCAATACTTTAGTACTATGAAACTCTATTATTTGAATATTAAATCGTACAACAAATTATGTCAGATTTTAGCCCCAAATCCAAGGATACCACGGATTAAATTACTGTGAAGTTAAAATGAGCTGAAATTAATAGAAGGAAAAAATAAAAACGGTTGTAACAATTATTCAATCAGAGAGACGTTCTGTTTAGAAGGAAGAAACTTTGAAGGTTGGCGTGTTAAGTGGAGGCGGCGATGCTCCGGGAATCAACGCCGTTATTCGTGCGGTAGTGCGCAAAGGCATTCGTAACTATAACTATGAACTGATCGGAATCAAAGATGGCTGGAAAGGCCTACTAGAAGACTCCTGTATGCCGTTAACTCTGGACACAATATCTGGGCTACTTCCACGTGGAGGCTCAATTTTGGGAACATCCAGAACAAACCCCTTCAAACGGGATGGTGGACCAGAACAAGTTCTTGACAACGCCCAAAAACAGGGCATAGATGCTGTTGTTGTCATTGGAGGCGATGACACTCTTGGAGTTGCCAACAGGATGGGCGAGCTTGGACTCAAGTGTGTTGGAGTTCCCAAAACAATTGACAACGACTTAGGATTAACCGACTACACATTTGGTTTTAACACAGCAGTTCACATTGCATGCGAAGCAATAGATAGGCTCCACACCACTGCTGAGGCGCACCACCGCGTTATGATTGTTGAAGTGATGGGCAGATACACAGGCTGGATTGCACTAGAAGCTGGAATCGCGGGCGGCGCAGACATAATCTTGATTCCAGAAGAGCCATTTGACATAAATGAAGTCTGTAGATATATTGGGCAGAGACTTGAGCGGGGCAAACTTTTCAGTCTTGTTGTAGTTGCCGAGGGATCAAAACCCAAGGGCTGCAACGAAATAGTCTACGGCGCAGGCCAAGATGAGTTTGGCAATCCGCGGCTAGGAGGTGTAGGCTACTATCTTGGGAGAGAAATCGAAAAATGCACTGGGGTTGAAACACGTGTTGTTGTTCTTGGACACCTTCAGCGTGGAGGCTCTCCAACAGCATTTGACAGAGTACCTGGCAACAAGATACGGCGTAGCAGCAATAGACCTTGTTAATCAACAAAAATTTGGAAAAATGGTTGCTCTTCAGGGAAACAAAATCGTTTCTGTGCCCCTAAAAGACGTGATTGGCAAACGCAAAAAAGTTGACCTAGAACTTTACAAGACAGCCAAAGTATTCTCAGGCTAACAAAAATTTAGTAAATAAAATAGGATATTGAGGAGCAAAATTCTCCTCTACGCTTTTTCTTTTTACTCGTTGACTTTGTTGACGTAGACGGTTGCTACCATGCAGTCGCCTAGTCTCTGGCAAAGTATGCACTCTTGTGGAATTGGCGAATCTTTTGGTCTACTTGACAAGTAACCGAAGTGATGAAGGCATCCAGAGAAGAATCGTTCTTCTTGAGCTGCGGCGGCGTCAGGTTTAGTCACAGATTTAGGTTTGCCGTCAACCTTAGCGCTCTTTATAGGAGCAGATTTTACCTTCTGAGCTTTAATCTTGTTAGGCGCCTTTGGCATCTTTGGCACTTTCTGTTTGGGCTCTGCTGTCAAGATATGTTCTTTTATGAAAAGCACTGAACCTGCCGCAATCAATGCAACACCAATCAACATGTAATACATAACAGTCATTCCTATTCCTAGGCTTATTGCTTCGCCTGTTCTGGAGCCGAGCAATATCGTGCCTATGTCTTTGTTCCACACAGAAACGTCAGTCCATGTTAGCTGAATAACCCACGCTAAAACAATCGAGCCTACTACAACCAAAGCTAGTGTTATAACGTTCGGCAAAGACCGTAGAAAATCCAATTTTGACATTAGTGATTCTTCTGACATATCGTCTCCTCGCTCTAAATCCTCGAATGCTGTAACCTTTCAAAAAAGCACTATTTAGTTTTGATGAATTCAGAATACAGATACAAAATGTCTTAGTGCACACAAAAAAATAACAAGGGTTCTTTTTGTTGTAGAACCCTACACTCATATTATGCATCTTCGATTGCTTTCTTGGTCTTTTTGACTCCTTTCTTACCTAGTTTGATTCCTTCTTTTCCTGCTTTCTTGCCTACTTTCAAACCTTTTTTGCCAACGTCTTTGCCGACATCAACGCCCTTCTCTCCGACTTTCTTTCCAGCATCAGAAGTCTTTTTGGCAACTTCCTCAGTTTTCTTTTTCAGTTTCTTAAACAAAACAGAATCACCTCCAAGGAGATTGTCACAATAATATGTGTGTATGTGGGCTAATAATTTTTTGAAGATTATGTGATAACTTTTTTATGATGACCAGCTTACTAGAAGAGTATGGTTTCCTCAAAAATTGCTGCACTTTTAGCTTATGTTGGAGGCACTTTGATGCTTCTTGCAGGAACAACTGGCTCAGTAGGAATTATCGGAACAATAATAGTGTACATCATGGACACGTTAGGCGGAGCCACAGCAGGCATTCTGTCCGTAATCTTGCAGATATTGCAGTTTATTGCTGATCTGGGCGGAGTAGCCGTGATTATAGGCGGTTCTCTTATTCTTAATGACAGAAGAACAACAGGCAAATTAATGATAATTCTTGGGGCAGGAATGGGGCTGTTCGGTTTCCTGATAACCTTGGCATCTTCTCTGATCCATGGCTGGGCAAACACAATCAATTTCTTGCTCTTGATTACACAGTCTATTGGTTGGGTAGGAGTAATATTAGCGATATCAGCTACAGTAATAGCTTCATGGAAATAGAAGCTTTTTAGACAAACAATGGGTGGAAAAAACATGACTAAAAAATTGAAGTTCTTTTCGCTAGTTGTGTTGCTTGTTTTAGAGTTGCTTTCTTTTCCTGTTTTTTCTGCAGCCATATCGGACGAGTGGACGCCCAGCTTCCAGAAGGGCTTGTCTTATTCTGCATGGTCAAGTGATGCGTTTGGTACCTCGGAGTCTGATGAGTCCTTGTCCCTGCTGACAGAAACGAACACGGAATGGGTTTCGATTTGTTTTTCGTGGGCTCAGTCCAGTACAAGGTCAAGTGATATTTATGTTGACCCTGACAGGACTCCGACAACTGATTCAGTGAAACATGCCATAACGGTTGCTCACAGTCTGGGTCTAAAGGTTATGCTAAAGCCCATGGTTGACACGCTGGAAGAGGAAAAGACGCAGGGCTATCCGACTGTGTGGCGGGGAGAAATATTGCCGTCAGAAAGCTGGTTTGACAGCTACTCCAGTTTCATTAACTATTTTGCTGATGTTGCTGAGCAGTATGGTGTGGAGCTTTTCTGTGTTGGTTGTGAATTCAAAGCAACAACAAGTGAAAAAGAGCAATGGGAAACTATCATTTCTGGTGTAAGAGAGCACTATTCTGGTCCGTTAACCTATGCGGCGGATTGGACAAACTATCAGAACATTGAGTGGTGGAATTCCCTAGATTACGTGGGAATTGACGCGTATTTTCCTTTGTCATTCTTTGATTATGATCCCACAGATGAAGAGCTGAAAAGCGCATGGACAAATCATGCGAATGTTATTGAGGAATGGGTTTCAACGGTCAATAAGCCTGTGATATTTACAGAGATCGGGTACAGGAGCGGTGATGGAACAAACATGGCTCCCTCCAACTATTGGACAGACATGCCCGTTGACCTGGAAGAACAAAATGACTGCTACGATGCAGCCTTTCAGGTATTATGGGACAGGAGCTGGTTCTATGGCTTCTACTGGTGGACATGGATACATGACCCCACAAAAGGCGGAGTAGACGATTCTAGCCACACGCCACAAAACAAGCCATCCCAGGAAACAATAACTGAATGGTATTCTATGGACAGAAAGTTTGCTGTTGTAGACCAGTCGTTTACAAGTGCGACGACAGCAAATCTCAATGAGGGGCAGTCTGTGGGTTTTCATGTTAGCTGGCAAAACAGTGGAGATGATGTTGTGGGTGCCAAGGTGTATGTAAATGGAACAGATTACATAACGAATGAAACTGGCTGGATAAGCTTTAATCCATCTTATGGTACTTCGGGTGAACGCTCATGGACAGTGATCGACCTTACTCATCCTGAGGCAAACGGATACACGGTATCTGCCCCGACTCCAAGCATAACATGGGACTATACAGAAAATGAACCCGAAACCACATCAACAGTGGACGTTACTGACATTGTCTTGTATGCTGTGCTTGCAGCAGCCGTTATTGTGATAGTTGCTGTGTTGTGGAAGCGGCTACGCCGTTAGCCAAACTAACATCTGGTTGGTTTTTTGTGTCACAACTTTTAATATAATTTCACGTAATGGTTTTCTAGTTGTGGGAACGTGCAGAAATCAAGGTTACTTAAGGTTGGCGTTTTTGTTTGGCTTCTGTCAGCTTACGTTTATGCGTTGGCTTATGATGTGAACAATGAGGTTGTGTATTCTGGAAACTTGACTATAAACTCTAGTAAAATACTATGTGTCTTGAGAGGATGCATCTATTGGTGCTCATGCAAATGCAAGCTATATATAGTCGGAGCAGAAGGTAAAGCTACACGAACAAGAGGTGAAATACATGGTAAATGGTACAGTTGCGAGATGGCTCGACGGAAAAGGCTTCGGGTTCATTAAAGGCGAAGATGGAAAAGACATCTTTGTTCACAACTCTGAGATTCAAGGCAGAAACAGCCTTAGAGAAGGAGAAAAAGTAGAGTTTGAAGTGACAGAGGGAGATAAAGGACTGAAAGCTGTCAACGTTAAACCAATTTCTGAATAAATTAAGAGCATTTGTTCAATCAACACAAATTAAGTTGTTATCCTTATCCAGACATAAATAACTGAACCCACCTCTTTTTTTTGGTGTTAGCTTTTTTGTGTAATGCGCGAAGTCTTGCGACTCAAATTTTGTTTAAACAGATTTGTCTATAAGCAATTTACCTTTCTACTGAATATGTTGGAGGTGAAAATTATGCTGTGTCAATTAAATTTTAACCTCCTAAACCAATTTTATGTGTTCTAGTCTTCTATGTCTGGGCGCGCACAATTTACAACTAAAAACCGCCGAAAATCTAAAACCTCTAATTAACCACAAAATTGGGATAAAAATAAATAATCACATATTATATTGCGTTATGGTGCATGCGCAATAATCTAGGAGATATAACAATGACAAATATTCTCGAAATTGGTTCAGGAAACACACCACAATCAAAACACCTAAGAGAAGCTATACACTTCGACATTGATAAAAATGCACACTGTATCGAATGTCAGGGAGACTGCCACAAACTACCATTTACAGACAAAAGCTTTGACACCATTTACATAAGCCATGTCATCGAACACTGTAACAACCCAATTGCAGTGCTAAACGAACTTAAACGAGTAGCAAAAAACAAAATAATCTTAAAAGTTCCAAACGAGAAATATTTTGAAGGATTCACGGAATACAGATACCACTTATACGGATGGACACCTTATACTTTTTCTAATCTATTGCGCCACGTTTTCACTGATGCACCATCAATAAGAACAAATCACAATATAAGAAGGTCAGGAAATAACCCCATCGTTGTTTGGTATTATTTTGCAAATGCCCTAAAAAGCCTATTTTCAGGAGCAAAAAATGAGATTATAGCAGAAATAGACCTAAAGGAAACCTAAAACTGGTTATTTCTCCAATCTGCAAGCCAATTTCATTATCAGTAACACAGGAATTAAAGGGTAAACGACTAATGAACCAAACAATAAGCCTATAAAAACGAGAACGAACTTTTTTCCTTCGACATTTTCACTGAACAAACTATCAGCTTCTACTTCATCTATGTGAAAGCATATACTATAAATTGAGAACTGCTAGGAACAACTTAAAAATACAAGTCAGTTGGCAACAGGTATTTGAAATTGATTACAGAACTATGCGGTAGAACGAAAAGGCAGTCAATAATAAACAACAATATTACGTTTTGGCTAAAACGTAGAAGACTATTCTAGAAATGATATGTTTCAATACTTTGCTAATTAAAATGAACTTTGGCAAGGTAATACGACCAGCGTGCTTCTAGGTCATAAATAGCAAAGTTCGGTGTCGAGAGGTTACACGCTCCTCCCTGTTTCAGTTAGTCAAATGCTAGTCACATTATTTCAGGTTCGGTCAGCCAAAGCCAACAGATTCTGATTGGACATAGTCACTAACCATACTTCCGTTACCAAAAGCTACTTGTCCCTTGCCACTAAAAATGGTTCTTTTCTATCTTATAGGTTTTGTTGACCAAAAATTTTTTCAAAAAATCTAAAAAAATGGTCTTTATTTGTCAAGAAAATTTGACCCAGCCACTCTGTTAACTTATATTTATCAATTACTTATTGTTAGTTATGGAGCAAATAAAAGCAATAACCTTTGATCTTGATGGCACCCTAGCTCATGGTGCACTTGATAGTGAAAGTTACGAGAAAGCATTGATCGGTTACCTCAAAAAGATTGGGTACTCTGGAAAACGTGCTAAAATTAACAAAGCCAGACACGCAATGCTTGAAAAAATGAACAAGTCTCAGGCAAGAAATATTGAATTACGGTTTGATTTGCTTTACAGCATTTTGTTGCATGATCTTGGATTGGAAATTACACAAGAACGGCTCGACCATATCGAAAGTCTCTATAATCGTTTCTACAGAATTGAACTGCTTCCAGGCGTAAGAGAAATGCTAGAAGAATTGAGCAAGAAATACCATCTGGCAATAGTCGCTAATGCTATCACTACCGTCTCAAAACTTGCCTTGGAGAAACTTGAGCTTGCAAAATATTTCGATTATATCATTCTGTCTCGAGATTTAGGCGTAAGAAAACCTGATCCCGAAATTTTTATCTATGCTTTGCGGAGCATGTGGATCAAAGCCAGCGAGACAGTTCATGTTGGCGACTCCTTAAAGGACGATGTCCAAGGAGCCAAAGATGCTGGAATGAATACAGTATGGATAAAAGGAGACGAAGAACCGACAAACATTCAACCAGACTATGTTATCTCCAAAATTACAGAGCTGCCAAGTTTACTCTAACCCTTAAAACAGTCATTTTATGCTCTAAAAATAATTGCTTGTTTGCTTGCTTGAATAGGTGATTGTATGCCAAAGTACGGAAAGCCTGTCTGGCAGTATGTTTTTGAGGCGGCAAAAGAAATCGATGGAACTTTTACAGCAGTTGATATTATCAGAAAGGTTAAGCAAAAAGATTCTAGAATTCCTGATGTGACTATACGTTCATACGTTTTAGCGATGGCTCCTAATCATCCTTTCAGTGGACATTGGCCTTCCACAAGAAGACTTCATGGGCTTTTCAAGTATTTAGGTGAAGGTCGCTTCACCATTTCAGAAAATGAAGAAAAGATTGATACCAAAGAAATCAGTAAGAAAGATACACAGGTGACAGTTTTGACGGAACTCAAAAAGCTCACGGTTAAAGAGCTTGAAGAATACAATGGGAAAGACGGCAATCCAGCATATGTGGCATATCAAGGAAAAGTGTATGATGTCTCGCAGAGCGACCTCTGGGGCAACGGTAACCACATGGGCAGCCACCAAGCAGGAAAAGACATAACAGACGAACTTGAGGTCGCCCCTCACGGAGAAGAAGTACTAAAAAGAAAAAACGTAAAGCTCGTAGGTAACCTAGTGTAACCTAAAAGCTAAGTTTAGTAGACTGCATCTTATTTTAGGTGGTCTTTGGCATACCATAGGACTTTTAGGTTTTTTATGTCGCTTTTTGCTGGGTTGTAATTTTCAGTGCCTTTGAATAATGCGTAGACTTGTATTTTGTCGTCCCAGAAGTCTTTTTGTTTTGCTGCCCAATCAATCCCGAAGGTTCCGTCATTGTTTGTTGCTCCGGATACCAGTAAGTCATCTCTCATAAATGAGCGGTCTTGTTCATAGATGTATATTTCAGCGCATCCGACGCCTTCTACTGTATCGTGATCGGTCAATTTTCCAGTAAATGTTACTGTGGTGTCTGATTTAACAGAGGCTGGTAAGTCATCCAATAGTAGGACTGTATTGTGTAGTCCATGTTGTTGGTTCTTTGCAGACTTCTTCAATTCTTGCTGTCTCATCCATCTCTTTTGTAGCTTTCTCTACAGTGAAATCTTCGATTTCGGCGTCACAGCTTCGTTGAACTGCTTCAATTCCATTCATTACTCCTTCTCTCGTTTCATATCCTTCACTTGCTGCTATGATCTCTCCGTTGGATGCTTTTAGATTGAACCGAAACTCGCCTGCTGTGTCTGTGAAGACCTCGTATTTTGGATTAGATAGTTTTTCCATGGGTTTTGTTTTGTCTTCGACATGAGCGTCACAGTTTTTTTGAACAGATTTGACTCCGTTCATGCATCCAGTTTTGCTTTCGTATGCCTCGCTAACAGCTACAATTTTATTGTTCGCTGCTCTGAGTCGAAACCTAAATTTTCCTGCCTTATCTCTATATACTTGATATTTTGCATTCAAAATAAACCCCAAATAAGGTAATGCCGTTGTTTTTAAAACATTAACGTATACAAAGAAACACAAACGATTGCACTATTTTTGGTTAAATTATCATCAGAACTATGGGAAGCAAACTTCCATTCATGACCTAAAACTAAGTTATCAATTCTGAATTAGGTCATTTTCTGTTTTTTCTAGTTTTTTGATTTGAGTCTGCAAATTATTACGTTGATTTATGAGCTCTTTCAAATCGTCCCAATTCTCAAAAATCATTTTCAGAAGTTGATCTGTATCTTCTCCCATTTCCTCTTTTTCTTGAAGAACCTTCAATTTCTTAATCAGTTCCTCAATTTTACAATTTATTTCTCCTTGGAAAATCGCTAAAGATTTAACTGCCATATGAATCTGCAGATCAATTGTACTTCTTTCCATTGAAAATCATATTACCCCCTTTTGTGTATAATCCAAGTGCGCTAATTACTTAATTTTAGTTCTCAAAGAGGTGCGCACTTTTATAAACAGTTTATGAATTAATCTAAATTAAAATTTTTTGTTTAGAAAATAAACAATGATATTGTTGGGATAACATTTTAGCCCCAAACATAAAAAATCGGTAAACACTCTCCCAAAGCAAGAATCCTTTCTTCTTGTGGTCGTATCTTTATAGTTTCGGTTTTTGCTATGTTTTTTGTCCAAATCGTTAAATAATCAATAGAGAACTTACGTAAACTCATGAGCTTTAAAGAGTGGATTATACCACAGGACAAGGTCTTCTACAATATTTTAAAAGAACAATCGAAACTCGTTCTAGAAGCAGCTACCCTTTTCAAAGAAATGCTAGACCAGCCAAACGACTATGATGAAAACATCAAAAAGATGCACAGAATCGAACATGAAGGCGACGAAATCGTCCACAAGATGATACACAAACTCCACAAGTCCTTCATTACACCCATAGACCAAGAAGACCTCTCCAAACTCACTTCACTGTATGACGACGTGTTGGACTTCATAGACTCGGTTGCAAATCGAATTTTCATTTTTGAAATAAAAAAAAGAGACGATACAATAATCAAATTTGCTGACATAATCGAAAAACAGGTCAGAGAAGTCAACGAAGCCCTGAAGCAAATACAGAAAATGAAAAAAGACGAAATCGAAAAAAGCTTCAAAAAAGTCCACAGCCTAGAAAACATCGCCGACGATCTGCACGACGACTCCATGGTTATGCTTTTCAAAGAAAAAGACCCAATCCGAATAATTATCATGAAAGAAATCTACGACTTTCTTGAAGGAATCACAGACAAATGCGAAGACGTCTGCCTTGTTATTCAAGACATAGTTTTAAAGAATGCATGATCTATGATAGACCTAATCGTAATCTTCGCCGTAATTCTAGCCATAATTTTCGGGTTCTGGACAGGATTCACTGACGCAGCATATGCCACAGCAGGAATAATTGCAACACGAGCAGTAAAAACCAACCAAGCCATAGTCATCTCCACTGTCGGTTCCTTGATCGGCATGACAATATTCGGGTCTGCTGTTGCCCAAACCATAGGAACAGGAATCATAACCGAAGGCTTTGCTTCAGGAGAAGTAATTGTTGCAACACTTCTGGGTGCCCTAATTTTTGATGTAATATTCTCTTGGGTATACGCCCTGCCAATTTCTGAAACCCACGTCCTAATCGGGGGACTCATCGGAGCAGGCGTTGCGGCTGGAGGCTGGGAAATAATACAAGTTGATGGAATCATAAACAAAATAGTAATCCCGCTAATCACTTCACCGTTTATCGCCATTCTGGTAGCCTTTGCCATAACAAGTATGATAATACGAGCCTTCCGAAACCAGCCTGCAAGCAAAATGAACAGACGCTTCAAGCGGCTGCAGATTGTTGCCACGTTTTTGTTTTCAGTAACCGACGCCACAAACGACGCCCAAAAAGTCATGGGCATAATCACCATGATTCTGTTCTACTACGGCTACATATCCGAATTTGTTATACCCTTCTGGGTCATCATCGTATCATACGTGATTCTATCATCAGGAGTCGTGTTCGGAGGATGGCGCATAGTAAAAACAATGGCAACAAAAATTATGCGTGTCCGACCATACCAAGGCTTTGCTAGCGACCTGTCAAGCTCTTTAGTCTTGGGTGCAGCAGCCTTTTTTGGAATTCCTATGAGCTCAACTCACGTTGACAACGGAACTCTAATCGGTGCAGGGTTAACCCGTGGAAAAAGAGCAGTAAAATGGGGAACAATGCGAAGAATCATCTGGGCATGGATTCTGTCTGCGCCTCTATCAGCTGTTTTCGGATATGTCATTTACATAGTTCTAATTGCTGTAATATAGCTCAAAGGTTAATTTTCTGTCGGTCTGTATCTTAGAAGCGCTGCAACTCCTCCTAGAAGAGTGAGCTGATTTTTTTCTTCCGAGTCTGTAGATATGACTTCAACTTTTGCGTCAGTTTTTGAGGCTGCGTCTTCTAAGACGTCTATGATGTCTTTTTCTTCAACTTCATATTCCTTTGAATTGCATTGACCACAGGACGCAGATGCCATTTCGTTTATTGCTTGAATCTTCTCGCTACTAGTTACTATCCTCTTTTTAGACAAGCCACACATTTTGCATGTAACAGCGATTTCAATGAATTCTGTGGTGTCTGTTGCCAGCACAATTTCCACTGCTCCCTTGTTTATTGCAGTTAGCACGGGTTGTAGTCCGTATGATATCAAACCGTTTTGTTTGTGTAATTCTTGTAAAAGTCGCTGCATTAGCATTCTTTCTTCAGGGAAACACATGTTCTTCAAGGTTTCAGAGGACTTGTCAAGCATCTCATTCAAGCCTTCTTTTCCAACAGTTTGGGTATCAACTACACTCAAGAGACCATCTTTTAGCTGATAATGAAGATAACTGCCATTTACAAAACCGTTTTTTGTAGTGCTTGGACCACCTACTATCAGAGCCATGACCTCTATCTTTTCAAGAAATTCTTTCGATGCATATTCTGCGACTCGATGAAAAAAGGCTACAAGTTCCATGTCACGTTCTCGTTCGTAACGTCGTTGGCTCTGCCCGCCTTTTCCAGACTTTCCTGAAATGCCCGATGAAATTTTTTTGACTACTTCAAAAACTTCACCATTTAGTAAACCAAAACTTGCTTCCTTTGAGTCCAGAACTATAAACCCAACGATTCTTGGATTTCGTACCATCTGCCTTAAAGGCTCCAAATGGAAACGATGAGAAATCTCACAAACATACGTACCAATATTTTCTGGCGGAACAATCTCTTCTACAACAAACACTTCCTGATTGTCCTCAACTATGTTTCCAGCAAACAGTGCCAGTCCGTTCTCTGGGATTTCATTTTATTGTTTCAGATGCTGGATTGTATTCTTAATTGCATCTTGAAGACCGTCACTTTCCCGTTCTTTGTGTATGCTTTTAGACTTGTTCTTGAGTTTGCTGAGCACATTCTCTACTGCTGTACTTTGAGGGAATGTAAATTGAAATCAGTTCATTTTCTCGTCCTTCTTTGCTTGACAGCCAAGCTATCCTTTTTCGCAGTTTGTGCTGTTTTACTGAATCACTGGAAGCGATATGGCACACATGATAATTTGTCCTTTTTTCGAAACCCAAATTTTCCACGCAACATTGGAATGTACTGAAGCCTAAATATTGTTTTCTTTAAATATCTTGATTCTTTCCATGTCTTATTCTTGGATAGCTATTGTTTGCTTTCTAAGCCAATCAGAATGAAGCATCCAAAAAGTGATATTGCACCAACGATGACGAATGTGTAAACAAATCCAGACAATTATGCGATTGTAGCCCCAATTAGTGCGGCTGCTCCAGTTCCTATTCCTGTTAATGTGGAATATAGGCTCCATTCAAAACTTCTGTTATTAATATCAGCGTTTCTAGCCCAGATAGCCATCCATGAGGGGAAAACCATGCCACTTCCTATCACCTCTATGATTTGTGCAACATATATGAAATTGATGTGGTCAGAAAAAACGTAAATAAATGGAACAACCGATATTACTAAAGTTACAACAACGACAATTTTTATTCTGAAGCTCCAAAGAACAAGAAAATAGGTACGTTTGGTTTTGGGTCTAATATTTAACCTTTTATGGTATTCCCTGCTGTTTTTGGTTTTTACCTATGTAATTTTGGGTGAAACAAAACAGTGCAACTTTCAGTTCAGCTCAAGGGCTGCTGGCGACCGCGCGCGGATGGTTTTTTGGTCCAGTGGACATACGCGAATATTGGTTGTTTTTTGGAAGGAATGGGTTTCTGAAGCTTTGAAACCAACTAAAAGGAGAAAGAAATGAAAATATCAACAATTATATTGCCACTATTTCCATTCTTTCAAAGCTCTTTCAGTCCATTCCATCCATGCTTTTGGAGGAAGGCTTTTCTGAAACGTGAAGTTGAAGTTGTTAATGAGCACAGGTATCCATGAGTAGGGGGGATAATAGTGCAATCCTTCAAATCTTCAACTTTTTTCAGTTCCTTCATCCAATTCTTTTTTCCCAAAAAAGTGGGAGGAAGATGAGTTCCTCTGTTTATTTTCGTCGTCTTAGTGCGATGTAGGCTACTGCACCAATAGTGCATGCAGCTACTACTGCTATGGCGATTGTTAGTTCTGCGCTGATGAGTGGGTGTTCTGGTACTGTTGGTTCGGGTTCTTCTGGTGTTGGCTCTTCGGGTGTGGGCTGTTCAGGTGTTGGTTCTTCTGGTGTAGGTTCACTTGGTGTTGGTTGTGTAGGTTCAGTTGGCGTAGGTTGTTCTGGTTCAATTGGAGCTGCTGCTGAAGCTGCTGGACCAACTGTTACATATGTTGCTGCATTTGAGCTGCCGTATGAATCGTCTCCATCAAAAGATGCAATAATTTTGTATGTGCCTTCTGTTGTTGGGATCCATGATGCTCCGAAAGCGCCTGTATATCCATCTGAAGTTACAGTGCCAATGTCGACATAGGTGCCGTCCTCAGCTATGGCTGATAGTGTTACTGGAACACCAGTAATTATTTGGTCGTGATAAAGTCCATCAATTGGATGCTGCATGTGTAAGTATTCCATTTGTATTGTCATTGAGTCTTTAGAAACACAAGGAGTTCCTGGTTGAGCAGGAGACTGATCTAAGACTGTTCCCTTTATTGTGAAAGCTGTTCCTTTAGGTACTGAAAGGTCAGGTGCAGTAACTGTTGTAGCGGTTAATCCCTTGCCGAAAACGTACATATATCCATCGTAGGAGTTGCTGGCTGTAAGATATCCATCGGCTACTGTACCAGGTGTCATCAAGCCTGTTACGTTCCAAATCTCTTCACCTGTAATTGCGTCAAGAGCGAAAATTCTCCAACCCCTTTTAACGGGCTGTGTTGGAGTGTGTTCAGTATTTGCTACGTAGATTTTTCCATCTGCAACAAGTGGTCGGCCGAAGAATGGGTTTTGCGCAGTGCCGTTAGCCATAGAATAAGAACTTTCAAATGGAACACTTACATATTGGAAGTGCCAAACTCTTTCTCCAGTCTCCCAGTCAAAAGCAACTACTCCATCGTATGTTGGCCAATAGAAGTTACCATAGGCTGATGCTGCCGAATAAGCTCCATAACCTCCCCATGGATAGTCAAGCTCTGTGCTTATCCACTCCAAATCTCCGCTGATCAGATCGAAACAATATAGCTTTCTATTGTCCATAGGTATGGCGATTTTTCCTTCTCCAACTGTATCAGACAAGGGGTAAAATGATGTGTCGTCGACGGTGAAGTTGTAAAGCACTGCTCCAGTTACCATGCTTATACCTACAATGCGTGTTCCATATGCTCCACCAGCTAATCCAAAGTCTCCAGTTACAGCTTTTCCTCCTGAACCTGCACCGAAGATGCCAGCTATTGTTCCAACGCAGATACCTGTATCGTAATCGGCAATCAGACCAAGTGATCCGGGTGCAGTGCTAACTGGCCAACTCACATTCCCAAGTACTCTGCTAGCGAAGTTGGTGCTGGTTCCTTCTGTTGTCCAATTAATTAGGCGGTATTCGCGGGTGGGGCCAGAACCAATTGTTTGAACGCTTAACACAAAATTGTTGTGGTAAAAGCTACCTGTAGTAACTGGTGAAATCGACGCATCGAGAGTGACAGCTCCAGTTAATGGATTTATTTTATAGAGCTTTCCATCACTTATAGTAAGCAAATCCACTGTGAAACTGCCAGATTCTCCTCCAAGTCCCCCGGTTGCTGTTCCTCTGTAGTATGATAGATATGACGGGGTTACTCCGCCTTGGGCTATTGGTATCGCATAGTACTGCTCTCCAGTTCGCAAATCATAGCATACAGCACAGCTTGTAGGGACACCATTGATTGGCACCGTCTTGGTTTCATAGCATCGTCCCATGTAAATTACGCTGGGAGTGCCACCTCCGCTTTCTATGCCATAGATTCCAGTTTCGCCGCCGATTAATCCTGACAGTGCACCTAGTTGTTTCCAAAGGATATGTGCTGTGTTGGGTCCTAATGCACAAATGGACCAGCGTAGTTTTGAATGCTGTTGTAGTACGAGTAGGGGTAGTTTCCTCCGATCATGAACCATTCCCTGTTTTCAACCGATATTGGTCTAGTCCAGTAGTCGGTTGGAAGAGCTGAAGGAGGCCATGAATACACTATATCTTCTTGTACAACAAGTTCTTGTTCTGGAGTAGATGCAGGCAAATAGTATGTTTCAGGGTAATCACGTACGAAAAGAGAAAATCCTGGTGGAGCTGAATTGTCCAATACACCATCGACATAACGTCCAGCTGGGTAATAATCTCCTGCGAAATCAAACTTGAGTTTCCATGTGCCAACTTGGTCGGGAACGTATGTGAACCAGTATGTTCCATCTGCTACATAGGAATTCACGGGACCAATTACTTCGATTGATCCATCTGGTTTCGTAATTGTTACAGTGTATCCAGTGTGTGCACGATTTGCTCCTGGTGCGGGTGTTGTCAACAGGTTGATAAGGAGCTCCTGATTTACTCCTATTGGGTTCGGGCTAAAGCTGAGATAGGCGACAGTCTCAACGGTCCATTCTGGTGTTACTCCTGCAGGTAAAGGTCCACCTGTGATTTCACTCCCTTGAGCATTCACTAGAATTTGTATTGATGTTAACGAAGCTATAACAAATGCAAAAGCAAATGCAACTGCAAGTATTTTTTTGACTTTTAAAATTTCCCATTTTTTATCTCCACCCTGCCCTAAAGCATCTGTTTTTGGCGCAATTACTTTTTAAACTTTGTCATGATTTAAACAAAAAAATTGAAATAATTAGTTAAATAATAGTTTTAACGCAATTTTTGTCATATTTCCAATTTAAATTGGCACAATTCAACTACATAAAGAATATATGAAAAGGTTCACTTTCTTAGAACTATGACTAATGGATTTCAACTTGATAAACTCGACTTAATGATTTTGAGTATTTTGATCGAAGATGCGCGGTCAAGTCTCAAAGAAATATCAAAGAAGTGTGGATTAACATCAAGCGCAGTTCTCAGAAGAATAAAACTGTTAAGGCAAGAGGGCGTTATCGTAGGGACCTGCCTTTGGTCGATCCTAAAATATTCGGTCTTCCGTTCTATGCGACTCTACTTATTGATGTGACAGATTCACTAGAACCTCAAATAAAGCAGAAAATAAGAACGATGGCAAAAGTGATTGTTTGTGCGGAGAGCATCGGACGGTATAATTTATGTGCTCTCATTAGGGCACAGCGACATTGAGGACCTCAAGAAGATTACCGCGATCATTAAGAACATTAAGGGGGTAAAACGAGTCGCCGTTAACATATGGACTGGAGAGCCGTATTACAATTACTCTAAAACATTAAATCAAGTAGACATAGCAAAGGTCGATGACAATGGGCGAAGTTGATATCAAGATTCTTACGGAACTGATGGGGGATGCACAGATGCCTTTTTCCCAGATAGCGAAGAACATTGGTGTGTCTCACCAAACCGTTGGAAAAAGATATGAAAGAATGAAAAAAGAAGGAACTAATTAAGGTGTGTTCGGTGTTGG
Organism: Candidatus Bathyarchaeota archaeon; assembly: GCA_963772765.1. Lineage (GTDB taxonomy): Archaea > Thermoproteota > Bathyarchaeia > Bathyarchaeales > Bathyarchaeaceae > Bathyarchaeum. Next base: position 47,274 of record CAVYYP010000006.1, on the reverse strand, counting down.
TAGATGGAAAGAAATTGGGTGACAAAGGTACAACGTTCTTTATGCTGTCTCTTGCACCAGAAGTAAAAAAAGAAGATGTAATGAAGAGCCTGATGCAGATGCCAGAACTATATCTAATTGTTGAACTCGTTGGAGATTACGATTTCTTCGTTTGGGCAAGGTTCAAGAACTTATCCCAGGTTTCTCATCTTATCGGTAAAATTCGTCTCCTTGGTAATATTGACCGAATTGAAACATTGTTGTTGGCGCAGACCTACTTTGCGTTCTCCTTGGCTCCGAAAATTGCGATTAAATGCAATGGAATAGACCTACCTAGATGACTTTAGCAAATTCATTCTAAAATCTGTCTCTTTTGGCTTTTTCACACATAAAAAATAATTCACCAACAATTTTTGCAGATATGAATGCGCGCGCACTATAAATTACAATGTACATTAGCATCCCTAACGTCAATAATGAGATTGATTTTGCCCATTCAAAACATGAGAATTTGTGCTATTCCTGAAAGTGTCAACATTGTTGCGGTCGTAAATTCTGAAAATAAGTGAAATCTTATTCCCCAAGGTTTTTCCTCTTCAGGTATTATGTCAGAATAAACTGCATATATCCAAAAACTAAACATAAAAACGCCGATTAAAACAGAATAAGTTGCAACCAGATAAACCAACATGAAGGATCAGACCAAGAATGTGATTTTTAGAAATAAAGTTTTTGAACCAAGCTTTCATAGTAGCAGGTAGGAAATTTGATTTGATAGTTTGTTTGTTCTGGGAAAAGATGATATTATGGAAAAATTACAGGTAAAGTGAGGGTGATTAATGAAAAGTTTAGTTGTTTATTTTTCGTTAACTGGAAGTACTGAATTTGTGGCCAAGATAATTGCTGATCAATTGGGTGCAGATTTGTGTGAAGTAGTTGATAAGAGGCATAAAAAAGGTAAATTAATTTATCTAAAAGGTGGAGCAGCTTCTTTTAGAGAAAAACTTACTGAAATTGAAGTTTCAAAGTCTATTGATGAATATGATTTTATTGTTGTTGGTTCTCCAGTATGGGCTGGTAAGATTACTCCGGCAATTAGGACATTTTTGTCTTTGAATGATTTTTCTCAGAAAAAGGGAGCTTTTTTTATAACGTTGGGTGGTAAAAAGCCAGAGAAGAGTTTTGAGAATTTGAGAAAAACTACTGGTTTTTGTTCCGTATTACAGGGATTGGCTGTTAGTAATACTATTGAGGATAAAAGAGAAGTAGAAAAAATGGTGATAGATTGGTGTGAAGAAATAAAGAAAACTTTGGTTCTTCTAAAAAAAAGTGGATGGTGTTCTGCAGATTAAACGTGATGCTGTCTCCTTCGTTACGTAAGAGTCATTCTGATAAAATTTGAATCTCTCAGAGTCCACTATAGATTTAGTTTTCTTATGAGACAGAGGCAAGTAAATCAAAAATTTTAGCCAACAGTTACTAGATGCTTCTTCTGAATGTGCTTAAATCCACATTCACATTCATATCCAACTAGTTTGTTTTTCTTAGTTATTTCCTGCCATGTTTTAGCTTTGCAGCAATCTTTTTGTTTATGAAATTTCCAAAGAGTTTCAGCTTCTTCTTTTGTCATTGGAACATCGTTTTTTGCTGATAAAAAGACATAGGCTATGTAAAATCCAAAGGCTAAAGCCAAACCTGGTATTAGTACCACCCGAATCTAATATTGTCCTCAATAATTCTAGAATTTGTTCCAAGATTTGTCACTCTCAGCAGGTTACAATAATAGTTCATTCGAGTGTTATTATATTATGAAGGCTAAATTTGGATTTTTATTTCCTTTCTCGGTTTGCTTCTGTAGAAAATATTGTTCAGTTGGGATTAGTTAACTATAGATTTGTAGTTCTTATGGTCGGTTATAAAACGATCTCATTCTAAGAAGAATGTGATTCAGGCGCGCGCATGTTTGTGAAGGTGTTTTGACTGTAGTTTCTCCAGTTCTTCTGGAAGATTTATTCCCAAAAACTTCTCAACCAGTAAACATTCGATGCTAAAGATTTCTTTTTCGGTCCTCAAATTTAGGTAGCAACAATGGAGAATCTCATGAAAATAGGTCATTACCAAATTTAGTATGAACGTTGAATAACTTTTATCTAACAAAAATAGTAGCTTTTCCACATTGATGAAAATGGTTCCTTTGGCATTATTTGCCAAATAAAATGCGAATGATTTGTCTTTTGCTGGCTCTTTGATTTTTGCGCTGTTTTCTTTAACTTTTTTCTCATATAGCTTTGTTTGATAGATTAGATTGATTTCAATTTTAGGAGAAAATAATGGTTGATGATTTTCAAACACAAAACAATAACAAGTTTCAAATAATTTCAATAGGAAACGCTGAAGATTCTCAATATCAGATGTCAGAAATTTCTTTAATTCATTGCATAATTGTTCGATTCTGCTCCCCTCTGGAAGACTCTCCATATAGAAAGAGTGTTCCTCTGTCACTTCTTCATCCCAGCATTAAGGTTATAATTGAATGTAATCATAACTGATATTTTACGATTTCATTTTGGATGAAGTTGGAAAGCCAATTCAAAAACAAACATGAATTCACTTTCTATTGAACAAACAGAATGGAGCTTTCTTTTTCAGTTTGTATTTCGCTTTTGATGGCATAGTAAGAATAGTTGGTTAGTTAAATATACTTTGAATGTTCTTATGTCCGTTGATGAAACATCTTTTTTCTAATTAACATTGAAGATAACGTGGCAAAAGAGAATATTGGCAGAAAAATCCATGAATAAAACTCTGGACATCAGGTTGGGTGATAGCCAAGCTATGTTCGTTGTTTCTAAGATGAAACTGTTTTTGTAGGTCTAAGGCTAGCCAATTATTTTCAGTTGTCTCTCCACTTCTCTTATATTCTAATCGAGAAAAGCGGTAAATTCAGACTCTGCCATCTGTTTTGTTGGTGTTGAGTTTGGGTTTTAGTGTTTTCTGTCATGGATGCGGAAAGCTCCTGTTTGAAGGAAGGGATATGATTCCCTTGTATCGTCTTAGGAATAAGACTGACGGCAAATGTCCAAGCTGTGGAAGGAAACTTGGAATCCGTCCCCTAAGCATAAAAATTCAAAACGAGGAGACCACCATTTTTAACTCTTCTAAACCCTAACTCTTAACACCCTTTTTTTTGAGTCATTTGAAAATAATTTGGAGATGTAAAATGATGTATAGAAAGTCTAATGATCTTTGGGTTTGTAGTTGGTGTGGATTTGAGCGATACTGTTAAGTTATTTGTCATGAAGTTCGGTATTTTTATTCTTGAATAAAGGTTGCTGTACCGTTTTTCTTAGTTCATCAGAAAGTTATACATTACTTTTTTTCTTACGCCTTGCTGTTGATGCTGTTCTAGTACCTGGAACTTTTTCAATCATACCTGCTTTAGCCATTCGGTTAAAAATGCTCTTCATTTTAAAATCAGTTTTAGTATATGTAATCTCTCTCGCTTTTGCATTTACTGCATCAACAACAGGTCAAAGATTATTGACAAACAAAACCTGTTATTTGGTCAATGTTTTTTGACAAAAATCCTTTTCTGGGTATAAACGCGTTTTATGTTGGTGATTAGGTGAGCAAGTTTCCGATTGTCCTTATTGCGATTCTCCTGTTTAGTTCATTGATTGTAATTTTGGGTGTAGCTCTTAATCCTTTAGAGAATGGAGTGGTAGAAGGTACGTTATACACATATCCTCTTTCAGTTGGAGAGAAAACATATATCGTAACTATTGGAAGTAATTACTCCTCTGCGCCAACTGTTAATCTACCTCAAGTCCCAGCTAACATTGTTGAATTTGATTTTAGAGGACCCCCTGAAGATACTTTTTGTAACATAACAATTCCAAATGACCTAATTTGGGGAGAACTCACAGTAATCGACAAATACTACATAATGGACAAAGCCAACTATATACAGACAAGCAATAGCACTGACACATCGATTTATTTCACATTCAACCACATCACTCACATCGCTCTGGATAAACACTTTGAGATAAGAGGAACAGAAGGAGTTATAGCATAGTTACCCTACTTAAGCACAAGTCAAATTATGTTGACCAAAAGGATTTGATTTTGGTCAATGTTTCTTAACAAAAACCCCTTTTCATACCTGCAGACTAGTTTATTCATGTAAAATGTAGGAATCAAATCAACATTCGTTGCATTACTGGTTCTTTCTCTTGTTATGGTTACTTTTCCACAGATTGGTGTAGTAAATGCAGAACCGAGGACAATTGTTGTTCCAGACGATTATTCCACTATTTAAGAAGCAATTCAAAATGCCAATTCTGGTGACACAATTTATGTGAAGAATGGTGTTTACCATGAAAATTTGGGCATTCGTATTCCAATTCGTTTAATTGGTGAAAATATGTATTCAACAATTATTGATGGTAATACTTCTCAGAGCTATAGGGTGCCAATAAACATCTTTTGCTCTAATGTTACAGTTTCAGGTTTCACCTTAAGCTATGGTTATGCTGGAATCCAATTTCAAAGAGAAGAGAATTGCACAATTTCGGAAAACATGATAACCAATGGTCAATTTGGAATTCGAGGTGGTAATTGGAATAAAATAACAGATAATATTTTTGAGAAAATTGGACTTGGATGTGCAATTAGGTTTGATGGTTCAAGCCATAATATTGTTCAAAGAAATTTTATCAATTTCTGTACCTGAAGGTGTCCAAGTCATGTGGGGGAGCCACTACAATACAATTACTGAGAACACGATTTTGGATTGTAATGATGTTGAAATAAGATTACAAGAATCTGATTGGAACTCTGTGTCAGAAAATACGGTAAGGAATAATGGAGTTGGCATCAGCATTTACATAGACAATACAAATTCGATACAGAGACCTAAAAACAGGGCGCTTCATCAAGAGACCTTAGCTTTGTGTAGCTTTCTTTTGAAAATTATTGAAAATAGTGTAATGGTTAAAATCAAAGGCAGAATTGTCCATGAAGGAAATTCTGGAACTATTACGGGTTGAATTAGTGGATAGTTGTCTTGGTTATATTCGTTAATGACATATGGCGAATCTCCTATGCCATCGTTATTGACGTCCTGTCCAACGTAATCACTCCAATAGTTACCTGTTGTACCGTTATCCCAAAGGTTCACTGAGGTGGTACGTGTGCTATAATGGTAAATTTGTTTCACATTGTTGATGAAATTGTTGCTGTGAAAAACGGTATCATTAGAACTTAATAAGCCGAGGGCAAATTCACTTGACTCGCTAATGTTATTTGCTGTGATAGTGTTACTTGAAGAAGAACTAAGGTCGATACCCTTCTTATTGGCTGAAATGATGTTTTCACTTATAATGATTTGAGATGAAGACTGAATTTTAATACCGTATTCCAAATTATTTGAAATTACATTTCTAACAATGATATTGTTGTCAGAATGATGGTCAATAACAACACCTTGATAACAATGCATTAAGTTTACATTTTCAGATTTGGGTGAATTTATTCTGTTTGTTTCTATCTTGTTGTAGGTGGATGTATAGAGTCTGACAGCGAAATAACTGTTGGTCACTTCGTTATTTATTATGTTGTTATTGGAGGAAGACTCAAGATTGATGGCTTTGTTACCATTTTTGGTCATTATGTTTTCAATTATGTAGTTGTTATCTGACCCTCCTCCAAGGTATATGCCATTAAATCCTGTGTTCTGTACCGTGTTGTTTCTAACGAGTATGTTCTTCGAATTTTCAAGTCGAATTCCGTCATCGCTGTTTGAATCTAAATTGTTATCGCAAATCGTTATGCTGTTGGAGGATTTGAGCCATATTCCCTTTTTGTTGTTTCCTATGTAGTTATTTGTTATTGTAGAGTTTAAGGTATTGAAGAGAAGAATTCCAAAAAAGTTGTCTACGATGTTCAAGTTTTTGACTGTTATTTCTCTGCAATTTACGAGAACTAGGAGCCCTAAATCTGGAAAAAATGAAGAACTTATTTCTATATTCTCTTGGTCAGTAAGATAATGAATTCTTTTTCCATTAACTAGGTTTGACTTATCTACATCATTATAATAGTGCAACAGTTCAGTACCTGAGACTGCAAAGTTGCAATAATTATCTGTCATATTGTTGTTTCTAAATATGTTGTTTGAGGATGTCTGTAGCCAGATTCCATTCCAACCCTTTGAAGCTGTATTTCGCGTTATGGTGTTGTTTAAGGAGGATTCGACAAAAATTCCGTAATTTGTATTTTTTATGGTATTGTCAAATATGTTGTTGTAATGAGAGTTATAGAGCCAGACGCCATATCCACTGGTAACCATAATGTTTTGGTATATGTTGCAATAGCTCACATGAAGCAAATGCACGGCTGCAAGTCCGCCACGAGTATTTGAAGGAGATGGAACATTGTTTTGTATGGTGAAACCTGTAATGTTCACTCCGTTTTTGCTTACCAGAATTGTGGGATGAATGTTGTCATTGCAGTAAATTATTGTTGTATCTTTGTTTTTGCCTACTAGTGAAATAAGTTTGTTAATAACAAGATTTTCGATATACACTCCACTTTCCACATATACTGTATCTCCTTCAGATGCATTGTCAATAGCTTCTTGGATAGAACCATAATCGTCGGGAACAACAATCGTGTTCGGTTCAGCTTTAACTAAATTAACTTGGGGAAAAGTAACTAAAACAAGAGAAAAAACCAATAATACAACGACTGTTAATTTGAGTTTCTTCATTTTCTCCTCCTCGGGTTAAAATGGCGCCTATAAAATATCGATATTACAGAGATAACAAAGAAACCAGCAACCAAAAGTGTTAATGAAGGAAACTCTGGGATGTAATCAAGTGGTGTATATTTTTCGTTTACATCCAAATAATTTTCTCCATTTATACCTCCAATTACATAGATTTCATCGTTTAGACAGATAGCCCCATAGAAGAAACGTGAACTTGGCATAGCCAAACCGTTGGTCCAAATATCAGATTCTGGATCATATATTTGAATTAAGTTAATGACATTGTAGGCAGCCCAACGAGCATAAGAAGTTACTGTCCCACCCAACACATAGATCCGTTTTAGTGCAAATAATCCAGTTGTTGAACATGCTTTAGCAGAGACAACACCAGTAGGAATATTTGTACCGTTTGTCCATTGGTTTGTTTTTGGATCAAAAATTTGAACCAGATTTGTAGGTTCGTAGTCTGGTCCTCCTGTGTTACCTCCTGAGATTATGTAAATTTTGCCATCTAAAACTGTAGAAGCATACCCCATAACTGGTACAGGAATTGATGCCATTTTGGACCATGAATCGGTTGCTGGATCATAAACATCATTTGCACTCGAAGGATTAATAATGTATAAACCTGCAAGCATTTGTCCACCTATTACATAGATTTTGTTATCTACAACATTAGCTTCCAGTGCGCTTCTTGTTGTAGGTATTGAAGTTCTATTCTCCCAAGTATCAGAAATAGGATCATAAACTTGGGTTGGTTTTGACGCATTTCCACCTATTAGATAGATTTTGTTTTGACAAACAACAACATCACTCCAAGAGTTGGAAATTGGTGGAGGAGTCAATGGCGTCCAAGTGTTTGTTTCAGGATCATATTTCGAATTTACATTACTTCCAACAAGGTATATTTTTTCATCTATCTCAGCAGAACCTATGAAATGAGTTATTGGTGATGGCGCTAAAGTTTCCCAAGAATCTTGAATTGCGTAAACAACAGATAAAGGAGGAATTAAAAGAAGCAAACAAAGAAACACAATTATATTTGATAGGTTTCTCATGTTAATCCTTCTTTCTAATCATATTCCTAACAATAATCATAACTAACGTTGATATGATGAACAGTGGAAATAGAAACCAAGAGGGAAATTCTGAGATTACTTCTATGTACAATGGAGACATCATTGGATAATTATCTTGAACTGGTTCATCTAAAACATATGAAGAAACGTATGGAGTATCTCCTATGCCGTCTCCATCACTATCTGTTCCGTTGTAATCACTCCAATAATTTCTTTCCACAATAGGGACAACAGACAAACCAACAATTACATAACCATCAAAAAAATTGTTTTCAGTAATAACATCTGTCCCTCCTGTATTATAATCAACAAAAATAACAGAACCGTCGAAAATATTGCCCTTAATTAAGTCTGGGCCATAGTTTGGACTACCTAAAAGATGGATACCTGCATTTTCAAAGTAATTACCTATTATGCTGTTGTTGCTTGAACCAATACAGAATATGCCTTCCCAAAAATTAACAATTCTCAAATTCTTTACAACAACATTTCTACACAACGGACTAGACCTGTCAGGTCCAACCAAATATACGCCCCTTTCATCAACGTTACCAACTTCTTTCTTTCCTTGAAGAGTATATCCTGCGCCGTCAATTGTGATACCACCTTTTTGAACCATAATAGTGCCAAAAATGTCTCCCTTAAAGGTGTAAGTGTTCCCATTTCTTTCAAGCAAATTTGTATCCGGTTCAATACTTCCATCAGTCCTGACGGTAATTTCTTGATAATTTTGATCTTCAGGTAACCATGAATAAAACTCCGGAATTATGGGTGGTTTCATTAATGGAAAATTATCTTGATTTTTGTCATCAATAATGTAAGGAGCGTCCCCAATTCCATCTCCATTTGCATCTGTACCCGTATAATCATCCCAATAATTACCTTCAATTCCATTATCCCAGAAATTGCCTGTTCCAAGTTGGTCCCAATTATATCCGACATTCTTGTTGTTGTCCAAAAAGATGTTATGAAAAAAAGTGTTATTTTCAGCCACTAAATGGTTTCCGCCAATTGCCACACCATACCCATCATGGCTTCCACCAAAATTCTTGATAATATTGTCATAAAAGACGTTATGGGCTCCGTCACCCATTAAAACGCCCCAAATGTAGCCTCCATCCAAGATGTTTCCAAATACTGTGTTATTTGAGCAAGTATGACCATAAATACCCAACCAAATACAGCTAAAATTATTGTAAGAAATTGTGTTTAAATCTGAATGCTCCAAGAAAATTCTATAAAATGAGTTGCCAACAATTTTGTTATATGATCCATTCAAACGTATTTCTTTGCCAATGTCATTTTCGATTATATTGTTAAAGGAACTGGTTATTTCCAAATCTCCGTTAAAAAGTATATTTTTAGTAATACTCTGATTTGATCCTCTAATTGCTAGATTACTAATAAACAACTGTGTTGTTGTGATTTTTGAGCAAGAACCTTGCAAGGATATGTCTGGTATGTTGATAATACAATCGACGATTTGAGTTCCATTACCGATTACAGAGGCTCCTCCACCTCCCCCAGATGGAGAAGGCGGAATTTTAATTGTGAAACCTGAGATTGTAACGTTATTGGATTTTATAATAAGTGATGTGTTATATTTTGGATAAGGTTGACCAAAGATGGTTGTATTGAGTAAAAGTGGATGTAAATTTAATGTTGTAGTGTCTTCGCCAATTACCGAAGAACCTTCACCTATTAGCGAGATTGTCTTATCAATTAGTAAGGTTTCACCTATAGGTCCATCATAGTTTCCTTTTTTCACGAAAATTGTGTCACCTTCAGATGCATTGTCAATAGCCTCTTGAATAGTGACATGATCATCGGGAACGACAATCGTTTTAGACTCTGCTTTAATTTGTTGAAGAGAAACAAAAACAATAGAAGAAAGAAGTAACAGAACAACTATAGACGACGATTTCACTAGTCTCTTATCCCCTGATTCTTTGGAGTTAGCTTTCGCCTGTAAATTACAGTAAGAGCTACCACGGCAATCATAATCAGTAAAGGTGTCCATGATGGAAACTCTGGGATTAGTACAAGCATGTCAATTGGTTCTATTTGTGGATAATTGTCTCGATTAACCTCATTAATTTCGTAAGGGGTGTCTCCTATTCCATCTCCATCGTTATCTGAACCGGTATAATTACTCCAATAGTTTTCTTTCCAACTGTTTAAAGAATAACCATATCCCCATGCAAGTGCATATGACTCACTTGCTACAACTTCTTGGTTATTATCAATGAAATTATTTTTTTCTATAAAATTGGTATTAGCTCTGTAAATGCTAATTCCAATTCCATTGTTCTTTATTGTATTTTCTGTCACTATATTCCAGTCAGATTCTTGCAGCCTAACACCCTGATTCTTACAGTTTACGATAGTATTTTCGGTAACTGTATTGTAGTTGCTACCCCACATAATTTGGACACCCTCATTACAGGAACTGAAATAATTTTTATGAACAAAATTGTGAGTTGAACCGTCAAATCGTATAGCACCTCCAACTCCTATGTTCTCAAAAATATTATCAGTTATGTTATTCCATGTTTCCCCTCTATTCCAAACTGACCATTTGTTATTCTGTTTCCGCTACAGTACAATTTCCTACACCATGAAATTGGATTCCTGCATAGCCATAACTAAGAGTAAAACCAGAAACAGTAACATTTGAGGTGTTGATGTTTATTGGCACCCTATAGCTTTGTGAGGTGTTTCCATCGATTGTTGTTGAACTTTCTTCTCCTATCAAAAATATCGGTTTGTTTATTCCCAAGTTTTCATGATAAACACCTTTCCTAACATAAACTGTGTCACCCCCAGTTGCACTGTTGATAGCTTCTTGAATAGTAGCATAATCATCTGGAACAACAATCGTGTTCGGTTCAGTTTTAACTAAATTAACTTGAGGAAAAGTAACCAAAGCAAGGGAAAGAATCAGTAATACAACGACTGTTGATTTGATTCTATTCATTTCATCAGCTCTTTCCAACTCATTTTTTTGTAAATGACAGAAAATAAAGCAACAACAAGTGTAATCAACAGAGGTGTCCATGACGGAAATTCTGGGATTGGAGGTACTCCGCCTCCTCCTAGGGGAATGCAAGAAATTATTTCTCCTGTGTCGGCCCAGATTGCCAAGGATATACGGTTAACGTTTCCGGGGTAAACTGTGTCGAGATATAATTCAATACGCCAATAGGGATATACTGTTAGAGGTTCTCTGCTTCTAGTTGCAAACAATTCTATATTTCGTGGTTCTTCTAGTATCTCAAAATCTGTTATCTCTTGATCTCCCACAGTCCAAGAGAAGTCTTCTAAATATTCCAATGCAATGTATACAGCTTCTTCCCTAGAAATTTTTATGTCTGTGCTACCAGCCGTATAGAGGCGCCAGCTGTCATCGAAACCACAAACTGATCCATTACGAAACTCGAGGGTCATCCATGGAAATGGCACACCGTTCAAAACGTACATCCCAAATCAATGCAGTATACTCTGTTCTGCTAACCACTTCAAGCTTTACACGATCGGAATTGATTGATACATTTTTTGTTACATCAACCGTGTCTAGTATACTTCTTGCTTCATCATAATCTTTTACACCATCAAAGATTGCGTCTCCAATGTAACTTTGGTATCTCTGCAGAAAACCTTTGGCAAAATCAACTATGTTGATTGGTTGGGGTTGAGAATAAATTGGGGAAGTGAGGGTTCCTAACATACAGTGTGCAAAGGATTCGTTTTTGAAACCAAAAGCTGCTTCCATTTCGTTTTCATCGGAAACAAGAATATAATACACATTATGCTGGACCAAACCATCTAACTCGTCGGGGTAACGAGCATCAAATATTTCTAATGTTGCATTATATTTTGTCATGTCTAACATTGCCACTTCTTCCAAAAAAGCCAAGGTCTTCTCTGGTACCGTCAACTCAACCGCGTATGCTACAGGCAAATGCACAACAAGAAACATTTGAACAAACAATAAAATGAGAACTACCCTGCTAATTCTCACCATGGGCACCATTAATACCTTAGTCAGATGATATGAAAAGGGTTTTTGTCAAGAAACATTAACTAAACATAACTGATTTTGTTTGTCAAGAATCTTTGACTTGAGATCGTGAGTTTTCTAAAGACGAGTGGAGAGCAGAGAGTGGAGAGTTGAGAGTCTAGACAAGACAAGAGAAAACAAGAAGACACTGTTCTGGGAACAACACATATTCTGAGGTAGCACGGAACGAGTAATTTTAATGTACAACCTATGGTTCTAACTTTTTACTTCTAGTTCCCAAGATTTCTTTAGGTTGCAAAAGTTAATGATATCAAGTCATACTTTAGAAAAGAATGGTTCGATAGAAAAGTGTACTAGCAAAAAGTCGTATCGTGTGTCGTTCTAATTTGCTGATGCAGCCTTTTACATAATCAGACGTTTGACTTCAAATAATTATTGTTTCGTTCTTAAATTACTAGTTTTGTTGACTCTAATGTAGATTTTGTATGCGATATATCCTGTAGCTGCACCTTCGACAACAATTAGGGGCGTCAATAGTAGAAATATTGGAAGGTAAATAGGTAGAATGTCAGTTGCAACGTGTAGGTTTATAATGATAAGAAAAATAAAAGGGTCAATTGCCCAACGAAAAGCTGAGCCGAGTGTAATCCACCACTTGATTTTATCGTTTTTCTTGGCTATTTTGTAAAAACTATTTACTACAACATCGGCAACGAAGCCCACCAAAATTAAAGGGATTCTTCCAATAATATCAAAGGGTGCACCACCCAATTGTGTAGGTAAACTAAGAAATGCAAAGAGGGTGTGCATAGCAAAAAATCTCCATCTTCTACCTTCAAAGAACATCATTGCTACTGCTTGAGGAATCCCATGAATAATAAGAAAACCATATCCAATGCCTCTTATTCCAGTTATGGTGACAGGCAATTGACCTATTGTTGCATAAAAGATGAATGATAAAACGGCAAAAAAGATAATCAACGTTATATCTCTTGTTTTTTGCATTCAAACACCTTTTACTGTCTTATAACTAGGCTATTTTTTTAGATTCTTTTGTTGCTCAGGAAGATATATTTCAATAAATGCATCTCTTAACAAGAGACCGTCTGTTCCTGGTCCGTCATATTTTGAGGACCCATGCATGAATGTGATAAATGAATCCAATCTATTGTAGAGGATTTTATATTTAGCTCCGTTTGGATATTCAAGGACGACTTTTTTTGTGTTAACTTTTCCATATGTTTCAAGAATAATGGTCCCTGGTGGCAAGACTAATTTGTCATCAAGCTTTATAGGAACAAGCCAACTTGCAAGGAATGTATTTCCGTACATTTGGAATTGAATTTCTTCTCTTTTAAGTAAATGGAAATTCTTTGCTGCAGGTGTATTACGATATTGACCTTTGGTTAATATTTCAACAGGAAAATTGGGGTTATCTCCTATGATAGCCACTGGTACATACTTGAATCCGTCCGCTGTTTCTTTCCATAGATGGAACACTAACCTATCTTCAGCTCCAAAAGAGGATTTTTTATCTATCTGTGTGATTTGAATTAAGAGCTTTGGTAGATTAAGATGAATTGGTGGATTAATGGCAGCAAGTCCAATTTTACAATAACATTTGATGGATTTCTTTGAATTTGTTGACTCTTCTTGAGATAGAATTTCTTTTATAACTTCTTTCTCAGTCAATTCACCTGGACTTGTTTGATAAATCACTGGTTTAGACAATAAATAATCATATATCACTTCAGATGAGGGTTTTTTTGAAGCTGGTTTCGATCGGGTGATTGACTCTATTGGATCGATAATAGATTCCAGTGCTAAGTGTGATGGATTTATTGAGTTTTGCCAAATATTCTCTAACCGTTTCTTAGTTTTGAGTATGCGTTCTTTTTCCTCAGTGTACAAAATATTATTGAAGGTGAGTCTTTTGTTGACATCATTTGTGGTCAATGGAAAATCATTAAAGATGAAGAGTTTTTGAGAATCAACAACGGTAATCTCCTTATATCCATCAGGTATGTGCTTTATCTCACAATATTGCATGAGTTTATTTGCAACTTCAAGATTTTGGCTTGTGATTGGAGCTAATATTCTTGTTGATGCCCCATTTTTATGCCGGTCTTTTACCAAGTTTATATTTTTTTCAAGTTCAAGAAGCCCTTTAGATGAAGTTACAATTAAAACATCTTTTCCTTCATTAAAAGCCTGTGTGTATACTTTTTTGACTTTGCTTGGTTCTTTAATTAGTTCTATAGTTGCTGGTGTTATTCCATTTTCAATTTCTTCAATAACATCTTCAATATCTGATGATTTGTTCCATATTTCTTCAAACAGTCCATAAAATGGATGAATGATTGACTTACAGTTTGTACATAAGACTGCATCTATCGAGTTTGTTGAATTTATTTGGTTTTGATCATTTATGAATAGCATTATTTCTTCTTTGTCTCTAATTACCAATCTAGTAAATAGATGATCTTGTAAATCTGGATATTTTCCTTTTAACGCAAAAAATGAATTATGTCTTCTCAACAGGAATTTGATTGAAGTTATATTCTCTTTATTAACATTAGTTATATATCGAAACTTTATCGTTGACTTTGAAGGATGATTTACTATTGTATCTAAGACACCATATTTTTCCGCTTGAATTAAACCATTAACTGTTGCAATTGAGACTAATTCCTTTCTTGTTTCTTTAACCATCTGAGATATTTTACGGAATACTTTTTTTTCTCCTTCAATTACAGAAAATGTTTCTAGGGTTGGTTCAAGATTTGTTTGGTTAAGTTTTTTCCAATCTGAAAGTAAATCTTGTTTTTTTTCTTCAATATGAGCTGCTTCTTCTCGTTTTGTTTTTATATAATTGTCAATTATTTTTTCAAAAGGAACTGCAATGTAACGTGTAGGGGATTCAAGAGTAACCTGGACTAGCTCTTTATTTTGTAAACTGTTTAGGACCCTATAGACCAGTCCTTTGTTGGCTTTCAAAGCCTTAGAAATTTGGCTAATCTTTTGGGTTCCTTGCTTTGCTAAATAGATGTATATTTCTGTCTCTCTGTCAGTCAATCCGAAAGCCTTTAGCGTATCTTCTAGTGTCTTTTGCCCCAAAATTGATTGTTTCCTACCTTTGTAGAGTACGTACAAACGTACCTACCCAATTTTTAACAATTCATTTATTTAACTATTTTTCGTTGATCAGAATCAATTTCTTATTAACCATTTAGGAAAAAATTCGAGACAATCTGTATAGATCCGTCAATTAACTGTCGTCCTTTGTCGTCCTGTCTTGGTTGGTTGGATTAAAGGTTAACCTTTTTTTTCTTCCATTTTTTTAATTAATTGATTAGAATGTACATTCTGAATCGTCATTTGGCTCACAAAGTTTATAATCTCAGTTTCATTGCTTTGAAGTATTTGTTTAAGAAGGGGGTGAAAATATGGTGGGAGAATTAGAAATATTGCTAGGTTGGGGTTCACCAATTGGTCTTGCTATATTCTTTATTGGATTGGGAATATTCTTGGGGCTCTTCTTCTGGGGACTAAAGCAAGTTGGTGAAATGAAGAAATAACACGACTATTTCAAGAACATTGAATTCTATTCTTGGGAATCACTTTTGTTGTGATATTTTTCTCTTTTTTTGTGTTGTTTTGTGTCATGTAGTGTAATTTTGGGTGGAACAAAAAGAGGAAAAAGCTCGCGTTAAGATAATTATCTTTATTCATACCGATTTGTAATTTTATGCACCTTTTGGAAGCCAAGAATGATAGTTGTTTTTGGACTGTTCAGGGTAATATTCTTTGGGTTTTTCTTCTTTTTTCTCTATTGGTTTGTTGCACCATGGACAGTCCTTGGGTAGTTCTGCACCAAGATTCCACTGAAATTGAGTGAAGCTAACGGTACGTTTACATTTTGGGCATTTTTTATTTGGCAAAAGTTTATTCTTCCCCTTTAAATTTTCATTACGAGTCTATCTAAACTAACTCGTTATACATAATTGGATCATTAGCTATTTATTCAATTGTACGCGCGCATAAAAATTATTTTGAATTTAACGTAATTACTATTTAAATAGTTTTTTCAGTACATAACTTAAGTCATAGGATTTGTGTGAAATGGTTCTAGAAGAACTTGGAATAGTTGGAAATATTATTGTTTTAACTATTTCATTAGGAGTTCTAATTAGAGCTAGTGGCTTAACGATTACTAATTCAGTTAACTTGGCAAGTGTTACTGGGTTAGGAAAAACAAAAGTTGGTTTTTTGCTAGTTGCGTTTTCGACATCGTTACCAGAACTTTTTGTTGCGACTTTTGCAATTATTAATCAAGAAACTATTGGTATTTCCCTCGGTAACATTTTAGGATCAAACATAATGAATATATGTTTAATTCTTGGAATCGCATTTCTCATAATGGCTATTAAATATCCTGAAAGTTCAGGATTTTTTACAAAAATGACTCGAGATGAAGTTGGAAACTTAAATTTTGGAATTTTTGTTGCTTCTATTGTGCCCTTGTTGCTGCTTTATTTTGGATACGCTACACAACTAATGGGCATTATTTTGATAGGGCTTTTTATTTTTAACATGTATGACCTTATTAGAAAAAGAGAAACAGTTCAGGAAATTTCTGATACTGCCGAGAAATCTGAACATAAAAAATACATCATAAAATCTATTGTCGGAATAATTGGAATTGTGGGTTCTTCGTTTTTCATAATAGAATCAGCATCATTTTTAGCTTTAACTGCAGGCATCCCACCAATTATTGTGGGTGCTACAATAGTAGCTTTTGGAACTAGTTTTCCAGAATTGGTAACAAGTGTAGACTCTGTAAGAAAGGGTTTCATAGATCTTGCTCTTGGAAATGTTATTGGAAGCTGTTTCATTAACATAACCTTAATTTTAGGATTTACTTTTATATTTGCACCATTAAATGTAAATGTCCCAGCTTTTTCAGATTTGATATTATTTTCATTAATATCTAATATTGTGCTGGGTTACATAATTCAGAATTCTGCAATCGGGAAAAAAGAAGGAATACTGTTACTAATAATTTATGCAATATTTTTGGTAGTTAGTTTTAGTTAAGGCTAAGATACATAGCGCACGCTGCCTTGGTAATTTTGTGTTCAAGAAGCAAATTACCTAGGCAAAAACAAAAAGCAGTAGGGAATACCATAAAAAGTTAAAATTTAACCCACATGCCTTAAATTTGCTTATTAATCTTAAAACAGGATAGAAATGGGTTTAGTTTAAGTTTTAAGACACAAAAAAAGGTTATTTTACAACCTAAACCCAGATATTCATGTTATTGTTGAATCAACTATAAGAGGTGTGGATTGTTTTGATGTTTGAAGAAGAAGATGACGATTGGGAAGAAGACGATGAAGATGAAGACGAAGACGATTAGTGGGAAAGCTATGAGCCCGAAATATCTTTCTCATTCAAAATTTTTTTGGTGAAAATCATGATTCAATATACTTTAAGAAAAGGTGTCTACAACCGTCTTTTGCATCTCAAAGGTAAATTGGTTTGTAAAAAATGTGGAGGCGATCTTAAGATGGGTGAATTGGTGAAAGGCCACAGGAATGCGGGAACATCAAAACTATATCATAGCGATTGCTATGAAAATTTATATATAGACCTAGATTACCAATCGCCCAAATAAATCTTCAACGCATACGACTTTTCGTGTGTATTTTTGTGCTGTAACTAGATTAGTTCAACTGTTGTTCCTAACGCTTGTCCTGGCACACCTTTCGTGAACTTCACCTTAACTACGCCATTCTTGCCGTGAGATCCCGCAATTCTTCCTACAATCCTGTTGTCTCCCTGATTCCAAACCACTTTTCTGCTGATAAGTTGGTCTGCTAAAGAGGCGGATTTTATATGTTCAAATTTGATTAAGCATTCTTTCGGATTTTGGGTTCTGATGCCAATCCTAAAGTTTAGTATAGTTCCATAAATTGACTGCGACAAAAATTCTTCACCGTTTTACTGTATCTTTGTATCGATATCCTGCTTTAAAGATGTATGCCTTCAAACATCCGATTTTGAATACGTTAACAATGCATGCAGATTAATCATCTAGAAAGCGATATGCTGAAATCAAATATCTACTCGTCTATTACGCTAACTTCGTTTCAAGGCGATCTCGATTGATGAAATCATCCGCGGGTTGCTTTATCCTTCCCCTGGTAGCATCTCTTATGTTCCGATGGCGACATTACTATAATTTCCTCACGAATTTAACCCGTGATTGTTAGAGGCGTTGTTATTGGAAGCTTTTTTTGATTTGTTCTAGTGTTAGGATTGGTATGCTGTTTTTTAGTAGGATTTTTTCTGTTTTGTCTAGGTCGTTTACTCGGAGGACTACTGCAAGTTTTCCATCTATCAGAACTGCGGATGAGTACGCATATTCGATGTTCAGCCCTTCGTCTGCTAGGAGCTTTGCTATTTCTGAAACTTTGCCGTTTTCTGTTATCAGCACAACTATTACTTCGGTGTTCTTTTTTGACTTTGCAAGAATAAAATCTGCATCTTCCAAGTTCTTGATTGCCCTGTCCGGGTCTTCTGTTATCATTCTGATTAACCCAAATTCTCCTGCATCTGCAATTGACAAAGCAAAAATCTTGATTTGAAACTTGTCGATGTGCTCAATAACATCTGACAAAGCACCCGGCTTATTATCCAAGAAAACACTAACCTGTTTAATCGGCAACCTAAATCCCCTAAAACCAAAAGGGTTACAAACAATATTTATATTTTCACGTCGCTTACATTTCATTCTCTACTTTGGAGACTACAGACTTGCTTCGGTGCATTGATGTTTCAAAAGAGTTTGGCGGTCTAAAAGCCCTAAAAAAGGTAAACTTTACCGTTGAAGAGAACCAGATAACAGGGCTTGTAGGACCCAACGGCTCAGGCAAATCCACGTTACTGAACGTGATTAGCGGAGTATACAAACCAGACACAGGCATAGTCGAATTTCTAAACGAAGACATCTCAAAGCTTCCGCCACACCAAATCTGCGCAAAAGGCATCACAAAAACATCCCAAACCGTCCAATCTTTCGCTGAAATGACCGCATTAAACAACGTGTACCTAGGCGCCCTGTTTGGAAGAAAAACAGAAGAACATCACGACCATCTAAACGAAGCAAAAGAACTCCTACACTTTGTAGGTATAGGCGAAGACAAGTTCGATACTCTAGCCAAAAACCTGAACGTAATCGAACTAAGACGAGTACAGCTCGCAAGAGCCTTAGCCACATCACCCAAACTTCTGCTTTTGGATGAGCTTCTTACTGGTTTAACGCCAAAAGAAAGCGACGAAGCAATCAAATTGATAAAGAAAATCAACAAGCAAGGAGTAACAGTGCTCATAGTAGAGCACATCATGAGAGTAATAATGGGACTCTGCGACACCGTAGCCGTATTGCATCACGGCGAAAAAATATGCGAAGGCAACCCCAAAGAAGTATGCAACGACGAAAACGTCATAAAAGTCTACTTGGGCAAAAAATTCCAATTTGACGAGGAATTATAATGCTGGAAGCAAAAAATGTCTCCTCAGGATACGGACTAATCCAAATCCTATGGAACGTCTCCTTTAAGATAAAAGAAAAAGAGATAGTAAGCATAATAGGTCCAAACGGAGCAGGCAAAACAACACTCGTCAAAACAATCACCGGACTACTGCCCACAAACACTGGAACCATCCAGTTCAAGGGCGAAAACATCGAAAACCTGCCCCCATACCAAATTGTAAAGAAAAAAATCAGCCTAATCCCAGAAGGACGAGAAATCTTCCCCAGAATGACAGTCGAAGAAAACATCCTGCTAGGCGCATACACAATATCAGACAAACAGCAAGTCAAGGATACCCAAGAAAGAATTTACCAAATCTTTCCAGTTCTAAAAAAGAAAGAAAAAGCAATGGCACAGACCCTAAGCGGCGGCGAACAACAAATGCTGGTCATCGGCAGAAGCCTAATGTCAAAACCAGAACTACTAATTCTCGACGAACCCTCGCTGGGCTTGGCGCCAATAATTGTAGCCAAAGTCCTAGACACTCTACGACAGATAAATGATGAAGGCGTAGCCGTCCTACTTGTAGAGCAGAACATCCGCGACTCACTAAATATCGCAGACAGAGGCTACGTCTTGGAAGAAGGTAAAATTATTATAGAAGGCGAAGGGAGAGAACTGCTAACAAACCGCCACATCAAGGAAGTCTATTTGGGCCTATAATTGGAGACTTTTATCATGGCTAACATGTACTGGAACAAAAAAATTGAAACCGCAACCCGAACCGAAATAGAAAAGCAGCAACTAAAACTGCTCAAAACCCAAGTCAAATACTGTTATGAAAACTCAAAATTCTATAACAGCCAATTCAAAGAAGCAAACGTAACACCAGACGACATAAAAACGCTAGAAGACGCACAAAAGATTCCGTTTACATCAAAAAATGCCCTAAGAGACAACTATCCCTACGGAATGCTAACAGTTCCCCTCGTAGACATCATCGAATTACACGCATCATCAGGAACAACAGGAAACCCCGTAGTCGGAGCATACACCCCAAACGACATGACCGTATGGACAGAACTCATGGCAAGATCACTCTATGCCACGGGAGTACGAAAAGAAGACGTCATGCATAACGCCTACGGCTACGGGCTATTCACAGGCGGTTTAGGATTTCATTATGGCGCCAAAAAGATAGGAACAACAGTACTTCCCATCAGCGGCGGAATGACAGAACGACAAATAAAACTCATGAAAGACCTCGGCTCAACCGTTCTGTGCTGCACTCCCAGTTATGCAATATATCTTGCAGAAACCATGGCACAGATTGGAATTGACCCAGAAAAAGACCTAAAAATAAGGATGGGGCACTTTGGAGCCGAGCCATGGTCTGAAAGAATAAGAGAAAGAATCGAAAAAGAGCTGAAAATTGAAGCCTTTGACATTTACGGACTCACCGAACTGTGCGGTCCTGGAGTATCTGTAGAGTGTCCAGAGCATAATGGCTTGCACATCTGGGAAGACCACTTTCTTATCGAGACAATAGACCCGAAAACAGGTGAAGTGATACCAGCAGGCGAAGAAGGCGAACTGGTCTTTACTACACTCACCAAAACTGGTCTGCCCATTCTAAGATTCAGGACAAGAGACATCTCTGTAGTCCAAACAGAAACATGCGAGTGCGGAAGAACCCACTCCAGAATGATGAGAATACGCGGACGCTCAGACGACATGATGATAATCCGCGGAGTCAACGTGTTTCCATCACAAATCGAGTACGCAATCATGGGACTACCCGAGCTTGCGGCACAGTACCAAATAATTCTTGAAAGACCTGACGCACTGGACATATTCACGATAAAGGCTGAGCTAACAGAAGCAAGCGCAAAAAGCAGCCCACAAGAACTTGAAGCACTGAAACATAAAATCAAGCATAAAGTAAACAACATCACAGGGCTTTCGCCAATAATTGAGCTCGCAAAACCTGGAGAATTGCCCCGAACTGCTGGCAAAGCAAAACGTGTATTAGACATGCGCTCAGGCAAGATTTAAGGGAACACTTGGGATGAAGGCGAAGATAGCTGTTGACAAACCCGGCAGTTACCTGTTACTAAATGGCGACGAAGCAGTGGCAAGAGGCGCCGTAGAAGCAGGCGTCCAAGTAGCCGCCGCATATCCCGGAACACCCTCAACAGAAATTCTTCAAACCATCGCCGACGCAGCCAAACAATACGGCATATACGCAGAATGGAGCATAAACGAAATCGTCTCCGTAGAAGTAGCCGCAGGCGCATCCATGGCAGGCGTAAGAGCAATAGTCTCCATGAAACATGTTGGACTAAACGTTGCCGCAGACGCAGCCATGACCCTCGCCTACACAGGAGTCAAAGGCGGACTAGTTATTGCTGTCTGTGACGACCCACAGATGCACAGCAGCCAAAACGAGCAGGATACACGTTATTTTTCTGTGCACTCTGACATTCCACTTTTTGATGCAGGCAATCCACAAGAAGCCTTGGACATGACCCGCGAAGCATTCACCGTAAGCGAAAGATTGCAGCTTCCAGTGATTGTTCGTTTAACTACCCGTGTGGCTCATGGAAAGGGTCGCGTAAAAATTGGGCCAATCATGAAAGGCTGCAGAGATGGAGAGTTTGATAAAAATGCTTCACGATGGGTTATGGTGCCCTCTAATGCGATTAAACGGCATGCTGTTCTTAAGGAAAAAGTAAAAGAGGCAACAGAGCTTGTCAACAGTTCCCGATTCAACACAATAGAAGATAACAAAAAAGACATCGGCATCGTAGGAAGCGGAATAGGATACTATTATGCTCGGTCTGTCTTGGATGCTGAACAGTTTTCGTGGCTAAAACTTGGTTTTGTTTATCCATTTCCTGAGGAGCTTTTCAAGAAGTTTGCCTCAAAAGTCAAAAAAATCGTTGTAATCGAGGAACTACGACCATACATCGAAACCCGAATCAAATGCTTACATTCCGACATTCTGGGAAAAAGCAACACAGAACTAAACGAAATAGGCGAATTTACGCCAGACAGACTACGAGCCGTCTTTACATCTTTAGGATTGTCTGAGAAAGCCGAACCACCAACTTTTCTGAGTTTGCCCTCTCGTCCTCCCGTACTCTGCCCAGGATGCCCACACAGAGCCTTCTACTATGCCCTGAACACGCTGGAACTTTCTATTCGTTGTGACCCAAAAAGATGCACGGGCTGCGTTGTGTGCGAGTACGCGTGTTCAATGGAGAAAGAACAGACCTACAATCCAGCTAAATCAAGAATAAGAGCCGTAAGACTAGACACATTCTCTAACCTTGCCGTGACATGCAGAAACTGTGACGACGCACCATGTGTCTCAGCATGCTTAAGAGGTGCCCTAATCCAGTCATCTGAAGACAAAACAATAACAGTCCGTGAAGAGGACTGCAACGGATGCGGATGGTGCATCGAAGCATGCGAATATGGAGCAGTAACTCTACATCCTGTTACAAGCAAGGCAATAATCTGTGACAAATGTGACGGAAAACCTGCATGTGTACAATGGTGCCCAGAAAGTGCACTTAGCCTCAAAGGCGACAACAAAGACAAAATCGTAACAGGCGACATAGGATGCTACACCCTAGGATTCATGCCGCCAGTCAACACCGTACAAACCTGCCTCTGCATGGGCGCAGGAATTTCACAAGCTGCAGGCATGACCCATGCAGGAGTTAAAGACAAAACCTTTGCCGTAATAGGCGACTCAACATTCTTCCACGGCGGAATGCCCGGACTACTCAACATAGCCTACAACAAATCCAACGTATGTGTTATCATACTAGATAACAGCACAGTTGCAATGACTGGACATCAGCCCACTCCTGGCTCGGGAAAAAATGCATTAGGTGAACAAACAAAGATTATTGAATTGGCGGATGTTGCAAAAAGCTTAGGCATCGAAAAAGTGCTGATTGTTGACCCCTACGATGTAATAAAAACACGTGAAGCCATCAAAGAAATAATGGATTACGATGGTCCTTCTGTAATTATCTCCCGAAGACCATGTCCACTACTTGTAAAGCGGGGTCCAAGAAGAGAAATTTTGGAACAATGTAACGCCTGCGGCATGTGTGTTGAGCAGTTTGGTTGCCCTGCAATCTCGTTGACGGGTGAACGTGCAGAAATTGACCCAACACTCTGCTATGGTTGTGGTGTCTGCGAAAAGGTTTGTCCGTTTGATGCGATAAGGAGCATAGAATAGAATGGTATTGAACATTGTTTTTTCGGGAATAGGCGGACAAGGAATCGTCGTAGCCAGCGACATCTACTGTGAAGCTGCGCTCTTTGACGGCTTGGATGTGGCAAAAGCAGAAGTTCACGGGATGGCTCAACGTGGTGGCTCAATAGTTGCCCATGTTCGTGTTGGAGACAATGTGCAGGCTCCGCTGATAGAGACTGGAAAAGCGGACATAATCTTAGGTTTTGAGATGTTGGAAGCCGCAAGAGTTCTTCCAATACTCAAAAAGAACGGAACAGTAGGTACCTGAACACAAAATATATTCCGCCCAGCACATCCGAAGCAAGCGCATCTGGTCTTGACGACAAAAAGATTTTAGAAATAATCAAAGACCGAACATCCAATGTGCACGAAGTGGACGGTATCGGCATAGCCACCAAGCTCGGAAATGTGCTTGCAGTTAACACCATTCTTCTGGGTGCTCTTTCTGCCATTCCTGAGAATCCAGTTACCCAAGAATCGCTTGCAAAAGCTATTGCGGGACGCCTTAAAGAAAAATATGTCCCATTGAACCTTAAAGCATTCAAGATTGGCAGTGAACAAATAAAATTGGGTTAATTTTATTAACGGTTTACTTGCAATACTAACGAAGTTAGAGGAAACGAAAGATGGTAAACACCAAATTACTTGCTGCAGTTGTTATTGTGATCATTGTTGTTGCAGGAGCAGTTGCTGTTTGGCAACTAATGCCCAATGACTCTGGAGTCGACACAATCAAAATCGGACTAGTTGCACCATACCAGATACCCGTCGGACAAGACATGGACCGCGCCGCCAGAATGGCAGTTGACGAAATCAACTCTGCGGGCGGCATCTATGTGTCATCTCTAGGTAAGAGTGTAAACATTGAACTCGTAACAGGAGACACACAAAACGCTAATCCTGATGCTGCTGTAAATGAGGTCACACGACTTGTCACACAAGAGAACGTTGACCTTCTTATCGGAGGATTCGGAAGCGGCGCCACACTTGCAGGTGAGGTTCCCGCCATTGAAAACCGTGTTCCTTACATCATAACAGGTGCCTCAAGTCACCTTGTTACAAGGAGAGGTTTCCTTCCAGCAGACAACCCACTATACATTGATGACTCTGAAGGAATGAGCTACATGTTCCACTACTGTACCACAACATACCACTACTCCAAAACAGTTGCATACTTCTTTGCTGATGCCATGAAACCTTTGCTTGAAAGTCAATACGGTATCGACAGAAACCTCAGGCTTGCAGTCATTTACCGTGACGACGCCTTCGGACAAGGAGTCTGGGACGCAACCAAACAATACATAGAAGACGACAACCTGCCAATCGACATTGTTGCAGAACAAAGCTATCCTACAAGCACAGCTACATTTCAAGCAGAGCTTACAAACATCAAAGCAGCTGAACCCGACGCAGTATATGTTGTAGACTTCACAACAAACACAGCAACCATTTACAGACAAGGACAAAACGATGTTGGACTAAACACAGTTTACATCGCAGTCGAATGCTGTGAAGAACCAGAATTCTACACTGCACTAGGACAATGGGGTGACCGACAACTACTCGAATCCAAGTTCGCCTCATATGCTGGACCACCCTTCTACTTGCCCATGATGGACACATACGTAGCAGACTACAAAGACATGTACAACACCATTCCTGGAATGATGGGAGCAGACACATACGACGCATTCTACATCGCAAAAGATGCAATTGAACGCGCAGGCACCCTAGACAAGAGTGCTGTAAAAGACGCCATAGAAGATTGTAGCCTTGACCAAATGCTAATCATCACTGACAATGGAAAAATCGAATTCAGCACAGACCCCTGATGCATATCACGAAATTGCGCCATTCACCTTTGTAGAGCAACTCATCTATGACAATGCAATTGGCGAAGCTCGACCAGTAGTAATCTGGCCAGAGAGTGCACCAATAGTCGGCACAATAAAACAGGCAGACTTTGTATTTCCCGAAAACTATGAGCCAGGAAGTCCATAAGGAACTTCCCAACCATCCTTTTTTCTTTATTTTTTGATGTTTTCCTCTTGAACGCTTATAACTGAAATCTGCTGTAACATATAGCTAAAAAAGCGGGCTGAAACTCCGAATGTTTGACGCAACAACTCTGATACTAACTTTGCTCTGGGGGGTTGCCATCGGCAGCATCTACATTCTACTCGCCACAGGACTAAACCTCATCTTTGGAGTAATGAAACTCGTAAACTTCGCCCACGGCGAATTCCTCATGATAGGAGCATACGTAAGTTACTCCGTCTCCACAGCATTCGGACTAAACGCCTACCTGTCAGTTTTCGTCGCAATGGGAGTAGTCGCATTAATCGGAATCGCAGTGGAAAGGCTTGCATTCCGCAGAGTTTTAGGCTCAGACAAACTAAACGAAATTTTTGTCAGCCTAGGCTTAATACTTATTTTTGATAACGTTGCCGTGCTGATTTGGGGCGAAAAATCAAACAGGATAATCAGCCCCTTAGAAAATATGAGTTTACACATAGGTGACATAGCCATAAGCTACGATCGACTGATAGCCGTAGTGTTTGTCATTGCAATACTTATTGGTCTAGTATTTTTGGTTAGAAAAACCAAGATAGGCATGGCAATGAGAGCAACCAGCCAAAAAAGCCAAGCCTCAATGCTGATGGGCATAAACATTGAACACGTTTACATAATCACCTTTGCATTAGGAGCAGCACTAGCTGGCGCTGCAGGCTCACTTTATGGAATAATCTTTCCCTTCAATCCATACATTGGAGCTTTGCCAACAATCAAAGCATTTGCAATCATCATCTTGGGCGGACTAGGAAGCATCCCCGGAGCCATAATCGGCGGACTACTGTATGGAATCGCAGAACAGTCCGCAGTAATATTTCTGGGCGGCATCTGGAGAGACGCGGTCGCATTTTCGCTTCTGATAATTGTTCTTATTTTGAGACCTAAAGGACTTTTTGGAGGTAAAGACGACTAAATGTTCCCCAAAGAGTTCACAAAAGAAAACCTGCAAAAAATATTGCAGTCCACAAAGGGCAGAATAGTCCTGATTCTAATAGTTCTTTCTTTGATTTTGCCCATTTTCATAACTGACACTTACATGATTCGTGTCCTAACACTAATCGCCATCTTTACCATCTATGCGTCAAGCTGGAACCTGTTAGCCAGCTCAGGACAAGGCTCACTAGGACATGCAGCATTTCTGGGAATAGGCGGATTCACCTCCTCGTTGTTAGCAATAAACTTAGGCGTCCCACCCATACTTGGAATGTTCATAGGTGCCGCCTTCTCTGCAGGAATCGGATTTCTGATAGGAATCACCTGCGTAAGACTCAAGGCATGGTTCCTTGCAATGGTAACCTTCGGCTTTGCAGTGATTGCAGAAACCCTGTTTAGCCACTTTGACGATTACACCCACGCCGTTTTGGGTTTCCGAACCCCATTTCTGGTAGCTCCTGGACTGCCGTTTTACTATTTTGCGGCAGTAATCAGTATCGTATCTGTTGTTGTGATTTACTATATTATGCAATCAAAAATGGGGCTAGCCTTCAGGGCAATTCACCAGAATGTGGAAGAAGCAAGCATGATTGGAATAAACACAGCCAAATACAAGCTGTACGCGTTTTATTCTTAGCACATTCTTTGCTGGACTAGCAGGCGCAATTTATACCCACTTTCTACGATACATAAGCGTCTCAGTCTTTTCTGCTGACAACTCATTTCAGCCACTAATGATGTCCGTCATCGGAGGACTAGGCACAATAGAAGGACCAATAATCGGCTCCATAATAATGGTCTTCATAGACACTCTGCTGCCAAACGTGGACGGAGCACTTCAGCTTGCATTAAGTCCACTGTTTCCCGCAGTGAGCAATGTTGGACCGCCAATACGTCTGCTTGGGCTGGGCATCTTCCTTGTCATCGTCGTGGTTTTCCTGCCCAAGGGCATAACCTCTCTGCTACACAAGATTTACCATTATTTGCAAAAAGAACTGAACATAGGCGAAAAACCGTGAATGGAACAGACTACTTCCGAGAACTCCTAGGCATCAAAATTCTGGAAATAAAAGACGGATACGCAAAAATGTCGATGCAAATCACAGAAAAGCACACAAACGCCCACGGCTTCACACACGGCGGAGTGCTATTCTCATTGGCTGACTGCGCTTTTGCTGAAGCAGTAAACTTTGGAGACAGGCAGGCAGTTGCGGTTCAGGTTAGCATCAACTATCTACGTCCAACCGTTGAAGGAGACGTTTTGTTTGCTGAGGCAACCACGGTCTCGGATGGAAAAACATTGGCGCTCTGCAGCGTGGTGGTACGGAAAGAGGACAAAGATGTTGCGATGTTCTCTGGTTTAGCCTACAAGATTCGTTCTGACAAAAAGACCTGATTGTCACTATTTGTTCGGGTTGGCACGAAAGCCTTAAAATGTATGTTTTTCGTTTCCAGTTAGCTGATATTGAGGGTGAATACTATCAAGATGCTTTCGGTTGCCAAATTTGGTGGCAGTCTACTAAGTGATGATGGCAAAAACATTCCAGCAATACTGGAACGCGTAAAAGACCTAAAGAAACAGAACGGTTTAGGTCCAGTTGTTGTGTTTTCTGCTCCAAACGGATTAACAGACAAGCTTATCCATCTGGGAGAGTCATGCACGCAATCTGAAGCGCTTCCAATATGTGACATCTTTAATGTTTATGAACGTCTAGCCAAGAAATATGTCAAAAAAGAATTTTTGAAAGAAGCCATTGATGAGCTCAAAGACTATCAGCGAGAGCTAGACGATTCTCTTGTTCTGGTCAATAAGCGCTTTCATGGAACAGTAAAAGCAAAAGTTTTGACGCACGGAGGAGAGTTGCCCACATCTGTTTTGATGGATTACATCATGAGAAGCAACGGCATAGACTCTTGTCACATAACAAAGGAAGAGTGGCCAATAATAACTGACGACAACTTTGAAAACGCAACACCCAGCATGAAACTGAGCAAAACCAAAGCCAAGCGCCTAATGGAACTGCTTGAAGAAGGAAAAACTGTTGTTCTGGGTGGCTTTCTAGGAATAACCAGTGACGGTCTAGAAACAATCCTAGGAAGGGGCGGCTCAGACCTTTCGGCGGTATTCATTTCTTGTCTTCTGAAACGAAAATATGACGTCGAAACTGTCCTGTTCAAGGGGATGCCTGTTCAAAGCGCAGACCCAGGAAAAGTCAAGGGGCAGATAACCGAGCACCTTGTTTCATTAACATATAATGAGGCTCACAAAGCTTCTAAAATGGGTATGAAAATTGTTCAGGGCGACGCGATTTCTATGGCAAAGCAGTTTGAGCAGCCAATAAAGGTCATGTCACTTCTTAAACCAGAAAATTACACCACAATTGAGCCTGAAAACACGTTTGATCAAACAGTGAAATGTGTCACAGGAAAATCTGGATGCGCAATACTTACAATGGACGACACAAACAGCAGGTCATTCGAAGATGCCCTGAGAATCTGGGAAAACTGCAACGATTTTCTGGACCTAGGCACAGAAACTCTCGAAACAGGAAAACGAATCCGCGACTATCTCTTTCTTGATTCAGACTTTCTGAGAAAACATGAAGAACGGCTCAAAGGCTTTGACGAAGACCTAACAATAGAATACGGAGTCGGAGTAGTCACAATCATCGGCGACGGAATGAAATACTCCTCAGGCATAGCATCACTTGCTATCGGGGCGATTCCACAGATAAATATCAAACGTGGAATTTTTGCTCCACACACATCTCAGATTATCCTGGTAGTCGAAGAAAACATGGTCGGAGAAACAGTCGCAGCAATCCATGCTAAACGGCAGGAAATGAACAAAAGCAAATACCGACTATTACAATAACGCGCTTATTTCTGTAGCAGTTTTTCGGCTTTTTCCACTATCAATTTCCATATGCGCTCTACATGCTCTTCTTTTGTTGTTCTCTGAGCAATACAGAAACGAATCACATACCTGCCCTTGAGAGTGGTGTGCGTTAAGAATGTCTTTCCAGTCTTGTTAACGATATCAAGCAGTTTTTTGTTCAGTTCAGTCAGCTCTTTTTCGGACAGGTTTTTGGGGTTTAACCTGAAGCATACCAGACTAAAATCTACGGGAGCCATTATCTCGAACCGCTCATCCTCTTCAATCCAGATCTTCAGGTTTTGCGCTAATCTGATGTGCTCCCGTACCATATTCTGGAGTCCTTCAACTCCGTAGGACCTAAGTACAAACCATAGTTTTAGTGCCCGAAATCTTCGTCCTAGCTGGATTCCCCAGTCGCGGTAGTTATTGACTATCTCGTCTACGCCTGTTTTGAGGTATTCTGGATGTATTTCAAATGTTTTCGTGAGCATTTCTTTGTCTTTTACAAAGTATGCTGAGCAATCAAAGTTGGTTAAAAGCCACTTGTGCGGATTAAAAACAAACGAGTCCACATTCTCTATGCCCTTTAGTATCCACCTTTTTTCTGGAAGTATCGCTGCTGTGCCAGCATAGGCTGCGTCCACATGAAGCCAGATACCATGTTTCTTGCAGATTTCTCCAATCTTGTCCAGTGGGTCTACTCCCGCAGAGGATGTAGTTCCCAAGGTGGCGCAAACAATGGCGGGTTTTAGTCCATTGGCTTTGTCTTCTACAATTGTTTTTTCGAGTTCTTCTGGTTTCATCGCAAATTTTTCGTCAGCAGAAATCAGGCGTATGTTCTTTTTTCCGTAGCCTGCAATCTTTGCTCCCTTCGTTACACTGGAGTGGGCTTCCTCTGAACAGTAAACAGTTAATGGCTCAGCGAAGCCTTCATCATTAATCTTAAAATTTGATGCTTTTTCTCTGGCAGTTATCAATGCGACTAGTGTTGAGGTTGATGCAGAATCCTGTATTACGCCTGCCATTCCTTCTGGTAGTCCAACCATTTTTCTGAGCCACTCCATGGTGACTTCTTCTAGTTCTGTTGCGGCAGGTGAAGTTTTCCAAACCATACACTGCGCTCCCAAGGCTGCTGCCAAAAATTCTCCTAGTATTGAGGGTGGGCTGTTGTTTGCTGGAAAATATGCGAACCAGCAGGGATGTTCCCATTGTGCGATTCCGGGCAGGATGATGTTCTGGAAGTCTTTGAAGATGTATTCCATTTTTTCCCCCGTTTTGGGGGCATTTTTTGGAAGTTTTGCTTTGATTTCTTCTGGTTTGACATCTGGATTAACTGGATATTGTTCGATGTTGTTCATGAATTCTGCTATCCAGTCCACCATCTGGTGTCCGTGTTTTCTAAACTGTTCTGTGTCCATTGTTTGCATCTCTGTCTTGTTTTGTGAGTTTGTTGGCGAATATTATCAAATTTCTTGTTTCGTTTATCTGTTATGCACACTTTCAAGCAGCAAAACGTGTCTTGTTGGAAAATTCTAATCAGCAAGTACACCAAACTACTTAGATGTGATGTCAAAATGGCAAAGTTGAGTTCAGAACAGGAAGCAGAGTATTTTGGTCGCAGCTACAAGGCAGTTGATGGGCTTTGGTTTATGAAAACCGAAGAAAAGTACGGCTTTAACTCTGCTCTGGACGTAGATAATCAGGTGTGGAGTGTTATGCCCAAGATTCAGGCGAGAATGATTAAACAGTTCTTGGGTCTAGGCGATGGCTTGGATTCTCTGTTTGAGAGTCTTGTTACAAAACTTGAGCTGGAAGGATTCAAATTCACTACAGAATGGACTGCAAAAGGATTTAGAATAGTAATCGAGGACTGTCCTTGGCATAATCTGATGATAAAAAGTGGCAGAGAACGTCTTGCAGAAAAAGTTGGAAGAGCCATATGTAATACAGAAAACAGGGTCTGGGTTTCCGAGTTTTCAGATAACATAAAGTTCGAGTTGCTGTCTCAAAAATGCTGTGATTCAAATCATTGCACACTAGATTTCACAGTACACTAAACTGCGGTTTAGCTGGAGCAGTCTGCAATCTCTGCAATCTGGTTAAGTGAATCTAAACCTTTACGAGCATCATCCTACATTGTTGTTGTGAAGTGACCACGTTTGAAGCATAAAAGTGTCCTGTTAGCCTTTCTGGTTGCCTTTTTAGTAAATGTTATCGGTTTAACATTGTTTTTTTCGTATTATTCTTTATCGCCGCCAAGTAGTTATATCACAGTCAATCCGTCTTCGAGCAACTGGCCAATGTTCCAACATGACTTAAACCATACCGGATACTCGACAAGTTCTGCTCCTGCCTTGGCCAATTTGTTGTGGAATTACACACTTGAAGACGATTATGCGGGGATAGGTTGTTCCCCTGTTGTTGCCGACGGGCGCCTATATTTTGGTTCTAACGATGCCAAAATCTACTGTCTTAATGCCTCCAGCGGCGAAAAACTATGGGACTATCCAACTATGGGATATGGGTCGTCTTCGCCTGCGGTTGCTGGTGGATACCTGTATGCGGGTGTTTTGGACTACAAGGTTATTTGTCTTGACGCATTAACTGGGTCAAGTGTTTGGAATTTTACAACCACGGAAGGGATTGTTCAGTCTTCGCCTGCGGTTGCTGACGGCTATGTCTATGTATTGTGTTATGATGGAAATTTTTACTGTCTTGACGCTTTGATGGGCAGTTTGAGGTGGAATGTTCAAACTTATGGAAAGGGGCTTTCTTCGCCTGCTGTGGTTGACGGCTTTGTTTATGTTGGTTCTGGAGATGGCAACGTCAACTGCTTTAACGCTACCACAGGAGAAAAAATTTGGAACTACCTAACAGGAGCGGACAATATTTCCTCTGCGCATGCTGTGACGTCCTCGCCTGCAGTTGTCGACGGTTTTGTTTACGTGGGGTCACTTGATGGCAACGTCTACTGCCTTAACGCCCTAAATGGAGAAAAAATTTGGAACTACTCAACAGGTTCTTGGGTACAGTCTTCGCCTGCAGTCTTTTCAGGTCATGTGTACATCGGGTCAAACGATAAGACACTTTACTGTCTTAATGCCTCTAACGGAGAAAAAATTTGGAGCTATGATGCATCAAAACAAGACATTCCCAACTTTGGCGTGCAGTCTTCTCCTGCAGTTGCCGCTGGCTACGTCTATTTTGGGTCTTCAAACTATTTCTATTGTTTCGATGCCCTCACTGGATATCCAGTCTGGGACTATACTGTAGAAGGCGCCATAGTCTATAATTCGCCTGCAATCGCCAACGGCACAGTGTATATTACTTCGGAAGGCGGCGTTGTTTACGCCTTCGGCTAACTGCTCATATGACAAGGTTAGCCTATTTTGAATTTCAGTCCGCCCGCACTAAAGTAGCCAAATGGAGTTTCCACTTTGTCGCCATAAATCTGCTTTAGAGCCTTGACGTAGTCGCCGTTTTCGTCCATTCTAAACTTGTACTTTCCAGCGCTGGATTTGATTTCGATTTCAAACTCGCGCGGATTTGCCTGATTTCCTGTGTCTTTCAGTTTCAACTTGATTTTATTCACAGAATCGTTGGTGACCGCAAAGTTGCCTTGTGTCTCAGACAGCGCTGCGGAAGGTTCCATGCTGTAGTAGCGGCTCGCAAAAGAAGCTGATGCTTTTAGTTGGTCTGCCCATTGTCCAAAGAAGCCTTTTCCTTCAGATTTAGCCTGTTCTCTTGACTGTTTAACTGCCTCTTTTATCATGTCACCTGTCATTTGAGCAAAAATAAGACGCTTTCCTGTTAGCACACCAGAAAATGTGTCATACCTGCCAAGCGATTTAGGCTTTCTCAGCAGCAAGACGCTTAACACTTGTTCATAGTCCTTTTGCGCATTTACTTGAGGAACAGTTTCTTGATTCTCATTAACTGACTCAACTGAAACAGCAGAGCTTACCTGGGTATCCTCATTTACTGGTTTACCGCATCTTCCACAAAATTTTGAATTTGCTTTTAATTCTTTTCCACAGTTTTCACAGTATGGCATGACAATCACAGCAGTTGAACAGCATCAACGGCATTAAAATTTTTTTCTGCACAAAAATACTGATTACATTTGATTTATTTTGCAAGAATTTGTGTCTTTGATTTTACTTCAAGCTTCATGTCACGTGCATAATTGGATACTCTGGGGAGCTTGTGTCCGCATTCTGGGCATTCTCCTTTCAGTTCATAACTGAGTCTCGAATACCATGTGACTCCTGTGGGAACTTCATCGAATTCTGCTAGTGTTGTTTTGCATTTTTTGCATCTTATTTCTGTGCCCAAAACTTGTGACTTCCTTAGACGTAATTTTGGTTTAGCAGAGTCTGTATTTCTGCGAATTTTTTCTGTTTTGCAAGTTTTTGAATTTGGGTTAGCCGTTTAATTATCATCTGTTTGTATTCGTATTGTTCCAAACTGTTTACCCTCCCTTGGGGTTAGCATGCTTGTCTGCCGCCAGAAATAAGCCTGTGGCTCTATCGAACTTTTGTAGGGGGGAGAGGAAAGTAAAATTAAAACCAAACCTTGTGATGTTTCTTGCGTGTGTATTATAAAAGACAGATAAAAATTCTTTAAGAGACGGAAGTAACCGTTAAATAAGCATCTCTACACAACTGAATTCACACTCTACCCGCGCTTAGACACCCAAAAACTGGTTTAAACTGGTGAAAACTTAATGAAAATAGCTGTGTTTGTTTACGAGTACCCCCCCAAAATTGTAGGCGGATTAGGCACCTACGCTGCAGAAATAACACGCAAATTTGTCCTTCTCGGACACGACGTAACCGTCTTCACAATGAACGACGACGAAGGAAGCTTACCAACAAGAGAACTTCTGCGAGGAATCGAAATCCATCGCCCCGTCCACATAGACGTTTCCGACTCCCTACCCGACGTGGTCGCAGAAGACGTCAAAAAATGGGGCAGAGGAATACACTTCTTCTCAAAAATATTGATGTACAACTATCTCAGCGCAGCAAAACTGGTAAACGAGCTTGTAAGAGGTGAAGACTTCAAATTCGATTTGGTGGTCGCCCATGACTGGCTCTCAGTTATCGCGGGAATCACCATAAAAAAGGAGCTAGGAGTACCGCTGGCTTTTCATGTGCACTCCAATGAGCGGGGACGAACCTTAGGAAATGGCTCAGCAGTAGTTAGCAGCATTGAGGACCGTGGCGGACACATGGCTGACATGGTTATCACTGTTTCTTATGCTATGCAGGATGAGCTTATACAGGCTGGATTTCCTGCAGAAAAAATTAGAGTCTGCTATAATGGTGTTGACCCAAAAAAGTATAATCCTGAACAGGTAAGTCAGGAACGAATCCGGGAAATAAAGGCAAAATATGGGCTCACTGACGACGATTTGATGATTCTCTTTGTTGGGCGGCTTGTCTGGATAAAGGGCGTAGACAAGCTCATCAGGGCTATGCCTTTTGTTTTGAAGAAAATTCCTAACGCAAAACTTGTTGTTGTCGGCTTAGGCGACATGAGAGATTATCTGGAAGGGCTTGTTCGCAACCTTCACCTTGAAGATGTTGTCAAGTTCCGTTTCGAGTTCATACCCGAAGAAGAAAGAATTGCACACTATGCAGCATGTGATGTTGCAGCTTATCCTAGCCTTTATGAGCCGTTTGGAATTGTCACCCTAGAGGCTATGAGCATGGAAAAGCCTGTTGTTGTTGGAGCCGCAGGCACAAGCGGAATGCGAGAAATCGTTAGCATAAGCGGTCCTGATCAGTGTGGATTCCATATCAATCCAAATGATCCATCAGACATTTCATGGGGAATCATCAGCGCTATAGAAGACCCCGAGAAAATGCATGAATATGGACGTAACGGCAGAAAACGTGTGCTGGAACATTTCACTTGGGATGCAGCAGCAAGAACAACTCTTGATCGCTACCTTGAACTTGTAAACATGAAAAAGAAGCAGAAAGATCTTCCATCAAAATAACTGAGCCGGAAGACCATCATGGCAGCTAATGAACTGAGAAAAGACTATTTGCTTAACAGATGGGTTGTCATAGCCAAAGATAGAAAAAAGCGACCAACAGATTTCATACAAAAGCAGACTGCAGAAAACAATGGAACTTGTCCTCTCTGTCCAAGCAACGAGCATATGACTCCCCCTGCCGTATTAGTTTACCTTTCAGATGACTGTAAAATCCGAAAAGAAAAAGACACTAACGATGTTTGCCACAAAAACTGGCTTGTACGAGTCATTCCCAATTTGTATCCTGCTTTTTCACCACCAACAAAACAAAACACTGCCATACAAGAGAGTCCAGTGCTCCTACGGGCAGTAGGGCATCATGAAGTTATTGTGGAATCGCCCTGTCACAATGAAGCTCCTGGAGTTGCACGAATCAGCCAGCTTATCTATCTTGTAAATGCTTATCTTGACAGGCTAGCGGTTCTTTCAGCAAAACCCTACGTAAAGCATGTTGCGCTCTTCAAAAATTATGGACAAAAAGCAGGTGCATCTCTTTCGCACACTCACACCCAGCTCATTGCCTCTCCTATTGTTCCGACAATTCTTGAAGCCGAACTAACGGCGAGCAAAAATTATTGGATCCAAAACCGTGAATGCCAGTTCTGCAACATCATCAAACAGGAATCAGAAGGACCACGTTTCATTTGGCAAAACAAAAGCTTCATAGTTTTTGCTCCTTGGGCAAGCATCAATCCAATGGAGTTCTGGGTTTTTCCTAAAAAGCACAACTCAAACATGTCAGCAATGTCAGGTGAAGAGATATCTGGTTTGGCTGAAACCATGAGAGTCTGCTTGGGAGCTTTGTGGTCTAAACTTGATGACCCGCCTTACAATTTTGGTTTTCATTCTGTTTTAAGTGAAGATTCTAAGGATAGTTATCATTGGCATCTGGAAGTTTATCCCCGATTGTCAACATGGGCTGGATTCGAAAAGAGCACAGGAATGTACATCAATGCTGTATCTCCAGAAGACGCAGCTAAGGAACTTAGAAGCGCTGCCCAACAAGAAATGAAGGGTCTGCAGAAAACCTAGCTGTATAGGCTCAGCACTTTTCTGATTCCGTCAACTGTAAGATGATATTTGTCTGTGTCATCTGCCCGAAGTGACTGTGCATAGCCTAATTCAATCAGCTTTTGTAGGTGCATTTGAAGTTCTGGTATGTCCATTCGGGTCCACTCTCCAATCTGTTCAATGGTAAGCGCTTTGGATGCTTCTGTTGCTCCGATGTTGTGGAGCATTACTAGAAGGCGCAGTTGATTGGGCTGCTCCTCGTTGTATGAACGAAAAGAATGGTTGTCGCCCAAGTTTATTCCACCACCTTTTTGTAAACCTCAACAGTTTTCATAGCTACTGCTTCCCAACTATAAGCCTTGTGGAGTTTTTCTTTCGCATTTTCTGCTAATCCACCTTGCATGGTCTGGGTCTGATAGGATTTTTCCGATTCCCCATGCAATAGAGTCTGGGCTTCTAGGATACACGAAAAGCCCTGTTTTGTCGTGTTCTATGACTTCGGCTAGTCCGCCGACTTGGCTTGCCACTACAGGAACGCCTGTTGCCATTCCTTCTAGGGCAACTATTCCGAACGGCTCATAGATGGAGGGCACGACCAGAACGTCTGCGCTGGTCATAAGATTGATTACCTCAATGTCAGAGGCAAAACCTGTGAATTTTATTTTGTCGGCGTGTCCGCTGGCTCTTGCTTCTGCTTCTAGGATGTCTCTTGACCAGCCTTCTCCGACAATGACGTATT
This sequence comes from Candidatus Bathyarchaeota archaeon, assembly GCA_963772765.1. GTDB lineage: Archaea > Thermoproteota > Bathyarchaeia > Bathyarchaeales > Bathyarchaeaceae > Bathyarchaeum. Next base: position 9,932 of record CAVYYP010000006.1, on the reverse strand, counting down.
TTGCTTCAGGGAAGCGTTTGGCTATTTTTGGTATTGCTCTTATGAAGTATTCGACTCCTTTCTGTGGTACCAGTCGTCCGACGCAGAGTACGAGTTTTTCGCCCCAGCCGACTCCGTATCGTTGTCTTACTGCTCCGCGGTCTACGGGGATTTCGTATTTTGAGGCGTCGATTGCGTTGGGTATGACGTCTACCTTGTTTTTTGGCAGGTTGAAGTGGTTGCATATTTCGTCTTTCATGGATTGGCTGCAGACAATTACTCTGTTTGCTTCGTAGTTTGACCACCATTCTATGCCGTTTATGGAGAACGAGTCTGGGCTGTGCAGTCCCTGTGCTCTTCCAATTTCTGTGCTGTGAACGGTCAGCACCATGGGTTTTTTGGTGTAGTGCTTAAATGTGATTCCTGAAAAGGCGGCTAGCCAGTCGTGAACATGCATTACATCAAAGTCAACTTTTGAGGTTACGTCTGCCATCTTTTTTGAAAGAAAGTGGTTAAACAATAGAACCCATGTTAAGAAGTTGGGGTGTCCCAGTTCTGTGGATGACCTGTATACTTTGACGCCTTCCATTTCTTCGTATTCTGGTGAGCCGGGAAAGTCTAATGTGAACAGACTAACATCGTGTCCCAGTTTTACTAGCGCTTGGGCTAAACCTTCGCAGTGGCGTGCTATTCCGCCTACGACTCTTGGCGGAAACTCCCATGTTAGTGTGCCTATCTCCATCTTTCTGTTCACCAGCTATTGTTCATATTATTGTTGTATTGCGTTAAAATATGTTCTTTTAGTTGTTTTAGGATTGAATTCTGATATTAGATTATTGAATTTATGGTTATTGGGAACACTATATGTTTCTTGTTGCATGAAATCTTGGTGTTTATATGTTGCGAAGAATGTTTAGCTTCTTAACTGGTGTACAATGATGAAAGTGTTGTTTGTTTGCACTGGTAACGCCTGCAGAAGCCCTTTAGCTGATGCTTTGCTGAAAAAGTATAGACCAGACATCGAAGTTGAGTCTGCTGGAACACATGCATACTACAAAGTGGTAGACCTGACAAGACGATATGCAGAACAGGAAGGCGTCAGTGAATACCTAAAAGTAGTTCCTGATAGTCTAAGCTCAAAAAATCTGCTCGACTACGACCTAATAGTTGCAATGGAATCAGAACATGAAGCAGCCATTCTCCGCCAGTCCTCAGAGTGCGCAGACAAAGTTGAAGTTTGGCACATCACAGACCCGTACCAGTTTCCATACAAGCAAGCTTCACGAGAATTTGACAGAATCAAAAGCAAAGTTGTACACCTAGCAAAATCACTCTAATTTTTTGTTCTTTTATTTGAACAGAAATCTCAAAAACGTGCCTATGTTCTTAGGGTTGATGAATACTGCAGGAACCTTCTTTTGGTATTCGCGGTATGAGTTGCCGAAGCGCTTTATCAATTCTTTTTCTTCCACAAGATAAATGTGAATGTAGAATCCTGTGAGCAAAATCAGGTATGCCGCAAAAGAAAGAAGAGTGAATGTGAAAAAAGCTCCGCCCAGAGCAATAAGAAGTACGCCCGCATAAGTAGGGTGGCGAAGAATCGAGTAAATCTCATTTTCTTGAATTTGACTTTCTTCAGGAAAGTAAACGTACACTACAGCCATGTAATCAATGCCAAAAACTTGAATGGCTCTTACAAGCGCCAACAATCCAAAAAAGAAGAGAATTACTGCCAAGACCTCTTTAACGTAAAAAATAGTAGGTGCAGCACTGCCCAGAAATGTTTCGAGTGGAGTGCCAAGAACTTGAACTGGTAACGATGCCCAAAAGTCCTGCGCAAACAGGTAATATGGAATATATTGGTTAACTGCAACCGTTAAGATCCACACAATCCCTGCAAACCCAACAAAAATCACTCGTTGATATGATGTGGGTCCATACTTTGTCTTTAAGCGGTCTCGCCAGAGCCATAATTGCCACACGAACAAAAATCCGACGCTCTCCATAATGATTACCCCGAACCAGTGGAAAGGACGAGAGTATGATCTCGTTAATTCCTGATGATGCCAAGATAGCGGGCAATGAATCAAAGGTAACATAAACTGCAAATGCGATGGCTGTCATGCAGATGGCGTAGATTGGCAAAATAGCTATCTTTTTGCCTGAAAGGGCAGGTAATTTTTCCCTGAATTTTTCGAGTCCTTTGATATGCACCGCATAACCTCTACGTTAATGTTTTTTGCATCTGAGGCAGAATTTTTTTCTGATCAATCAACACTCTTTTATCTTCCAATTTAATTAAAAATATGTAAGGTATTTTAGTGAAAAATCCGCCTGCAGTAGTGACTATTTTTGATTGAAACTGAAAATTTGACCAAAAAGTTCGGGGGCTTGACTGCTGTTGATAATGTCAGTTTACAGGTTAATGATGGAGAGGTTTTTGGTTTTCTTGGACCAAATGGTGCAGGAAAAACCACTACTATCAGGATGCTTTGTTGCCTGATTTCTAAGACCAGCGGCAGTGCAAGAATAGGCGATTATGAGATTGGTGACAAGAAGGATTCTTTGAAGATTCGTAAGATGATTGGTTTGGTTCCTGATAATGTCGGGCTTACAGAGCACTTGACAGCTTATGATAACTTGGACTTTTATGGAAAAATATACGATTGTACCGAGTCGCAAAGAAAAGAGAGCATCAAGCGATTCCTTGACATGTTGGGGCTTTGGGATAAAAGGAATGATTTAGCAGGAACTTTTTCAAAAGGTATGAAGCAGAAACTTGCTATTGCACGTGCACTTATACATGACCCAGAAGTTCTTTTCATGGATGAGCCTACTGCAAATCTTGATCCCGAAGCTGCAAAAACTGTAAGAGACTTCATTCTTGAATTAAAAAAAGAGAAGAAGACAATTTTTTTGAATACACATAATCTAGATGAAGCGCAAAGGATATGCGATAAAATTGGAATCTTAAACACTACGTTACGTGTAGTTGGAACGCCTGATTACCTTGAAAAAGTCGTAAAAGGGCGAAAAACCGTTATCAGCTTAGAGCAGACAAACGATAAGATTCTTAATTCTCTGAAAAAGCTCTCACTGAAGAATCTTGAGCAAAAAAATCACACATTATCGTTTGATGTAACGGATCCAGATAGCGAAAATTGGAAAGTTGTAGAAGCAATTGTTTTGGCTGGTGGTCATGTCACCACGGTTGATGTTGTTGGTTCAACTTTGGAGGATGTTTACTTGAAGCTTGTGAGGGAATCAGAGTGAGATTATCAAAAGCATGGCTTGTTGCCTCAAGAGATTTCAAAATTTTTAGGCGCCAAAAAAATATATGGTACTCAATTGTCATTTTTCCTGTCATAATTTCGGTTCTCTTTCCAGCCATACTCCAGTTTGCTGGACAACGAAGCCGCGGACTATTAACTGTTGCAAATCTTCCAAACCTATTAGATTCATTTTCATTCTTCATTGTCATCGGAGCGGCTTTCATTCCATTAGGAATTGCTTCTTATAGCATAGTCGGCGAAAAAGTTGAGAAGAGTTTAGAACCGCTTCTTGCTACTCCTCTTACTGACGGAGAGATTTTGCTTGGAAAAGCAATTGCTGCACTGTTGCCTGCTTTAGTTGTAATGTATGCTGGAGCGACATTTTTTATGGTTGGAGTTGATGCAGTGACAGTCGGGGAGCTTGGCTATAATTATTTTCCAAATTGGACCTTTGCCTTTTTGTTGCTGGTTCTAGTTCCCCTTGCGGTTACTATGAGCGTGTTATACAGCGTTATTGTTTCATCGAGAGCTAACGACGTACGCAGCGCTAATAGTTATTCGATACTAATTTTCTTACCCCTTATAGCAATTTATTTTGCTAGCGAAATACGCATAATAAGCCTAGACATGAACGGGTTTCTCATAATCGCAGGAATTCTTTCCGCAGTTGATATCGCTCTTTATTACATAGGTACAAAAGTCTTTCAACGAGAAGAAATACTGACAAAATGGAAGTAGCAAAATTGGAAGCAACAATGGAGGAGGTGTAAAAGTGGACTGGAGTGACTATTATCAAACAAACAAAGGGAGACTACTCGGCATAGGAGGCATACTAACTATTGTGGGTCTTATCCTCTATTTTGCAAGAGGCAACGAAACAGTGCTCATATTGCCCGTTATTGGAATAGTTTTGTTCATTGCAGGCATAATTTACAAGCCGCACAAGAAGACAGAAAACGTTGCCAACGAAGCAAAGTAAGCCAGATTCCGTTTGTTATCTCGATTTATTCTCGCTATATTGAAATGTCAAGGGGCACGGCGACCAAAAAACCCGAGCACATGCTGTGAACTTTTTTTGCTAAGGTTCTTTTCTTTCATGATTTTGTGAAAAAGGACTGTTTTCAACATATCACTGCTATTTTGTATTTAAACGGTGCGAAAAAACATAGTATTATTTTTTCGTGTGAATAATTTGTTTTGATGGAATGGTTTTCTGAAACTCAACAAGGTTAACTAAAGGAGAAAGAAATGAAAAATCCAATAAGTCCATAAGATTTTCATTTTGCTTGTTGAGTTTTTTCAGTCCATTCCATCAAATATTTTTTTGGGTGAAGGGGTTTGCTGAAACTTGAAAGTGTAAGTTGTTGATGAGTGCAGGTTATCAAATTAGGGGGGATAATCTATGCAATCCTTCCAGCATTCATGTTTTTTCAGTCCTTCATCCAAGTTTTTTTCCCAAAAAAGTGGGAGGAAGATAAGTTCCTCTGTTTATTTTCGTCGTCTTAGTGCAATGTAGGCTACTGCGCCGATGATGCATGCTGCTACTACTGCGATGACGATTGCTATTTCTGCGCTGATGATTGGCTGTTCAGCTATTGTTGGCTCTGGTTCTTCTGGAGTTGGCTGTTCTGGTGTAGATTGTTCTGGAGTGGATTCATTAGGTGTTGGTTGGTTCGGAATGGGTTGGTCGGGATTTGACTGTTCAGGCTCTATAGGTACAGATGCAGAAGATGATGCACCCACAGTGACATATGTTGTATCTGCTGAGCCATAGTATGATTCTGATCCTAAGAAGAAGGCTTTTATCGCATATGTTCCCTCTGCTGGAGGAACCCAACTATAGCCGAAGTTTCCAAACGCATCACTTGTTACTTCATCCAAGTCTTTCCAGCTTCCATCTGCTAATTGATATGCTAGTTTAACTGGAACACCTTTCGGAGTTGGAGGATCGTTAAGTAATGTTGCATTTTGTCCATACAGATAGTCCATCCATTCGCTCATATCTTCATCAGCGACAGCAGGCGTGTTTGGTGCACCAGGTGACATGTCAAGAATGCTACCCTTAATCGTCAAAGCTGTACCCTTGGGAACGGATACATCAGGAGCAGTTACTGAGATTTCTGTTTGACCTTTACCAATTGCATACATCAGTCCATTCTCTGTTGCGGTACCTAAAACAATGCCATCTGCGATAGCGGATGCTTCAATTGCCATCGGAAGTCTCCAAATGAATTTTCCTGTGTTTTCATCAATACAAATTAACTCATGCAATCTTGTTCGTGGCATCATACGATAAGTTGTGTCAGTGGAGTAGTATAGCTTTCCATCAGCGCCAACTGCCATTCCATTAAATGGTTGGTTGCCATAGATTGTTTCCCATTGTTCTCCTATGTAATCGCTCTTCCATACTTGTTCTCCAGTATCTTTATTGTATGCGTATACATATCCGTCGTAGCTTCCAGTGAAGATAACACCATTGTTGTAAACGAATGTATATGCCGGAAGTAGACCCCATGGAAGTTCTCCCGTAGGAGCTCTCCAGATTTCTTGTCCGGTTGTAACATCATATGCTACCCAATGGGCTCCTCCATCTTGTTTGAGTAAAGGACCGCTTGGACTAGTAGCTACACCTTCTGTTCTAACATCTATGTCTAGCACCATGTTGTAGTTCTTCCACAAAATTTCGCCAGTGTCCATGTCTACACCGAGAGCTTGTTGCATAGCATTAGGAGTTTTTACGACAACTACATTTGCTTCCCAATAGGGGTAAACATTTAGTCCTCTGAAGTTATTGTCACCAACACTCACTATGTCATCTGTTTTTACTGAAACGTTCCAAACAACGCCATCCATCCAGTCGTTACTGTATATTTGGCTGTAGACTTGTGTTGAAATCATCTTGTTGTAGTCCCATTTGATCAGGTATGCATAGGGTATTTTCATTGGATCAGTAGTGTTCCATTTACTGAGATCAGATTGAACAATCCATGCAATTGAACTACCATCTTGGAACTTTAGACCAGAAATGTCTCTTGGAACATTGGTAATTGTTTGTAGCAGGTCTCCATCGTATGGGTCATATCTATACCATTTATCAGGTCCTGTCCCTGTCCTGCTAGCAGACACTTTCCATAGCCACGCGCTGATGCCACCTTCGTTGTGTTGGGCTTCAGTTTGGTATGCTGGATCTAATCTTTGAGCAAGTGTTACACTTCCTGGTGCTTCCCACATTTTTTCACCTGTTCGTAGGTCTATGCATTCGAAGTATCCAGCTCTGCCGCTCCTATAGATTCGTCCTTCTAATATTATGTATGCGTTTGCTCCATCATCGTAGGGTAAGCTGCCATAGAATCCACCTGGTAAACCTCCCATGTTGACTTCTCTTGACCATAATATGTGGGGGGAATTTGGTGCTGTGCTATATGGATTGTAATTGGATCCTTCCATGTTGTATCCTTGCATAGGCCAATCTCCGGAGATGGCAGCCCATTCACGGTTATCGGTCTGAACGGGTTCATCCCAATAATTCTCGGGCAATGGTGACCATGGCCATCCAGTAAGCAATCCGTCGTCTATCACTTTATCCTCTTGGACTGTTAGTATTGCAGGTTTAGTTGATTGAGAGGGTTTGTAATATACACTGAGTTTTCCATCTGCGTATATGTTATCTGTTGTATAGAAGTCTCCAGGAAAACTGGCTGTGAATGTATATGTACCTACTTCTGTTGGTGTATATCGGAATTGTAGGTGTCCTACGATTTGTGCGGTTCCAGGTATTTCCACGCCAGTTTGAGCGATTGTCTCGTCTATTGGCATGAATGTTTCTTCGGAACCGTCTGGGTGTATGATTGTGATTGAAATGCCTTCAAAGCCTCCATGAATCTCCGGTACTAAATATTGTGCTTCATAAGTTGGTCCTGAGGGTCCAGGATATGTCATGATGTTAACAGTTATCTCTTGACCTACCCCAACCAAATCGGGGCTAAGACCGACTTCGGTCCAAGTGTCCCTATCGGGCATTGGAGTATATCCGGGCAATACTGTTTGTGAGAATACCGTAGGTATAGCCATTAATGAAGAAAGCAGGATTAGCGTTGCAAACATTTGTAAGATTTTGATTTTCTGATTTTTTTTCATTTTACTATTTTTCTCCTTAATTTTGAGGGAAGATATTAAGACAATACTTTAAAAACTATTGTTATGGGAATCTACATCTCAAAATATTGAACTCAAAGATTAAATATAGGATATTTTTTTTAGTTTTCATCAGATTTTTGGAAAAAGATTATATAAGGGTTATTTCGACTTATCCACACGTAATGTTTGATAATAATTTAAAACCTCTTGAAAAATTGGGACTGACTCGACTCCAATCGCAAGTTTTTTTAGCTAATTTCTCTGTTGGTCCAGCTACCGCAAAACAAATCGCTTTTCAAGCAAACATAGCAAGAGAAGAAGTCTATCGCACAATGCCTTCATTGCAAGGTTTAGGACTAGTAAAGAAACACTTTACTTCACCAATAAAATATGAAACAATTGAATTAGCTGATGCAATGAAGTTGTTAATTGACCGTAAAGAAAAAGAAACTGAAGAAATAATTCAATCCGCTACAAATCTATATTTGCAACTTTTGGGTCAAAATAAAGAAGAAAAACCGTGGATTAATTTCGAAGACGAACTAATTCTTCTTTCAAATAATGAACTAATTGATCTCACAATTTCTAATGAGTTAAGAAATGTCAAACAAACTTTGGATATTACCGTAAATTGGGATTGTCATAGATTTAAGGCCCAAGTTTGGGATAAAATGATGAGTAACCTTTTAGATAATGGACTTAAAATTAGAGTCATCATGAATTTACCGGATACGAATAACTTTAGCCTGCCAAAATCAACAATAGACCTTATGAAAAATCCAAAATTCGAAACTAGGTATCTTGAAAAAACACCTGAGTGCATCATATCAATATATGATGGCAATCGAGGTTTCATCTTTAATTCGAATTGTGAGAATAACCTTAACCCTCCAGTTCTTTGGACAAGTAATCCTACAATTTTGAGTTTGATTAAATGCTACTTTGAAACAACATGGAAGTCAGGGCTAGGTCTCTCATATCAAGAATTATACAACAAGCAAATTAAATAAAATCCAGTAACACATAATTTTTCTTTTCCATTTCTTTGCAAGTGTTTTTGTTTCATTCCTCTTCAGTATTATCTTAGTCGATTATTGGATTTCAAGAATATAGCATTGAAAATTAGCCCAAACTTCTTAAACAATAAATGACTATTATCGTTTGGTGATTTTTGTGTCTTGGTTAAAAGGTATGATGGAAAAGGAGCCTCCTGAACCGGATAATCCTATTGGAACCGTTGTTATAGGTACTCTTACTCCCGATATAATGACCACTGCTAAAGAGATGGTCAGAAAAGCTCTGAAAAAGGCAGAGTTTAAAGTTATAGATGTTGGACGAGGGGCTTCTCCTGAAGCTTTTGCATCAAAAGCTAAAGAGACAAACGCTGACATAATTGTTATTTCTATTTTGTTGAGCGCTGCCAAAAACAATCTTCCACAACTAGTTTCCGCACTAGAAAATGAAGGAATAAAAGACAAAATAAAAATCATGATTGGCGGCGAAGCTGTGACCAAAGAAGATGCAGACCAAATTGGCGCACTATTTGGAACAACAAAAGAAGAAGCAGTAATTTTAGCTAAAAAAGTAATAGATGAAAAACAAAAATAGACACATGCACCACAAATTCAGCATCTTTTCCAGAGAAATGAAGTGTGACAGCTACCCCCTGATTTGAATCTGCATTTTCATCATTTATTTCCGCATTTAAGATTCCACTTATTTTGTCTCCTAAAGTCAGTCTGAAAAAAAATAATGAAAAAAGAGGAAAAAGATCAAATTTTAACCCAACCAACGACGGACGACAGGCGAAACGACGGTTTGCGGTTAATTGGATGTACAAGCCGCTTTTTACTCCTAATAATGGAAAGGTACCTATGGCATAGAAAGGACATGAATGTACCACTGTTTTTTAGAGGTGTGTGATGGGAAAAAACAAGAAAAAATTCACCCTCAAAAAGAGAAGATTAGAAAGAAGAACTATGATAAGTAACCGTATTTTTACCGATGGGTTTATATGAATTACAATCGATTTGCTGAAAGCTATGACCAGCTTCTCAGAGCTACTGGATGGGCTGTCCAAGATTACAAAGAAATGAATTTCAATGTTTCACTTGGTGTTGATGTGCGTGTAGGAATAGGTATTAATTTAGAGCCATAGAAGATATCTACTTGAACGCACGGAAGTCACAAATATTTGGGATTCATAATTATTTTAACTGGAAAATGTCATTAAATATGTGATATTGATACAATGTAGCTAACAGGGTAATTAAGTAAAGAGGGTGACGTCCTGTCTGTTAAAACAGCGGTGTTGGTCTTAAGTTCAAACAAATCAATTCCTAATACTCCAGAAAAATTAAGAGGTAATATTGCTCAAAAGCACATACCTAATCCTTTGTTTCATCAACATTTGGAAAAGAACAAGTTAGCATATAGCTATCCCTTGATACATTATATCATTTTATATGGTGAAGCGATAGTTGTTGGTATTCAAGAAGGTGCAAATGAAGTATCAAGGTTGTTTACTGAAGTAGAAGACATAAC
>CAVYYP010000005.1:0-11010 GCA_963772765.1 Candidatus Bathyarchaeota archaeon | reverse complement strand
GCATCTACGCCAGCTTTTACAGCAAGTAAGTCAATGTTTTTTCTTGGACTCATCTTTTGGTCTCATGCAGCCTAAAACAATTGGAGTTTCAGGCATCAACAGTCTAGCAGACGCTAAAATTCTAGCAATATCTTCTGGTTCGGGCGGACTTATGTTTTCCATTGGGGTTCCGTGGATGGGCATAAAGGCTATTGTTATAACTGCTGACGGCGAATATTTTGCCATCATTTTTAGTGCCTCAAGTTCTCCTTTTAGTTTGCCATAGTGTAGCCCAACAAGGACATGTGGAACAAAGGGAATGCCAGAATCATGAAAAGCCTGCAATGATTTTTCATAGTCGGAAACAGTTACGTTTAGATGATATATTTCGCGAATTGTTTCATCGGAGCCAATTATGTCAATTAGTGCTGCGTCAACTCCTGCAGCTTTCAGCCGTTTGGCAGTTTGGAGGTCTATTACTCCTGTGTGAACAACAACAGTTATGCCCAGCTCCTGTTTTATCTTGGCAATAGCATCTATGAATTTGTCAATTGGAACAGAACCGTCGGGAAGACAGCCTCCACTTATTAGACAGCCAAGTGCTCCATCCTTTTTCAGTTTTTCACAGACATCAAACAGACCCTCAGGAGTCATAGAGGGACACCATCGTGTCTAGCACTCTTCCGTTACAATGCTTGCATTTCAGCGAACACGAAGAGCCAGTTATGGAGATGGATGGAAAAGCTTACATGAGGAGAACGGAAATACTTGTTTTTGTAATGGACAAAACTTGGAGCATAAAATCGAATCTTTCCTGTCCTGTTTGAAATTGCTCCACTATCAATTAGGCTGATAAGCTCTTTTTTTGGCATCTGCCATACTGTTTCAGCGTTTAGGCTTGTCATACTCGCTTATAATCAGTGTGGGTTTCTAAAAACTTTTTGAGCGAGCATCTAGTTTTGGGAGAGATAAATATAGGCGCCAGTATCTAAACTGTAGAATCCAGATTGGTGAAGCTAAATGAAAGAAGCATGCTTTCCAGAAAAAATTCGCGTTTCTACAGGGTCAGCCATTATAATAGGTCTAATTAAGAGGAAAGCTAGACGCTAAACCAACAACCACATACCTGCTGATGTGTAGAAATGAGAAATGCTCAGCCAATTGTGGATTCTGCCCACAGGCTAAGAAAAGTAAAGGTAGAGCAGATAGGCTTTCCAGAGTTACTTGGCCAGCATTTCCAACAGCAACAGTTGTTGAAAGCATAGAAAGAGCAGCTAAAACTGGAACCATTAAGCGGGTTTGTGTTCAGGTGCTGAATTATCCGGAAGTTTTTGAGGATGTCCTGTCTTTTGTAAACCAAATCAAGTCTGAAGTAGCAGTACCTGTTTCTGTTTCGTGTAAGCCCATGAGCAAAAAGAAGATAGAAGAATGGGCAAACGCTGGAGTTAACCGTGTCAGTATTGCGTTGGATGCTGCTACGGAGCAGATATTTTGTGACGTTAAAGGTCAAAATATTGGCGGACCTTACAGTTGGGAAAATCAGCATAAGGCACTTAAGCTGGCTGTCGATGTTTTTGGCAGGGGCAATGTGAGCACTCATCTTATTGTTGGGCTTGGAGAAACAGAAAAAGAACTTTTCCGAGCAATCCAATGGTGTGTTGACTCAGGAATCTATCCAGCATTGTTTGCGTTTACACCAATTCTAGGAACTGCTCTCGAAGACAAAGCTCCTCCTTTATTGGGCAGTTACCGAAGAGCACAGGTTGCCCATTTTCTATTAACTACAGGACAGACGTGTCTTGAAAACATGAAATTTGACAAAACTGGAAAACTCACAGATTTTGGAGTTCCAAAAGATGTGTTGTTGGAAGTTATAGATTCGGGGAAGCCGTTTCTTACTTCGGGATGTCCGGGATGCAACAGACCATTCTATAACGAGAGACCGGGTGGTCCACTGTATAATTTTCCTAGGCAGATGCTTCCCGAAGAAATTGAGGAAACAAGAAAAATTTTGGGTTTTTAAATCCAGATTTTCTTGGGTTTTCTCATCAGTAGAACAAGCACTGTTATGCTGGCAACTACTGTTGTTGCAACAAAGATGTACATCAGGTTTCGGGTTGAATCTACTTCTCCCTGAAGATTTGACTCCAGATTGGTTTGGTTTTGCAGCATTGACTGGTACGTAGCATTTAGCTGTTCATACTCTGTTTGCAACTCTTCTAGGTCCACATTTCTGACATATGTCAAAGGAAATCCTGACTGTGGAATTTTTTGAGGTGCACCCATTAGTTCCCATTCACAGCTTATGATACCAAATGTCAATCCAGGGGACATGTTGCTGGGAATTGTTACATTATATTGCATTTCGTAGGATGAACTAAAGGATTTGTTCTCGAGATGAGTAATTTCTCGTAGAGTTACGTTGTCGGTTGCATTCAGAGCACCATAAAGTGTAACACGAATATATTTGACGAAAAGCGGGGTTATAGCTTCTGCATTTACCGTAACCGTTATTGTATCTCCAGGATAGGCTTGGGTAGGAGCAAGAATGTCCACTTTTAGACCGCCATATTCTAGGTCATATACACTTGATGCATCCTCAGGGGCAGCCTGAACTATCCCAGAAAAAGCCAATGTAACAAGAAGAGCACACAACGCCATTACACATACTTTTTTGAACATCAATGGTTTTACCTCTCAAAATCACTGTTTCTCCTTTTTCTTGTAGAGGGATATTTAATAGTTTTTATTTTTCCCAAAAATGCACCATAAGCGACGTTACCGAAACACAGATAATCGTACAAAAGTGCTGGAATTTTTTATTGTATCGAGCGAATTAAACGTTGGTATATATAAACAAAATAAATTAACCCAAAAAATGTTAGAAAAATCTCAAAAGATAGAATCATCTGGTTCTGTTCTGTTGCTCTGAAGAAGCCTGTTTGTGATATGTCCCAAAAAACCAGTGCCTGCAAAAAGATTGCGCTGCTTACGCAGCCTAATCCAAAGCTGTGGAACAGGAATCGCAAACTTGATGGTGCCTTGAACATTGTTCTTCAAAAAATGCTTACTCTAATACCTTATCAGACTTATGAAAAACAAATAAAGATTAGAAAAAAGGATTTGAACTACCTATTTCTAGGCAGTTAATCACTGTTCTATAGTCTATTCCCAGTGCCAGATTTTTCTTCCGTAGAAGACCTCAGGCAGTATCAGAAGACCCGACAGAGAGAACGGCACAATAATAGCCCAATCCATCAAGTCAAGAGGAGCTGTACCAAGTAAACCAGTGTAAGGCACTAGAACAGTCACTATTGCTGACACAACTACTGCACCCAGCAGGAACTTGTTTGAGGTGAAGCTGAGACGGAATGCACTCTTTGTTTCGGACCTGCAGTTCCATACTATCAGCAGTTCTTGTAGAGTAGCCTGCATGAATGCCATTGTCTGTGCTTCTTCTAAGGGTCGTCCCCAAACAAAGTAGGCAACAGCAAACAGGACTCCAGTGCCTAGGAACTGGGTTATGAACGTGGCTAATATCGAGGCGATTCTTCCATGCAGTATGCCTTCGCGTGGGTCTCTTGGTTTTCTGCTCATTAAATCTTCTTGTGGTGGGTCCATGCTTAGTGCTAGGGCGGGTCCACCGTCTGTTACCAAGTTTATCCACAGTATCATGCTTGCGCTCAGAGGTAAGGGCAGGCTCAGCAGTGCGAAGACTCCTATGACAAGGAGTTCGTCAAAGTTGGAGCGCAAAAGGAAGAATGAGAATTTGCGTATGTTGTCGTATATGGCTCGTCCGCCTTCTACTGCTGTGACGATTGTGGCAAAGTTGTCATCTGCAAGTACCATGTCTGCGGCTTCTCTTGTTACGTCGGTTCCTGTGATTCCCATTGCTATGCCTATGTCGGCTTGTTTTAGGGCAGGGGCATCGTTAACTCCGTCTCCGGTCATTGCCACTATGTGTCCCTTCTTTTTGAGTGCTCTTACTATTCTGAGCTTGTGTTCAGGCGAGACACGAGCATAAACTGATGCATCTTCTACGATTCTGTCAAATTCTTCATCATCCATTTTGTCAAGTTCAGCGCCTGTTAGAGCTACATCATTTTCCATTATTCCCAATTCTTTGGCGATTGCAACTGCAGTCAGTTTGTGGTCTCCAGTAATCATGACAGTCTTGATACCTGCTTTACGGCACAGTTCATTTGCGCCTTTTGCTTCAGGTCGGGGCGGATCAATCATTCCAGCCAAACCAATGAAAATCAGTTTGCTTTCTAGGTCTTCTTCTTCGTATTCTTTGTTTTTAGCTTCGGGCAGTTCTTTGTAGGCTACGGCAAGGACACGAAGAGCCTGATTTGCCATGGCCTCGTTGGTCTTTAGGATTTGTTCTTTTTCTACTCGAGTTATTTTGACAATTTTTCCGTCCTTGACTATGCTTTCTGAACGGTCTAAGAGAATTTCTACTGCGCCTTTGACATACGAGAAAATGTCTCCTTCTGGAGATTTATGCGCAGTTGTCATGCGTTTTCTTTCTGATGTGAAGGGCACTTCCTGCAGACGGGAGTGGCATGTTTCCAGTTCTTGTTTTTTGATTCCTGCTTTGGCTGCTGCAACAATTAAAGCGCCTTCTGTGGTGTCGCCTAATACTGTTGTTCCATCATAGGTAGCGTTGGAACATAAAGTGCTGGCTTTCAAGAGCAAAATGAGGTCTTTGTCTGTGTGTGGGTCTATTTGTTTTCCGTCTACGAGAAAGTCTCCTTTGGGTTCGTAGCCTGCTCCTGTTACGTCAATCATTGTGTTGTCGACAAAGATTTTGCGAACTGTCATTTCGCCTTTTGTTAATGTTCCAGTTTTGTCGGAACAGATGATGTCTGTAGCGCCCAATGTTTCTGCTGAAGACAGCTTTCTGATGAGTGCGTTACGTTTTGCAAGTTCTCTGGCTCCCAATGCAAGAGATACAGTTACTACGGCAGGCAAACCTTCAGGAACTGCGGAAACGGCAAGTGCAATTGCGGTCTCGAATGCTTCTATTATGTCTCCTATTCCGCTTGTTCCCAGAACAAAGAGTTCATACAATTCAAGAATGAAGATGATTGCACATACGCCTATGATTATCATTCCCAGTTTTTTGGCGAACTTTGTAAGTTTTTGTTTGAGAGGTGTCTCCACTGTTTCTACTGCTTGAACCATCTCGGCAACTTTGCCGAATTCTGTGCTCATACCAGTGGAGGTAATTAACGCTTTACCTCTGCCATAAGTTGTGTGGGTTGCCATGAAAACAGAGTTTTTTCTGTCTGCGACAGCAGTTTTTGGGTCAAGAATAACATCTCTTTTGTCTACTGCTGTGGATTCTCCTGTAAGAATAGCTTCATCAGTTTTGAGATCCACAACTTCAAGGAGTCGACCGTCAGCGGGGATTCGGTCTCCAGCTTCAAGGAGAACAATGTCCCCAGGCACAATATCTTTTGAGTCGATAAGCAGTTCTTTGCCGTCCCTCATGACTCGTGCTTTGGGGGCTGTCAGTTTTTTCATGGCTTCCATTGCTTTTTCTGATCGGTATTCCTGTACGAAACCTACTACTGCATTCAGAAACACTATAGCTCCTATGGTGGCGGCGTCTACGAGCTCATTTATTGCAATCGAGATTCCGATAGCTGCTATAAGCATGATGACAAAGACGTCTTTGAATTGTCCAATGAATATCTGGAGGGGAGTTACGCCTTTCTTTGCGGTTAACTCGTTTGGTCCATACTCGGCTAGTCTCTTTTCGGCTTCTTGTGTTGTTAATCCTTTTTCGGTCGTGTTTAGGGATTCTAAAACTTGTTCTTTTTCCATCGAGTAGGTTTCAGAGCTCATTTCAACCGCCTGTCTTCTGACATTGAAGAGTTTGAAGGTTAAGGTTACTTTATTGATTAAAAAGCGTTTCTTACGGTTAATGGAAAAATTTCTCAAAAAATATCCAAAGTTAGAAAATCGAAAGCCAAGTTTTAGTCTAGACTGCAAAATCTGGTGATAGAATTATTGAGATTCAACATTTCTATGAAAAACCTTAAAGCAAATGAGCGATGACTCTATTAGCTCTGAAATGATGGAGAAAAAAATACGATGATAATTGATTGGACAATTGCACCGATCACTGCATCAATATCGATTCTTGTTGCTATCTATCTTTACTTCTATATAAATAAACAAAGTAGCGGAACAGACAAAATGAAGGAGATTGCAAGCGCCATCCAAGAAGGCGCTCGAGCATTCCTGAAAGTTGAATTCAAGTATCTCGCCGTTTTCGTTGTTGTCGTAGCTGCAGTGTTGGCAATATTTTTAAGCCCAATCATGGCAGCGGCATACGTTTTTGGATCAGTATGTTCTGCTTTGGCTGGCTATTTGGGGATGACTGTTGCGTTGAAAGCAAATGTCAGGTCCGCAAATGCTGCAAAGGATGGATTGAACAAAGCGTTTCCTATTGCGTTCCGTGGAGGAGCGGTTATGGGATTGGCTGTGGTTGGGTTAGCGCTTCTGGGGTTAAGTGCTGTGTATGCGCTTACTGGTGACCCGAATACTGTTCTTGGTTTCAGTTTTGGAGCAAGCGCAATGGCATTGTTTGCAAAGATTGGTGGGGGCATTTACACAAAAACTGCTGATGTTGGCGCTGATCTTGTTGGTAAGGTTGAAATGGACATTCCGGAAGATGATCCGCGGAATCCTGGAGTAATCGCTGACAATGTTGGCGATAATGTGGGTGACGTTGCGGGTATGGGAGCAGACCTTTTTGACTCTTATGTGGCGAGCATTGTTGCGGTTATGATACTTGGTATTGCATTATCTGAGGCGGTTTCGTATAGTTCAGTCTCTTTTGTTGACGTACCTCTGGTGTTTGCTGGACTCGGAGCTATATCTTCAATTTTGGGAGTTGCAATAGTTCGAGTGGGAAAGAACGGAAATCCTGGAGGTGCACTCAATATGGGAACATACTTGACTTGCATCATCTTTGGTCTCTTGACGCTCGGTGCAACTTTCTACATGGATATTAATCCAGGTGTTTGGGCATCGGCTGTTATCGGACTAGTTGCAGGTGTTGTTATCGGAATCACAACTGACTACTTCACTTCAATCGACAGAAGCCCAGTCATAAAAACGGCTGAAGTGTCACAGACAGGTGCAGCCATTAACATAATCACAGGCTTTTCCTACGGACTGATAAGCATGTTTCCACCACTTCTGGGAATCGCAGTTGCGTCTATTGGCGCATTCACAGTTGCAGAGATATATGGTATTTCCGGGGTTTACGGGATTGGCATGGCAGCAGTTGGAATGCTGTCTATTGTTGGAATGATCGTTGCAGGTGACGCGTACGGTCCTATTGCAGATAATGCAGGCGGAATTGCGGAACAGGCAGGACTTGAAAAGGATGTTCTGGACATAACAGCCAAGCTTGATGCTGCAGGAAATACTTCTAAAGCCATTACAAAGGGATTTGCGATTGGGGCTGCTGGACTTACAGTAATTGCTTTGCTTGCAGCTTTTCAGGAGATAGCTCAAAATCTAACAGGTCAGACAATTGGATTTGATTTGATGAATCCGCTGGTTTTGACTGGTGCTCTTATTGGCATTTCTATACCTGCACTGTTTTCTGCTATGGTAATGCTCAGTGTTGGCAAAAACGCGTTTAGAATGATAGAGGAAATCAGGCGACAGTTCAGAGAAATTCCAGGACTTAAAGAAGGCAAAGAGGGTGTTAAGCCCGATTATGGTGCCTGTGTTGACATTGCAACAAAGGGTGCACTAAAAGAGTTGATTCCTCCAAGCGTTCTGTCTATTTCTATTACGTTAATAGTAGGATTTATTGGCGGAATAGAAGCTCTTGGCGGCTACCTTGCAGGCAGCATCTTTTCAGGACTGATCTTCGCTCTGTTGATGTCTAACGCTGGCGGACTCTGGGATAACGCAAAAAAATATGTTGAAGCTGGCGCATTTGGCGGTAAAGGTTCAGAAACACACAAGGCTACAATTGTAGGCGACACTGTTGGCGACCCATTCAAAGACACTGCAGGACCTTCACTTAACACGCTGATTACAGTAATGTCGCTGGTAGCATCAGTATTTGCTGAAGTTATCGTTACCTATGCACTAGTTTCAGTAGGATAAACGACCAGAATTAATGTAGCGATTTACCGAGGAAATTCCATTCCTCGGTCACAAACCTTTCTTTTCTATATTTTTGTGCTAGTTTTTGTTCATATTCTGTAAGTTCGGATTCGACAAGCTGGATGTTTAGCGCTTTTTTGAAGCCGTCGATTAGTGCTTGGTGGGCTTCTTGTGTGGAAAAGTTTGAGCCAAGTTCTTGTCGTGCAGAGGTCAGTTTTCTTTTTGACACTGCAAGGATTTCGTCTAGTGTTTTTGCCCATGGAACCTTGAGGAAAGTGAACATTTTTTCGTGGTTTATGTCAATCATGAAGGTTCCGTGCTGAAGGAGTATGCCTTTTTTTGATGTTTGGGCGTTTCCTGAAATTTTTTTGCCGCTTATTGCTAGGTTAGGGCATCGTTTTGGGTCTGGTGGACGGTACTCTGCTTTGGTTCCCAGAATTTTTACTGCTTCGTTTAGTCCGCTGCAGATTTTTTGGTACGCAGATAACACGTCTAGGTCTTTGCATCCGAGGTCGCTTAGTTTGGCTACTATGTTATATGTGATTTCTCCGTTCTGGTCATGGTATACTGCTCCGCCGCCGCTTATTCTGCGTACTATATCTACTCCATGTTTTTTGCAGTTGTCTACATGGATTTGGTCTTTTAGGGTTTGGAAGCGTCCTATAGAAACTGCGGAGGGGTTCCATTGGTAGAATCTGAGAGTGTTTAGTGTTTTGTTTTCGATTCTGGCCGTCATTATTGCTTCGTCTATTGCCATGTTTGTGTAGGCGTCTGCGGTCTTTAGTTTTAGCAGTCTCCAGTTGTCCACCTTTTGATGCCTCAGGAGCATAAAATGGCTAAGCGATTATTAAAGTTGGAGTATAGGACAGAAGAAATGTGGTGCTGCGTCTGGTTTTCTGAAAAAAGTTGTTTTCAACATTCTATTTCTATTAGAATCCTAATATGTGGTGTGAATGTTTTTTTAAAAAAAGAAAAAAATTTGCGTTAGAGGGTGACTTCTAGGGTTGCGTAGTTTTCGCGTATTTCTGTTTTTGTGGGTAAGTCAAGTATTGATTGGAACATTGTTTTGATTTCTTGTGCTATGAAGAGGCTCCAGTTTTTGTCTAGTGTGTGCCGTAGATGGATGATTTCTGTTCTGCCTCTTGTGTGCTGTGAATAGTCGAACCAGTTTCCGAATTTGCCCATGTTGTTTTTTATGAATTCTGTTATGTGTGCATATGTTGGGATTACGCCCATCGTTCGTAGTGCGTCTTTTGCGCCTATTGACCCTGATTCTTTTGCTATTTCTTCGAGTCTGTTTTCTGGGCAGCAGCTTACTATTTGGGAGAGGGTGTGGGACGTGATGAACATGGCATTTAATCGTTCTGCCCATCTCCAGTGTTGGCTGTAGTTTTGTAGTATTAGGTTCATTAGGGAGTTTACGCTTCGTCCTTGTCGTTCTGCTTCTTCGCGTAGAACGTTTATCCATTGCTCCTCTATTCGGAAAGAGAAGCCCATGGTTTTCTGTTTTTGGTTTGCTACTAAAATACCCCCATCGTTGTATTACAACGTATTATGATATAATACTTTTGATATTCTACGCATCAGATGTACACGAACACCTTTTATGACATAACGTAGTCAGATTCTGATATCGGTGCAGATTTTGAATAAAAAGGGATAAACTCAAATTCTTCTCATCGCCGATAATACGGAACTGCCCGGAAATGCACAAAAATGTCACAGTTACAATGTGATTACGAAGCTGATTGGATCATATCTGCTAAAAGGTAGACAGATGACAGAAAAATGTGCAGCACATTGATGCACCGATGAGCCGAAAGTAAAGAAAAATTAGAAATGGATTTGCAAAAGTGGTTTGATATGAGCGAGCAAGGAAACAAAACTCTTGAAAAATTGCGGATGCAAAGCATAAAGGCGATAATGGATGTGATACTTCTTTCTGAGATAAGAGGCGGTACCACAAGCGGTTATGATGCAATAAGTGCTATTCACAAAAAATTTGGGGTTTTGCTTAGTTCTGGAACAGTTTATGCCCACATATATGCTCTAGAACGCGAAGGCTTGATCAAAAGTGACTATGATCTCAAAAAGAGAGTTTATGAACTCACAGAAAAAGGCGAAAAAATGCTAAGAATGGCATCCAAGGCAAACATAGAACTATTGAAGACATTAACAGATGAACTAACACTGCTTAACAGCACCTAGAAACATGCAGTAGCCAACAATCAGCACAGTTTTTCAGAAAAATTGTTTTTTTAATAGTCTATTTTTATTATGATTCCAACAGGTTCGGAGATTTGGACATAATCTCGGTGCTTTATGAATGAATTTCTGAAAAAGCTGTTTTTCAACAATCTTCTGCGATTAAGGTCATAATAGGCTCCAAATATGTTGCAGTTCTAAAAAATCTAGGGAAATTATGAAAAATATAAAAAATATTTTGAAAATAGAGTTGATTTCATTTTTTGTTATAGTTCTACTAGTTACTACTGTTGCTGTTAATGCTCAAACCTCTGCAGAAGTTACATCCGTGGAGCCAGAAACAGTTCCAGTACCATCCGTTGATAAGCGTAGAACAAGCAATCATAATTGCAGTTATTGGTGTAACAATCTTTGTAGTAGCAGGATACCTCGTCCTAAGACGAAGAAAACGAATGCGTGCACCTTCATAAATTCACAACTTAAAAAATCCGTTTTTCCCACTTTTAGGCTTAAATTAATGATATTATCTTATTTTTGGCAGTAGGCTTTTTGCAGCAGTGCTTTTTTCTGATTTTGTTTTCTGAAATTTTTTTGAAACTAATAGTCAAGCGGTTTAGAATTTCCAAGAAAATTAGGGACAAACAATAAATTGTGTCCGACAAGAAAGGGTAGTCGTATTGTTGA
>CAVYYP010000004.1:0-91997 GCA_963772765.1 Candidatus Bathyarchaeota archaeon | reverse complement strand
TATGTTGTATGTACATCTTCTTGACTTCAGGTTGGTCTTGCTAGGTTAACTATAAGGAGAAAGACAAATGAAAACACATTTTCAGTATTTTCATTTTTTCTTGTTGAGTTTTTTCAGTCCATTCCACCATTAATATTTTTTGGGTGAAGGGTTTGCTGAAACTTGATTGTGTGGAAGTTGTTGATGAGTGCAGGTTATCAAATTAGGGGGATAATCTGTGCAGTCTTCCAGCATTCAAGTTTTTTCAGTCCCTTCATCCATTGTTTTTTCCCAAAAAAGTGGGAGGAAGATGATTTCCTCTGTTTATTTTCGTCGTCTTAGTGCGATGTATGCTACTGCACCGATGATGCATGCTGCTACTACTGCTATGATGATTGCTAGTTCTGCGCTGATGAGTGGCTGTTCAGCTACTGTTGGTTCTGGTTCTTCTGGTGTTGGCTCTTCAGGTGTTGGTGCTTCAGGTGTTGGTTCTTCTGGTGTTGGCTCTGATGGTGTTGTTCCGCCTGAGCTTGGTTCTTGGGGTTCAGGTGTATTGTTCCGCCTGCTGATGCAGCTGGACCTACTGCTACAAAGGTTGTTGCTGTTGAGCTTCCGTATGAGTCGTCTCCAGCAAATGAAGCAATGATCTTGTATGTGCCTTCGGTTGTTGGAGTCCATGTTAATCCAAATGCTCCAGAATAGCCATCTGTTGTAGTTGTGCCAATATCGACATAGGTGCCATCTTCTGCAATAGCTGTCAAAGTCACATGGAACACCAGTAATCGTTTCGTTGTGCCAAATGCCGTCAATTGGATACTGGAAGAATAAGTATTCCATTTGTGTGCTCATAGAATCTGCAGATACACAAGGTGTGCCTGACAAAACAGGATCTGGACTCATATCAAGAACATTTCCTGTTATCAGGATCCCCGTTCCTTTTGGTACAGCAGTTAATGGACCCATAACTGTGGTTTCGCTTTCACCTTTGCCGAAGACATACATGTATCCTTCATTGCTGGTGATTGTGAGGTATCCATCTGCTATTGCACCTGGACCTGCCCAAACCCATGGTCCCTCTAGTTTCCATACACGTTCGCCTGTGAAGATGTCGATGCAGTTAACCCCCCATCCCCTAGTGATGGGCGGAGTTGGTGTGTGTTCGTTATTTATTGTGTACAGTTTTCCGTCAGCAATCCAAGCATTACTATCGAATGAATACAGTGTTGTGGTATCCTGGTCGCGGTATGGAGTTTCGTATACGCTTGATGCTGGGTCTATGTAATGCCATACTATGTCTCCAGTGTCCCAGTCAAAGGCATAGACTCCGTCGTATGATTGTCGGTAGAACATGCCGTAAGCTGATTCAATAGCGTATCCTCCGAAGCTGGCTTCTCCCCAAGGATATTCCATCAAATCACTTGTCCATGCTAGGTTTCCTGTAGCCAGATCCCATGCCTTGAAATATCCGCCTTTGAAAAGTATTGCAACTTTTCCGTGGTCGGCGACTGCAACTGATCCGCTGTACATACCTTCGGTAGGCAATTCAACTTCCCAGAGTTGTTCACCTGTCATCAGGTTATAGCCTTGTACTGTTGTTCCATAGGCTGCTCCCATTTGAGGTGGAGTTATACTGCCATACGTTGCACCATAGCCTGATTCAAAGTCATACATTGTTGGTAGGCTGCTTCTTGCATATGATGTGTTGCTTATTACTAAGGGGTAGCGGTTGCGTCCTGGAACTCCTGCAGTGGTCCAGTTGATTAGACGGTATTCGGGGTTGGTTTGGTTTCCGATGTTCTGTATGCTTAACGCGTAGCAGTTTCGGTAATATGTTCCTGAGGACACTCCTCCAGGAATTTCCACGTCCATTGTTAGAGCTCCAGTAAATGGATTGTATTTCTTCAGATGGCCGCCGCCTATGTAAATGAGATTTACATAGCCTATATCACCAAAAGCGCGTCCTGAACCTCCAGGAACTTCTCCAGATCCTTCATCATATTCAATGGCATTGGGTGTACCGTCAACATCTGTCTTTTCCCAGTAGATTTCGCCTGTACGTAAATCATAGCATTGCCAAACGCTTCCTGTAGTTCCATCAGGTCGCACTTTAGTAACTGTTTGGTAGCATCGTCCAGCATAGATAATGCTTGGTGTACCTGGATCGCCGGTCATTTGGAACATTGGTATGTCTGATCCTCTTCTCGCTTCCCCTCCGACTATGCCACCAATTTCTCCCTGTCGTCTCCACACTATGTGGGATGTCTCTGGTGCCTCGCGATACGGAAGGAAGTCGTATCTGTCACTATAGAATCTGTTTGTGTCAGGGTATATCTGGTCCCAGTCTGATCCTACTCCTGGACCATGCCATGGATAGTTACCTGCTATTGAATACCACTCTCTGTTCACGAATGATATGGGTCGTGTCCAGTAGTCTGTTGGTAGTTCTGAATCAGGCCAAGAGTATACAATGTTTTCTTGTACAATAAGTTCCTGCTTTTCAGTGGAGGTGGGTTTATAGTAGCAATCCTCCGCAAAGTGAACGGTACCGCCTTCTACGGTTGCACCGCCAGAATATGCCTGGTAATCACCTGCTGGGAAGTAGCTTCCAGGGAAGATAAACTGGATTGTCCATGTTCCAACTTGATCAACTATCCATGGGAACCAAGCTGTTGAGTCTCCACGATAGGTAGGCAAGTGTATTTCGGTTTCTACTCCCGAGGGATTTGTGATTATGACCTTGTAATCTGAGTGGTAGCGAACTACGTGAGTTGGGGGTTCGAGCCACATGTTAACTAGGATTTCCTGGTTAAGTCCTACGGGGTTAGGTCTGAAGCTGAGATAAGCCTTGGTGTTGACTTCGAAAGAAGGAGTAACGCCCGCAGGAAGTGGTATTGAACCTCCTTCCTCAACTCCTCCTGTACCTTGAGCTTGTACTGAAATATTTGTGAGCAATAGTATTGAAGAGGTTATTAAAACAATCAATAGTGTAATTGCAGTTATTTTAGTTTTAATTCGTATGTTTTCCATTTTTTCTCTCTCTTTTTTAGCTACGCTATCAACGGTTTGAATTTAAGATAGTTTGTAACTACCGTCTGTACTTACAACCCAAAAATTTTTTAAATTGATCAGAACAACTAGAGGAGTTTAATTTATACCTCTAATGAATGCAAAACACGTCAATTGTCTGAAAGGGGGATGCTACAAATAGATATATCAGAAGAAGATATAGAAACGTTAATGCAGTTGGGGCTAACCCATGCGCAAGCAAAAACGTACTTAGTAATGATCAAGACTAAAGTAATTAATGCAAAAAAAATTTCTGAAATTACAGCTATTGCTAGACCTCATGTCTATAATGCATTTGAAGGACTTGAAAAAAGAGGTTTAATTGAAAAAGCGTTAGACGAGAAAGCAAAAATAAGAGCCCTTCCGTTGGATGAAGGAATCAAAATACTAATTCATCAAAAAGAAAAAAAAGATTTGGAACTGGCTAAAAATATCAAGAGATTAACATATGAATTTAAACAAAAAAAGGAATCAGATTTTCAGGAGCCGAAACAACAATTTGTTTGGATTAACAAAAAGAACCCATACATCGAAAAAAGGCTAAAAGAAATCAACAACACTCAAACGTCCATAGATTTTATTACAACATGGAAACGGTTTCCTCGTACAATGTTTACTTTTTGTGATGCTGCAGAAGAAGCGCTAAAACGTAATGTATATATTCGAGTTATTTTGGAAAAGATTCCTGAAGACACCTCGCTTCCAAATGATTGCGATAAACTTTTAAAATTTCCAAATTATTCTCTAAAGTTCGTTTGTAACTCTCCCAAAGTAGTAATGGCTGTTTTTGATAGAAAAAAATTAATCATGGATACCAGTTCAGAAACAAATCTTGCTGAAGTACCTGCTTTATGGACAGATAATTCAAGCGTTTTGTTGTTGGCAACTAACTATTTTGAATCACTTTGGAAAAAAGCGAATTCTTATCGGTAAATGCGCGCCGCGCACGAGCAACTTCAATTAGAATTAATAATTGGATAAATCTTGGGATTAGGATACAAATTGAAGTACATTGTTGAAAACAGTATTTTTCTGTGAAATCTGCTGCGCTGCACATTTCTAGCAAAAAATGTTCACAAGGACAATTGAGATTAGGTGTGTGGTGCTCCGACCGGGATTCGAACCCGGGTCTTCGGCTCGAAAGGCCGAAATACTTAACCTGACTATACTATCGGAGCCTAAACAGGGCATCAACCAAATAAACATACTCAGTTTTTAACTTTTCTGCACTAGAAAGAAATCTTGGCAGATGATGGAGTGCCGCCTATCACCTTTGTTGCCGCAACGCTCACCTTGTCCACATACTTTTCGTTAGTATAGACTCTAAGGATATTGATGAAGCCCTTAAGCACATCAAACACGGAAGAGATGTCGCTCAGTCGAAGGGGAATCTTTTCTCCTGCTCTTGTCTTCTGGAAAACTGGAATCTCCATTGGCTCAAGCAAGTCAGAGTGATGATAAGGAACAGAAGGCACAGTTGGAACATCAATCACAATAGCCTCGGGGTCAATCTCAGCTTCTGACGCAATCTTGTTTCGTACCTGCTCTCGAACCTCATCGACACAAAAGATGCTGGTCACCATCTTCTCCTTCACATGAAACGTCCTGTCATATGCACACTTGAGAAGTTTTCTGCGCTCCAGATCCATCATAATCTTCTTGGACTTTTCGCATTCCCGAAGCTTTGTCCAGACAGTATAATCAGTCAACGCCAAGTAATCTTCTGGAGAGTCAAACTCGACAAGACCCAACTCATCTTTTGCTGCTTCCATGGCTGTTGCAAGCATTATCTGTGCGGCTCGTCCTACGCGATGGAAGTAGATGCTTCTGAAAGATTCGAGCCTAGCCAAAACAAACGATTCAAGAGCCGACAGGGCGCCCACATCGACTGCAAGGTTTTCGCCGAGAACGTCCAACATATGTATTAGCCGAAAGATGTCGACGTAGCCGTATTGTGCGCCTGTGTGGTAGGTGTCTCTTACTACAAAGTCGAGCTTGTCAATGTCAACGGCGCTCTGGATAATCTGGTCCAGAAATGCTTTTTTTGGTCTTCGTAGTTGCCCTACTGCAAGTTTTGCCACGTCGTCAGCGTTTACGCCTACGTCTGTGAGTATGTCGTGGAGCTCGGATTCTTCGATGATCCATCTTGTCATGTCTTCGTGGGTTTTGTTCAAAAACTTTACCAGAAGATGCTCAAAAACGTGAGAGAATGGACCATGCCCGACATCATGAAGAAGGCAAGCCATTCTGACAATCTGAACCTCGTCCTCTGAAAGGATCTGGGAAAGGTTCTGGTTTTCTGTTAGTTTGCCTGCTAGGTGCATGACGCCTAGGCAGTGTTCGAAGCGGGTGTGGTTTGCTCCAGAATATACAAATTCTGAGCCTGCAAGCTGTCTTAATCTGCGAAGTCTTTGCACGGGATAAGAATCAATAAGCTGCTTCTCTGCCTCGGTGACGTAAACATAGCCGTAAACGGGGTCTTTAATCTCGCCCCAATATCTATGCATAGGGAACAACTAACTCCTTAACTTTGTCAATCTTTAGCATCATTATATAAGGTAATCGTTCATTACGACAAAATTGAAGTCATCGCCACTGTCTCATACAGAACACCCGCTCCCCTATTTGTATTGGAGGACGTTAAGGCTATTCCACATAGGATATGACAGAGGTTGTATTTGGTGGAATGATTTTCTGAAACTCAACAAGCATAACTAAAGGAGAAAGTCAAATGAAAACACGATAAATATGCTTCATCTTTCTTTTTTACCTGTTGAGTTTTTTCAGTCCATTCCACCATTTAATGTTCTGGTTGAAGGGTTTGCTGAAACATTAACGCTGAAAGGTGTTGATGAGCACAGGTTATCCTTGATGAGGGGGATAAAAGTGCATCTTTCAGTGTTCATGTTTTTTCAGTCCCTTCATCCAATTTTTTCCCAAAAAAGTGGGAGGAAGATGAGTTCCTCTGTTTATTTTCGTCGTCTTAGTGCTACGTAGGCTACTGCGCCGATGACGCATGCTGCTACGACAGCGATGACTATTGCTAGCTCTGCACTGATGAGTGGCTGTTCAGCTACTGTTGGTTCTGGTTCTTCTGGAGTTGGCTGTTCGGGTGTGGGTTCTTCTGGTGTAGGCTCATTTGGTGTGGGCTGTTCAGGTGTTGGTTCTTCGGGTGTGGGTTGTTCTGGTTCAATTGGAGCTGCTGCAGAAGCTGCTGGACCCACTGTGACCCATGTTGTTGCCGATGAACTGCCATAGGAATCGTCTCCATCAAAGGAGGCAATTACTTGGAATGTGCCTTCTGCTGTTGGAGTCCAAGCTTTTCCGAAAGTTCCAGAATATCCTTCTGTTGTAACAGTTCCAATGTCAATGTATGTTCCATCTTCGCCTATTGCTGTTAGAGTTACAGGGACGCCTGTGATTGTTTCATTGTGCCAGATGCCGTCTATTGGTTGCTGCATGTGTATGTACTTCATCTGTGTTGACATTGAATCTGCAGATACACAAGGTGTTCCAGACTGTCCTGGGGACATGTCCAAAACTGATCCAGTGATAGTTATCGGAGAACCTTTTGCTACATTGCTAAGTGGACCCATTACTGTTGTTTCACTTTCACCTTTTCCGAACACATACATGTATCCATCAGCAGCAGAAACCGTAAGGTATCCGTCCGATATAGGACCTGGAGCTACCCAATCCGAAATTCCTTCAAGCTTCCATATGCGTTCGCCTGTGAAGATGTCGATACAGTTTACACCCCATCCCCTAGTGATTGGTGGAGTTGGTGTGTGTTCGTTGTTTAGTGTGTACATCTTTCCGTCTGCAATCCATGCACCTTGATCGAATGAGTACAGGGTTCCAGTGTTAGTGTCGCGGTATGGTGTTTCGTATGGGTTTGCTGGATCCTTGTAGTGCCATGCAATTGTTCCGTCATCCCAGTTGAATGCGTAGACACCGTCATATGATTGTCTGAAGAACATACCATAAGCTGATTGTACAGCATAGCCACCAAAGCTGGCTGCACCCCAAGGATAATCCATGATTTCACTCTTCCATGCCAAGTTTCCTGTTGCAAGGTCCCATGCAAGCCAATATCCATTCTTCATCAGTAAAGCAACTTTTCCGTGATCAGCAACAGCACATGATCCACTATACATGCCTTCGTCTTCGACCGTTTTGGTCCATAGTTCTTCACCTGTAAATAGGTCATAACCAGTTACTGTTGTTCCATATGCTACGCCCATTGCGTCAGGAGTAATGCTGCCATAGGTTGCTCCATATCCAGCGTCCATGTCGTATAGAGTTGGTAGACTGCTTCTCGCGTATGATGTGTTGCTTATTATAGCTGGATTTCGCCCAATTGCACCGAATCCTGCTGGTTCCCCTGCAGTGGTCCAGTTGATTAGGCGGTACCTTCCTGCACCTGCACTGGCACCAAGGTCCTGTATGCTCAAAGCGTACAAGTTCCTGTAGTACGTTCCTGAAGACAATCCTCCTGGAATTTCAACGTTTAAGCCTTCATTTCCAGTAAATGGATCATATTTTATCAGGCGACCACCGCCTATGTAGAGAAGACTTACGTATCCAATATCTCCAAAAGCGCGGCCAGCAGCTCCAGGAACTTCTCCATATCCTGAGTCATATTCGATGTATGTGGGTACGGTGGTAACGTCAGTCTTTTGCCAGTAGATTTCTCCTGTTCGTAGATCGTAACATTCCCAGACTCTTCCTGTAGTTCCATCAGATAACACTGCAGTAGTTGTTCCGTAGCATCTTCCACCATAAATTATGCTTGGTGTAGATGGATTCAGGCTCATCTGGAACATTGGAACATCTGAACCACTTCTCATTTCTCCTCCGACAATACCAGATATGGCTCCTAATCGTTTCCATAGTATGTGCGAGGTGTTTGGCGCTGTAGTATATGGAATATAACAATATCTGCTGTTATAGTAGGGGTTAGTGTCATCGGGCCAGCCTTGGCCTCCTCCTGGACCGTACCATGGGAAGTTTCCTGCTATCTGCCACCATTCTCTGTTTTCAAAGGGTATGGGTCTTGTCCAGTAGTCGGTTGGAAGATCTGCTGCGGGCCAAGAGTACACAATGTCTTCCTGTACCTGTTAGTTCCTGATCTCCTGTGGTGGCTGGTTTGTAGTAGCACGATTCTGTGAATTCGATATTACGTGGTAGATATACTGCAATTCCTTCAGGTACAGTGTAGTTTCCTGCTGGGAAGAATGCTCCTGGGAAATCAAATCTGATTTTCCATGTGCCAACCTGATCAACTATCCATGGGAACCAAGCCGTTGAGTCTCCGCGGTATGAATCCATTGTTATGACGTTTTCGGTTCCATCAGGTGCGGTGATTGTGATTTGGTAGCCTGTCATGTATCGGCTTACGTGGATCGGGGGTTCCATCCAGAGGTTAACCAGAATTTCTTGACCCACTCCAACGGGGTCTGGTCTGAAACTTAGAAAAACGTTGGTATCAACCTCAAAATCGGGAGTGACTCCCGCAGGAAGTGGAATTGAGCCGCCCTCTTGAACGTTGTTGTATTGAGCTTGAACTAGGCTAGTAATCAAGACAAATGCAGATGTCACTAGAAAAGCAATAGTAATGATAGTAGTCAGTTTTGTTTTCAAATTATTTTTTCTCATTTTTTTCTCCTTAGCTTTTCTTGTTATTATTTTAGTGTTAAAAAGCATTGTAAGTAATACTCCCACTTACAATAAAAAATAGAACAAATTAAAGTTTAATAGCTAAAAATATTAAAAATTTAACATTTAAGAACTGAGAATAAGAAATTATTACATAAAATCAACACACCGATATCCGCCAAATTTTAAATGCGAGTTCATTTCTTCAAGCTCAGTTTTAAGTTCAAATTATTTTTTGATTCCAAAAGCTTTTTAGATATTTTTATCTCATCACAAAACCCGCAATACGCTTCTCGTTAAACGAATCCTGGATCATAACTTCATCTTGACAACCCAAAGATATATCGAGCTATACGAAGAATTGTATGAAAACAGACCGCGAGAAACAATATGCAAAATTGCAATGAATATTCAGGAAGCAAAGAAACTGATTGAACAAGGAGTCCAATATGAAACAGGCGAATATAACGATGATGGGAAGCTGTTCAAGAAATATCGCTAATCATAAACTCTTTAGGGTAATCGTTCATTAGTGGATAGAGGCTGAAGTTATTGGCGAAAAAGAAAGGAAAATTCATCTGTATCGAAGGTTTGGATGGAAGCGGCAAAACCACCCACACGCACAGGCTGATTCGGAACCTGCAAGAACAGGGATTCGACGCCATATACACAACAGAACCTAGCCGTGGGGAACTAGGAACATTTATTCGTTCTTCTGTTTTGGAGGGAACAAAGCGGGTGCCTCGAGTTGTTGAAGCTGTTCTTTTTGCTGTTGATAGGATAGAGCATCTGGAAAAGGATGTTAAGCCAGCCTTGAGGGAAGGAAAAATTGTTGTTTCGGACAGGTGTGTTTATTCTTCGCTTGCGTATCAGGGCTCCGCAGGACTTGATCTTGAGTGGATAGAAGAAATCAACAGGTATGCTCTTGCGCCCGATTTTTCCATCTACATCGATGTGGCTCCAGATGTAGTCGTGAAAAGGATACGAAGAAAAAAGTCTGTGATGGAACGGCTTGAGACACAGAAAAAGGTGCAGAAGGTCTACATGAAATTCGTGGATAGCGGAAAACTTGTTCTCATAGATGGCGACAGAAGAAAATTAGAAGTAGAAAAGAGCATCCTAGATACAGTTCTAAATTTTCTAAAAGTCTCTGATTGAAGTTCTATACTATGTAGCGTTGGTTGGGCTTCTCTAGGTCTTTAACAAGCTCCATCGGCTGCTTTGTCACAGGAATTTCATGCAGCGGGACTCCTTTGATTAGCATCCACGGAGTCTTCTCTGCAAGTTCAGTGACAATGTGGTCATCTCCAAAACATTGCTTTGACACTTCATAGACCAGCGACCGAACTTTGGATTCTGAAATGTGTCCCAGGGCATGTAGGTATTCGTGGGTTAGTATACTGTAGACAAATGCGTTGACTAGTTTTTTTGATTTTGTGACAGTTTCCACAATGTTGAGTAATGTTCGGTTTAGGACGATGTTGTTTGTGCCCAAGGAGTGGTAGGCTCCGATGTGAAGAGGCAAATCGTCCAGAAACAGCAGCATTCCTAGCCTGTGCTGCCCTAAAGAGACTTTGACGGTTTCTTTGACGATTTCCCAGACTTTTTTAAAGCCGTCAGCATCCTCTATCAAAGAACAGTATCTGGTAACGGATAATTCCTTTTGTGCCTCTGGTTTTTTATCTCTGACAAGCCTGTCTGGCTGAAAATCCGAAGAAAACAAACCTGCTATTTTCATCAAATATTTCCAAGCATATGCTTAGTATTTATACCTATCAGTTTTCAGGTCACAAGGTATCTAAACTAAAGTTTACCCTGTTTTCTTGGCTCCTAGCTCTGTGACCCTTAAACAGTCTGAAACCAATAAGCACACAAATCATCACCAGTGCAGAACTGACGAAGAAAGCAACAGGTAACCCAGTAGCTTCCACAATAACACCTGCAATTAGCGGTCCTGGAATACGTGCAATACTTGCCACTGACTGGGCAATTCCCAGCATTCCGCCTTGTTCATCAGAGGGCGTTCTTTTTGAGATGAAACTTGGCAAAATAGTGTTCAGTATGCCGAGTCCAGATGAGTTTAAGGTTATGGCGAAAAGAAACGCTGCAAGGTTATCAAGCAGAGGCATCATCAACAGTCCAATTGCCATAAGAAATGACCCCAAGACAATGAGGTAATCTTCATCGATTCTCTTTGTTAATCGTCCAATCAGAAAACCCTGAAGAACAATCTGAACTACGCCAATATACATGAAAAAGTAGGACATCTCAACTTCCGTAAACCCAAAAAATGCGATGCCCAACAGCGGCACAATAACAGGTATTGTCGAAAACGCAAACGTGATAATAAACAAAATAACGAAAACCGTACCTATCAGAGGCATTGTTAATACAGAAACCAATCTACGCCAATAACCATCCGAACTAGGCGGGGTAGTCACATCTTTTCTTCTTTTTGATTCGGGCAAGAAAAAGAAGGCAAACACAAAATTAATCGCCGTTAATGCAGCTGCAGCAAAACCCAGTGCATCCAATCCATAAATGCTCAGGATGCCTCCAATTGCGGGTCCAACAATGAATCCTGCACCGTTAGCTGCGCCCACTTTGCCCATTCCTTTTGCTCTGTCCTGTTCTGTTGTTATGTCTGAAATGTAGGCTTGGGCTACGGAGGCTTCTGTTGCCATTCCCGCCGTGACTCGTGACAAAAGAAGCAAAGGAAATGAATCTGCAAATGCAAAAAGAATGAAGCTTATGACTGACGAAAATATGGAAAGCAGAATGATTGGTCTTCTGCCCACCTTGTCGGATAGTCGTCCCAGTATTGGCGAGAATATGAACTGCATCAGAGAAAAGGAGCCGATAAGCATTCCCAGAGCCAAGGCGCCTGACCCAACAGTTTCAGGATGAAAAGGTAGAACAGGAATTATCATGCCAAAGCCTATCATGTCTATGAACGTTGTCATCATAATTACAAATGTTGGAGTAACAGCAAACCTTCTATGTCTAGTCTTTTTCTGGGCGCCGTTGCTCTCCATGTTTGACACGTTCCGCAAACCGCAATACTCTACTTTCCTTTAAGGATGATACTAAAAACTGTTCGCATCAATTAATCTGAGAAGTCTATGCGGACTTTATCTGACTCCCTCAAAACAACTGAACCAAAACCCTTGCTGGAAAGTTCAACGTTTACTTGCTTCAAAATAAAATCTGTTAAATCATCAAGTGAAATACGTTGAGTCCCTTTTTCATGCCGAATTCGAGCATCCAAATGGTCTTCATAAAATCTGAAACGAATAACAGTGTAATCAAACCGTAACGGAATCTTCTTGTTCCCTTTAAGGCGATAATAGCGGACTGTAAAGAAAAAGTCCAGAACCTGCAACTCACTCTCTTCAACATGTTCCAGACATTTTTCCAGTTCTGCATCGTCCAAGAAAACGAAATCAAAACCATCTGCGACACCAAACTCGAAACTCACCTCACAGGGCTGCTGAAGATACGGAGTTATGGCTCTTACATCGAAGCTTTCTTTGTTCAAACGACAAAAACTAGACAAAATTGCTTGCTGGACAAATTTTGCTGAGTCATAAAAGTTGAAAGTTGCTAGTCTGTGGACGTTTTCAGGAAAATTTTCGTAACGCCCAAGCATCAATGATCGTCTTCTGGACTATTTGTTGTTCATGCTTCTGATTTTTTCAAGGTTTTCCAGAAGCGTCGAGAGGGTCTTTCCTAGGGTTTCCATTTTTTCTGCATCAGTTTCCTCTGCGAGTCTTTTTTCTATTTCCTGAATTTTGTTTAGCAGAGTTTTTTCCAAGTTGGAAAATGCTGGAGCTTTTGGCTGTTCAGGTTCTGGTTCTCCTTCTTTGACTATTATTACACGTTTTTGGCAGTTGGCGCACCAGAGGTCGCCGTTCCGGAGTTTAAAGATAGGTGAAGAACAGGCAGGACACGCATATTTGGTGAGTGCTGCTCCTTGTTTTAGCAGGTCTGCCATGATTTTTATGTTCTGTGAGTCTTTAGCCACGTTTTAACCCTTCTTATGATGGAGCTTTCTGGTATCATATATTTTGCTGTTGTTGTCGCATATTTATAGGAATAAAAATAAATAGGGTGCATCTGGTTTAACTGAGATAGTAGGAGGCTTCTATATGGTGCGCAAAAAGAAACTACAAGAATACGAGGAAAGAATTGGAGAAGCCATGAATATGCTAGGTATGGTTTCCGAGGACACCACAACCCCCCGGAACATACGACGCGCAGCAAAACAGTCCGTCACATCGCTTCAGGTCGAAGCAGACACGCCAGCAGTGCGGGCAGCAAACGCCATATCTGTTCTTGACGAAATACTACAGGATCCCAACATGCCACCGTACACCAGAGTAAAGCTCTGGAACGTGATGAGCCTACTCGAAGCCATCAAAGACTAAACGTGTAACCAAATGGGATGTTTTTTAGTCCCAGTACCTTCAGCATGGGCTTCACTCTTTTCTTTCCCACTTGCTTCTAGAAACAGACAAGTTATGGTCAGGTTTTAGGGATATGTGTGCATAAAAGCTTTTGACAGGGAACAATCCACCTATTAGCATACACGTTGTTGCAAAAATTTCTAAAGGATGATACCATGAACAAGTTTGACCGAGATCTAGAGATTCTTTCTGCAAAACTAAATCAGGACATAGATGTGGAGTCCAAGAAAAAACTGGAAATTCTGAAAGACAAGCTGATTCGGATGCATGAAGAGAACGTTGTCAAGATTAACCATTCGGTTATGGAGATGGTGTGCGCCAAGCATCTGATTCTTAAGGGCTACGAAATAGACATAGAACGCCCCATAGATGGGCTAGTCTGTGACCTTTACGGCGTAAAGGGAATGGGCTCTCATATCGTTGAAATAGAAACTGGCTTTATTCCACCAAGTCATGCTCTTGACCCCGCCAACTACCGCAAGTCAAGGATAGCAAGCAAGATTATTCGGTATGGTAATCATTCTGAAAAGTTTGCGTTGGGGGTTCCGCCGTATTATCTTTTGCAGATTCCAGAAATTCTTGTAAAGCCTCCTAGAGCCAGAAAAAAGGAAGACCTGAAGTATCTAAAAACATTGTGTGACCTATACTATAAGCATCCTCCCGTAACTTTTGACGAAATCAGAAACGCCCGCATCCACACAATCTACATAATCGACGTAGACAATGCTGCAGTGCGAGAAGTTGACCCAGTGACTTACCTAGAAAAACGGTCACTGATCACTTCAGTATAGCATTTGACCCCGACTTCGACCGCTTAAAGATTCTTATGCCAAGCAACCATAGTATTCTTAGGTAAACAAACATGGTTACTGTCTCTGCGAATCTGATAAACTTGCATCTTGATGAAGCAAAACTTCAGCAGATGTTCCAGCTAATGGAAAGCGACATAGAAGTCCAAAACACACTTCGCATGGCAAATGTTATGGCAGTTGACAGGCTAAAATACAATGACCATGGTCCAGTCCACGCAAAAATTGCAGCAGGTAGCGCCCTAGAAATCTTTGAACTATTAATTCAGGAGGTCACTCCCACTGCCGTCAAGAATCATGTCTGCTCTCTTGAAGACGCAAAACTTGTTGTCCTGTGCGGCTCATATCTTCATGATGTGGGAAACAGCATCCACCGTCTTGACCACCAATTTCATAGCTGCATATTAGCAAATCCCATCTTGGATAGGCTTCTAAAGATTATTTACCCAAAAGATCCTGCCCTTGTTGTACGACTAAAATCTGAGATTCTGCACACAATTTTTTCTCATGAAAATGTAGTGGAATGCCTGAGCGTAGAAGCAGGCGCCGCAAAGGTGGCGGATGGAACAGACATGGCACATGGACGAACAAGAATTCCTTACAGAACAGGAAAAGTAGACATCCATTCTCTTTCGGCACTATCTATCACTAAAGTTGAGATTGAAAAAGGAAGACACAAACCCGTACGCATACTGGTAAACATGAACAATCCAGCGGGAGTATTCCAGATAGAGGAAGTCATGGAGAAAAAAATCCAGACATCAGGAATAGAACATCTGGTTGAGGTCATAGCACTAGAAAAAGGCGTAGAAATACGGCGAAGCAAACCAGAATAAACCTATTCGGAATCTATTAGGATTCTAATAGCAGTGCTATGTTGAAAACAGTCCTTTTTCACAAAATCATGAAAGAAAAACAAAACCAAGTTTATTTACCACTACACGGTCTATTGCTGTGATGTCAGGCAAACAATTTTTCGTTAATCGATACCAAAAACTGGGATGGAACTACAAACAAATCAAGTTAAAGCAAGCAATCCGAATAAACACCATGAACGCCCCCAGAAACACCGTAGTATCCAGACTAGAATCACTGGGAATAGAACTAGAAAAGATTCCGTTTCTAGAAGACGGCTACTGGATAGCCAAAAGCAAGTTTTCGATCGGTGCCACAGCAGAATATCTTCTAGGGTTATATTCAATACAAGAGGCAGCAGCCCAAATTCCAGTCACAGTGTTCGCTGACATTACAGACAAGACCGTTCTGGACTGTTGCGCATCTCCGGGCGGAAAAACTATCCAGCTAGCCAACCGCATGAACAACAGCGGCACCATCATATCGGTTGAATTAAAGCAGCGAAAAATGTTTGCATTAACCAACCAGCTAGAGCGCAGCCGCGTAACAAACACTGCCGTCTATAACATGGACGCCAAAGAAGTCTCAAAACTTGAAATGCAATTTGAGTGTGTTCTTTTGGACATGCCTTGCTCTGGAAACGCGATAACTGACAGGGACTGGTTTAACAAAAGGACAATCGAAGACATAAACCGAAATGCCCGAAGACAGAGGCAAATCCTAGCTGAAGCAGCCAAAGTCACAAAGACTGGCGGAGAAATCGTCTATGCAACATGTTCCCTTGAGCCAGAAGAAAACGAACTGAACATTGACTGGGCAATAAACAAACTGCCCCTCAAAATTGATTCAATAAACTGCTACGGAGAAAAAGCATTAACAGATGTTTTCGGCAAAAAACTTGACCCATCCATAAAGAAAGCTAGACGAATTTGGCCAAACCAGACTCAGGGTTTCTTTGTATGCAAACTCAAAAAACAGGAGAACCGACAATGAAGCCGATTAATGATTTTGTGGCACAGTTCAATGCAAAGATTGCCCTAGATGAGACACTAGTTGTCAGAAACAGGAACAGGTACTATCTGTTGTCGAAACAGCTAAAGAAGCAGGCACCCAAAGGCTTCTTTTATGCAGGAAAATATCTGGGAGCAGTAAAAGGCAACAGCTTTTTCCCCAGCTTTCTGCTGTTAGACATGATTGCACAGAAGAAATCAAACAAACTTGTGGTTGACAAGAAAGCCGCTTGGCTGTTTATCTGCGGAAGAGACATCTTCAAAAAAGGCATACTGAAAGAAAATAACCCGAAAAAAGGCGACCATGTATTAATTCTGAATGAACATGACGAATGTTTGGGTTTTGGCAAAATGGCGATTAATCTTCGTGCAGAGATCGATCTAAACAAGGTTGCTGTAAAGAATATTCTGGATATTGGAGACTTTCTGAGAAGAGAAAAACGTTCCGCAAGAAGACAACAAAAACCAAACAGACGACAGAACGTGTCATCCCGCAAGCCTAGAGACAAAAAATTCCGTTAAGTTTTAGATTTTTTGTTCAATCTTTCCTCTAAACTTGCTACTCGGTTTCTTAGGCGCTCAACCTCGTCTTCTAGGGCATTCATTCTGGCGGCGCTCATTTTTCCCAGCATCTTGGGCATAACTTTCATGTCTAGTTTGGATTGAAATTCAGACTCTGAAATTTTTCCCTTAGAAAACTCCAGCCACAGGTTAAATTCTTTCTTTTCATCTTCTGAAAGCATTTTTGTGAACTCTTTTGTCCATCTTTCCCTAAAGTCCATCTCTACTTTTCCTCCACGATGCACGAAAGAAGCCGCTTCAAGTCAGGCCACACAGTAACATCTTTTGCAGATTCAACAAACCGTTTCAAGCTTTTGTTTGTGGAACCCAATTTCTTGTATTCTGTTGCCTGCAGTGCCATCTCTATCTTCTCAAGCTGCCTAACAGCCTTAGCCTCTTTTGTTGTTCCTTCCTGATATTCATTCCAAACCGCTAAGTACTTTTCTCTTTCCATTTTTGGCAAAAGACACAGAATCCGAAGCATGGCTTGCTCTTCACTCTCTTTTGTTTCGTCCGTCTTCTGTTTAGGAGTCAAATCACCGATTATCGCCTCTGGAAGGTCATGAATCAGCGCCATTCTCAACAACTTTAACGGGTCTAAACCTTGCAGGTCAGCATAAAGCATACAGAGAAATGCTGTTCTGAAGGTATGATCTGCCACAGACTCTGGCTGATAAACTCCAACCTCAACCCATCCTGTCCGTTCTATCCGTTTTAGCATGCCAGCTATCTCAAGAACTTTAGCAAGTCCTCGAAGGTTTTCTTCTGTCATCCGGTCCAGCATACAATCACATTCTAAGATAAACTAGACATACATTGAAAGATAATTTTTATCAAAGAAAGCTGGTAATGCAGCATTCAAGTGGTCAATCTGTTTTGTAGACTGTGTCGTTTTCTCTTACGCGATCTTTTACCTTCATTCCTATGCTGTGACCAGCTGTTACTTGCTTGATTTTTTGGTGTTCTATTTCCATAGAATCTACTGTTTGTTCAATGTCTGTGGTTGGTCCTTTGATTGCTATTTTGTCTCCAACAGATAACGTGTCCGACACATGTATGACTGCTACATTAATGTGACCAAAAAAATGTGCCACTTTTCCAACTTCATGGAGCTTTTCCCCCAAAAACTTCCCCCCAAGACGTTCCTATGCATACTACTACGAGAAATCGGTAGATATAATTTGTTACAGCATTCTGCCGAGTAATGAACGCAAAAACATTTTTTATCCTAAACAACCCAGTTATTGTTGAGGCTTTTTTGATGAAGATAATGAGTGATAATTTTTCAGACAACGACAGTATTCCTTCCGAGTTTACGTGTGATGGAAAGAATGTCTCTCCGCAGCTTTCTTGGAGGGATGTTCCTTCTGGAACGAAAAGCTTTGCCCTACGTGTTTCTGATCCTGATGCAATGAGTGGAGATTGGATTCACTGGCTAGTTCATGATATACCCAAAGACGTGAGAAGCATCGAAAAAGACAGCGTGCCTTCAGGAGCCAAGGAGGTTGAAAACGATTTTGGCAAAAGACCGTATGGTGGACCTTGCCCGCCCTCAGGAACCCACAGATACGTCTTCACTGTCTATGCGCTTGACATTGAGCATCTTGATGGAGTTAACAAGCGTAACTTCATTACAAAAGTAAAAGAACATACTATAGATAAGGCGGCAATAACTGGTTTGTACAGGCGCAGATAAGCACTTCTGTCTTGGCTGCTGTAAAAAAAGATATAAAAATATATAATAAAAAATTACTTTGTGGCGATTTTCAGAGGAGTGATGCTGTATTTCTTTTGGTTAGTTTTGCCGTTTTTGGCAACTGGCTCATTATTAGGCTGTGAGCTGT
The DNA here is from genome assembly GCA_963772765.1 of Candidatus Bathyarchaeota archaeon. Lineage (GTDB taxonomy): Archaea > Thermoproteota > Bathyarchaeia > Bathyarchaeales > Bathyarchaeaceae > Bathyarchaeum. The sequence continues at coordinate 73,749 of CAVYYP010000004.1, read as the reverse complement.
GTTTTTGACTGTTTACCAGTCTTCCTCTTCTTCATTGTCTTCTTCCCAATCTTCCCAATCGTCTTCTTCAAACACCATCTACTTTCACCTCCCTGTTGAATGTTCCCTGAAAGCGACTCTCAAAAAAATCAAATAAGAGTTATGCACCCATAAAAAGGAAAAAATAATGGTTTATTTTAAAAATAAAACCAAATTTTAGACTGTTTTTGGTCAAAACAAGATATTCATCGTTGTAAATAATAATAAGACCAAAATTATGGCTTATTTCTTGTTTAAGTCAAATATTTGTCTTATTGATGGAATTACTTTTGAATTTGGGAGAAAAAACACAAAACAAGCGACAAAAGTTATGAAAAAAGCATAAGTAAACAGAAATACAACTTAAAGCGCCAACAACGGCCTCTGGGGCGCATTTGCACTTTTGGAATCGAAATTTTGATGCCACGAAAAAATACCAAAATACTTCTTAGTCAACTGCCGGACTTTTCCTTCATTAGATTTGTACTTTATGTGAAGAAGCTCATGTATCATAGCCGCCATTGCCCTGCTTTTAAGATAATAATGAACATTTTCTTTTTGATTGTTTTGGAGTTTTTTCTTAAGAAAACTTCGTCTCTTAGGAAAGAGAAGAATCACGCCAGCATTACTGTTACATCTTCCAGCAACAGGATTTCCATTTTCCTTTTCAAACGGAAAAACTCTAACCTGAATATCAGTAACATCTGCTTTCTCAATTCTTTCTAACTTGATTATCCAATCAAGAAACCTCTGAAAAGACGGTTTCCTCAAAGTCTGAGAAACCGCGGATGCATATCCCCTATAAAACTGAAGATGCTTTTGTTCACAGCACTCAAGCTTCTTGCGATTAATTACTACCCTGATTTTATTTGACAGTTTTGAGTTTTCCATTTATATCCTGACGCATGCAACTGATTGCGTTGACAACTAAGATTAGAAATCCCAAAGTTCTCGGTGCAACATTAAACAATAACGTCATGAAAGCATTTAAACAGTTTCAAAAATTTAGAGCAGACGCCATCATTTGGTGCCTATAACAGAATGAACCTTTCTTAAAGCATGGTATGACTTCATCAGGCTTTTTGAAAACTCTGTCTTTAGCCACATCTCATAAACTGCAGCCACTTTCTTCAGAATAAAGAATCGTCTTTTGATTCTGGAAAAACGTTCACGCAGCTGTCCAACATCTTTTCCTGCACGGGCTTTTAGGTAGAGTTCTTTGCAGGAAGTAACAATGTCGCTGGCTCCTTTTTCGATGTGCTCTTGTGTCTCTTTTATCAGAGTTTCAGAGCCTGCCGCATTAATGACCACAACACGCGACATGATTTTCACATCACCATTGTTTTCTCGAATAAAATTGATGAACTTCAAAGCATCAACAAGCGTGGGTTCTTTTTCATAAAATGACTGTTTCTGTGAGAATGCATAAACTGAGCGTCTTAGTCGTATGCATGGTGCTTTTCTGAGAAAATTTTTGACTTTTTCTCTGTTTGCTTCTTTTGGAAGCGTAAACGCTACGATTATGAGGCTTCCCAGTCTTGCAAATTGTTTCTTTTTGGCGATGTTTGGGTTTCTGATTTCTCTTAATCTTTTCAAAAGAATTGGTTGATTGTTTTCAAGTATTTGTAGAACCTGTTGGGCTTTTTTTTCGTCAATCTTCCAGAATGCTCTGTGTATCTGCTGGCAGCCAAGAGCCTTTAATCTAGTGGGTATTGTGCTTCTGTCTTTTGATTCCGCGGATGCTCGATATACAACATATAGAACCATGGTTCTCTTAGCCCTCACGCCATCTCAGTCTTTTTATCTTTTCCCAAAGGAAACAAAACATTTGACCGTCAGCAGTTACTGTGTCCGTTATTTGAGATCAGTTCCCTTTTTTTGTCGTGGCTGTATGTTTTGATTTTTCGTTCTCTTCGCATGGCATCGCCGCGGCTCTCACAGGATTCAACATAAACCAGTTCTTCAGGTTCATGCATTCTGGTGTATCTTGCTCCCCGCCCCTTCTTATGTACCTCAAATCGTTTCTGTGCATCTTTTGCATGCCCAGTATAGTAACTGCCATCCTTGCAGCGGATAAGGTAAACATAATATGCCATCAGCTGTTTCCCTCGGGCACCATAACAAAAGACCAGTTAGTTCTGTCTTAAAAAAATTGCACCAACAAAACATAGTGAGAGACATTAGGTAAGCAATGCAACAAATTTTTTACCGTCAAATTCCCTATACAGAAATTAATACAATACCCAAATAGTGTAACAAGACAAAAAGTCGTCACTCAAAGAAAAACGAGCAGGATTTGCAGGTTAAAATGATGTTCAAACTAGATGTTGAAAACTGCCAAGATAAGTTTTAGAGAATGCGGTTAGACTTAATGACACGCTCAAAAAGATTTACATAACACTCTACTGCTGTGACAAGCCCACAACCCCCAAAGAAATAGACAAAAATACTCGGATATGCAAGAGCCTACGTGCACATGCGAATGTGTCAACTCGAGTACATGTGCTTAGCCAAAAGAATTGAAGACGAAAAACGGGGGAAATTTGAGGCAATAAAATAGACGGGCTACCTGCCGAATCCAATATCGCAGACTTGGGATTTTGAAAAAACTTGAAATACATTAAAAGCTCTGGCTAGTAATGGCGACCCTTGATGCTTGAAAGCGGCTCCGATCACATGAGAGACATAGTTTTAAGAACAATAGACATATTCAACAGATACCGGAGTCCAGAAGTGACAGCCAAACTGGTGGAAATAAACAAAGATGGATTCACTCTCGACTTCGAAGGATCATTCTGCACTAGCTGCGGCGTAAGAGACCACTTTGAAGACTTCATCTATGAACTGGAAACCATAAGCAAAAAATTCAAAGCAGAACTGGTCACAACAAAACCAACAGGCTCAGAAAGTTTTAGGGTGCAATACAGAATTAAAGCCAAGTTTTCTGAAAATGTTGCCGAAAATGATGTCAATGAAGATACGATGTTTAGGGAGTTTCTCTTAGAGAATGGCTTGTCTTTCGAAGAGTATCTTGCCTCTAACTCTTGCACTAAAGATGTGCTTATGTTTCATTTTCGAACCTGGCTCTTTGAAAAGGAAAAAAGGGAATAAAAAATAGGCTTCTACTAGATGGGCACGTAGTTCACGTCTTTTTTCAGGTTTTGAAGTGTCTCTTCCTTGGCGCCCATTTCTCTTAGAACCTCGAGCAGGGTATCCATGTTAGGGATTTTTTTGCATTTCTGGCAAACTCTTACATTCGCAGAATATTCTTTCATTTTTCCGCCACAATCACAAGTATCTGACATCAAATCGACCACACAATAAGAGAACCAACAAAATCTGATATATTTTATTATTTTAACCAAAAATGCCTAATGAAGTGGCTTGATATTGAATCAGTATTTTTAAACAATATCTTAGATTCCGAACTCTTTTACTTACAAAAATCCGCCTATGCATTATGAGATATACAAAACTCTGCTGGACAGCTGGCTGCTGGATATCACTCTTTATTATTTCGATATACCACTTCGTAATTTGCAATTATCAAACAATAGTTCCAGTATGGTATTCCACGTTTATTGTTTGGCTTTCAGGATTCATGGCTCTATCATCTTTAGTAAAAGGAAACGAATTTCAGAGCTAACACGCATCTAAAAGACAGATACGTCGCGTTTTGCCTCAATCAACACAATGCGCTCAAACGAAAACTTTACCCGTGAAACAACTCTTGCATCAAGATTCAGGTCATTGAACATTTTGATTGTTTTTTTCACGTCAGAAAGTGAGGACTGGACAAGAAGTATTCTTCCGTTGATAGACAAGTAGTTAGGCGCCGCTGCTATGAATGGGTCAATAACTTGTCTTCCAGTTTTGCCTCCAGCCCATGCTTTGTCGATCCAGCTTTTTTCTTCATCGGGTTCAGAAGGCAGATACGGTGAATTGAAAATTATCAAAGTAAACTTTTCGTCATCTTTTACTGGCTCAAATAGGTTCCCTTGACGAAATTCGATTCTGTCTATTAGGTTGTTGTTTTTTGCGTTTCTTTTAGCACAGTTGATAGCGTATGGGTTTATGTCGACAGCAACGACCTTTTTTGCGGTTTTTGCAGCCAAGATAGCAAGGAGTCCGCAGCCTGTTCCAATCTCCAAAACAATGTCGTCTTTTTTTGTGCCCAGTTTTTCGGCTACCAGAAATGTGTCTTCGGCGGGCTCGTAAACGTGCTCATCGACTTCGAAAACATGGTCTTTGAAGTAGGCTTTTTTTGGGTAAACCATATTCAAGTTTCCCGTAGCATTATGGTTGTTTGATTTTGTTTCCTGTAGGGTCTAAACGAAACTTGCCAAACTCCTCTTTCACGCTTCGTAGCTGCTCAGATGTTAGAACGGGTCCGTCTTTGCAGACTCTTAGTTTTCCAATTTGGCAGCTACCACACAATCCAATGGCGCACCGCATCATCCGTTCTAGGCTAGCCTGAAGAGGAACATCATATTTCTCTACAAGTAGAAACATCTTATACATCATCTGCTCTGGACCACACGTGTATATCATGTCAAACTTATCTTTCATTAGCATCTTTTCTGCTTGGTCAGTAACAAAGCCTGCAATTTCATAGGTTCCATCTTCCGTCGTGAAAACCGTTTCGGACTCAATTTCTACGCAAATATTGTCTATGCGCTCCAAAAACAGCAGATTCTCTTGACTTTTAACCCCGCTCATCAAGGTTACTTTGTTCGCGGTTTTAACAAGTTTTTCAGTCAGAGGCATCAGCGGTCCTATGCCTGTTCCTCCGCCTACCACCATCACGTTGCCTTTGGACGAGACAAAACCGTTCCCAAAAGGTCCCCTTATTCCAATGATTTCGCCCTTTTGTTTTCGGTTAAGTGTCCTGCTGGCATCTCCAACACCATTAACCGTTATCGAAGTGCGTCCATCAGGGTTTATTCCTGACAAGCTTATCGGAATCTCATCAACTCCGGGTATCCAGACCATCACAAACTGTCCTGGAGTCGCCTTTCCACAAAGGTCGTCGTTAAATGTGATTGTTTTTGTTGTGCAGTTTTCCACTTTTGTCTCCAAGAGCTCCACGGTTCTCATTCTGTTTATCGACTCAAAAGAGGCTGGAATAACAGAATCTTTACCTGAATCAAACTGCACCGTATGCTCATCCTTCTTGGTTTTCTGTTCTCTTTAGGCGTTGATGCCTATTAAATATGTCACGCAATATTCCAAGAAACAGAGTTTACCAAAAATGAGACAACAATTTTATATCTACAGCATTCAATGTATCGGCACAAGTGAAACAGATGCAGTTCCTGACCCATGGCATATACAAAACCGACTTTGGACCAGCATTTTATCGTCTATTTTTACCCTGGGCAATACGCCACCCCAGATATCTGCTGTCAGTAGGCTCGCTTCTTCGCGCATACACCAAAACAGGACAACTTCGAAAAAAACATGAAAAAGAAGGCTTGAAGGTTCCTCCAGCATTGATTCTTAGCATTACGAAGCATTGTAATCTTAGTTGTTCAGGATGTTTTGCCGCTGTTTCAGGCATTACCTGCAGCAAAGGTGGGCAAAGGAATGAAAAGCCGCAGCTTGATTGGGAAGGATGGACGCGGATAATTTCTGAAGCTAGCGAGTTGGGTGTGTTCGGTTTCTTTTTAGCTGGTGGTGAGCCGTTTCTTTTTCCCAAGTTGCTTGATATTTGCGAAAAGTTCAGGGATAGATGTTTCATAATATTCAGTAACGGAACAGCAATCAAGGAGCGCGATTTTGAGCGGCTAAAAAGGCTGTCCAATACTGCAATAGTTGTCAGTGTCGAGGGAGGCAAAGATGCAACAGACATGCGAAGAGGTGATGGCGTTTACAGCAAGGCGATACATACGCTTAGGTGGCTTAGCGAGATTGGAACGCCCAACGGCATTTCTGCGACTATCACGCGTCTAAATTACAAGTACTGGATGAATAATGAGTGCATTGATAGCTTGATTGCTCAGGGTTTGCGTGTGGTGCTCTTTATCGAATACATTCCCGTCGTGTCAGGACCAGAAAAAACCGACAATGATGTTCTTTCGCAAAGTGATCATGGTCTTATGCTTACAGAACAGGAGCGTAAGGTGTTTCGGTCACAGGTGTTAAATTATCGGAATACAAAGCCGATCTATGTGGTTCATTCTCCTGGCGATGAGGAACTATTTGGAGGCTGTGTTTCTGCTGGCAGAGGTTTTGCTCATGTTACGCCTTCCGGAGATTTGACGGCTTGTCCTGTTTCTAATGTAGCTACACATAACCTCAAAACTGCAACATTGCGGGAAGGTTTTGCTAGCCAACTCTTTACTAAGATTCGTGAAAATGAGTCTCTACTTGAAAATGAAGGTACGCCGTGTTCTTTGTTTGCTCATTCCAAGGAAGTGGCAGAGCTAGCAGAGTCTGTTAATGCTTACAGAACCGACCAGTAAGAATGGGTTTAGATGGTTTCTGTTAGTATTCTTTTGAATATAGTGAAACCATGTCTGGGGCCTAACTCCTTTTCTCCAAGTCTTGCCCTGTATTCTATTGGAATTTCTGCTATGCTGTAGCCGCTTTTTTCTACGAGGCGATTTAGTTCGACTTCGATGTCAAATCCTTTGGATTTTGGTTTCCAGCTGCTGACGATTTCTTTTCGGACTACTCTTAAGCCTGTAAGTGGGTCGTCCATGTTGACACGATTTAGCAGTCCGTGCGTAAATGATAGAAACTTGTTTCCGATGTGAAACACGTTAGGCATTACGTCCATTTTCAGTTCCTTGTTTAGTCTGTTTCCGCCAACCATTCCAATTTCTGGGTTTTCTTCAAGAATTTTAACCATTTTTGACAGGTACTTTGCGGGGTATGTGAAATCAGCGTCAATAAATGCGACATACTTTACGTTCAGTCCCTTGGTGTGGCTTAGGGCTGTTGCTATTGCGTCGCCCTTTCCCAAGCCTTTCTGGAGTAGAGTTTCTGCACCGAGCTCTTGGGCAATTTCGATTGTGCGGTCTGTGCTTCTTCCGTCAACAACTAAACAGGGTGGATTGTCTAGAGTGTCGTTTACTTCTGATAAAGTTGGACCGAGTCCAGCTTCTTCGTTTAGTGTAGCGACTATTACTAGTGTGTCTTCTATGCCTTTATGTTCTATCATCGTAAGACCTAAGATATACGCTTGTAGAAAGTGAATAAAAAGCTCTATTCAGAACTGAATATTATTACCAAAAAAAGAATATTCTAACAATAGAAAACAGTCAATATTTGAATCATATATACGTTTTGCTGACAAAATTTTAGTTTTTGTGAGCTACACCAACAAGTTCTTTGATGTTCTCTATTTGTTTTCGTTCAAGATATTTTTCGATGCCACTTACAACAGAACCGAATACATTTAATCCTTTGAATGCTACGGCTGTTCCGATTTGAACCGCACAAGCGCCCGCTTGAATGAATTCTACAGCGTCTTGCCAGCAGGTTACTCCGCCGCAACCAATAACTGGAATGTCTACTGCGCTGTAAATGTCGTAGACGCATCTTATGGCGATTGGTTTTATGGCTGGTCCTGAGAGTCCGCCAAACTTGTTGGCCAGTATGGGCATTCCTGTTTCGGTGTCTATTGCCATTCCTCTGACCGTGTTTATTGCTGTTAATGCGTCCGCTCCTGCTTTTTCTGCGGCTTTTGCAATTTCTGTTATGTCAGTCACGTTGGGTGTCAATTTTACAATCACTGGTTTTGTTACCTGCATCTTTACAGCCGTTACAATATCTGTTAGCAAAAGAGGGTCTGAGCCGACCTGTGCTCCAGCTTTTTTCACATGAGGACATGAAACATTCAGTTCGATTGCATCTGCACCCATGTTCTCGGCGGTTTTTGCGACGTTAGTAAAGTCTTCTGGGGAAAATCCGTAGATGCTAAAGATTGTTGGTGCTTCTAGCTGTTTTAGTTGTTTCATTTCTTCTTTGAAGTGGCTGATTCCGGGGTTTGGTAAGCCCATTGCATTTAGTAGTCCACAGCTTGTTTGTACTATGGTTGGGTTTAGGTAGCCTGTTCTGGGTTCTTGTCCCATCGATTTTGTTACTACGGCTCCTGCGCCTGCTTCTATTACGCTTTTCATTGATAGTCCTGTGTATCCTAGAATTCCTGCTGCGAGCATGGTTGGGTTTGATAGTTTTAGTCCCATTATCTCTGTGGCATTTCGGTTCTTCATGTGCTGTTCCTCTTGCAGTAAAAGTTATCCACTGCAAAGATAAAGGTTAGGAAGCATACTCTAATATGATTAATGTTGGATGGGAAAAGTGTGAAAGCTACAATTGTAGAATCTGTAATGGGCGTCTTTGGTTTTGGCGAAGATAATGCAGTAGTGGAAAAGGTGTTCTTTCCCAAAGACCCAGTTGAGACAGCAGAGCGGCTAAAAAAGCTGGAAGAGGGAACGCTGCTTGACGAAGTTTCAGAGCTTGTGGATAAGCTGCAGGCTAAAGGTTACACGAGTTTTGTTTTTGAAAATCAGGAACTCTCCAGAAATGTTGGCGAAACCCTGAGTGTCGAAGCCACTGTAGACATGTCTTCTGAGGCAGGTAAACTGTTTCGCGAAAACTTGGCAAAGTTTGCTCTAGAACTAGGGTTTGTGGAAAAGCCGACGCAGCTTCGTGCTCATCTTCATAATGTGTCACTTGAACTTGCCAAAATGAAAGTGAAAAAAACTATAGAAAAAAGAGATCTGTTAGCAGCTCAGGCAGTCTTATCAGTTGATGACATGGACAAGTCATTGAACCTTTTCATGGGCAGAATACGAGAATGGTATGGACTTCATTTTCCAGAGTTGGACCGTATAGTTGACAAGCACGAAACCTATGCGCGTCTCGTGGTTGTTTTGGGAAAAAGAGAAAACTTCACTGTTGAAAGCCTAGAGGTTGAAGGGCTTCCCAAGGTCAAATCAAAAACAATCGCAGAGGTAGCCAGCGAATCCATGGGCGCAGACATAAGCGATGATGATCTAGCTAAGATTCAGGACATGTGTAGAAATGTTCTAGAATTGTATAGTCTACGCCAGTCCTTAGAGAAGTACGTAGATACTGTTATGGATGAGGTGGCTCCGAACACCAAAGCTATTGGAGGTTCTCTCTTGGGGGCTCGTCTGATTGCCATTGCCGGGGGTCTTTTGAATTTAGCCAAATTGCCTGCAAGCACAATGCAGATTCTGGGAGCAGAAAAGGCTCTTTTCAGGTCATTGAAAACTAAGGCTCGTCCACCTAAACATGGTATAATTTTTCAGCATCCGCTTATTCATGATGCGAAGCGTTGGCAGAGGGGAAAGATTGCTCGTGCATTGGCAGGAAAATTGACGATTGCTGCTCGTGTTGATGCGTTTGGCGGCGAATATGCTGGAGATGAACTTAAAGCTGACTTGGACAAGAGAGTTGAAGAAATCTATGAAAGGTATGCAACGGCTCCGCCACCTCCGCCGCCATCAAAGAGGACACAAAGCAGAATGGACCATAGAAGAAATAAGCCTCGGAGAAAGAAACGTGGCAATAAACGTTAAACCACACTCCAGTTTTCCAGAAATCTACTGGATTACACTAGAGGATGGCTCCCGCAAGCTGGCAACCAAAAATTTGGTTTCAGGAAAATCAGTATATGGAGAACGGCTTGTCAGCTTTGAAGGCAACGAGTACAGACTCTGGGATCCTTACAGAAGCAAGATTGCAGCAGCCATACTCAATGGACTAAACATTGTGCCCATAGGTCCAAACAGCAAGGTTCTGTACTTGGGTGCAGCCTCAGGAACGACCGCGAGCCATGTTTCAGACATTGTGGGCGAAGAAGGACACGTGTACTGTGTCGAGTTTGCCTCTCGCTCGCTGAGAGAGCTTGTCAACAACGTTGTTTCATTCCGCTACAACATGTCACCCATCTTGGCTGACGCACGTTTGCCAGAAACATATTCCCGTTTGGTAGAGCGGGTTAACAGTCTCTATTGTGATGTTGCTCAGCCTGAGCAGGCTCGTCTTTTGGCAAATAATGCAGACATGTTTCTGGAAGATGGTGGCTGGGTGCTGTTGGCGATTAAGGCTCAGAGCATAGATGTGACAAAAGAGCCAGCGGTTGTGTTCAAGAAAGAAGTGTCTGTTTTGCAGAGCAGAGGCTTTGCAGTAAGCCAGATTGTTGGTTTAGAGCCCTTTGATAAGGCGCATGCGATGGTTGTAGCCCAAAAATAGGTGTTTTTTCCGAAAAAAGATACTATTGACCATGTGAACATTTTTCATGAAAGTATGCTGCGCTGCAGAAAGTGATATTTTACATGGGCAATGTGACAAGGCATCATATATGAAAAAAAATTTTGCCAAATTGTCTGCCTGCCCAAGTGTGTGTACATGACAATTCGAACATCAACATTAGCCAAATTCGTAAGGTTCGGTGGTTATGAAACTATCGAACGTGTTCAAAGGGGGGAGTCTCAAAGGGCGCTGAAAAAATTTAAGCAAAGCATCACGCAAAACAGGAATTTCAAGACCCACCATTTACAAGATTTTAAAGAAACATCCAGAAAAGCCAATTATCAATAAATCTAAAACTCTTAAACAATTGGAGAAGAGCGAAAGCTACAAACGATTCATGCAGTTATATGGAAGTAGATTGTATAAGAGCAATTTAAAACAAAACATCAGATTCAAGATACAAACAACTCAAAAAATAAATCTGTTTAACTGAAGTATTAAACAACATGTTCAATCGAAAAGTTGAGAATCCTAGAATAAAGCATGGTAAAAGACAAACACTTCACACTTTGATTAATGAAGAAGCTCTATTGTTGGCTAAATACTTACGGAATGAACGAAAAAATTGGAATCCAAGAATTCCAACTCTAAATCAATCTTCTAACACTTCTTTTACTGATTGAAGCTTGATTGGGAAATCTTTACTAATTTCCATATATGCTTCTATCAAACCCAAGACTTTTTTCATTGTAAGACGATATTTTCTGAAGGATAATGAAGCTTTTTCGAGTTTTTCCTTTGATTCTTCTGGCTTTCCAAGCCAATCGGCTTGAGATATTCCAAACATTTGAGCCCATATTTCCGTTATTGGAATGGAAAGAATTTCAGGAAAAATTGACAACCATCCCGTATTGGACAATATTTGCAGTTTTTTAGATTCTGATTTAATCAAGTCTCGCAGTTCATCTTGTTTAAGATATTCCATTCCATTGTGCATTACAGGAAAACCCCGTTGCCCTTCAATAATATTATCAAGAGCGATTGAGAGAGTGAGCTGAGTGGATTCCAATTTTGACATGGAGTTCATGATAGGTAATATATGCGGTAAGTTACTTCGATAGAATGCTATTCCATCCATAACTTTTTTTTGATTATTTCTCCAACGTTCTACGAAATATGTTAAAATTGAACCGATTATAACACCAGCAAGTGCAAGAGAAGCTGTAACAATAGGTAAAATTATGCTAGCATCGATATTTTGCATAAATTGTAATAGATTATTTCTAGTTTTATGTTTTTTGTGAGAGGAGAGGAGTAGAGAGGAGGAGTCCATAAGAGAAGAGAGGAAAAGATAGGACAGGAGAAAACAAGACACGACATCAGAAGAGAGAAGGTTAAAATTTAACCTATAATTATTTGTGTTTTTTAAAAGATGGAGCCTCGGGCGGGATTTGATCCCGCGACCAACAGCTTACAAGGCTGCCGCTCTACCGGGCTGAGCCACCGAGGCGTGTAGACCGGATAGGTTAGGTTATTTTCTTATAAAGTCTCGGTTATAGATTTTCCGTTTCTGAAATCAAAAAATAGGCTAGGCAGAGAAAAAAATTGCCTGCTACTCGGGTTTATTCTAGAAACTTTTCGGGCTGAATGTAGTCGCCAAACTTTTCCTTTGCATCAAGTAGCCGTTCGTACTGCTGGTTTAGCACCCAAAACACTGGCTCAGGAGTGTAGGTGACCTTCTTCTTGTAGAACTGGCGCACACGCTTTATCTTCGCCAGATTCTCATTCACTCTAATCGTAAACTGCTTGTCGTAGTCCTCTTTACTGTAGTCAACGCCACGCACCTGCTTGAACAACTTACGCAAATCCTCATACTTCGGAACATAGCCCGTAGGCGTCTCTATTGCATCCACCTCATCGTGAACCCTTAGCTCCATCCATTTCACCCAAACCTGCTTGTCCTTAGGATCATTCAGATAGTTGCCGCTCACGTCCTTCAGGAAATAGTTAACACCAAAAACAATAGGAGGATTCTCCATCTTCTTTCCGAAATCCAGATTGTTACGAACATTCTTTCCCAACGGAATCGAAATGAAGTCCTGTATACTCATCATGTTAATCTCGGGAACGCCCTCTTTGCCTACAGTAGCAAACGTCGTCTCCGTCTCCAATGATGCACCATAAGCTACGATGCCATGGTCCCAATCAAAGCTCTGCTGAACAGGAACATACGCCTTAGCATCCCTGCCACCATACATGATGCCCCTAAGCTCAACACCATTCGGATTCTCCAGCTCAGGATCACAATTCGCCAAAAAACTTAACCTAACAGCATAACGCGCATTCTTATGAGCAGCAGAAATCTCCTTACCCGACTTATCCTTCTTGCCCTCATGCCACTCACCAGAAAAATTGATGCCCTCCTTCGGAAGCTCAGTGCCCATTCCCAGCCAATACGGATTACCATCCTTAACCAACACATTGGAAAAGATGATTTCGCCAGGATTATGAAGAACACTCCAAATCGTAGTATCATCTACAGGATTCACGTCCTTTATGATGCCAAAAATTCCTGCCTCAACATTCACTGCCCTAGCAACGCCGTCAATCTCACGGATATACGCAATGTCATCGCCCAGAATCGTCTCGCCAGGCAGCATAGCCGTAGAAGTCTTACCACAAGCACTCGGAAACGCACCAGCAAAATACGTCTTACGCCCCTTTGGACCATGAACGCCCATAAGCATCATGTGCTCTGCGAGCCAGCCCTCAGTGTTCGCCTTACGAATAGCCAAACGAAAAGCCAGCTTCTTAAAACCAATCGAGTTACCCGCATACTGCGTATTAACGCTGTAAATCGTCTTGTCCATAAAATCAATGTAAATCTTCTTCTTATCATGCTCCGCACTCACCATGCTATCTGTCAATTTTCCTGCAGAATGCAAAACCCGCAGAAACTCTGTATCCGAACCGGACTTGGTAAAAACATTGTAACCAGACCGATACAACAGGTCTTCAGAGTGTGCAACATACCAAGAATCGGTGCACTGTACGCCCAGAATCGTAAAAACAGAATCCGTAGGACCCAACGAAAGAAACCGCGCAATCATCGTGCGCCCAGTCATCGAATCTCTAAGTATACTTTTTACTTCAGCCAGTCCTTCCTGCCTGTCAATCTGATTAAGCGCCTTGCTAAGAAACACCCTCTTGGGAACAAGATACTTTGTGGCTTTCCTGTCACGTCCCTGATCATAGAAACCATCAAAATGAACCGTATGCCCCTCAATGTTCAGTGGGGTTTCTTCTTTGCTTGCCATCGCCTGCTGCCTGATATGCTCCTTATCTTCTGGAGAATCACTGCAAATAAAAACATGTTCAGCGTTGCAGAGGTCAGCCGATTTGGCAATAAACTCGTGCACCTTCGGAATGGATATTGCAATCAATTTTTCATAGTCTGATCGGCTTAATTTTGGTCGTAATGCTTCAATATATGAGTTCATCATAATTCACTTTTACTAGATGTTTAACTGTTATTAGAAAAGTTTAAAAACTGGCAACATTTTTAAAGGTTACGTTAACAAAATGTTAATTGTCAAAGATCTGGAAAAAAAGATACTGCTAAACCTGCTAGAAAAAGGACAACGCCCAATCCTCAAAATAGCAGAAGACATAGGCGTCACAAGACAAACAGTCGCAAAAAAAATTGAACAAATGCAACAATCCGGACTAATAATCTCCTTCTACCCAAAAATGGAACCCGAAATCCTCGGACTATCCATTCAAGCCTACATTTTGATGCGAGAAGACCCCAGAAACGACCTAAGAAAAGAAACAGAAGAAATAATCAAAAACATTCCACAGGTAGCAGAATTTCAAAGAATCTTTGGCAAATACGACAGCATAGCAAAAGTACTGGTCAAAGACAACAAAGAACTAACCGACCTAGTCAAAAAAATCCATGACCTAAACGGAGTAAAAGAAACAGAAACCTTCATCGTTCACAGCACAATCAAAGACAAACCCGAAGACCCCATCAAAAAAACACTAACACAATAGACGCTACCAGATTATTCCCATATCCACAATTGTGTAGCCGCTATACTGTTGCCCAACCGCCACAGAAACAATCTCATCAGTCTGAGGCTCAACATAAATCAAACCATTATCAGTAGTATCAAAACAGGCGATTGCATGGGCGCTGTCAGAGAATTCGATGTAAACAAATCCGCACCTGTAACCTGCCTGAAGAGCATTCCCAATAAAATCTGCTGTAAAATCGTAGCAAACATAATACTGCGTATACGGATTCAAGTTTGTATTGTCAGAATTTATGAAAGCAAGAGCCTCATAATACGTCGGGTCTACCAGATACACTCCATTTTCTGTCATAAACTTAACACCACTGCTATAGCCCTCATCATATCCCAAATCATAGCCCGTCTCGTAGCCCACAAACTCTCCCTCAGAATAGCCCAAATTATACTTCTCGACCACCTCATCCTGTAGGTCAGAAATGTCACCCTGAAGACTCAAAACCTGAGCACCCAAAACAGCCACATCATCCTCAAGCCCAGACACCTCAGACTCAAGACCAGAAACCTGCATCTCCAAACCCGACTTCTCGTTCTGCAACGATGAAACCTCAGTTTCTAGTGTAGTCTTTTCATTTTCCAGCAAACTTTTCTCTGTTTCGAGGTCTAAAACATGGCTTTCTAAACTGTCAACTTCGCTGTTGAGCATGGAGTTCTCTGTCTGGCTGCTTGCAAGCTGGGTTTCCAATGAGTTCTTTTGGTCTTCCATTTCAATGAACTGTTCTGTTTTGATTTTGATTTCGTCCTCTTTCTGGTTGAGCAACATTGTTACTCCAACAAGTCCCGTCACAAGGATGATGCAAACTAAGCATATTGCGATAAACTTCTTTTCAGCCATGGCTAACTCCTCCAAAACCCACCAATATAATATCTTACTATACAATATATAATTTTTATGAACCAAACAAAAACGTACACCATGAAAAGGATGGAGCCCCGGGCGGGGTTTGAACCCGCGACCAACAACTTACGAGGCTGCCGCTCTACCGGGCTGAGCCACCGAGGCACATAATGAACTGAGCATAAAACATATTTTTAAGACATTCGGGAACAACGAATAAAGAGACATCTTAGTAACTGCTAATTAATAATTATAAAAAAGTAAAAACGGTACTTGTAGCCGCCCGATGTTAGCATTCTACAAGTCCTTGTCTGTTTATTTCTTTACTTTCAAGAAATAGATGATGCCTAGTATTACTGCTGCAATTACTGCAATTCCAACTACAATTACCAGTATTTGGGTGTCATCGCCTGTTTCGCTGTTTCCTGATGATGGTTCCTGTGGCTGTTCTTCTGTGGTGGCAAAGTAAACTGTGTCGGATGCTTCTGTTCCGTCTGTGTCTTTTGCATACACTTTGAGTGTGTGTGCGCCCTCAGAAAGGTCTGACAATGTTGTGGCTCCTGTGATTGTTACGTTTGCTTGTCCGTCTAGGCTGTAGCTTACTGTTGCATCTGGGTTTGTCACTTGGTATGTCAATGTGACAGAGGTGCTGTAGTATGTTTTTCCTTCAGGAGAATCAATGGCTATACCAAAGGAGCTTCCGTATGGCAGTAGCGGATACTGATCTTTGTTCTTTGAGTTAATCACGTAAGGTGTGTCACCTATGCCGTCGCTACCGTCCTCGTTTTGGTCTGCTCCACTCTTGAAGTCAACTCCCTTGTAGTCGCTCCAGTAGTTGCCGCCGATGGGGTAATCAAAGTTCCAGTAGTTTGTTGAGTTTGTTATGTCTGTGGAGTCTATGCCTGCGTCATAAACCTGATAGTCTGTGTTGTCGACGAAGTAGTTTCCGTATATCATGTTGTTTGATGCTTTATTGAAGCCGATTCCCATCTTGTTGTCTTGGACAGTATTGCCGACAAACGTGTTCACCGAAGAGTCGAATAGAAGAATGCCCTGCTCATTGTTTGTTATGTTATTGTTGTTTACTCTGTTGTTCTTTGATGCCCTGCTAATTTGCATTGCCCTATAATTTGCTGTAAGTATGTTATTTGAAACCTCAATATCTGAAGAACCAAACAGCACTATGCCATGATGATTGTCAGTTATTGTGTTACCCAGTATTTTTGAGCTTGTTGAGAACGCAACCATCAAGCCCTGACCGTTGTTTGTCAGTTCGAGATTTTGAACTGTTATGTTATCACAGTCTACAAGCGCAAGAATTCCCACATCAGGATATGTGGTCGGGCTAATTACAAGATCATTTTTGTTCACTAGATAGTAGATTGTCTTGTCGTTAACAGTGTTTGATGTGTCCAAGTCTAGAGCAAATTCCGCAAGTGTGTCCCCGAACACTGCCAAGTTCTGCGTGTTGTCGAGGTTGTTGTCCCTGAAAACGTTGTTTCTTGATGTTTCTAGGTCGATTCCAATGTTGTTGTTTACGATGTTGTTTCCAGTAAGGGTGTTCTGGGAAGAATTGTAAATGAATAGACCCCAACCGTTTCCGCTTATGCTGTTGTTTGCAATTGTGGTGCCCGATGACCCTACCATGTAGATGCCATTCATGTATGGTCCGACTATGTTGAGGTTCTTGACAGTCACCCCAGTCAAATCTGATATGTCAATTCCGATTTCGCTGTCTCCTGAAATCGAATAGCCTGCGCCATCAAGCACTACATTTGAGCGCTGAATTACAAATGAAATCTCTGGAATGTCAGTCAGAAGCGTGTACACGTTTCCGTTTTGCTCAATAACTGTTCCATTTGCAGATTCAGGATAAAGAGTTCCGTCCTCTAAAATGTAAATTGCTGTAGTTTCTTGAGAAAATACCATCTGAGTATTAACTGCACATAAAGCCAACAAACTCAAGGCAACTAAAATCAAAGCTTTGTTTACTTTCAAGCGCTCATCTCTCCAATTATTGTTGCATGTATGCCTTTAGCAGATATATAATTTTGTTTAAAACTGGTTGCTTCAACAACAGAACCTGTCAACATCACTCATCTCTTTGACTTTTTGACATAATTTCTGCTATTGTCAGCATCCAATAATCTATAAAAGGTTTTTTCAGAATCTATAGACAATCAATTACAGCTATTCTTAAGACAATCAACAAACAGAATATGCTAGAGAGGTATCCCATTTGAGTTCAGCCAAAGACCTAGGCGAAAGAAAAATCATAAAACTTATCCTAGACACCCTGGACCCGATGCCCAACATGCCCCTCCCCTTCGGAGACGATGCCTCAGCACTAGACATCGGAAACAACAACGCTGCAGTAATCAATGTGGACATGCTTGTAGGAAAAACAGACGTTCCAAAAGGCATGACTATCTGGCAGGCAGCTCGAAAAGCAGTAATAATGAATCTAAGCGATTTGGCGGCAAAAGGCGCAACGCCTCTCGTTTTGCTAGCTTCCATTGGAGTACCGCCGAGCCTACCCGAGACAGACATACTGCAAATCGGCAAGGGACTAAATGCAGGCGCCCGAGAATACGACACCTATGTTCTGGGCGGCGACACAAACGAGGCACCCGACCTCATAATCAGCTGCGCCGCACTTGGAACCTGCAAAAAAACTGATTTGATTAAGCGAACTGGCGCAAAAGCTGGAGACTATCTTGCTGTAACTGGTTCTTTTGGAAAAACAGCTGCTGGACTAAAAATCCTAATGAACAATCTTTCTGGTCCAAAGTCTAGGCAAGTTCTTTTGGACTCTGTTTTGATGCCCAAAGCAAGAGTAAAAGAAGGAATTGCATTAGCACAGTCTCATTCAGCAACAGCTTCCATTGACTCCAGCGACGGCTTAGCGTGGAGTCTTCATGAACTTTCCAAAGCAAACAACGTGGGCTTTCATATTGATTGTCTTCCAGTGGCTCCTGAGGCTGAACAATTCGCAGAGCTTCACAATTTGGACCCGTCTGAATTGGCTTTGTATGGTGGAGAAGAATACGAGCTAATCGTAACCGTTAGTCCAGACCTTTGGCAGAAAGCAAAAGATGCTGTAAACAATGTAGGCGGAACATTGACAAAGATTGGGTATGCAACAAAAGAACAGAAAATTGTAGTAGAACATGATGGACCTGAAGTCTCCGTGGATGCCCAAGGATGGGAACACTTTAAAACAGAATAAAACAAGCAGCATAAGGGAGAACGTTTGATGATAAAGTCGTGTGACTCTGGCAGTTTTCCATTTCTTGGTGATTCTTCAAGGTTTCTAGAAGGCGCCCAGCGTTTCGGGCTTAACCAGAATGATGAATCGGCAGAATATTTCGAGAAAAACATAGTTGAAAACTTTCTTGACAAAATCGGTGCAGGGATTGACGTTCCAAATTATCCTCAGTTCAGAGACATGAGCGAAATGTTTCTTTCAATAATGGACGGCATCGAAAAACTTGATGCAGGCTACATTGAAACAGATGCTCTTTCCCTCAAGTCTGGAACAAGCCAGATTCCAGAAGTTCTAGCTCTAGAAAAAAACTCGCAACAAATTCAAGAAAAAAAAGGCGAACCATTTGAAGCCAGAATATGTGTAACTGGACCATACACGCTTTCCTCTTTTTTCCCATACAAGGACGAAAGAATCTTTGGCAGACTCGGAAACATAATCTCTCAAATCTTGGAAACAAGCCTTTTCAGCAACAATCAAGGAAAAACAAGTCTAGTTTCTGTTGATGAACCCCTTTTTGGTCTACTGGATGACCCCTTAATCGACTTTGGCTCTGAAGGACGAGAAAATCTTCAGAATGCTTGGGAAACAATTTTTCAAACAGTCAAATCAAAAAATGCACAAACAATGCTGCACCTTCACAGCACAGCAAATCCACTTTTCTGGGACATAAAATCCTTGGACACAATTGACTCACACGTTGACGACCCAATCACACAGATGAAAAAAACTGGAGAACTATTAGCTTCGAAAGACAAGTTCCTGAAAGCCAGCATAACAGTAAACGACTTTGACGCATTAATCAAACAAAAACTTGAAGCAGACTCGCCGCAGCTTGGAGAATCTGACATTAACGAGAAAATTGCTGACACATGGACACAAATCAAAAACAAGACAGTTGACCCACAAAGTTTTCTGGACACAACAAAAACAATGACAAAGCGGCTGACAACTCTTATTGAGCGGTTCGGCGAAGACAGAATATTATACGCTGGACCCGAATGCGGACTAAAATCTTATCCAACATACGAAAATGCGCTTGAGTGCCTAAGACGAGTTTCTGCAGCCACTAACAGCGTCAAATAATTACTCTAAGCAGAATGGTTCATTCTTTGTTGATGGCTTCTAGAATTGATAATAGATTGTGCAGAATGTTGAATGTCAATCCCCAAATAACCTGACCATCTACAGTGTAGGCAGTAAACTCTCCAAAACTCAGTTTGACATCTCTTTTATGTTTGTCAAGCTCTTTTAGCGGCTCCCAGAAACAATCTGTCAATTCTCTGTTCAAATTTATTGTCTGCGGCTCTTCTTGCAGGACAACAAAAGGCAGAACTTTCAGTTCAGGCTTCCTTACCGACCTGACAGGCTCCATTATTCCCAGAAACTGGCAACCCCCAAGAAGATTTATTCCTGTCTCCTCCAGAGTTTCCCTAACAACAGTTGCCTTCAAATTTTTGTCCTTTGGCTCTCTTTTACCCCCAGGCAACGCAACCTGTCCCGACCACGTATCAGCGGGATACTCTGCCCTCTTCACAAACAGAACCTGAATTTCCCGATTCAATATTCTTAACAACACAACAACAGCGGCATTAGCCTCAACAATCTCCAACTTTTGCCCTAATCGCTCAGCCAGTTCTTCTATGATTTTACAGTTATCCAGTTTTGTATACCCCATCGCTGCTGCTTTGAACTTTTCTCATTTTTTCAAGCGTCTTCTTGTCAACATCAAGGCTCATGTTGTTGATGTCATCTTCCCAGAAAATCTCCTCAGCCTCTTTGCAAACAGGCTCACCCTCATAATCAACAATACGATAACAGTATGCATGCTGCTTCTCACCATTACTTGCAACATAAAAATTCTTACACACAAACTGTATCACCTTAACCTTTATGCCCAGCTCCTCTAGCATCTCTCGCTTCAATGCATCCTCTAAGCCTTCATCTGGATCAACATGACCCGCAGGCAAACAAACAATACCCGGGTCAACAGCTTCATCCCATCTTCGCCGTTCAACCAAAAACTTGTTACCTTTAGTAACTATCCCCACAACAACCCCAACAGCATCCAAAATTTCATCGCATCCATTCTAAACAAAGCCCTATTTCTGAGCCGATGATACCATGCACATTACGCCACTTTTCTATGTTTCTGTAACACATAAAATGGCAAAAAGGTGCAAAACCTTATATTTTGAACGCGCAAAACATACTCCCGTTGATGAGTACTGGTTGTTTTTCAGCCTATAGTCTCATTTAACACAAATTGAGTCAGGGGGAGATCAAAGATAATCCTACGCAGAGCATTGCGTACACTTGCCAGCTTCATTAACTGGTTCAACGGCTTCTATTCACTATCTACTGTCAGTCTTGTTTTTTTTTCGCTGAAGGCGACCAGAAGTCAACAAAAAGAAAGAAAAAGGAGAACAAAAAATGAAAAGTTTAGTAAATAAAACCCAATTAACGGCAATTGTTGTAATTGCTCTTTTGGCAACATCTGCATTTATGCTATTGGTGCCTATACAAGCTCAAGAATACGGGAATCTGCAAGAAGGCGGTTCATATACAACAATACCTGCAGGCGTCACCCCCGACGTAACACTTCCCACGTCTGCTTACCTTAGCTTCAGACCCAACCCAGTAGGATTGGGACAGGTTTTCTTGGTTAACATGTGGCTTACGCCCTCAATACATGTAAGCCGATACATGAGCGACTATAAAGTCACAATCCAAAAACCTGACGGAACCGAAATCCCACTAACAATGGATTCATATCGCGCTGACACAACAGCATGGTTCGAATACACCGCAGACCAAGTCGGCATATGGCGACTCAAATTCGAGTTCCCAGGCGGCTTCTTCCCAGCAGGAAACTACACAACACACGAAGGCGCAGTTTTCTCCCAATCAGCCGACCAAATCACAAGCTTCACCAAATCAGTTTACTATGAACCAAGTTCCACAAACTGGCAAGAACTCACAGTACAGGAAGACATAGTATATTCTTGGCCTGACCTAGGACTACCAACAGACTACTGGACACGACCAATTTCACCAGAACACAGAGAATGGGCAACAATTTCAGGATGGTACCCCTACACGGGGATTGGCGGAGGCGCAGGCTGGCCAGCAAACACAAACATTTACAGGAGCAACTACGACTTCACTCCATATGTCCAAGCACCAGAAACCTCACACGTAGTCTGGAAAGAACCACGATCCCTAGCAGGTCTGGTAGGAAGCGACTGGGGAACATTCTCATTGCTTGGTGGTGGCGGTTTTGGTGGTAGCATCACTCCTAGCATAATCTTTAATGGAAGATGTTACGGAACCGTCACAAAGGCACTTCTGGATGGAACAGAAGCAACCATGTGGCAATGCTACGACCTACGAACAGGAGAACTATACTGGGAACAACAAGCACAAACAACAACCACGCTGATCTTTGGAGTGTTTGAAATAACCACATCTGTTGTACCAAGCGCAGTACATCTTGAGCAAGGTCACGGCGAAGTACCCGGAGCAATCGAACAATTCGGAACTGGTGCATATCTCGTAGGCATAACCAGTGGCACTTTGAGAAAATGGGACCCATTTGACGGAACATTAGCCCTCGAAGTACCTGCAATGGACGGAACACTATATTCTGATCCATATGTCTACAGCGTACAGAACCTCGGCGACTTCTTCAACCCTAACTATCGCCTGATCAAATGGACAATAAACGGTAACACTGCCAACTTCGCTGATCGTGTTGTCAGCAACATAACTTGGCCTCTTAGCAGTTTAGGTTCAGTGCAAGATTTTGAGTCAATGGTATCCGTGCAAATAGATGCCATCAACGACCTGGAAACAGGAGCTGAATGGGTTGGAATAAGCATGACCGCTGTCGACGTGACAACCGGCGATGTTCTTTGGACCAAAGACGTTAATGAACGATACTACAGCACAGCCGTATCAGTTGCAGATCATGGAAAAGTTGCTGTACCTGATGAAGGATGGAGACTTCTGGGCATGGGATCTTCGTACCGGAAACGAAGCATGGAAGAGCGAACAAATGGACTACCCATGGGACGCACCCAGCTTCGGAGCATACGCCATACAATCAGCTTACGGTCTGATCTTCAGAGAAGCATACTCTGGAATCTACGCCTTTGACTGGAATACAGGTAAAATAGCGTGGAAATATGAAGCGCCCGCAGACAGCGTCTATGAAACGCCATACGTTAATCCTGAAGGCGAACCAACATACTCGTTTAATGCTGGCGGTGTAATAGCTGACGGAAAACTCTACATGTATAACACTGAACACACAGAAACACAGCCAATCACCAGAGGTTGGGGACTCCACTGCATCGACGCATATACTGGCAAGGGCGTATGGAACATCACAGGATTCATGGTCCCAGGCGGCATGGCAGACGGCTACCTTACAGCATCTTCACGCTATGACGGATACATGTACGTCTTCGGAATGGGCAAAAGCGAAACCACAGTTACAGGACCAGAAAACACTGTACCTCTAGGAACAGAAGTCCTGATAAAAGGCACAGTCCTAGACGCATCGCCAGCACAAGAAGGCACACCATGCGTAACTGAAGCATCAATGACCACACAAATGGAATACCTACACCTACAAAGGCCAATCGACGGAATTTGGGGCGACCAAATCATAACAGGTGTTCCAGTAACTTTGACGGCAGTCTCTGAAAGCGGCGAATACATCGACATCGGCACAGTCACAACAGACGGATACTACGGAACATTCAGCAAGGCATGGACACCCGAAAACGAAGGAGTGTACAAAATAATTGCATCCTTCGCAGGTGACAAATCATATGGCAGCTCAGCAGCAGCAACCGCAGTTTCTATAGGCTCAGCCGCAACAGCATCCGGACAACTACAACCCGAAGACCCACTGATCAGCACAGACATGGCAATCATAATCGCTGTCATTGCAGTTGCAATCATAGCAGTAGTCACATATCTAGCACTTAGAAGAAGAAAATAACTCTCTTCTTCCCTCTTTTTTGTCTCTAAAAACTTCTTTACAGACATTTTGTAGATTTCTTTTTAGATTAGCCATTACCGTTTAAGTATTGGTTTTTGTCTTTCTGGCAAAAGTAAATAAAGGTAATCTACGATACTTACGCCAACACAAAAAGAATCATTTCCTGATGGTGTTTCATGTGAAGAATATTGGCAGCCACAAAAAATTTGTGACAAAAACTATGGTTTCTCTGTTTATCATCTCAACTTTATTGATTTTCATGGCACAGTTTGCTCCTGTTTATGCTCAAGACGAGAATTTGTCGAGTCTCACTGGAACAGTAACAGACGAAGGCATAGACACTAACGACGATGGATACTACAACTATCTGCAGATAGGAGTGGAAGTAAACATCACAACTCCCGGAACGTACACAGTTGATGCTGGTGGACTCTATAACGCAAACAACGAATATGTTGTGGTTTCAGATAACAAAACCTTGTATCTTGAAGCGGGCATTCATGTTGTCGACCTTGAATTAGATGGCACAGAAATCTATGCCGAAGGAATTAACCCAACCACACTCGCCAGCATATACCTTTACAATTCAACGGACGACTCTATCGATCAACTATACGATATAGAGTTGTCTCAAGCTTACACCTTTACTCAATTTGAGCGCCCAACAGTCATACTTGAGTTCACCAAAGTCGAACGAAAAATGATACTGGATCAGACTGGAAACCTGTTTGTAACTAATAGTTACCTTATCACAAACACTGGATTTAGAGCAAGCGAAATAACATTTGGTGTCCCAGAGGCAGCCTATGACTTTATGGTGCGTGACGAGATGGGCACAATTGCATCATCCGTAGAAAATGGTATAATGAACGTAACCTTTAGGTCAGAGGTTCCATCAGGAGAATTTGAAACCATTTACGTAGACTATTACCTGCCTTGGGACCAAGTAGTTAGCCAACAAAATGGAGTCGACTACACTATCCAGTTCACTTTCTACGAAAACTTCAATTTTACAATCGGCAAATTAATGACCTCAGTGACAATTCCCAAAGGCTCTGAGCTGCAATCTTCAAGTCCAACATCAGCGAGTGTCACAGAATCTGATATGCAGCAGACTCTGAATTTTGAATTCTCTGACGTAACATCAGAACAGAACCTAAGCTTTACTGTAGACTACAAGTATCTCGTATTCTGGGGAAGCTTCTATCCCACCATCTGGGTTGGGCTTCTCGCCATTGTAGGAACCGTAGTGTACTGTTTCTGGGGTGGACCAAAAGTAGCCTCTGTCTCAACAACAGTTCAGGTCCCATCAAAAGACCTCAAAACTTTCGTTGACACATACGAAGAAAAAGAAACAGTTCGCTCAGAACTTGAAGCACTAGAAGAAAGGCTACAAAAAGGAAAAGTTTCAAGACGCAGATACAAAGTCCGAAAAAGAATGCTTGACGGACGCCTTTCTGCAATCTCCAGAAATCTTTCCACTATCAGCGAGTCAATAAGGTCTGGCGGCTCAAAATATGCTAGTCTGCTGAGAGAAATCGAAGTGGCTGAAGCAAAGCTTGAAGGTGCACAAAAGGATGTTATACGCGTAAAAGCACGATACCAGCGTGGAGAAATCTCCAAAGGAGCATACGGAAAGCTTCTGGAAGATTACGAAAACCGAATTCATGAAGCTGAAGCAACAATCGACGGAGTTCTTCTCAGAATCCGCGATTAGTTTCCCTTTTTTGGAAACGTTTTTATTTGGTTGCTTTATTTTGATTAAAATCTAAAAGTGGAGTTGAGTATCTAATGGTTGAAATCAAAATCGATCTTGATAAATGCACTGGATGCGAAACATGCGTTGACACTTGCCCTGTAGGTGTTTACGAAATGAAAGACGGAAAGTCTGTTGCCGTAAACATTGAGGACTGTCTCGTCTGTAGAGCATGCGAAATGCAATGCCCAGAAGGCGCAATTCAAGTCATCGAGTAAACCCAAACAACCGGATTATTTATCCCAATCTTGGGGAAACACAGGTTTCCCAATCTTTCTTTATTTTTCAAAGTTTGTATTCATGAATGACATTTTTATATTCAAATTGTCTTTTAGAACCTCAATACTTTCGAGATCAATTACAAACTGTAGTGTTAAAAAATGCAAAACCAAAATACAAGTGACTGGTTCAAAGATTGGGCAAATGAATACGATAATACGCTGGGCAAAATTGATAGACATCATCAACTGCTAAACCTTGTTGTTGAGCTGTCCGATGTGAAAAAAGGACAAAAGGTGCTTGACATCGGATGCGGGACTGGACTGCTATCTTTAAAGTTTCTGAAAAAAGCAGACTGCTCTATTATGGGTATTGATAGTTCGCAAGAAATGCTCTCAATATTTAGGGATAAAATTGTGAAACTAGGTCTGTCGGATAGGATTGCCACTAAACTTGAAGATGCAGCAGACCTAATTTTTGAGGAAAATTCGTTTGATGTTGTTGCTTCCACAGTTACATTGCATCATCTGAAGAACAAATTGCCTACAATCGAAAAGATTCATGATATCTTGAAACTTGGCGGTAGATTTGTTCTCGGAGACATAGATATGGATACAACTGGAAAGATTACTGACCCAAATCGGTTGTTAAGATTGCTTGAGTGGCTAAAGGAAGAATATGTTCTCGCTTTAACTGAAGGAGGACCAGAAGCATTCAGCAGGATGTACGATAACGGCAAGAAGCACATCTTAAATGACGGCGAATACTGCATCAGCTTCAAACAGTGGAGCGATTTATGCACTAAAGCAAAATTCAGTAAAGTTACTGTCCGCCCCTTACATGGTTTTAAATGGTTTAAAGTGCTAGTTGCCATCAAATAGAACAAATTACAACTGCAAACAATAGAACCAAATACAACTAAGATGCCAAAACTCCAAATTCTGCGACAAGGAAAAATTTAACTCTCAATCATAAGTAATTATCAGGATGATGATGAAAATGAGTATGCAATGGTTAATATATGCTCTACTTTCTGCGATAACTGCCGCCCTTGTGGCAATATTTGCAAAAATTGGTCTTCAAGATGTGGATTCCATAACTGCTACTGGAGTTCGAGCAGGAGTAATGTTTGGAGCAATCGTTGTTCTAATGGTAGTAACAGGGAGAATGAACACAGTAACCACTCTTGATTCAAAAGCTCTGTTTTTCATACTCATTGGGGGCTTAGCTGGTGCTTCATCATGGATATTCTACTTTTTGGCTCTGGAATACGGAAAAGTTTCTCAAGTAGTACCCATCGACAAGCTCAGCATAATATTTGCAATTATCTTTGCTGCCATTTTTTTGGGTGAAAAACTCACATTACCCACGGTGCTAGGCGTAGCTCTTATAGCAACAGGTGGAATAATAATCGCTTTATCCTAACCAAAGATCAAGCATTTCAGTGCAAGGACTATCGTAACCCCAACAGAAACTTGATTTACTTAATATATGAGCAGACAAACAATATTAGATTCCGTGCCTAACTATCTGTAGAGGTTTTTTGTTTGAGAATCTGTTTTTTTGTTTGGGAATATCCACCGAAACTTGTGGGTGGCTTAGGCACTTATGCAGAATACATAACCCGAGAGTTTATTGAGGTGGGACATGACGTTACAGTGTTTACACTTAATTCTGGAAATCTTAAAACAAGAGAAATAATGAATGGTGTAGAGGTTCACAGACCCATCGTTGTTGATGCAAGTAACGTTTTTCCAATTTTTGTCACCGAAGACCTGCAAAAATGGGGCGCCAACATCCGCCTATTCAACGATATATTCATCTACAACATTCTAAGTGCAGCAAAATATGTCAACAGTTTAATCAAAAAAGAAGGCTACAAATTTGATGTTGTGGCAGTTCATGACTGGCTAAGCGGCATAGCGGGGATAATAATCAAAAACGAAACAGACATTCCGGTAGTATTTCATGTCCACAGCACAGAATTTGGAAGAAGCGGCGGACAAGGCTCCGCAGTAGTGTCTCACCTAGAAACATCAACGGCAACTGCAGCAGACCGCATAATAACCGTGAGCCACGCAATGCGCGAAGACCTCATAAAACATGGTTGGCCTGCAGAAAAAATAAGCGTAGTCTGGAACGGCGTAGACCCAGAACGTTATAACCCAGCCAAGTACACAAAAGAGGATGCACAAAAAATCCGCAAAAAATATGGCATAAAAGACAACGAAAAAATGCTTTTCTTCTTAGGACGGCTAACATGGGTTAAAGGCGTAAGAAACCTGATTCAGGCAATGCCAACCATTCTAAAAGAGCACCCCAACACAAAACTCGTAATCCTAGGCAAGGGAGAGGAACAAAACGACATCGACGAAACAGCGAACCGACTGGGAATAAAAAACAACGTCATATGCCGTTTCGATTTTGTACCCGAAGAAGAAAGAATCCTTCACTATGCCGCATCTGATGTCTGCATTTTTCCGTCAGTGTACGAGCCTTTTGGAATCGTCAGCCTAGAAGCAATGTCAATGGAAAAACCGATCGTAGTGGGAGCACGGGGCGTAGTAGGCTTCAGAGAACAGGTCATAAACGCGGGACCAGACCAAAACGGAATCCATGTAAACGGCGAAAACGCTGCAGACATAGCATGGGGAGTAAACGAAGTGCTCAAAGACCCAGAAAGGGCAAAAACTTGGGGCAAAAATGGGCGCAAAAGAGTGCTAAAATATTTCACATGGAAACAGGTCGGAGAACAAACTCTACAGATATATCATAACCAAAAACGCTCTGACACAAAAAACTAGAAACAGGAACTAGCTGCCGTCCGACAACGAACCGAGCATATCCTTCATCACTTCTGTGTTGTGAAGAAAGCCCAACTTGATAGGAGTTACAGAAATACAGTTCCCAGTCTTGATTGCATGAATATCGGTTCCATGAACGCCATCCGGATAGTGCCGTAGCGCCCAGCTCTTGATCACGTAACCATCCTCAACTTCTGTGTGAATGTCACCATAACCATCATAACACAAACTCGTAAGCTGCACATTCTCATGGTCAGCGCCCTCAGGTACATTGATCGAAACAATGTCCACATCAGACGGCATCCCCTGCTCTAACACAAACTTGGCAGCCTTATAGCCCATAGACGCCGCTAACTCCAAATCATCCACAGGAATAGTATCCTTCCCGTATGTCTTATCATTAATCTCAGACACACAATACGAAACCGCAACAGCAGGCACATGACGAATAGCAGCCTCAAAAGCCGCCCCGATAGTACCCGAAGTCAACAGGTCATCTATACCCAAGTTTGGACCAATATTAATCCCAGACACGAGCAAATCTGGCATACATTTCAGAATCTTGTTAACAGCCAACAAAAACGAATCCGCAGGAGTACCAGTCGTAGCATACGCCTTAATTCCTTCATCAAAATCAACTTCAGATACGTTAACCTGACCTATGCTGATAGATTTGCCCACACCACTTCTCTCGTCACCTGGGGTGACAACTATTACATCTCCCAGTTTTTTTAGCTGCTTTGTGAGGACTGATAATCCGATGGACTTGATTCCGTCGTCGTTGGTTACTAGTATTGTTGGCAAGTTTGTTGCTCCTTTGGGTTGGTTTAGATATAATTTCCCTTATTTTAGGGTATTCTTGCTGTTTTCCGTGGTTTATGATATGTACTTTTATGTACATATTTCTGTTTTTGTAGTATATTCCACAATGAAATATGGTATATTAAGTGATAAGATATGCTATATGTTTTAGGGTAGAACAATGGAACAAAACAACAGTACAACAGAACAAGAAAAAGACACACCAACATTCACAACAAACTGGTACTTATACAAAACGTACCTACGCACAAACCCAACAAAGACAACACAACTACCGCACAAAATAGCAACAATCTTCAAACCACAAAAGGACACAAATCACAGCACAAACAAAAAACCAGCAAAATTCGAAAAAATCCTTCTAGAAGCAATAGACGAAGGACTCTCACTAATCGGGGAATCAGCAAAACAGGTAATATACACCTATCTTGAGAAAACGTTCAAAATAGATGCCCAAGACATACCATGCAGAATTGAAGACTTCTCAAAAGCTCTCGAGAACATCTTCGGAACAGGCTCAAAAATAATAGAGATACAGATAATGAAAAAACTCTTCAACAAAGTCAGATACACAATCAAAAACTATCCAAGCATACACGACCTCACATTCACAGAATACGTGTCAGCGATAAAACAAGAAAAAGAAAAACGCGAAAACATCAACAGTCAACAACCCAACTAAAAACAACAAAAATAAACACAAACAACGCAAAAAACAACAATATGTTAAGAAAAAGTGTGTGTCAAAAACAGAAAATACGGATTCCAATTACAATAAGTTTATATCCTAGTATGCTTTTTGTCGATTTTGATGGATGGTGAGGGGACACCGAGAAAATACCCCTGTTCTCCATTCGCCAAGAGATTACCCTCTCCTTGAGCGATCGACGGTGCATACGCGCGCATGCGCCAAGTCCCCCATCCTCCTTTTAACTTAACAGTTTAGACAACTAGGAACAATCTATCAGTCAGTATAACGAATTCTAAAACCCTCAAATGAACCCGAATAGTTGCCCCATTGCACATCCACATCCGTAACATGAGCACTAGGCGGTCCACGTCTACAGAAATCAACCATTTCTTCCACGTCTTCTTTTTCGCCCTCAAAAACCGCTTCAACTCTACCATCAGATGTGTTTTGAACCCAGCCCACAACATCTCGTTTAATGGCTTCACGTCTGGTCTCTACCCTGAAAAATACGCCTTGAACTCTGCCGCTGACAAAAACGTGAGCCCCAGTTTGCATGCTCTACTCAACCAAATGAAACTAACAACAAACTACCTAAAAAATGAAAACTGCACGCAAAAACATGTGCTCAGCTAAGTTGCTTTTTTGAAGCTTATGGACTGACCAAAAAGCTCCAGTTCGTAGATCTGGTTTACATCAAAATTTATTCCAAGCCGTTCATATTCGCTCTCGGTCAGAAACAAGATCATTTTTGGAAGAGCAAACTGGGTAGTTTGTGTCGCAAGAACTGGAAGCTGCTGCTGTAAGCTTTTCATGACTTCTTGAACCATCCTTGCTTCTTCTGTTGCGGGTCTAACGGCAAATCTGGGAATAACCCGGTCCTCGATTAGTTCGATACGTTTGCCAAGGTTGCCTTCAGGGTCTTTGACGGATTCAATCTTCTGAACTCTGACACGCGTCACATTAAACACTTCAACATACAGTAACTCCCAGACGCCTTTATACATTTCTTACCAGAAACAACTGTTGCATTTCAACCGCTACAGGCTAGCGCAGTATATGTTGTGTTTTCTCCAAGCCATCTGGCTGTCACAAACTCTTTTGAGCCAAATTAGGTCCAGGCTTTACACCGCCCTCTACTAAAAGTTGGTGTGCCATTTTTTCTGTTATATATGTGCCTATTTGTGGCATTCTCTTTTTTCCGATAATTTTTTGCCATACGTCTGTTGACACCGGATTTGAGAATTCTTTGAGGTTTTTGAATCTGATGAATGTGGATTTTGTTCTGCCCTGCAGAAACTCTTGATATTCTTCATATGTGTTTAGGAGAGATTCGTGTCCAAAAGTTTTCCACAATTCCCTGGCATCTCCATTGATACGTTCAACGAAATCCGCACACCCTTGGATACTCTTTTGTGGATATGTTACGTAAAAGAATAGTTTTGTAGTGTTTTTTGGTCCAGCCACACCTCTGCGAACAAAAGAGTGATTGGTTTTGCCTGCCCTGTTTTGACTACAGAGCCTTTTCCAAAACTTTTCAAAATTCAATACAATAAAACCATATGTTTTCAACTTTATTCCCACCCCGACGAAATTTATTAACTAAATAACTAGATTTTATCCTTATAAAATAATTCATTATAACGCTGTTTCGCAAAAAATAGTTTTCATATACAATTGCAGAATAGTTGTTGTTTTCACAAAAAAGGGGAAGAAGAGAGTTATTTTCTTCTTCTGAGTGCGATGTAGGCTACTGCACCGATGATGCATGCAGCTACAACAGCTATACCAATTGCATTTGCTGGAACCGACTTTGGTATACACCAGATAGCGGTTGAAATCTTTGAGTCATCCCTTGAATCTCAGTCAATTTTGTTGACTGAGATAGAAGATTGAAACGACCTGTACTCATCAACGGGAGTATGTTTTGAGCGTTCAAAATATAAGGTTTTGCACTTTTTTCGCCTTAAAGTTGTACGATTTCTGAGAACAGTCTATTTGTTCAACAATGTGTTGTTATTTTAATTCATAGAATGATTTGTGAACGATTCATCAAAAGGCTGCTTTTTAGTGTGGGTTTGTCCATATTTCTGATTCATACGACTTAAATTAGATTTTTCCGAAGCTTTTGGTATGAGTCAAATCTTGGAAGCACTGCTTAGTTCTGGCGTGTTGATACCTGCTATATGGCTTAGTTTGGGTTTTGCTATTGCATGGTTTTTGTTATCTGCAAAACGTGTTGTTCCCCTGAAGAAGTCTGAGGCTGAAACGTTGTGGAGAATTCACAAACAGCATAGTCAATGCGGTTCAAAGAAATGGAAGACTGTAATCAAGGGAGACAAGATAGTTGGTTTTGAGTGCGCCTGTGGACATAAGCACATTCAGAAGAAGCATCTTATTACAATAAATGTCTAGCATTTTGTTCTATGGTTTTTGTTTCTTTTTTGCGATGCTTGCAGTGGGGTCTCGTGGGAATGTTCTTGCGTTGACTGCTTCGGCACGGTCAATTGAGATGTTGGCTATTTCGTGGGTGTGCTTTTTTGTTTGTTCAAGGCTGTCGATAATTAAGCGTAGGTCTGCTAGTGTTACGCTGGAAATTTTTGATTCTTTATTTGCTTTTAGGCAAAGGTTCCACAGTTTTTCGAGGTCAAGCGAGGTATCCAATATTTTGTTTGCTAAGGGTATGTCTTTTGATAGAAGTGCTTGAATGGAGCTGTCATACATTTGCTTGATTGTGGTGCTGGTTTCAATAAGATTTTTCAGGATAGGTGAAGGCAGCTTTGAATCGATTAGTGAGTTGATTGTTTCTCCGAGTTTGTTTAGGTTACTAGTTACTTCTGATGTTGCATGGAGAATTTGCAGATAGTCTACACAATCTATCAATGTGATACCGTCATTTTGGGATGGTGTTGGAAATAGTATGGCGCTTCTGAGAAGGCGGTTTGTGACCAAGAATAGTCTTTTGATGTCTCGTGTTCTTCGAGTTAAGCCCTTGATTAGGTCGATGTTCTGTGTTTCGATGGCAGAAATTGTGTCATCAAACATTGACAGGATTACGTTGTGGATTCGAGTTATTGCCTTGTTGACGGGCATTGTTTGTTTGAGTAAACACACAATCACTATTCTGTTTCCTGTTACTTCGATCAGTTCCAAACCAAAAAGACAATTGATGGTGTCTCGGATGTATTCATGCTGTTCTTCAGTTAATGCTGTTTCTGTTTTAAGTTCAATTTTGTCAAAGCCGTCTAGATATGCTGCGATTATTCCTCGTTTGAGAGATTGTGTTGAACTTTTGCTTGTTATGTTCAGTGTTATTTCTCTTTGGTGTGTATCTTCTGTTTTTGGGTAAATTGAGATTGAACCATCTTGGTGTGGGACTAGGGTGATTTTTTCTCCATGTTTTAGGTTCAGATCAGTTGTCCATAATTTTGGAATGGAGATGTAAAGTGTGTTGCCGATTTTTTGGATTTTTCGTGTCTCAGACATGTCATTCTACCCAGCTAATTTAAATTGTTTTAGTTTTGTTTAATCGGTTGATTCTCACATAAATAGTTATACGAAAAACTTAAATCACATGCCTTACCTTCGACCATAAAACACGACTTCAAAATGTGCACCAAGGAGAAACAAACATCTCACAAAGTGGAAATATTGGTGAATAAAAAGTGGAAATATTAGCAATTGTACCAATCATTTTAATCGCCGCATTCATTCTCGGAGAGATGTTCAAAAGAATTGGCTTGCCCTCTGTTGTTGGTCAAATTCTTGCTGGTCTAATGTTTGGAATTCCAATCATCAAAGAGACACTTTTTGGCGAAGGCTCAGCACTTGTAATAATCGACTTCTTGGCAACACTTGGAATACTTCTTCTCCTGTTCTTGGCAGGACTAGAAATCGAAATCGAAAAAATAAAAGAAACTTCACGCGACTCAATCCTGATATCAATCTGCTCTGCTCTAATTCCGTTTGCTCTTGGTTTTGTGTTTATAACAACATTCTTCCCCGAATACGGCTCCATGGCAGGAATAATTTTTGGCGGCGCACTAATGGTCACATCCGAAGGAACAAACGTCAAAGTGCTCATGGACTTCAACGTCCTAAACACCAGACTCGGAGCAATAATGCTTGCCGCAGGCGCAATAGACGACATCTTCGAGGTATTGTTCTTGGCTTTGGTCGTAATTTTGGCAAAAGGCGGAAGCCTAATGGATTTGGCAGCGGTTCCTCTAGAAATGATTGCATTTTTGGCGATTGCTTTTATTGCGTTTAAGATAATTTCGAAAGTTTTGCAGCATCTAGACAAAAGGCAAGAAGATGAAGGAACTGGATTGTTCTCTATTGTGCTTATTTTCATACTAGTTCTTGCAGCGCTATCGGAGTCCTTGAATGTGGGCTACCTGATTGGTGCCATTCTTGGTGGTTTTCTGTTGCAGGCTTCTATGAGAAAGATTAGCCAGAAGCGCAGAACAGAGCTGCTGAATGTTATCAAGCTTATTGCGATGGGCTTTGTTGTTCCGTTCTTCTTTGTGAATGTTGGACTGACATTTGACATTAACACATTTCTTGCTAACATACCCATGGTAGTCGTCACTGTGCTGATTGCGTCAATAGGAAAGATTGTGGGAACTTTGATTGTCAAGCCAGTTTCTAGTTTAAGTTGGAAGCAACTCTATTATGTGGGCTGGGGAATGAACTCCCGAGGTGCCGCTGAGCTGGTAATTGCGTTGATAGCTATTCAGTATGGCTTGATTTCTCCTGAAATCTTTTCGGCGCTGGTGTCGATGAGCCTGATTACGACTCTTATTCTTCCGCCTGTCTTGGCTAGGGGCATAAAGAGGAATCCTGGGCTTATGGATGCCAAGGACGATGGAAAAAATTAAAACATGGTTACGGTCTACATGGTTAATAACAATCTCAGCATACAGTATGAGTAAGTTGTGGGGTTAAACTGATGAAAGAAAAAATGAAAATTCTAGTAGGCTTGGACGGCTCCGATTATTCTACATGGGCACTGGTGGAAGCAATCAGCATCGCAAAAAAGTTCTCTGGACACGTAAAGGTCATAACTGTCTACAAGCAGGGCAAAGAAGATGATGCCTCCAAAATTCAGATGAAAGCACAGCAGCTTCTGGACGAAGAACAAATCGACTGCGAACTGTCATCTATTCTTGGCTCCAATCCTTCACGAGCATTGGTTGAAACTGCAGACCAAGAAAAAGTTGACCTAATAGTCGTTGGCAGCAGAGGATTAGGCAGCGCAGCAGCATTCATCATGGGAAGCGTCTCAAAACAGGTAGTCACCAAAGCAAACTGCGACGTGCTTGTAGTAAAAAAATAGCGCCATAACACCAGCCAGCTTCTAACCATTCTGTTCTACTATGTAGCTGTGAATATTTTTCGGAAAAGTGTGCAGCGTTGCAAATTCCTGAAAAAAGCTATTTTTCAACAATGAACTGCTATTAGGATCCTAATAGTCTCCAAATATGAAGCACATAAGTGTGAATTTTTGCGGTTTGAGCTTTGTTTTAGTTGCTGTCTTGTGTTGGGTAGACTGTGTTGTATTTTTGTTTGATGTATTCTCGTAGTGTTTGGTTGTTGTTTTTTGCAAGTTGTTGGAGTGCTTTTGTTACTCCTGTTGTGTATTGGACTGCTTTTTTGGGTTTGTTTGCCATTAGGCTGGGAATGTCTATGTCTTGTGCAACTTTTCGTAGGATATGTTTTCGTAGCTTGTCTTCTGTTGAGTTGATTTTGAAGCGGAAAGGCAGCCGTAAGGCAAAGTCTACGACTGACCTGTCAATGAATGGTAGCCTGAGCTCTATTTTGTGGTATGAGCAGACTTGGTTGTCTCTTTGAAAGTTTGCGCTGTACGCGTTTTTGACGTCAAAAAACATTCTCTGCTCTACCGCTTCTACGCCATCTTTTTGGTATTCTGTGAGGTATCTTTGGTATCCTCCGAAGAGTTCGTCGGCTCCCTGTCCAGCCATCAGGATTGGGTGCCCCAGTTTTTTTGCTGTTTCTGCCAGCCAAAAGAATGGAACAGCTATGCAGGCGTTTACTGGGTTGGTTTCTTCAGTTAGCCAAAGCACCTTAGTCAAGGTTTCTTCCAGCTCATCTAGTTTGTATGTCTGGACATGAATTGGCAAATCCAGCGCCTCTGCAGCCTCTTCAGTAAACATCACCTCTTTCTGATCTTCAAGTCCAACCGAGATTAGCTGAACATCTATTCCCACATGCTTTGCCAGCGCCGCAACAACGCTGCTGTCTACGCCCCCAGAAAAGGCTACAGCCGCAGATTCAATATCTGAAACCTGTTTACGGGTTGCATCCAAAAGCAGAAGCTGCAAAGCACGTGTTGCTGTCTCTATGTTAATCTTTTCTTTAGGCGGAGACCTAAGTTCTTTGACTGGGTGAAAAGAAAAGCCACGCTCAGTGATTATCCCTAGTTGTCCTGGGGGAAACGAATATGTTTCTGTTATTCCGATCTTCCAGAGGGCTTTTTGTTCAGAAGCAACTGCACAAAATGTTTCGTTTTCTCCGTAGTAGAGTGGTGTGGCTCCAAAGAAGTCCCTGCCTGCAACTATTCTGTTTTGTTGTGCGATGGCGAAAACGTAGGAGCCTTCCCTTTTTTGGAGAATACTGTCAATGTTTTGTAGTGGATTAGCCTTAAGGAGTTTCACGGTTTGTTGTGCTTCAGACATTTCGGGAGGATTCGGAGATGGATAGAATCTGCCTTCGAACACTGCTGTGAAGTTGTTGCCCTGAACTGGCTGCTGCATGTCTTTTGGCAGAATATATGATAGGTTGTGACCCAAAGCAACAGACGCATCAATGTTTGTGTCGAGTTTTTCCAGTGTATGACCACTGTTTATGATGTTGTAGGTTGATATTCCATAGCCATCATTTCCCCTATGCGCCAGCTCCTGTTGCATCGTAGCTACTGTGGGTATGATGTTTTGTTTCTTCTTGCTAACAGCTGCAACTAGTGCTCCCATCGATTGTGCCCCTCCAGTTATCGTATAATTTTTAGGCGAAACTGGTAAAGGTTAGTTCAATCATTAATGTATCGTTTCCGGAGGACACAAGTTTGCCTATTCTTCCAATTGACACAGGCCGTTATGGCTCGCCTGAAATGAGACAAATCTTTGACGAAGAAAACAGACTACAAAAAATGCTTGACGTAGAGGCAGCACTGGCTTGGGCGCACAGTCAAGTAGGCAACATCCCAGAAATATCTGCCAGCCGAATCATACGAAAAGCAAACACAAAATGCGTCAAACTAAAAAGAGTAAAAGAAATCGAAAACGAAATCCGACACGACGTCATGGCACTGGTCAGGGCACTAGCCGAAGTCAGCGGCTCAGCAGGACAATACGTCCACTTGGGGGCAACAAGCTCAGACATGCTAGACACCGCAACGACTCTGCAGCTAAAAGAAGCCGTAAACATCATCGAAGGGCGACTAAACGAGCTAGAAGCTGTTCTTTTGTCTAGGGCAGAAATGCACAAAATGACTATAACCATGGGAAGAAGCCACGGACAACATGCATTGCCGACAACTTTTGGTTTCAAGGTTGCAGTTTGGACAAGAGAAGTTGCAAGACATATACAGCGACTAAATGACTGCAAACAACGATTATTGGTCGGTAAGATGAGTGGCGCAGTTGGAACGCAGGCTGGTTTGGGACCAAAGGCTCTTGAAATACAGAAGCTTGTTATGAAAAGACTAGGAATACAGGCATCGGACATTTCTACTCAGATTGTTCAAAGAGACCGCTACGCCGAATTAACCTCTGTTTTGGTTATGCTTGCCTGCACACTAGAAAACATGGCATCAGAAGTTCGGGAACTGCAGAGACCAGAGATTGCGGAAGCGTTTGAGGCTTTTGAGCAGAAAAAGCAGGTTGGAAGCTCCACAATGCCCCATAAGCGCAATCCTATGATTAGTGAAAGAATCTGCGGATTGGCAAAAGTGATGAGAGGTCTTATTTCGCCTGCGCTGGAGAATATTATTACTTGGCATGAACGTGACCTGACACAGTCTTCATGTGAGCGGTTTGTGATTCCTGAAGAGTGCATTCTAATCGATTACATGATGATACTGATGATTCGTGTTTTGAAGGGATTGCATGTTGATGAAGAGCGGATGAGAAAAAATATGGACATAACACAGGGACGAATGATGTCCGAAGCAGTCATGCTTGACCTAGCAAAGAAGGGACTGGGACGGCAAAAAGCCCACGAGCTTGTCCGTGAAATGGCAATAAAAAGCCACAACGAAGAACGCCCATTCAAAGATGCCCTAGCAGAAAACAACACAGTCACAAAACTGCTATCAAAAGAAGAAATCGAGAACGTAACGAATCCACAAAACTATCTGGGTACTGCCCCCAAACAAGTTGAGCTAGTAATACAAAAAACACTAAAGGAAAGAAAGGCACGAGGACTACAAGACTAGCCTTGCCCTTTTGAATGTGAAGTCAGCTTCTTTTTGGCAACTAAACCAGATAATGTTGCACTCACGAATATTGGTAGTATAATCCATGTGGGAAATTCTGGGATTTTGGCTGGTTCCATCAGTGGATAGTTGTCGATGTTGTTTGGGTTAATGTAAAATGGCGTGTCTCCTACTCCTGTGTTGTCCATTTCAGAGGCATTGGGATATCTGGTCAGGTAGTCGCTCCAGTAGTTGCCGACTGTTCCGTTGTCCCATATGCTATGGTTGGCAATTGTGTTTGCTGATGCTCCAAGCATGGAAACCTGAAGACCCGTCACCTTGTTGTCAATGAAGTTGTTACAGTAAATCACATTGTCGTGCTGTGTACCAAGAACCCGTATACCATACTGGTTGTTGCCTGTTACATTGTTTTCGACAAAAAGGTTGTTGCATGAATGCAAGAGTTTGACCCCAAAGACATCACCATAATAGTCCTCAAAAGGAATAGACTCGAACTCATTTCCAAACCCATTATCTGCCACAACATTCTGCTTGATGATATTGTAGTGTGATTTAGTGAGCAAAACACCATAGTAGCTATTATTGCTAAAACTGTTTCCAACGATTTCGTTGTTCTCACAGCTGGTGACTTCAAGACCAAACCAGCCATCAACAACTATATTGCCAGCAACGAAATTGTTTGAAGAATCAATCATCTGAATGCCCGACCTTCCATCAATTATCGTGTTTCCGACAATCATGCAATCAGTTGATGATGACAAAGTAATTCCAGTTACATTCAGGTTCTGGGCGGTCACGTTTTTACAATTAGAGAGGAACACCTGACCTGCACTTGAGGGTACGGTTTTGTCTTGTTGACGTATCCAGTAAATTATTGGTTTGCCGTTAACCAGATTTGTCTCGTCAACAATGTTATTGAAGCCTGTGTCTCTGAAGCCGATTCCTTCACTGTTGATTGTGTTGTTTCGGAACACGTTCTGGTAACCGGAAACGGAAACGCCTATATTCGAAGTGCTTATGGTGTTGTC
The DNA here is from genome assembly GCA_963772765.1 of Candidatus Bathyarchaeota archaeon. Lineage (GTDB taxonomy): Archaea > Thermoproteota > Bathyarchaeia > Bathyarchaeales > Bathyarchaeaceae > Bathyarchaeum. Next base: position 34,521 of record CAVYYP010000004.1, on the reverse strand, counting down.
AGCGAAGGTGTTGTTTGATTCCATCAGGCTGATTCCTATTTCAGAATCTGTTACCACATTCTTTGTGACGATGTTATCTTGGGACCAGTAGTTTGGAGACAAGAAAAACTCGATTGCATATTCTGCTTTTGTAATCGTGTTGTTGGTGACGTTGTTTCTCCATGACCACCAGAAGTAGATGGCTTTTGCAGAGTTAATTACAGTGTTTCCAACAATGGTGTTGTCGTCGGCAAATGTTAGGTCAAAGCCACGGTAAGTGTCTCTTACAACAAGGTTTTTGACAGTTACGCCATGCCTATAATCTAACGCAACGCCGCCATTATACTGTCCCACCCTGCCAAACAGGGTATACCCTGCGCCGTCAACTGTTATGTTATCCTTCTCAATAACAATAGAAAACTTAATGTCACCAGTTAAAGTGTAAACATCCCCCTCCATGCTAATCGGAGAATCAGCAGGGTCAACAGAACCATCCTCTAAAATGTGCACACCATAAGGCACTTCATCCACAGTTTGCTCAGTCGCCAAAGCCACAGGCACCAGTATTATGAACACAAGAAACAAGACCAAAGCCCACATGATTACATTGTTTTTCATGTTAGTTCTGCTCGTGGTTACTATTTGCTGCTAATTTACCTGTTTAGAATTAATGAAAAGGGTTTTTGTAAAGAAACCTTGACCAACAGTAGTCAAGAAAACTTGACCAGTTGCTAAATCAGATTAAAAGTCTGTAAGAGCCCTCTGCTTCTCCGTATCCTTCCTCTTTTTCAGGCTCTGCCACTCCTGCTCCTTGACGTAGCCGCCTACCTGCTCCTTAATCTTCTGAGCCAACCTTGGACCAATCAACGGCAACCCTGTCAACTTCGGAAGCGGCGCCCGTTTCAGGTCATCAACACTTCTGAGTCCAGAATCAAAAAGTATACGGGCACGGGCTCTTCCAACACCCTTAAGCGAAGCCAACGGAAGCAACTCAGGCTTAACTCCCTTCTCTATCCTAACTGTCAGCCTAGCCAAATTCTGCAGCAAATCCTTGTGCTTAAACAATGAAGCCAGCTCATGTGATGCATGGACAAGCCACTTAGCTGTAGAAATAAGGCGGTAAAGGTCTCCGGGCTGAACCCTGAACTTTTCAATCATATGATCCTCGCTGGTTTCGTCCATCCACGATTTGAGCACCCAAGCCATTTTTGCTTCTCCAAGAAACTCTTCAAACGCTATTCTGTCTATCCACGGGTCGGGAAGGTCAAACATGAACTCGTCCTGATGGTCCTCAATAAAGAACTGCAGGTTGTCCATTTCATTGGAGTATGGACGTAGCTTGGGGAACATGTCAGGTGTTCTGGCGATCATCTGAAGAAAACTGATGTCAGTTAGGTGGCTTGCACGGTTTGTAAGACCATCTCTTATGGTAACTCCAGTTAGGGGGTCGATGTAGAGTTCAGAGACTCTTCGCCCAAACCGTGTGGCTTCAATCTTATTTCCAACTGGTTCAATCATTTTTTCTGTGAAAAGGAAGCCCAAGCTTTTCTGTATAACTCCCTTTATTGCCCGAGGGTCATACTGGTATGCATAGAATGTTTTTCCGAAAAAGTCGTAGATTCCCTGTTCTGTGTGAGCAAAATCTGAGGCAACAGTAGCCAAAACATGAGACCTAAGTATCCGCTCAACAGCCAGCTTGGACCATATTTTTTCTGTTTCAGCAAGAATATAGTTGTCCATCAAATAGTCCCGTTCATCCTCGGTCTTGGCTACCAGTATGGCATCGCCAACCTTATCGTACCGAGGTCTTCCTGCGCGTCCTGCCATCTGCTTATACTCAAGAACAGGAATCGGATAATAGCCATAACCAGACTCATACCTTCTGTACTCGTTGATGATGACCACTCTGGCTGGAAGATTCATTCCAATCGCCAATGTCGGAGTTGCGGTCAAAACCTTGATTCTGCCATCCCTGAACGAATCCTCAACAATCTTTCTGTGACCGCCACTTAGCCCTGCATGATGAAAAGCTGCACCGCCACTAACAACCTCTGCCAGCTGCTCGCCAAGCCTTGTACGCTCCCCTGTTGCAAGAATCTGCTCAGACAACTGCTTCAACGAACGCTTCATAGGCTTAGAAAGCAGCGGCTTAATCTTCGTTGAGACTTTCTTTGCCAAACTTATCGAGTTTCTTCTGGTTCCTGCAAACGCTAATGCTTGGCTTCCTGATTTTACTGTGTAGACTGCCATGTTTAATGTTGGGTCTTTGGCGCTGTTTTCTATTTCAAGTGTGCCGCCGTCCTTGAAGAGGATTTCATCATGAACTATTACGCCCTCTCTTAGGGTTACTGGTCTCCATTCTGTTGTAACAGAGATTGCCTTAAGCCACTCCGCAAGCTCGCCAACATTCTTTATTGTCGCACTCAAAACCAGAAGCTGCACATCAGGATTAACCTGCATAAGACGCGCCAACACAACCTCAAGAGTTGGTCCACGGTCAGCATCATTAAGAAGATGCACCTCATCCGCAACCACCAATGAAACATCGTTAACCCATTTTGCCCTATGTCTCAATAATGAGTCAGCTTTCTCGTTCGTGGTAATTATGATGTCATGTTTTCCCATCCACGGGTCACTGCTGTCATAGTCTCCTGTGCTAACGCCAACACTAACTCGTCTACCGTTCGCTTTGCGTATTTTTGTGTATTTCTGGAATTCCTCAAACTTTTCACTAGCCAAAGCCCGCAAAGGAGACAAATACAGAACCTTGCCATCACGCTCCAGCACATGCTTAAGCGCACAAAGCTCTGCAACAAGCGTCTTGCCCGAGGCAGTGGGACTGGCCAAAACAAGATTTTTTCCTTCCAAGGCACCTGCATGGATTGCTTCTTCCTGTGGCGGATACAGGTCAACCATCCCCTGGTTTGTTAATACCTGTTTTACAGAATCTTGCAGTGGTAGCGTTTCAATCTTCAATGTAGTTGCCCTTTAGCTCATGTCTTCTTTAGGAAACCGTCCCGTGGCGCAAAAAGTGTTCCCTCTTTTAGCATCTGCCCAATAAGACGCTCTGCCTCTCCAGCAAGTATGTCATACTCTGTTTGCAACCTCTCCACTAGTCGCTCTTTGTCTACCATTCCCGTCTCCTTTTCCATACTGGTAATGACTCCCAAGATTATGGAGAGCCTGTCACGCAAACTCTTGGGCTTGCCTGTCATAATGATGTCAATATCAAATTTCTGAGACGACATGTCAATTCCAACCTGCTCCAGAGAAATCTTCATAATCTCAACAGCCCGCTCCGCATCCTCAAGAGTAACGTTCTCCCTAAGAGCAACACGAGCCCTAGCCTCAGCCAAACGAACCAAAGACTCCAACTGACGAGCAGTAATAGCAACAGGAGTACCCTCAGTCTCGCTGGCAGAACGCATACGCAAATAAAACTCCTTCAAAGAATCCAAAGCCTCCCTTGTAAGCTGCGGTTTCACATTCTTGGCGTAGCTGACATATTTTCGGAAAAGATCAGCCTCTATAGGAGCTTCAGTTGGAACTATTCCTCGCCTGTGAAGGTCAAGGATGTGTTCAGTCATCAGTTCGTCTTTGGTCCTTTCAGGAACATCCCTTAAAACGAAAATCAGGTCAAACCTTGAAAGGATAGTAACTGGAAGCGAAATATTCTCCCCAACTGTCCTGTATGGGTCATATCTGCCCAGTGTTGGGTTAGCCGCAGCCAAAATAGATGTTCTGGCATTCAAAGTTGCTACGATACCACCCTTAGCTATCGAAACAGTATGCTGCTCCATTACCTCGTGAATGGCTACTCGGTCTTCTGTTCGCATCTTGTCCATCTCGTCTATGGCAGCCACACCCTGATCAGCTAATACGAGTGCTCCGGCTTCAAGAGTCATGCCGCCTGCCTTGTCACGAAGAACAGCAGCAGTCAATCCTGCAGCAGTGGTTCCACGACCAGAAGTATACAAGCCACGAGGCGCAATCTTAGACACGTACTGAAGTAGCTGAGATTTGGCTGTTCCGGGATCTCCCAGCATCAGAACGTTAAGATTTCCACGGATAGTGATATCTGGAAAATGTTTTGCGGTTCCACCAAAGAGAAGATACATGATAGCCTCTTTGATGTGCTCATATCCATACACGGACGGCGCCAAAGAATGAATAATCTTATTATGAATTTCAGGATCCTTTGACAGTTCAAGAATCTGTTTTTCCTCTTCTGGAGAAATAAGAACCTTCTCTGGCTCTTTACTTTCCACATCAATATGGTTAGTGTCCAGATGCAACCTGAATGAACGAAGCTGCCCAACCTTAGGAAGCCGCGCCGCAACCGCACGCGTAACTCCAACAACAGCAACATGATCTCCTGGTCTTGCAGAATCTACAAGGTCTCTTTCAAGAAGTTTGATATCTAGCCATCTTGGAAGCTGACCCGGAGGAAGATCCTCTGGGCGCTCCTGAATACGAACATCCTGAGTATCAATAAATGTGGACTCTTCTTGGATAAAATCAAAAGAACTTTTTCTTCTACACTCAGGCGCACTACACGCAGGTGGTGCTGTCAAAAATGGACCCGATTGAGTAACATTAGACATTGCACCACACCATTTGCATTTAAATGCTGCTTCCATGACCATTGGTCGGGCGGGGCTGGCGCGCACAACAATGCCCTCTAGCATGACAAGTTTTCCGATATGTTTTGAGCCCAGAATTCGCAAAGGCGTGGCTTCAGGTAGTCCACGGAACCGAACTGTGACGTTCTGGATTTCTTCGGAGTATTCTGTTTCCTCTATTTGCAGTTGTGCTTTTGCTGCTCGGTTTGCATATTCTAGGAACTCGTCGGGTTTGTCCATTAGCTGCTGGGCAAGTTTAGGTTCAGACGCCAGGAGCTCCTCAAAGTCTACAGTGAACGATTTTTGTCCAGAAATTGCCATAACAGAGAGTCGTTCACGGTATTTTTCATTCTTGAAAAAATCCAGAAAAAGAGTTTCAGGATCTGCTGTCAAAGATTCTTCGGTCATGTTCTTTCTTCTCCCTGCGTTTTCAGAATCTCATCATGCCACTCACTAATAATCTTGTGCAAACTACCATAAACATCAGTTTCTTCTTTTGTTAAGCCATGACGGATCTCTGAGGTTTTATCTCCTGAAGAAGCCAAAGAAATTATCTTTTTCAACCTCATCCTGATTATGTCCTTAGACAAGTTTATTGCCTTGTCAACATCGCTTCTTTTCTCTGGCTTCTTTATGGCTTCATCATTTAGGTCTTGGAGAAAACGTCGAAGTTTAGGATAAAAGTTTTCGGGAAGAGATGTGAGTTTCTGGGAAGTTTGAACGCGTTCTTTCCAGTGAATCTTGTTTAACATCATCAAAGTGAGGGGGTCTTCCATGCGGATACGAGCTATTCCCGCCTTTTTCAGTTCGGTTGCAATCCACAATCTGACCTCATACTCTTTTCCCTCTTTGAAAGGTCCAACTTTTATTCCGGGAAGCTCAATTTCGGGGCTGTTCCTGTTTGCCACTACCTTAACAGGCATGTTTTCAAAGACGAAATCAGCGTCTTTAATGGCTTTCACAGGGTCAGTGGACAATCTCAACATTCCTTTGGCAGAGGTTCCGCCCCAACAACAATGTGGCAGACAGGTATAAAACTATAATTAAACGAAAAATTACAAAACAATCATGGATAACCCGTCGATTTTTTCAACTTTTAGGACTAAATTTAGCCGTTAACAGTTGGGTTATAATGTAGTTTGGCTATTTTGTGGTTAGCTGTCTAAATGTTTAATTTGGGTATTTGGGTATCATTGTTATGGGATGTTTTATGAAAGTTAAACAGAGTCCTTATACTGCGTTGTTTACGTGCCCAGTTGTTCTTGTAACATGTGTAGATTCGATGGGAAAACCTAACATTATCACTTTGGCGTGGGCTGGAACAGTGTGCTCTGAGCCGCCAATGGTAGGATTAGGTATCAGACCGTCAAGATATTCGCATGGCTTGATTTCGGAAACCAAAGAATTTGTTGTAAACATTCCTTCAACAAAAATTATCAAAGAAAGCGACTATTGCGGGATGAAATCAGGGAAAAAAGTAGACAAATTCGCCAAAACTGGGTTAACTGCAGAAAAAGCGGACATAGTCAAAGCGCCACTTATTCAAGAGTGTCCAGTAAACCTAGAATGCAAACTAAAAGAGATTGTTTCGTTGGGTGCACATGACCTATTTATCGGAGAAATTGTTCAAGTCCATGTTGACGAGGTAGTTCTGGATAAAAATGGTCATATTGATTTCACTAAAGCTGACCCATTTGTTTACAACCTCGGTGAATACTGGAACCTAAACAAAAAAGTTGGAACCTACGGCTTCGCAAAATAAAAAAATGATATCTGGAAACAGAAAATCTTTCGGAGAATGATTGTTTCTATCTATTTCAAGGTTGTACCGTTATTGAGAGCGCGTATAGAAAAACACTTTATAGTTAAATGGCACGTTACTTGTCCACGGTTACTGGAGCATTAGTTATGTCTGTCAATGAGGATATTATGTGGGTTGAAAAATATCGCCCAAAGACACTTGATGAAATTGTTGATCTCAATAATGTTGTGGCAAGCCTGAAAGCTTTTCTAAAAAATCCACACTCAATGCCACATCTACTTTTAGCAGGAATACCTGGAACTGGAAAAACAACTGTTGCCCTGTGTATTGCCCGCGAACTGTATGGAGAAAAATGGAAATCATTTACACTAGAATTGAACGCATCTGATGAACGCGGAATCAACACGGTACGAGACCGAATCAAAGATTTCTCGCGTTACGCTCGAACCGGTTTTGGAGACGCACCATTTTCTCTCATAATACTGGATGAAAGCGACCAAATGACTGGACCTGCACAAACTGCACTTAGAAGAATAATGGAAACCAGTTCTCGAACAAGTCGATTCATCCTGATTTGTAACTATTCCAACAAGATTATAGAACCAATTCAAAGTCGCTGTGCCATATTTCGTTTTTCAAAACTAGACAAAACTGCAATGGTAGAACACCTCAAGAAAATTGCAAGCAAAGAACATCTAAAATTGTTGGATGAAGCCGCAGAAAGAATTGTAGACTACTCTGAAGGGGACTTACGGCATGCAATCAACGCATTACAAACCACCGCCGCGTACCAGAAAGACGTCATAGACGAGGAAACTGTTCTTCAAGTGTTTGGTGAAGCAAGCCCAAGACAGGTGCAAATGATGCTTAACAAAGCGCTCAGCGGCAACTTTGTAGAAGCACGAAAAATGATGTATGACCTAATCGGACAGTACGGTTTTTCAGGATCAGAAATAGTCCGCCAAATGCAAAGAGAACTAATCAAAGTTCCTCATCTCTCTGACAGCCAAAAAGCGGAACTAACAGACATCATCGGAGAATATGATTACCGCCTGACACAAGGCGCAAACAGCGACATACAACTGAGCGCATTACTTGCTCAATTCTCAAAGTTTGGAAACTAAAAGGGGAACGTAATTGAAGACTGATCTTTTATGGGTAGAAAAGTATCGCCCAAAAAAGATTTCAGATGTTGTAGGCAACGAGCTCGCAAAAACTGAATTCATTAACTGGTTACAGAACAAAAAGCGCAAAAAGAAGGCAGTTTTGCTTTATGGACCTGCAGGTGTAGGAAAAACCGCTTTAGTTAATGCAGCCTCAAACCAGTTCAACTTTACAATTATCGAAATGAACGCCAGCGACACTCGAACAGAAAAAGCAATCAACAAAATTGGAAAACCTGCCACCTCCTTTGTCGCATTGGACACCTTCTCTACTGAACGCAAAGGAAACATCCTGTTTATGGATGAAGTTGATGGCGTCTTCGGTCAACAAGACCGCGGAGGCATAAAAGCCATAATTAATATCGTCAAAGAATCGCTTATTCCAGTTGTAATGGCTGCTAACGACACTGACAACAAAAAACTAAGACCCCTGAAAAAAGTTTGCAAGATGATACGCTTTCATCAAGTTCGGATACCTTTGATAATTACTACCTTGAAAAAAATTTGTGCTGCCGAAAACATCCAGCCAGAGTTTGAGGCTCTTGAAAGAATCGCTCAGAACAGTCTAGGAGATATGCGTTCAGCAATAAACGATTTACAGAGCATAGCAGAAGGAAAACGGTTCCTAAAACTTCAAGACACGGCATTTCTAACAGTCAGAAACAAAGACATCGGAATGTATGACACCCTTAAAGGCGTATTTTCAGCCCAATCAACAAAAGAATCGGCAATGGTAATCAGTCGTTCAAGCGTAAATTATGACGACTTTCTGCTATCAGTTAGCGATAACCTTCCTCTTCGATACCCTGATTCAATGGATTTAGCCCATGCATATGACCTTGTTTCTAGAGCAGACGTATTCAGGGGCAGAGTAGGAACTGAAAACTGGCACCTTTTACGCTATTTCTTCAATCTTCTCGCTGAAGCAACCACAGTTTCCCCAAAATCGTTCAAACCGTTTGACTTCATCTATCCCCCAATGAGAATAATGAAGCTTTTTTGGACAAAAGGCAAACGAACACAACTTGAAGATATTTGTGCAAAAATTGCCCTAAAATGCCATGTTTCCCGAAACACTGCAAAAACAGACATCATTCCATTTATTAAAATAATTTTGAAGAAACAAAAATCAAATCCAATTGTTTCTTGGCTCAAGCTGGAACCTTCTGAAGTAGACTTTCTGCTAAAGATGAACGCGTTATAATGAAGTGATAAAAAAATGGTGACTCTGAATAAGAAAGGATTTGTTCTTCCGCGAGTTGAACGCGACAAATTTATTCGATTAATGAGACTTGGCTTAGAATACAACCGCGAAAAAGGACTTTTCAGCATAAAAAATTTTGACAAAATCGAAGAAGCCATCGATGTTATCGCAAGCATTCTGAATGATGAAATCCAGTTCATGCAAAACTGTTCAATCTGCAACAAAGACTTCCCATGTTCCGAATGCAAATATGCTGACTTCTGTGAAACAAAAAACCTTCCCTTTCAATGTGTATGCCCACAATGTCTGGAAGGCAAAAAAAGTCCCCAAAAAACCCTATTCTAAACTGAAAACAACTAATTATAATCAACTCACCATTTTATGGTAGGGGTCTTTCACCCAACTTTACAACTAACATGAGTTGCTGACCGTCCCTGATAACTCCCAATTCAATAGAATCTCCGGGTTTGGTGTTTCGTTCCAGGTACACTGCCAGATCAGCCATCGTAATCACAGGAACACCATCAACTTCTGTTATAACGTCTCCGCCAAGATTGAATTCTAGACCATCAATAATGGTAACTTCGTCTCCGCCTCTTAGTCCTGCTTGGTCTGCTGGACTTCCAGACGTCACATTAACTACAAGAAGACCTTGAGGCTTCTCCAAGCCAATTGCATCCGCAAGCGCTATGTCCACTTCAAATGCCGAGATTCCCAGCCACGGATGCCTGTATTCTCCGTTTTCTATTAGGTCATCGATTTCACGTTTGACAGTGTCTGATGGAATGGCAAAACCTATTCCAGTAAACAAGCCCGTTTCTGATTGTATGGCAGAGTTTACGCCCACAACCTGACCCTTGATGTTGACTAATGGACCGCCAGAATTTCCTGGATTCACTGCTGCATCAATCTGGATAATGTCTATGATCACGTATCCGCCGGTGGCGTCTAGTGTTCTCTGAAGAGAGGAAACTATGCCAACAGTTAATGTGTCGCTAAGACCAAACGGATTGCCCATAGCGGCAACAGGTTCACCCACAGCTAGGTCAGAAGAAGAGCCAAGCACCACAGGATTCACTGTAGTAACTTTCGGGTCTACCTTGATAACTGCCAAGTCGCTGTAGATATCCATCCCAACAATTGTTGCCGAGGTAATGTTTCCATCCAAGAACGTGACCTGAATAGTTTCTGCATCCTCAATTACATGATGATTAGTAACAATGTGCCCCTGCTTGTCATAAACAAATCCAGAGCCTAGCCCCAAGTCGGTTTGGATAAGAACAACCGAATCCTTAAGCTGATTATAAATTGTAGGCCAAGGCGTCACTCCACTAGCCTCTAGTACATCAAAAATTTCAAGCTGATTCTGAAGGTCCTGAAGTTCAGTCTTCTGTTCATTTAATGTTGTCTGGATTGACTCAAGCATGTTTTGTTGATTAATAAAGGCAACAAGCAGCACTCCAGTGTTTAGGACAAAGATGACAAGAATTAGTGTAAACGCAAATTTCCACTTAGAACCTGAAGTTGACATCAAACGATTTCCTCACAAAATACAGATGCTGGGTATGTTAAAAACAATTATCTGTCTGAATCAAAACACGTACAAAAACCTGTCTGGGTCAAGTTTCAGTTTTAGATGCCTTTGCAACTTTATAGTATGGTTCACGCTTTTTCACAGCTTCAATAAATATTTCCGAAATTTTTTTGTCGTCTGCTCCGTTTCGCATGGGCGTGAGAAAATCCACCAAATTATCTGATCTCATAAGACATGGCTTAATTTTTCCATCGCTAGTTACACGAATGCGTGTGCAGCTGGCACAAAACTCTGTATTCTCTATTGGACGAATAAGCTCAACCTTCACATCAGGCAAAGTATATACCCGTCTTTTTTGCATAAACTTTCGAACCCGTTTTTCCACAGCCACCTTTTCCAGTTTGTCTTCAACCTTGTCTAGGCTAAGATGATGGCTCTCATAGTATCCTTTACCAAGATTAATTGGTTCCAATTCAATCATCTGCAAAATTGTTCCTGTCTGCGCGGCAAAATGCATCATCTTTTCCACTTCTTGGTCATTTATCTCTTTGAGAAGCAGCATGTTCACCTTCACTGGCTTTAGTCCGGCATCTACGGCAGCTTTAATGCCATCAAGAGCATCCTGCAGATTGCCTCCCATGACTTCACTGTACACCTTATGGTCTAACGTAGGAAGGCTCACGTTTACTCTTTCCAGTCCCGCAACCTTCAAGTCTTTTGCCAATCCTTTTAGGTGGGTGCCGTTAGTGGTCATTGACAGGTCGGTCAAGCCCTCTAGGGCAGTTATTCCTTTGACAATTTCAACGATTTCTTTGCGAAGAAGTGGTTCTCCTCCTGTGAGTTTAACTCTGGAGATTCCTAGACTGATTGCTATCCTGACTATGCGAAGAATCTCTTTTACTGTCATGAGCGTTGTGGGTTCTCTTTCGCCTTCCCTGTGGCAGTAAGGGCAATGTTTGTCACATTTTTGGGTTACAGAAATTCTCAGATTGAGAACAGGACGATTGCAGTTATCGTAAATCATGAAGGACATCACATTTTTTAGCGGACACGTTGTGTACGGGAAAACAAATCTTAAACAAAATAAACTTTCCGATATTTTCTTCAAAAATTGCTTGAAATGGTTGGGAGCACGTCGCATTGCACGCAGTTCGCCCACAGAGCGGGTAAATCTCTTGGCGAAGAGAGAATGGGGGTGGTTCTCCGAGTCCCAACCATCCAATTGACTTTTTTAAAGTATTGATTTAAGATTTAAAGTTTTTGATTTTAGTTTAAACTCTCAAATTGACTTATGGGCTCCTTGAACAGAATTTTGTCAAAAAATGTGAACAAATAAACTTTTGACAAGGACTTAACGGAAAAAACAAAACATACGCAAAGACGTAACACACATAAACAAAGCCTCCATTTATGCTTGAAGTGACTCCTATGATTCCGTTCAACTTGGATTCTTTAGCATCCAAAGAACTCTACAAAGACGTTCTTGTTCGCCTTGTTCACGGAAACGATTTAACAATGAACTACTTTGAACTAAAAAATCAAGACGTCAATATTCCTTTGCATGAACATCCTGTGGAGCATCTGGTCGTTGTTTTAGAGGGCACAATAGAGTTCTTGTTTGATGACCATAACCAAATTCTGAAACAGAAAGACTGCATGTTTGTTCCCGCCAAAATCCCTCATACTGCACGGGTAATAGACGGTCCAGTGAAGGCACTAGAAATCTACACAAAAGCCGAAGACGAATACTACAACAAATAGGGAGAAGCATCAAGAAGCTGAACTGGACTGGATTTGAAATCCTCTAGCCAACCAGCGTTTTTGTCAACTGGTCTTGTGAATATCTTTCCGATTTTCTTTCTGTTTTTTGCCTGATGATATTTGAAGTAAATTTCGTCATCCTGTATTCCCAGAATTTCTATTTTGCCTGTTTTGTGAGACATAATAAACCTGAACCGTTTACTGTGACCGTTGCAGTGAGCCTTTGCTTCTTCAACAATTTCTGTGGCTTTACAGAGGGGCACCTGAAAATTGCTTTTCACCCTCTTAACTGGTCGGCACTGGAAAACATAGTACGGATTAACGCCAATGCTAACCAGATTGTTCAAAAGCTTTGCCAATACATGTGGGTCATCGTTTACGCCTTTTAGCAGGACTGCTTGGTTGTTTACAATAACTCCTGCCTTTAGCAAATTATCTACAGCCTTGATTGTCTGCCTTGTTATTTCTTTTGGATGGTTAAACTGTGTGACAACATATATTCGTCTGTCTGGACGCGAATACTTGGCGAAAATTCTTAAGAGCTCCTTGTCTTCGAAACGTGAAGGCCAAGTTACTGGGGCTCTGCTGCCAAATCTTATGAACTTTATTTTAGGATTTTCTGACAATATTGAAAGAAACTTTTCAACAACCTTGTTGGGAAGAACAAGAGGGTCGCCGCCAGTGATCAGAACATTGTTGATGTGCTCATGTTGTTTAATGTATTTTGCAGCGTCCTCGAAGCGCTCTACTACCTCTTTAGTTTGCAATCCAACAAGTCTTTTTCTGAAGCAATGCCTACAGTACATCGCGCACTTGTTCGTAGCCAAAATCAGTGCTGTTTCTGAATATTTGTGTTGAAGCCCAGGCATTTTGGTGTTTTCGGATTCTCCGCTTGTGTCATATGATCCTTTAAGGTCAAACTCTTTCATTGATGGTATAGACATCTTTTTGATTGGGTCTGACGGGTTAGTCCAGTCTATCAAAGACATGTAATATGGGGTAACACGCATCGGATGTTTCTTGATAATCTGTTTTAGTTTCTTTTCTTCCTTAGGAGACAGGTCTGTAATTTTTTTGAGTTGTTCAACTGTGCAGATACTATTTTCCATTTATATTATCCTCTGACTCGTTTAGAGTGCGAAATTCGGTCTGCAACCAAGTTTGCCTCTTTTTCTGTAAATCTATAGAATGTTCTTGCTATGTCATACACGAAAACTAGAATCAATCCAAAAGCTGAATATGTCATAATTTGCTGAAATAACGGTTCATACGCTGGCATTCTGCTAAAGAGTGGAATTGTTGCGGCAGCCACTAAAAGGATGGCAACTATGTAGATTGTGTCCTTGAATACCCGTTGTCTAGACCATCCCTCTTGTATGCCAAGCCGTCTCAAAAACAGTTTTGTTGCCCTATCAATTATGACCAGAACATCCAATAGCGTTCGAACCAAAAAAATTCCGGCAGCGATCAGAAAGCCTATCTGAAGTATATAGACAATTTCTGTGCTAACCGTGCTCAAGGTCCATACAATTATGTAGCTCATTCCGAAGAAGATCAGAGCAATAACTAGGTTAGCTAATATCTTGGGTAATCTAATTCTCACTTCTTCAGCTACAGAGTTCACGTTTACTCAACCTGATTTTTTGCAAAGTTGCTTATATCAGTCATTTTTTGGTATGCTTTTTAGCGGTATAAATGCAGATCTTACGCATACTATGTGACCGATTTAACTAAAGCACTGGTATTTACATTCTGACGGGCGCTTATAAGAATGATGTCCAGTCCAAAATCCTGTTTGCTGTTGTTAGTCTAATCTTTATTGTTATGGTTTTTGTAACAAATTTTTTTAACGCATGCTTCTGTATTACCATAAATTCATTAACGCTGAGAATGAAGGGTTTACTGAGGCTCTTACCCAACAGTTGTTGATGAGCGAATGAAACATTTCCTAAAACTACAGTTAGGATTACGTTTCATCGGTTGAGTGAGCCTTTTCAGTCCCTTCTTCTTGTGTATCCAACTCGAAGCCTAACTACAGTTATTGCTAAGGTTTGGGGTAGCCATAGAAAATACTTGACGATTATTTAAGCTGGCACGTTTTTTGTAGTGTGCTTGATGTGAAATTCTTGATTTCCCCCTTAAACCAAGTTATTACTGTGTAATGAGCTAATTCTAGTAGCTTGAAACAACCAGTACTCATCAACAAAATAATATGTTCTAGGCGTTCAAAATATAAGCTTTTGTACTTAAGGCTCTTTTTTATGTCATATTATCGATTTGAAAAAAATCTATTGTTCATTTTTTGTTGTTGATTTGTTTTCAACCATTTATACTATATTTGGATTAAATCATGTTATTGTTGTGCTTTCACGTCTCTCTCCGTTGGCAGGGTGAAACAAATATATTCCACGTCTATGTTCAAAGATGGATTGCTTAGAGAAAACATAAATTGTTGATCTGAGGATTGCATTGATATGAAATGTCCAAGATGCGAAACCGAAATGGTTACCAGAAAACTGAAAGGCAAAAAACAAGTCTTCTTTTCGTGTCCAAGCTGCCACTATAACCGTACATCAAGGACATAGCCTCTAGGCTTTATCCTGATTCCTGTTCTTTAGATGCTTTTTGCTGTACCATGTAATCTTTTCTCAGCAGAGAAGGAATAGGCGGCAAGATCTTTTCTTTCTTGAATTCTTCTTGGACCAGTTCCGAAATATTGGATTTGATGAACTCTTCATTTGATGGGTCGTTTATCCAAAACAGGGTTTCGATGTTGTTTGTCCATTCGCTGTTTCGGAAAATGAATCTTATTTCTCTTTTCTTTTTTTGGCTCACAATAACTGATTTGTGGCTTTTGAGGATGGTTTCTATTATGGATTTGACTTTTTCTGTATCTATTGTGTAGTCTACGGAGAATGTTATTGCTGCCACTGATTCATGTGTGCCGCCTGTAAGGTTGATTATTTTTTCTTTCATGAGCAAAGAGTTTGGGATGATTATCTCGTTTCTGTCGTAGGTTTTTAGTTTGGTTGTTCTAAGTGCGATGTCAGTGACTGTGCCTGTTAGGTCGCCGACTTTGATGACGTCGCCGATAGAATAGATTTTGCCCGAGATCAGTAGTACGCCTGAGACCCAGTTTTCGATTATATCTTGAAGGCCAAAGCCGATTACGAGTGCGCCTATTCCAAGGCCTGCAATTGCTGCGGTTATGTCTTGGTTTAATAATCCAAGAATTAGCATGAGGGCGACGAGGTAGATGATTATTTGAAAGAATCTTTTCATGTAGACTAGTTTGTCTTTCTGTAGGTCGCCTCTTTTTTCTAGTCTGTTGATTAGGATGTTGAAGATGCTGACGACTAGAAATGCGCCTAGTATGGTTGCGACTATTTGCAGAATTAGGACCGGGTTCTGTATTATGCCTTGGAAGGTTGCTAGCATTTTGTTTCTCAGCGTATTGTAAGATGTTAGTGTATCTTTTAATTTTTCTGACGTTGGATTTAGAAGATGAGTACTGACACTCCTACTTGCTGCAGGATAAAGACGACGTATATCATGCACAGGAATATGGCTGATTTTTTGGTTAGCCGTTCTGCGGCTCCTACCATGTACCAGACGCTTAGTGATGAAACTAGCACGTAGAACATTATGCTTTGCACTGCTACTATGTTGACTTCAGAGAATGAGAGCAGTGAGGATACTCCGAGGATGAGGGTGATGTTTGTGATGCAGCTTCCAAGCAGGTTTCCGAGAGCCATGCTGACCAGTCCCTGTTTTAGGGCTTGGATGGTTGTTGCCAGTTCGGGCAATGATGTTCCCAGTCCGATGATTGTTGCGCCGATTATTGATGAAGGCAATCCTATAGCGTCTGCAATTTCTACCGAGCTGTCAACGGCAAACTTGGAAAATAGAATTATCAGCGCAACGCCTGCAATGAATTTGATGCTTACTGCTGCAAAGTTTTCTTTTTTGTTTGGTGTTGGGGTTTCATTTGTGGGTGCTGTATTTTCTGTTTTTCGTGAGATTGTGACCCCGAAATATGCGAATAGTATCAGTAGCACGATTCCAAGGACTGGACCTAAACTGCCTCGTTGGACTATGAACAGGGGTATTATTGATGAGATGAACAGGAATTGTACGAGTTCTTTGTTTGATTGTCCTTTTAGTGTGATTGTTTTTCTTGCGAGTAGTATTGCTAGTCCGAGGACTATGGTTAGATTGGCTACGTTTGAGCCTAGGACGTTTCCTACGGAGAGTCCGCCTTCGCCGCCGAGAGATGCGACTATGGATACTGAAAGTTCTGGGAGCGAAGTGATAATAGAAAGGAGGATGAAGCCTGCAGCCATTTCAGATAGTCCGATGGCTCTGGATATGATTAGGACGTATCGTATGATTCGGTCGCTGATTAGCATGATGAGCAGTAATGATATTGCCAGCAGGGGTATGCTGTAGACCATCATTTTTTGTTCACCTATCAGTCTTGTTTTCTGTATATTGATTATGCGTTGTGACAATGCTTTTAAACATTGTAGTCTAACGTATTTTCAAAGCGGGGGGCTTCTTTAGAGTGAATCCATTAGACTTTCTTAACACCCTTGGTCAGTGGGCTCTAGAGAATCTTGACAATGTCGTGTTCTCTGTTCTAACTATTGTTGTTGGTTACATTATCATCAAGCTTGTTGCCCGCGAAATAAGGTCTCTTAGAGGACAAAACAGGCTAGAGCAGCATGCCGCCTACACGTTGAATCGACTGTTTAAGTGGCTCATTTTTGTGGCAGTGTTCTCTATTATTTTGGCGCAGTTTGGAATAACTTTGGGCGAAGTTTCTGGGCTGCTAACTGTTCTTGGCGGAACTATAATCGGTTTTGCCGCAATCAACACTCTTGGAAACACCATTGCTGGCTTGATTGTTATGACCAGCCGCCCCTTCAAGGTTGGAGACCGCATATTTTTTAATGGACAAGTTTGCGGATGTTGAAGCCATCGAACTCATCTACACTAAAATGCGGACTCTGGACAATGTTCTGGTTTCTATTCCCAATCAAGAACTGTTGAAGGCAGAGATAGATAACTATGGAAAAAAGTCTACTGTCCGGAGAAGGTGCTCTATAACTGAAAGTTATGAAGTTCCTGCAGAACATGTAGAAGCTGCGATGCTGGAAGCGGCAAACAAGATGATTCAGCAAAAAGATGTTTTGAATGAGCCAAAGCCGTATGTTTGGATTACAGATTTTGGAAACTTTGCTGCCGAATACTCATTGTACGTTTTTGTTAATGACATAAAGCGTCTGCCGCAGATAGATGCAAACATAAAACATGCAGTTTTAGATGCCTGTAAAAAGCATGGAATAGACATTACGACGCCAACGATTATCCGCAGCATAAAAGATGAAAAAGCCTGACAATGGCTGCTTTTTTCTGTTTTGCCCTGTTTTTGCCTTTTGGATGATGTTCTAGATTTTTGGATTATATTTTCTATAGTAGTTTTCAGTTAATGTTAATAATGATTCCAGAATTCAGCTCAACAACTATCCTGTTGGCAGTGCTCATATTACTCGGCTCGTTTGTGGTTCTGATGCGCTATCGCCAAAGACCGCAGGACAGCAAAAACTAATACATCTGTTATCTGAAATGTGACAAACCTAAAATTTGTAGTAGAATCGACAAGGAAACTCTATTAAGGGTATTGCTGCATATTTGGGTTATAACATGCAGGTGCAGAAGGTTGATTCATAAATGAAGCTAGTAACTGTTCTTCTTCCAGAAGCCTACTTGACTGGGCTTGATGAGCTTGTGCGATCAGGAATGTATCCAAGCAGAAGCGCCGCTATCCGAGCCGCAGTAAGAGATATGCTAAAGAAAGAACTCTGGGCAAAACGCGAATAGCCCTCTTTTTTATTGTTTTTCAGGCAGATTTCACTGTTATAATATTGTCTTGCGAACATTTTTTTGAAAGTGTGCTGCGCTGCAGTTTTCTGAAAAAGACTATTTTTCAACAATGTACTGCTATTAGGCTCCTAATAAGCTCAAAATATGAAGCATGAACATGTGAACTTTTGCAGCTAAATAGCGCTTTCTTTTGTTCTCCACATTCTCGATGTTGATTACTTTCATCTACCTCTCCCCTCTATGCAAAGATACGTTGCGGCACATGCCTTAAAACCGCTCAACAAGAACTCGTAACCAAACAAGTAACGAAAAGTTGACAATGGTGAAAATTTGTGTCAGAAGAATATGATCTAAAAAACCTTCCCGGCGTTGGACCCGCCACAGCAACCAAGCTGAAAAATTCGGGCTTCACAACAGCCGAAACCCTCTCGGTAACACCTCCAAAAGAAATAGCCGAAAAAACAGGAATCGGCTTTAACACCGTCCTGAACATTGTCTCAGCCGCAAGAGAAAAACTCGGAATAGACTTCATGACCGCAGAAGACCTGTGGAAAAAACGCCAAGACATGCTAAGATGCACCACGGGCTCAGAAAACCTGAACGCACTCATGGGCGGCGGAATCGAAACCCAAGCCATGACCGAACTCATAGGCGAATACGGAGTAGGTAAAACCCAGATATGCCTCTCACTCTGTGTCAGAGTCCAGCTTCCAGAAGAACAGGGCGGATTAAGCGGAAAAGTTGTCTACATAGACACAGAAGGAACATTTATACCCGAACGCGTCTTCCAAATCGCAGAATCACTTGGACTTGACCCACACGACACCCTAGAAAACATTTTCCTAGCCCGAGCATATAACAGCAGCCACCAAGAACTCCTAACAGAGCACCTCTTCAAATTCTGCCCAGAAAACAACGTCAAACTCATAGTAGTAGACTCAATGATAGGACACTTCAGAGGCGAATATATCGGAAGAGAAAACCTCTCAGAACGACAACAAAAACTAAACAGCCAACTCCACAAACTCCTAAGACTAACAGAAGCATACAACATATCAGTCGTCATAACCAACCAAGTTCAGGCTAATCCAACAGCATTCTTCGGAGACCCAAACAAGCCAGCAGGCGGAAACGTCATGGCACACGCATCCACACACCGAGTTTACCTCAGAAAAGGCGGAAAAGGAACCCGAATAGCCACCATTATCGATTCACCTTACCTGCCCGAAGAAAAATGTACGCTTCAAAATCACAGAAAAAGGCGTCGAGGACGCTGAAGAAACTTAGAATTTAGCCCATTTTTTGCAAATGTAGCTGCATTGGCGTGACGGGATGAGCTTTCATGTGGGATGGCGATGTCACGTTAAGCAGTTATTCTTTTGTAGTCAAAATCGTCTTTCAGGATAGAGTTTTTGTATTTGGTTATGTCTGTTTCTTGAGCAATAAGCCGCTTTATTGAATGCACTGGTTTTGTTTCTCCCAGAATTATTGCGCCTACAATTTTTCCTTTGTTTAGAACCAGTTTTTTGTAGATGCCCTTTCTCTTGTCTGTTTCTTTGATTTCTTCATATTTTGTGTCTTCTGGGTTTACGAGTCCAACGGATGTGAGGTCTATTCCCATGACTTTTAGTGTGTTAGTTGGAACTGTGCCTTTGTAGCTTATTTTGTCTGTTAGTATGTTTTCGGCTGCATCTTTTGCCTGCTCTACAGCAGCTGGAATTATTCCGTATACTGTTCCGTTGAATTCTGCTATGTCTCCAATAGCGTATATGTTGTCGGCACTGGTTTTCAGGTGATTATCGACAATTACTCCCCTGTTGACGTTTATTCCTGACTTGTTTGCTAATTCAATATTGCAGCGTATTCCTGCAGATATCAAAACAAGGTCTCCTTGGATTGTTTTGCCGCTCTCAAGCAAGATTCCTGAAACGTTTTCTTTTCCTAGTATTTCGGAGGTTTTGGCTCCTAAAACAATGTTTATGTCAAGGGCTTCAATTCGCTCTTTTAAGATTGTTGCTCCATCACTGTCCAGCTGTCTGGGTAGCAGCCTCTGAGAAAGTTCTATAACTGTTACTTGTTGTCCAAGTTTTCTTAGAGAGAACGCAAATTCTAAGCCAAGAAGTCCGCCGCCTATAATGATGACTTTCTTTGTGTTTTTTGCATATTCTCTTATCGTTATGGCGTCTTTGATGTTGCGCAGGGTGAAAGTTCCTTTTTTTTCTGAACCCTTTGTTGGTGGAACAAAACAGTATGCGCCATTTGCTAAAACTAGCTTATCGTAGCTGACCTCTGTTTTGTCATCTAATATCAGTTTCTTTTGTTCTGTATCAATCCTTACTGCTTTCTTGTCTAGATGAACGGTGATTCCCTGTTTTTTTGTACCATTCCTCTGAGAACACAACAATGTCTTCTGGGTCTGATTTGCCTGACAAAATTTCATACAATCTGGGACGAGGATAATAATTGATGTTCTCGTCTGTGTAAATCGAAACCTTTGTGTTTGGATTTTTCTCCTTTATTGTCCTAGCAAATGTCACGCCCGCAACGCCATTACCAACAATAACTACATTAATTGAAAATGACAAAATTTCAGTCTCCTACTATCTCTTTGTTATTTGATTCTTATAGCTACTTGCCTCATTTTTTCGTCTACTAGCTGAAATGCATCTAGCCTGTTCTCAGTTGAAGACAGAATAAGCCAGACGGTGTCATCCCACAATCGCATAAATTTCCTGTCAATCTCAGAAGGCACAGCCGGCGCAGGATGGGAATGAAACAAACCAACAAACTCAAGACCCTCCTTTTCTGCCTCAACAATCGACATTGCAACCTTAGATGGGTCAACCTCAAACCGTGTAATGGAACGCAACCTATTTTGCGCAATCTCAACCTTTTCTACAACAGCCTCATTTTCTGACAAGCGACCAAAAAGAATCGCACAAGCCTCAACAGGAAAAACCCTCTGTGCCTCCTGCTTTAGCAACTCAACATGACTACGCTGCAAACTCAAAAACACACAACAGTCCCCATTCAACTAACTTTTTGTAGATTCAGCCTTTTTAAGCTTCCAAATCTTACAAATCAACAAAAACTAGAAGAACGTAGATGTCGAAGCACTAGCTACTTCTTCGGCATCAAAAAAATTATTTCACTTCTACCTTTTCTTGTTTGTCTGGAACTGTCTCAGCAGGTTTCTTGGACTGCTTTTTCTTATCTTTAGCAACCTTTTTCTCTGGTTTTGAAACTTGATGTTGTTTTGTTTTTCCTGTTATGGCATCAATCTTTATTGTGATTTCTTTTTCTGTTTTTGTGTTCCTTATTGTAATCTGATACATTGGCTTGTAGATTATTGCGCGGTCAGAAACTTTGAACAACTCATTATGGACACAAAGAATGTCTTCTGGTCTCTGGACAATTTTTGATTTAAGAATCTCAATCTCCTTTCCCTCAGCAATAGAATTGACGTCTTTTGTTTTGTTTGCAATCATTTTCAGAATCTTTTCTGGCTGCTCCTCAAAAGGAACAAACGGCAATTTTTCAAGCCCAACTTCTTGCCATTTGTCGTCAAAGATAAGATGCGCCGTAGCTTCAAATTTGTGGCGACCTTCTCCTGTTAGTTTCATTATTTTGCATGGAGTTCCAAGAGAATCCTTCAGAGAGACAGGCTTTATTTTTGCTTCGTAGCATGTTAGTTCCGTCATCGTATCAGGGACTTGGATGTTTTGGCTCCATTTCTGGGAGTATTCAATGCAGTATTCTCCATCCACAACAATATACTGCTCAAAATACCTGTCTATAGCCGCGATATGTACCTCTTCCGGTTTTGGTTTAATGAACATCATCTTATGGAAGAACTTCATCTTCATTTTTTCAGCAATCGATCGTACTTCTTTCGGACCAATACGTGGCTTGTACACTATAACCTTTCTTTCGGCTACTTGTTCGGGAACACAGACGAATTTAGACAATAGAAACGCCGCTATCTCATAGAATATCACATTAATTATCGTTTATGAACACCAATTACGGATTACCCGTAACTAAAAATGGACAAAACTCTGCCAAACTCGCTTCAGGAACAGTTAATAAGTTTATTTCATCAAATTAAATTGAAGACTTTTTGCAACATAGAAGGTGCAGAGAACATGGAATTACATTTTACAGAAAAACCCACACTTAACAATCCAACATTAATTGCTGCTTGGCCTGGCATGGGAATGCTGGCTAGAATGTCAGCGGACTTTCTGATTCAGCAGTTAGGCGCAAAACTGTTTGCGGAGATTCGTAGCCCCAGCAATGACATATACTTCAAAGATGGTGTAGGTGAAATCAGTCACTACCTGCACAGATTCTGTTACAAAAAACGAGAACAAGGCGACCTGATAGTTTGTAGCGGCGAAATTCAGCCCCAAACCATAAACGGGATATATGAACTTGCAAACCAAGTTCTGGATGTAGCAGGAAAATTTGGCACAAAACAAGTGTACACTTTTGCTGCTGTTCCTAATCCTCAGGACATTGCTCCCAGAGTCTTTGGAGTTGTCAACCAGCCCGAATTAAAGGACTTTTTGAAAGAACATCAAGTCACACTAGTAAGTGGAGAAGGAAAAATCAATGGACTAAACGGTCTTCTAGTAGGGGTAGCTCATGAAAGAAAGATGAACGGCATCTGCCTTCTTGGCGAAATACGATACTTAGATGTTCCTCAGCCCCGAACAGTTCAAGCCGTCCTAGCCACGTTGATGAAGATTCTAGACCTTAAGCTCGATTTAACTGAGCTAGAACAACAAGCTGACGAGCTCGAAAAGAAGTTAGCGGAAATTAGGGAAAGAAGAAGCCCTGAAGCAACTCAGCCAAAAAAGCCACGTTACATAAGCTAAACAAGGGCTTATTGTCTTGTAACAGTTATTGCTTCTTCGATACAGACTGGTACACATTTCATACAGTAAATGCAATTTTCTTTCTTGGCAGCAACTGCTTTGAGTGTTTCTGGATGCTCTTTGATTTCCTGAAGTTCAAAAACAGAAACTGGGCATGTATTCAAGCATGTACCCTTGCCGCTGCATCTGTTCCAGTTCACAACAACAGTCATAGTATCAACAACGATTAAGATACCATGGCTTGCTTTCTTTATTTGTTTCTATATCTTGTTCTAGGATGTCTCTGGTTTTATGTTTGATAAATATCGATTCTCCCATGTTTAGGCGCTGGTTGATTTCCTCATAATCTATCATGTTTGTTTCTAGAACCTCGACGTTGTCATTTTCATTTTCTGTCAAGAAGAAAATCTGAAAAACTGTCATATTTTCCTGTGGAACAGCTGAATCCAGCAATACTTCTGAAGAACTGTCGTCACGAGACTTTTCTGCTTCTGCGATTTTGCTACTCATGGCATGTACTACCTTTTTGATGCTATACTATATTATTGGGTGAATTACAGTTAAGATGAGCGTCTACACTGCACCACACTGTATTCAAATGTAAACACCAAATTTTATTACTGCATACCCCGAAATAGACAAGTCTATTGGAGTCCAAAGCGATGTTAGACAATTCACAAGACTTTGTTGCACTAAGACAAGTAATAACTGGTATCTTGAAAGAGATCGCTGACATCTCTAAATGCCAAAGCATCGGAATCAGACTGCAAAAAGACGGAGACTACCCTTACTATGCGCATGCAGGATTCCCAGACTTTTTCATACTCAAAGAAAACAGTCTATGCGCAAAAGACGATGAAGGCAACCCTATTCTTGACAACGACGGAAACCCCCTTCTGGAATGCATGTGCGGAAACGTCCTAAAAGGACGTGTTGACCCAAGTCTTCCATACTTTACTGATAAAGGCAGCTTCTGGACAAACAGCACAACACAGCTATTAAAGTCCGCAACAGAAAAAGACCTGCAGTCTAGAACACGAAACATGTGCCACTACAGCGGCTACGAATCAGTTGCCTTAATTCCAGTACGCTCAGCAGACAAAACTCTGGGCTTGATACAAATTAATGACCCCAGAGAAAACATGTTCACTCCCGAAGACATCAAAAACTACGAAGATATAGCAGACCAAATAGGCGTAGTTGTAAGCAATGCTCTTGAGATTCAGCAAAAAGTGGGCATCATCTTTGACCTGCTAACAAAGTACAAAATAAACTAAACCTGTTCTAAGGCAGGTTTTGGTCTGGGTTTTGTTACCTCTAATGTGACTGCATAATCGTAGGTTCTTGTTTTTGCTTCAGCGTCTGTTATGGTGTGCATAAAGGATGTGACATATTTTTCGAGAAAGATGCTCCATTTTCGTCCAAAATCATGCTGCAGGTGGAATATGTCCTTGTTACCATGGGTGTGATGGAAACAATGAAACAGTCTGGCAAAGTTTGGACCTCCAAGATGTTCTGTGATCAAGTAAACGAATGTGTCATACTCCATTGGCATGCCCATAGCGTTCACCAGATTTATTGCATCCAATGCCCCTGTTTTGGTGCCTGCTGAGGCTAACTGCTCCTCTTGTGTTGTGCCTAGTATCTCTCTTAGGGTTGGCTGTGACAACGTGACGTCATTGTTTCTTTCTGTCCATCGGGAGTAAAGAGAATATTTTCGAAGAATCTTGTTGAGTAGAACGTTAACGCTGACTCCCTGCCTTGAAGCCTCATCCTGAAGTATTGTGTCCCATTGCTGTCTTAGGCGAAATGTTCGGGTAATAGTTTTTTTACGTTTATCAGAACGAGCACTACCCAACGCCTAACAACACCTTTTTTCCTAAACAGAATTTATGTTCACTTTCAGTTTTAAGCCTTTAACCCAAAACAACCATCGAGTCTCAATTCAACAATAGAAACCGCGCACAATGCAAATAATGGAAAGTAAAGTCCAGCTTTTTACGTGTAGAGACGGAATGTATGACTGCATTTTGTGCATCTAAAGAACTGAGTTGCTCCTTCATCGCCGGCACGGGTCTGCACCTGCCACGTGTAAGCCAAATTGTTACCACACTTTGGACACAAAACATTAGCCGTAGGATTAGTCTTCAGCTGCTGATCCTCTTTTCCTATAACAACAATTGTTTCCTTGGGCTTCTTCGGAACAACCGCCTTAACCGCAGCAGACTTTTTGGTAGACTTTTGACAATTACACACTGTACAAACAAAAACGGAACCGTCCTTGGTTCTCCTGAGAACCATCCGTTTTCCGCACGAAGGACAAAACTCCATTACTATTCTCTTCCTTAAACAAGATAATCGGATTGGTCACTATTCAATATTAACCTATTTGTACGTCAAAAAATGGCACTACTTTTCCCGAGCATGCTTAACAATATGCCCCGTCTCGGGAAGAATCAGCTTTGTCATAACCAATCTGACAGCCTGAGGAGAGCCCGGAATACAAAAAATCACCTTTCCCTGATCAGCAACACCCGCCAAAGCCCGAGTCATAATCGCTGCAGAACCTATCTCGTCATAACTTAGCTTCCTGAAGATTTCGCCAAACCCTGGCAGCGTCTTAATCATCATTGGCCTTAACGTCTCAATTGTAACATCTGTTATGCTGACTCCAGTTCCACCACTCACGATAATTGCATCAACATCCTCTGAGCCAATAGCATTTCCAACATGTTTCCCCAAAAGAAACATGTCATCAGGCAAAATCTCCTTCGAAACTACACTATGACCTGCAATCTTTATCAGTTCAACAATCAAATCGCCTGACGGGTCAGTGAACATCTCTCTTTTCTTGAACTGATCATACCTTGACGAACTTGATATTATGACATGAAAATTGAGCTTCTTTGGAGCCTTGCTTTTGTGTTCATTTGTTGATTCGCTCATTCTTTTTTCTCCTTCACCTTGTTGACCACATGCAGGTCTTGGATGCTGGTGCTAGGATACTGCCCGTTTTCGTCCTTTTCATACTGCTTGGTCATGTCCCACACCGTTAACAGTGCCATCGCTGCTGCGGCAAGTGCCTCCATTTCTACCCCTGTTTGTGCTCTTGTCTTTACGGTAGCTTCGGCTTCTACCTTAGAGTCATTTAATGTTCTGAGTTCAATGTTAACACCCGTCAACGGTAACGGATGGCAAAGTGGAATCATGGAGCTCGTGTTTTTTGCTGCTAAAATTCCTGCGACCTTAGCTACTTCGAAGGGATCGCCTTTTGCGATTTTTCCTTGTTTGATTCGGTTTATTGTTTCGGGTTTTAGTTTGATTGCGCCTTTTGCTTTTGCTTCCCTGTAAACTTCTGGTTTCGAGGTAACATCAACCATCGACATGACACTTCACCTACACAATTCTATGTTGTTTCTTGTTTTATTTTGTTTCTTCCCAGAACTCCATGAGCTGCCTTATCATTCTGGCTCTGGGGTTCTCTTCATTGTATCGAAAGATTCGGATTCTGCCAAACGTCTTGTGACGAACAAGCTTGTAGTTCTCCAAAATCTGGAGGTGTTGATTTGTAGTGGCATAGTTTAATCCTGCGCGTCTGGCAATCTCCGAAATGTTCAGTTCCCCGATTTCGGACAGGATTCTGAGAATTTTTACGCGCCCTTTGGAAGAAAAAACGTCCTCTATTGACACCAATTTCACCTGCATTCCCGAGTCAAAATCTTGACTATTTCCTGTTCTAGGTCAGCGGCTGGAACACGGGGCAAACCAATCAGCGTTGTTTTTCCTCTTTGCCCGACTCCAGAGACCATTGTTTCGATGATTCCTGCAGCAGAAAGCGCCTTAATATACTTCCACAGCTGGGTATGTCCCCTGCTTTTTTCCTTATACTCTTCGCAGACAAGAGCATACGTTTCTTCTGCGTCGCCCATGGAAACATAGGCAGAGTCTGTTTGCTTAAAATGCCGTGCCAAGCTTAAGAGGAACAATTTTTCGTGCAGACCAAGTCCCGGAAGCATGTCTTTTCTTACAACAGGATAAACACTGGCAACCGCGTTTCTGACACACTCTGGCGTGACTTCCCGTATCTCTGAGGCATCCGCATACTTGCCTGCTCGCCACAACAGTTCGATGGAGTATCTGGCGTTTCCTCGCTCGGATTTTCCAAGCTCTGCAATAAGCATCAGTGTTTGGGATGGCACTGCCCCATCAACAAATGCAACATTCACCCTGTCATCTAGGATGTCTTCTAGCTGTGACTCTGAGTAATCCTCTAGCCGTATTATGTTGCGCTGTAATGTGCTTCTTGTGCTTGGGTCCAAGCTGTCAAGATGCTCGGGGTGACGAAGAATACAGATTAACGAGAGCCTTTTTGGTGTATTGATTCTGTCTTCCTGTATTCTGGAGAGATTATAGAGGGGATCTGAGCCCTCATTTTGAACAAGTGACTCCAGCTCGTCTAGGGTCAATATCATATATGCGTCGTTTTCGTCAAGTATCTGCATGAGTGCCTGAAGAAGCTCCTCTGCGGAGTAGCCGCGTCTGGGAAAATTGGGAATAAACTTCATGATGGTGCGCTGGAGAATCATGAATAGGCTGCCTTTGCATTCTCTGCAGTTTATGTGGACATAGTTGAGGTTGATTTTTCGTTCTTTTGCCTCTTTTGTTATGTTTAGCCCAAAGCGCTGGGCAAGAACTGTTTTGCCTGTTCCTATGTTTCCCATAATCAGTGCACGCTGCGTCATTTGTCCAGGATTTTCTGTGGCAAAACGGAAAAACTGGTTCAAAAGATTTTGTTGAAGTTTTCTGTGGAGCAGATGCTGGGGAACATAGTTGATATCCAGTTTGCTTTCATCTTTGAAAACGCTGGAATATCGCACTCCTCTGCTCACCATCAGTGTTAGACAACGATGTAATGCTTTGTGTCTCTTAAAAAGTATTCTAGAGTCCCACAAAACCGAAATTTAGCCTACTTTTCCTGCACAGTTCTTATCTTTAATGTTATAACCTAGAAACTTTATTCTATATGTAAAACACTTCGGCACGGAGAGGAAAAACACTGAAAGGTAGCAACTATCTATTCTGTTTCATTCTAATCGCCCTAATTATCTCACCACTATTTTTGATAGCATCATATCCAGCTCCAAGCAATCAAAGTTCAGAGCCAAACTTTCTTGTAGGCGTAGAATATGCCCTCAGCGAATCAAGCATTGAAGGATGCAAAGCCCTAGTTGACAGAGTAAAAGGCTTCACAAACCTTTTCGTCATAGACTCACTAGATATAGCCTTAGATTATGATAGCCTGAACGAAGTCGCCGACTATGTATATGATTCAGGACTGTATTTTGTTGTGTTCTACATTTCCTTGCACGAAGAAGAAACCTTCCACTTAGACGATGGGACAAATAGAACCGAACGGATTTTGCGCTATAACTATTATCCACACATCTGGATGGCTCAAGCCAAAGAAAAATATGGCGACAAGTTTCTGGGTGTGTACACAATGGATGAGCCAGGAGGCAACCAGATGGACTCGGGCTCTTTTCAGCTTGTTAAAGAAGCATCAAACCCGACAGAAGCCGCTGAACTGTTTGTGGACTTGCTCAACGGGCACATAGAATACTATCTTTATGCCGAAGAATGTGTAGAAACAACAGTAATGACTTCCGATTATGGACTCTACTGGTACGACTACGAGGCAGGATATGACACCGTCCTAGTAGAGTTTGCTTGGAACCACAGCAGACCACTAAACGTTGCACTTTGCAGAGGCGCCGCCAACGTTCACAGCAAGGACTGGGGCACAATGGTCACATGGACATACAACCAGCCACCCTACCTTGTGCACGGAAACGAACTCTACCAAGACCTTCTGACTGCATACCATAATGGGGCAAAATACACTGTAATTTTTGACCATCCAGCCACAAACTACTCTGACTATGGAATCCTGACCGATGAACACTTTACTGCTCTAGAAAACTTCTGGGACTACATGAACGAAAACCCAGACAAATATGACAGCACAAAAGCAACCGCAGTTTATGTTCTTCCAGAAAACTTTGGTTTCGGATTCCGCAGAGCAACCGACAAAATTTGGGGTCTATGGAGCCCAGACACAGACTCAAGGATACCAAAAATTTGGACCGACGTAAACAAGCTAATTGACGAGTACGGCTTTGATTTAGACATAGTTTACAGCAGTCCAAACACAGACGCTAACCTAGCCGACTTTTATGATACAGTATTCTATTGGAACGAAACCATACCTTAGACGGCGGCTAACCATAAATGAAAACAGACATTAGTGGTTATTCAGAGCTTTCAACTACTGGTGTCTACATATTGTTCTTACATGTATCCAAAGAAACTGTCCTGAATGTGGGCTGGCTTGGAACACAAAAATTTCCAAAAGGCTACTACACCTACACAGGGTCAGCACTAGGCAAGGGGTCAACAAACCTAAAACACAGACTAGCTAGGCACCAACGAAAACAAAAACAACTCTTCTGGCACATAGACTATCTTCTGGCAAACAAAAACGTCACAATAGAGAAGACAGTGGCTGCTGAAACAACCAAAAAACTGGAATGCACAATAAACTGCTACCTCAAAACCCTCGCAGACACAACAATTCCTGTAAACGGATTTGGAGCTTCAGATTGCACAAACACATGCCAAAGTCATCTACTCTACTTTCCAGAACTCACATCAACTGATTTTCTAGTTCAGAAACTTGATATCTACCTAGAGTCGTTGACTGATGTTTCTTCTGTGGTAATAATTGATTGACCTTTTTGCAGACAATGATTAATTACAAGAGTTAACAAAAATATATTCTATAGACTGACGGTGAAGACCTCTAGTTTGGGGGCGCAAAATGATGCCAAAAACAGCCATAATATACTCTAACAAATACTTGAACCACAAAACTGGACCCCGACATCCTGAAGTCCCCTCGCGACTCAGAGTCATCCTAAGAGAACTAGACAAAAGCAAAATCCTAGAAAACGAAAACTGTTCCATTGTTGAACCAGAACCAGTCAAAATGAATGACCTAGAATTGGTTCATGACCGCCAATATATTCAGCAGATAAGAAGTTTCTGCAGGTGCGGTGGCGGATTGTTGGACAAGGAAGATACTGTGGTTTCTGGTGAAAGCTATGATGTTGCGTTGTTGGCTGCTGGAGGCGCAGTAAAGGCTGTTGACCTTGTCATGAGTGGCAGCTACAAGAATTCTTTTGCATTAGTTAGGCCTCCGGGACATCATGCTGGGTCATGTTATCCGATGGGCTTTTGTGTTTTCAATAATGTTGCAGTCGCCGCAAGGTATCTGCTCGAAAGGTGTGGGCTTGAGCGTGTAGCGATTCTGGATATTGATGCACATCATGGTAACGGAATTCAAGACATCTTTTACAAGACCAGCAAAGTTCTGTATGTTAGCCTCCATGAAGATCCAATCGAGTTTCCGCTGAACGGTTTTTCAGATGAAGTAGGAAAAGGCGAAGGCTTAGGCTACACCGTAAACATTCCCCTTCCATACGGAACTGACGACAAAATCTACCTCAAAGCCTTCAACAAAATTGCCTCACCCATAATAAACCAATACAAGCCACAATTCATTCTAGTGTCCACAGGATTTGACAACCACTACGACGACCCAATAGGCAACCTGTACCTTTCAACCGCAAGCTACACCAAAATCTTCAACTCCATCTTAGAATCGGCATCAAAACTCTGCCAAGACAGACTGGTTGCAGTTCTGGAAGGCGGATACAGCCTAAAATTTCTTGGAAAAATGGCTGCCTCAGTAACCGCTAAACTGGCTGACATCCCCTACTCTTTTACTGATAAGCCTCATGGTGCAACTGCGAAGATACGAAAGAACGGAGAAAAGATGTTTCAGCAGGCTTGGAAGCAGCAGTCAACATTTTGGAATCTAGAATAAGAACTGTTTGGGTTAGGTGCTGGGCTAAGGTCAACACAAAAAGGTATATTTAGTTTTGATTACTTACAACTCTTTTTAGCTCTGATGTTAGCTACGTACATGTGGGCATAGAAGGCAGTGGTTGAGAATGGTTCTGGAAATAAGTTATAAGATTAGACCGTTTAAGCCCTCGGATTTAGAAGGTGTAATGAGCATAAACCGTGAATGTCTTCCCGAAAACTATAGCCCCCACTTTTTCATCAATCTCTTCAAAAGATTCCCTGCAACATTCATAGTCGCCGAACTAAACAGAAAACTTGTCGGATACATCATGTGCCGCATAGAAACTGGAATTCCAAGCTTCAAACTGCTGGGAATCACAAAGAAAGGACATGTAATATCAATTGCGGTTTTGCCTGACTTTCACCGTAAAGGTGTCGGCTATTCTATGATCAGAGAAGCAACCAAAGCCATGGCAACTTATGGAGCAAAAGAGTGTTACCTGGAAGTCAGAGAAAGCAACATGCCCGCAGTTAGACTCTACAAAAAATTAGGATTCGAAATTGCGCGAACAATCAGAAACTACTATGCTGACGGAGAAGACGCTTATCTTATGGCGATGCCGCTACCCGATTCCGATTGATAAACGACTTTTTGATGCGACTAGTTTTTCTAAAAGTTGAAGTGCCCGAATTAGGTCAAAGCCTAGGCGATCAACAAAGCAAGTCAATCATTTAGCTTCCAGCCATAATCCATCTCAATTGATGTCATCGCATGAAACAGACACAGCCGACTGCCAGACAACCAACCGTGCCTCGTCGACATGTCCAAGCGTGCTCCCCAACTCGGGCAAGCATGCGTACACAGCTGAAGTGTTTATACATTTTTAAAATAACAATGCACATAAAATTGTACCCAGACAGCGAATATTGACAGCCTCTTTGGTACTTGGCAACAACAATAGCACTATTGCGGGAGTATATATTAAGGATATAAATACAATGACTTGCTGAAATTGAGGTTCTAATTAAACCTATATGTTTTCAGTTTCTATGTTCTGTTAAATACAAAATGCTTGATGTGTCTAGCAACAGTTACTAAACCAAAAAATGGTCCAGCAGTCAGTTTATCTGCAGCTTTTATCACTATATTATGTATGCCAAAAAAGAGAAAGCAAAATAATCCAGCAGACAAAAATGAGCTTTCCTTGGAAGAATACATGGAACGGTTGCCTCCTCCGCCTCCAGAACATGTTCAGGAGCTAGTGATGGAGAAAATAGTCAAACAGATGGTTGAAGCAAACCAAAAGAAATAATGAGCATATCGAAAACTGCACGACAATTTTGAATTCTTAGCCGCCATGAACCATCGGCACCAAAACAATCTCATCCAAATCCTTCACTTCGGTTTCAAGCCCATCTAGTGCACTAATTTCCTTGCCGCCAACAAGAATCAAAGCATTAGGTCTTGGATCATCAAGCTGCGAATCAACAAGAACATCCCTGAAATCGGCTGAAAACGCTTCTGAAATTTTCACTATAACATCCTTGACTGTCGCTTGGTCATCCAGTTCTACCTGAAACTGTTTCTTACCTGAAAGCCGCTGAAATATGCCCAGAAACCTAACATCAACACGGATAACCATGGCAATTTCTCTCAACGTTACTACGAGCTTTCGCAGCCAAAAAGCTCCACTATCTCAGACGTGAAGTCAATTATGTCCTTCACATGCTCCATTGTCTTTTCGTTATCCACTTTAGGATTCTGCGACAACTGCTGAATTGCTTTCTCGATTTCTACAAGAAAGTTCAAAATCGGATCATCAATATTGCACTGTGTTTGAAGGGTCTCCTGAACAATCGGCGCAATAAACGCTGGATCGCCTAAACTATAGTAAATAGCGGCCTGAGCCTTTGACAACGCCTCCATGATAAAGCCTGCAGCCATGTAAGGAGTTTTTTCAGCAGCAATCAACTCCGCCTTAGCTTCTCTAAGGTAGCGGACTGCCCAGCCTTTCTGATACCCGTTCATCGCCGACAATCAAGAATCCATCTCCAGTATTTTATAATAAAAGTGAGATGCGACAAGTAGCTAATAAAAACATTCAACAAAACAGCAAAAGAGAAAAAGTCTTCTATTCTGTTGCCTTATTCCTCTTCGTCAGATTCGCTGTCTTCAGAACCATATCTTATGCTAGCCAATCTAGCAGTGTATCCTGCAACCCTGTTTCTCAACTTTATTGACGAAATGTTCGTGTACTCGTTAACAAGTTGTTTGTTTGCTTCAAAATCTGCAGAAAACTTGCTTGGATACTTTTCCAGCAACTCTCGAGCTATCCTCTTCACCTGCTCAGTGCGTACTTTTCCCATTTTTCACCACGTTCTTCCTGTAACCATGTTCCTAACTCATTTAGCTATCAATTGTCCCTGCATCATGCCTTTTATCCCTTACGCATTCTACACCAAAAAAATCAACAAAATTCTTGAAAATCTGTCCAGAAACAACACTTTTCTCCATTCCCTTAAGTTCCGCTATATTCTCAACAATCGTCGGAATAAACGAAGACATGGTCAACTTATCCTTAAACGGTCCCCTGAACCGAACAGGGCCATCCGTTTCAGTCATAAGATTCTCCAAAGGAATTCTCCTGATGACTTCCCTGATGCCGCCCGAATAAACAACAGTAGGGCCTTCGGTAATGTAATATCCCCTATCAACAATGGTAGGAATTAAGCTATGAGGCTGGCTGAACCAATGAAGCAGAATCTTACCTATATTATAGGATGAAAGAAGGCTCACAATTTGGCTGGTAGTGCCCCTCGAATGAATTATCACAGGCAATTCCAGCTTTTCGGCAACAGAAAGCATCTCATGAAAAACCTGCTTCTGAATCTCTGTTGGCTCGCCATTCCCAGAATAGCTGGCATCTAACCCAATCTCTCCAACAGCAACCATTTGCCTGTTTTCTGCATTCTTAGTAATCAAATCAACTGTGTCCTGCACTTCATCTTGCTTTAGCTGTTTAGTGTTCCAAGGATGAATACCCAAAGCAGCATACACTAAATCTGGAAAGTCTTCAGCCAATCTTAAACTACGAACACTCGACTCAAAGTCCATGGCGTTGGCAACCATAGCACAAACATCCGACTTTCTCGAATCTTCCACAACCTCTTTGATGTTATGTCCGTAATCTTTGTCAGCAAGATGGATATGCGCGTCAATAAATTTCATGATAAGAACCTTTTAGTCATGTCAGGCTTTCTTTTAGCTAAAAACCTTTTCTTGTCCTATTCGACCCAGAAAAGAGAGGGTCGAGGAAAAAAGAGATCCTTCAAAAATAGAAGGAACTATTCTCCTTCTGTGGTTTCGACTTCGATGTTTATGGGTATGTTTTCTTTGAAGATGTACACTACTGGGCAGTTTGCTTCTGTTCTTCTCCACATTGCATCGATTTTTTGTTTTCTGGCTTTTGCGGCAATTTTCACTTTCATGTTAACGCCCGATATTATAGGCGAACCCTCTGGTTTTTCTGCCTCTGCAATAACTTCCATGTTGCCAATTTCTACGTTGCTTTTCTTGCAAACGTCTGCAAATATGGTTACGGCACAATCTGCCAGAGACATTATGGCTAGTTCAAGTGCTGAAGGTCCTTGGTTGTCGCCTCCTTTGGCGGTTCCTAAGTCCAAAACTACTTTGTGACCTCTTGCGCATTCTGCTACTGATTGAACATTTTCTACCCATTTTGCGGATACATTAATTTTTGCCAATGTTTTCACCAATATTTTTGTTATAACAGTTTGCGGGAT
>CAVYYP010000003.1:0-152691 GCA_963772765.1 Candidatus Bathyarchaeota archaeon | reverse complement strand
GGCCTATAAATAGTCCTGTTTCGATCACGCCTGGAATACGTTTGAGTTTTTCGTCAAGTGCTTTCGTATTGTCTATTAGACCAAAGTCTACGTCTAGTATGTAGTTGCCGTTATCTGTTACTACTGCGCCGACTTTTCCTTTGCTTTCCCTTAAAAGAGGTTTTCCTCCCAATTCTTTTATGGATTTAGTGACTGGAGCCAAAGCAAAGGGCAGAACCTCAATTGGTACTTTGAATTTTCCAAGTTTTTCTACCAGTTTGGACTCATCTGCAACTATGATAACTTGTTTGGCAGATGAAGCAACAATTTTTTCTCGTGTTAGGGCTCCGCCGCCTCCTTTTATCATGTCAAGGTTTTTGTCTACTTCGTCGGCTCCGTCTATTGCCAAATCAAGAACAGGATGCTCATCCAAAGTCGTCAAAGGAATACCTGAATTTACTGCCAGAATCTTTGCTTGGCTAGAACTTGGAACTCCCATTATGTGCAGGTCTTTCTGTTTGACCATTTTCCCAAGTTCATGTATTGCAAAAGCAGCTGTGCTTCCACTGCCAAGTCCAACAACAAAACCATCTTTTACATGCTTGACCGCTTCGAGAGCTACCCGTTTTTTTGCCTCTTCTTGCCAAGTCACCTGTCTATGCCTCAGTTTCCATTTGTCCAAGGCGCTGCAAAACCTTTTCTACCTCTGACCTTATCTGGTCAATCTTCTCTTCTGCCTCAGTTTTCTTTGGTTTTGAGCGCTTCCGTTTTGTTGCTGTTTTTTCGGTCTTATCTTCTGGTACAGATGATGTAACCTTTGTAGCCGGTCTGGGAGCCTTGGGTTTCGGTGCTATGTTAAGATTCACCCGCAAGCCCCCTATCTTCTTGTTAATGTCATCAAAACGGTCATTGAACAGTTTAATCAAGTCATCCTGCATGGATTCCAGATCATGTAAGGCTACAATCGATTCTTTTTCGGTAATGGAGTCTTTGATGCTTCGCATCCTCGTCTTGTAATTTTCTGCTAAACGATTTCTTTCCTTCTCGTCTATCTTGCCTTCTGCATGAGCCTCGTATATTCGCCGGATACCAAAACTTAGAATCTCCTGTTCAACGTCCAGCAGCCTGAGCTCTTTTTTGGATTTCTGAGCATCAAAAGGCGTAATTGTGTGCTGTGCACTAAACGGAAGTGACGGCGCAGTTTCATGAATAACTTCTGGCGGTAACTCACTGATGCCTTTGTCGCCTCTCCTCATCAAGTAGACTGCTATCAATGCTACTATAACTGCCCCAGAAGCGATTGCAATCAGCAAGACATCAGTAGAATTCACGAAGGTTCCTTCTCCAACCCAGTTCCTTTTTTTGATTGTTGTATATAAATTTGAGCACAGACTTAGTGAAGCTTTCGGTCAATTTTATACAAAAACTCGTCTATACAACGATAAAAGCTTCCAGCTTCTGAAATTGCAACTAAATATTACAAAACAAGCAACAAAAACATGGTCTGTCACAGAAGTTTTTGGGCTCAGTTATGAGCGCTATGCTCCTCATCTTTTGAAGGCGTCAGCAGATTGAACTTCATCTCATACAGCTTGTCAAGAAATGAAAAATAATTTTCAACTTCCTCATATTCTTGTTTGAGCTTTAGGCATAAACGTTTGACACTCATTGCATGTATTATTTGTGTGCTCTCTTTTCCTATTAGCTTCTCAAGATAAGTGATGACTTCATCAATATTGTTGTTCAGTGTTGTTAATGTCGTTGTCCTTCTCTTTCTATAGTTGTGAATCAGTTCAAAGATGTCTTTTCCAAGGACTCTTCTGAGCGTGTCATCCAATGCCTCGGACATTAGGTCTTCAAAATTGTCCATTTTGCTGATTCATCCTTCTTAGTTGATGCGAATTGCATCTTTTGGTAATTTTTGTGTTTTGTCCTAAAATAATTTTTTATTTTGTTCCGATTCAGAATTCGAATTATGTGTAAACGTTATATACAAAAAACTCACTCATCTAATTCTAAGTTGGAGTCTGATCAAATGGTATCAAAGATCGTAGAAAATCTGCGAAGACGCACAATCAAAACATTCATGGATGTGTTAATATTAGCAGAACTACAAGGCAAGCCACTCAGTGGATATGACATCATTGGACTTGTACACAAACGCTTCAATGTCCTAGTCAGCTCAGGCACGGTTTATTCATTACTATACTCTTTAGAACGCAAAGGTCTAGTGGCTGCCGATCTAGAAAACCGCAAACGTGTCTATAATTTAACTGATAAAGGCAAACAAACTCTAGAAACAGTGGGGCGGGCGCACGGAGAAATAAATGGTCTTGTGCAAAACCTAATTTCTGGTAACAAGTAGGTCCATTTTTTAGTTGTCCTGCTTCTTTTCTGTTTTTTTGAGTCTGTCTTTTGTTAATTTGATGTTCTGAATTTGTGTTCTTGTTGTGTTGGACAATGTTTTTATATCACCTTTGATATCAAGTGTGATATCGCCTGTGATATTATGTTTGGTCGTTTTGGTCACGTCAAAGAAATGATTTATGGTGAGATCGAAAAGTTTCGTCAGCATGGAGCGTTGAGTGCGGAAACTGCGATGACTGTTGATGATTTGGGGCTTTCGTCAGATTTCAAAACTTTTTTGGCTAGTTCTCCGAGGTTGTTTGGTGTTTTTGTGAGTATTGGTGACAAGTATTATTTGTCTGAGGAGGCTTTGCGGCGTGTTGAGGGGCAGTTTTCGCGTCGTCCTTTGCGGCAGTGGTTGAAGCATACTGCGAGTGTGCCTAAGGGTCTTTTGAGGTTTTATGTTTTCAAGCTTTTAAATGAGAAGCCGATGTCTGGTTCTGAGATTATGGAAGAGGTTGAGAAACAGACTGGTGGGCGGTGGAAGCCTAGTCCTGGTTCGGTTTATCCTTTGTTGGGGTGGCTTCGGAAGAATGGTTATGCTGAGGAGTTGCCAAGGGAAGAGAGTGGGGTTAAGCGTTATGTGCTTACGGAGAATGGTAGGCGGTTTTTTGGGGAGCATTCAAGTTTTGAGGATAAGTTGCAGCAGAAGATGTCGCCTATGGGTCCTTTGTTTTTTTTGAGGATGGGTCTTGATGCTGATGGTTTGTCTGAGCTTCGGGAGCCTGTTAAGCGGTTTGTTGATGCGCTTTTTGATTTGCGTTTGGCTTTGAAGGATAATTTGAATGCGGAGACAATAGCTGAGGTTGGGCAACTTTTGAATGATGTTTCTGAAAAGATGGAGAGTTTAAGTGAAAAGTTTAGGAGTTGATTGTTTTGGTTGTGCCTATTGTTGAAACTGTTGCTTTGAAGAAGACGTACATGCTTGGGAAGGTTCCTGTAGATGCGCTGCGTGGTGTTAACCTTCGCGTTGAGAAAGGCGATTTTGTGGCGATTCTGGGGCCTTCTGGAAGTGGCAAGTCTACTCTTTTGAACCTGATTGGGGCGCTGGATAAGCCGTCTGAGGGTAAAGTGTTGATTGATGGTGTTGATGTTTCGAGTTTGAATGATAATCAGTTGGCTGATCTGCGTCAGAGTGTTGGTTTTGTTTTTCAGTTTTTCAATCTCATTCCGCGGCTTTCTGCCATGGGAAATGTTGAGTTGACTTTGTCAATTGCTGGTGCAGGTAAAGCTGAACGAAAGAAGCGGGCTGAGAGTCTTTTGTCTAATGTGGGTTTGGGTGAGCGGATGAAACATAAGCCTGCGGAGCTTAGTGGGGGTGAGCGTCAGCGGGTTGCTATTGCTCGTGCTTTGGTTAATAATCCGAGCTTTTTGTTGATGGATGAGCCCACAGGAAACATTGATTCTAAGACGGCAAGGGAGATTATGGATTTGATTCAGAATTTGAATTCAGAGAAGGGTGTGACCATTATTATGATTACGCATGATGAGCAGTTGGCAACTCGTGCGAAGCGGATTGTGAAGATGCTTGACGGAGAGGTTGTTGAGGAGGTAGATTTGCAGTGAGGGCAGGGGACGTTTTTTCGTATGCTTTTGGTGCAATACGTTTGCGTAAGCTTCGTGCAGGCTTAACAACTCTGGGTGTTGTCATCGGCATTGCGGCTATTGTTGCTTTGCTTGCTATTAGCCAGGGGCTTCAGGTTACTATAACTGATCAACTACAGTCGGGCTTTGCGACTGACACCTTGATTGTCAGACCAGGCAGCAATGGCATATTTTCTGGCGTTGGCGGTGGTGCAGATGGTATTGGTGTTTCGGGCAGCTCAGATTTTAGTTTGCTTGTCAGTGACACTCAGATAATTGACAGTATTGATAATGTTGTTACTTCTGCGGCAGTTATTCAGGAAGTATCCTATATCGAGTCTGGGGGCAAGACTGTGACAGCTTATGTTGGTGGCGTAGATTTTGGTGTCTACTCCGAAATTTATGGCAGCACCTTTGTTGCGGGCAGCGGCGAGGTTCCTTTGAATCCTGAGAATGGCACGGCTGTTGTGGGCAAACGTGTGAGTGATCCTTGGCAAAATGGCACCCTTTTCTGTGGTGTCGGCGACACTATTGATGTTGTGTGGACTAATACCACTGTTAGACCGCCTGAAAACAAGACTCTCTCTTTTACGGTTGTGGGAGTGTTAGATGAGGTTGGCGGTTTAAGTCTGACTGGTCCTTCAGACTTGGCGGTTTATGTTCCGATTTCTCAGGCTCAGAGCTTTTTTGGGACAGATGAATGCAACAGAATAATCGTAAAGATTGCAAGCGAAGACACGGAGACGATTGATGCTGTTTCTGCTGCAATAGAAGATGCTTTTGGTGGTCAGGTTTCTGTCACGTCCTCAACTGCTATTCTTAACACTATTTCTAGCGTGTTCTCTACGATTGAGTTGTTCTTGGCTGGCATTGCTGCAATCTCTTTGCTTGTGGCTGGTGTGGGGATAATGAATATCATGATTGTTTCTTTGATGGAGCGCACAAGAGAAATCGGCATACTAAAGGCGCTTGGCATGAAGAGCAGGACTGTGCTTGCGATTTTCATCAGCGAATCAGTAATCATAGGCGTGTTGGGTGCAGTGTTTGGTATTGGTCTTGGTTGGCTGCTTGCAAATGTTGCTGCTAGAATATTCACTGGAGGCGGATTTGCTGCTGCTACGGGACAAGGAGTGTCTTCGGGCGGTTTTGTGATTAATCCTGTTTTGTCTCCGGAGGTGCTGATTGGCGCTTTCGTTTTCGGTATTGCAGTTAGTGTGGTCTTTGCTATCTATCCAGCGTGGAGGGCATCTAGACTGAAGCCCGTGGATGCACTAAGATACGAGTAAGCTTTGGTTCTATTTTGGGGCGCGGATGACTATGAATGAGTTGCCTTCGTGCCCGAACCTGTTGTATACTGTTACCTTTATTGTGGGGTTCTTTTTGAGCCATTCATTGAAGGCTTTTTGTTCCCCTTGGTTTGGGTTTGCCCTGTAGCTGAACCAGTCGTCAAACATGATTACGGTTCCTTCCTGAAGATAGTCCACAACAAAGTCCAGAACAGGAACAGTTGAGGCATACAGGTCGCAGTCTATCATGATGGCTGCGGCTTTCCTGATTTTCAGCTTCTTTTTTGTCTTCTCATTCAGAACCTTGTCGTACCATCCCTTGACGATTTTCACTCTGGATGGATCAACTCTGTTTTCGCAGATGTTTTTCTTGAAGTTTTTGAGGCTGCATGAGAATTCTCCTTCGTTGTATCGGTGGTGTCCTTCTTTGACTACTCCCGAAAATTCTGGTAAGCCCTGAAAGGCGTCAAAGGCAATAAAGTTCATTTTTGTTAGTCCAAAAATCTTGGCAAAACGGTACGCGGTACAAAATGATTCACCTTGGTATACGCCGAATTCTAGGTAGTCGCCTTCTATCTTGTTAGAGGATATGTATTTCATTGTCAGCCTGAAAATGTTCTCAAAACGATCATAGTTGAGGGAGTTCATTATACTTGGACGTTTCAGGATAGGACGAACAGCCTTAGTGACTATCTTGTAAATTATATCAGAAATCGGCATTTTACCACACTTTCTTGTAAGCTGACATATTTTAGACTTTCCAGACAACTATTTTTTGTTGTGCGTCTGATTTTCTGAAAAAGGACTGTTTTCAACATAGCACTGCTATTAGGAGCCTAATATGATTAAGATTATTGAACCAGATATGGCTACGTGAATGTGGTGACTGTGACTTTTTTGATTGCTGGAAGTTGTGTGTGAATGAATTAATGTTTGATGAAATAGAATTAGGAAATTGTTTCAGGCAAGATCGTGATTGTTAATAAATATTTTTGGTGCATAATTATTTTATTTGCAAACGGTGTAGTTTTTGTTTCTTCAAGATTTGGATGCGCGATTATTGGAACTGCCCACCTTGGATGGTAAACGTCCGATTTCCATATTGCATGTGGATGATGAATCAGCTATTTTGGAGACTACAAAAAATATTTTGGAACTGGATAATGTGTTCCATGTTACTTCTTGTGGGTCAGTAAATGAAGCCTTGAATTTAATTGCTGCGAATGATTTTGATGTTATCCTGTCTGATTATCAGATGTCTGGAAAAGATGGTTTGGATTTTTTAACTGAATTACGGGCGCAAAAGAATAGAACGCCGTTTATTTTGTTTACTGGAAAAGGCAGAGAAGATGTTGCGATTAAGGCCTTGAATCTTGGTGCCGATTACTATGTTAATAAGATTGGAAAGCCAGAGACAATTTTTGGTGAACTGACCCATATCATAAGGAAGGTTGTGAAGCAAAGTAGGGCAGAGCTGAAATTGACTTTAGAGCGGCAAAGGCTTCAAACTGTAACCAAAAACATGAGTGCAGGTCTTGCCGTTATCTCAAAGGATTTCAAGCTGCTGTGGGCTAACAATGTTCTGATGCAAGTTTTTGGTGATGATTACAAAGGAAAAAAATGTTATGAGCTAATTAATGGTTTAAAAAGTCCATGCCACCTGTGTGGTGTTCATAAACTCTTTGAAGAGGGCAGTAGCGAAGTTTTTCATGAGCAGGTCGTAAAAGCTGATAATGGTCAGGATGTTTGGCTTGAAATCACTGTTACTCCAATTAAAGATTCTAAAGGACGCGTAACTGCTGCTCTTGAGCTAGTTCATGACATTACTGACCGCAAGAAAGCCCAGATGCGAATTAATGATAATGAAGAACAGTTTAGGCAGTTGTTTTCGCATATGCCCAGCGGAGTAGCAGTTTATGAGGCTGTGGACGGTGGAAACGATTTTGTTATTAAAGATTTTAACAAAGCCGGTGAGTTTATAGACAAGAAATCTCGCGAAATCTGTTATCGGAAAAAGTGTAACTGAAGTTTTTCCTGGTGTGAAAGATTTTGGACTATTTGATATTCTTCAGCAGGTCTATAAATCTGGTCAACTCGAGTATTTTCCTCTTTCATTCTACAAGGACGATAAACACTTTGGATGGCGCGAAAACTGGGTTTACAAACTTCCAAACGGCGACATTGTTGCAGTTTACAATGATGTAACTGAACGAAAAAATGTAGAGGAAATTATTCAAACTCTGAAGCATTCTATCGATCAGGCGGGTTTTGGTATTATGATAGCAAGCCTTGATGGGGTTCTATTGTACGTTAATGAAGGTGCTCGCCATATGTGGGGTTTCTCTAAGGCAGATAAGCTGAAAGGCAAACCAATTGATTCTGGATTTGCGGAAACTGAAAAGGAAAAGATAGCAACTGCAATGGAGAATGTTAACAAGGTTGGTTCATGGTCTGGAGAGGTTGTTGCCAAGCGGAAGGATGGGTCACATTTTGATGCTCAAGTTTCTGCGTCTTTGATAAAAGACTTCAATGGAACATCTTTGCACATTGTTGCTTATTCTGTTGATGTTACAGAGAAAACTAGGGCAAGGAAGACGTTGAATAGTAGCACCAGTCAATTGGCATTGATTAACGAGAAATTGAGTGTTGTTGGCAGATTAACGCGTCATGATAGTCGAAACAAGTTAGCCGCTATTTCAGCCAATCTATATCTGGCTAAAAAGCACTTAAGCAAAAACCATGAGGCTCTAAAGTACTTGGTGTCCATTGAATCCGATATTACTCAGATTGACAGGATTTTGGAGTTTTCAAGGGTTTATGAGCAGTTGGGCATGGAGGAGCTTTCAAAAATTGATGTTGGAAAAAGTTTTGACACTGCCGTTTCGCTTCATCACAATTTGGACAAAATAACCTTTGTAAACGCCTGTAACGGAGTTAGTGTGCTTGCGGACTCTCTGTTGGATACGCTCTTCTACAATCTCATCGACAACTCTGTAGCTCACGGAGAAAAAGTCAGCAAAATTAGCATCTACTCTGAAACCCTCTATGATGACAGCTTAAGGCTGGTCTACGAAGACAACGGAGTTGGAATAGCCAAAAAAGAAAAAGAAAAGATATTCCAGGAAGGCTACGGAAAAGGAACCGGCATGGGTCTTCACATGATCAAAATAATGTGCAAAATATACGGCTTCACAATCAAAGAAACAGGCGAAAAAGGCAAAGGAGCACAATTCGAAATACAAATCCCAAAAACCAAATACTCCCTACTAAACGTTAAGCGAAACTCAAAAGTTGAGAAAGTGTTTTCAGAAATCTGATTGTGCAGTCAAAGCCATGTTTATGATATCTTTGATGATTCGGATACTCATTCTCGGTGAGGTTGTTTTATATTTTCTGTGATAGTATTAAGGTTGTATGAAAAAAATATTGGTTTATTCGCACTTGCTGTGATAATTGCGGCTCAGATAAGTTTCATTATTTCTTTTCAGTCTGCCTCAACTTTTTATTGCTGGATTGGGGTAGGCGAGAGAAAAATTAGATTTTATAATATAGTTATATTATTTTAAGTAGTAGATAATAGCTAGAAATTAAATCAATACCTATCTGAGAGAGCAAATCATGATTACAACTGAAGAACTTCGTTGTCCTGTATATTTTCCCAAAAAAAGCAAACCAACTATATCTTCAAAAGTTACAATGGCGACTCCCTTAGAAGACTTAAACTTGAATTGGAGAGAGAAGGATTTACCTGAACGTGAACGGACAAAACACGTTCACCGATTACATCCATATCTGGGCAAGTTTATTCCTCAATTAGCAGAGGTCTTTTTGCGAAAATATTTTGTCAAAGAACAAACTGTTCTAGACCCATTTTCTGGTTCAGGAACGACGCTTATTCAAGCAAATGAGTTGGGAATAAATGCAATTGGTTATGATGTCTCAGCTTTTAATGTTCTTTTATGTCGGGCTAAAACAGCAGAGTATGATTTAAAAAAAATGGAAAAAGAAGTCATGAATATTTTGACTAAGGTTCATGATTCAACTCAAATCGATCAAGGACAAACTAATTTGTATGGTGAAATACTTAACCAATTAGATTTGTTAGATACTGATAATAAATATCTACAAACATGGTTTGCTCCAAATTCATTGAAAGAATTATTGACCTATAGACATTTTATTGAAACTGGCGATTATGAATATCAGGATTTGCTGAAAATTATTCTTTCGAGGTCCGCACGTTCAGCACGTTTAACTACACATTTTGATTTGGATTTTCCTAAAGAGCCTCAACATGGTCCTTATTATTGTCATAAGCACCATCGCGAATGTACACCTACAATGAGTGCATACAAATTTATTCGCAGATATAGTTTGGATACAATAAAAAGACTTAAGCAATTTGATAAATTACGAACAAAAGCAAAAATCTTTGTATGTAATGAGGATTCACGAAAAGTTAATTTCCCTAAAATTGATGGTGTTTTTACTAGTCCACCATATGTTGGTCTTATTGATTATCATGAGCAACATGCGTATGCGTATCACTTACTGGGATTAAAAGATAGGCGTGACTTAGAAATCGGACCTGCAGCAAATGGGTCAAGTAAAACTTCACAAGAACTATACCAAAATGATATTGCTCTCGTTTTTAGTAATGTAGCCAAATCAATGGACTCTGGTGCAAGAATTATTGTTGTGGCAAACGACCGGAAAGGGTTATATGAAAAAATAGCTGATTTAGCGGGATTAAACTGTGAGTGCATCATTAATCGTCAAGTAAATCGCAGAACAGGGAGACGAGCAAACAAGTTTTATGAATCAATATTCATATGGCAAAAACCATGACTGAGGTTTGAAAATGAATAACTCCGAAAAAATTAAGGATGCAATACAAGATGTAATAAAAGATCTGATGGATAGAGTCATGAATCGGGTTTTATATACAGACCCTTTTGTCACAGAAAAACATCGTTCAAATAAGCCCTTATATGCTGCTTTAGTTCCAGATGAGATTTTTAAAGGCTCACATTTTGAAAGACGTTTTGTCACTCCTTTTGGGAAAGTATGGGAAAAACTAGCTGTTGTTGCGGCTACACAAGGGTTAGGATATGGTGAAATGAGTCGTAGAATCGATGGGTTGGTTAGAGAAGAACGTCTTCATCGGAT
Organism: Candidatus Bathyarchaeota archaeon; assembly: GCA_963772765.1. GTDB lineage: Archaea > Thermoproteota > Bathyarchaeia > Bathyarchaeales > Bathyarchaeaceae > Bathyarchaeum. Next base: position 142,267 of record CAVYYP010000003.1, on the reverse strand, counting down.
TCAAGAAATCCTAAACAAGCTAGAACATTCAAAAAGAGGTAAAAAAAGAACTAAACCTGATTGGGATGCTGAATTGGAATACATATCTGAGGGACAGGGTGAACTAATTCCAACAACGGTAATTTGCGATGTATACGCAGAGAATACAACAAATGGAAACAAATATGCTTTTGAATTAAAAGCCCCTCTTCCAAACAGTGATCAAACAAAGGTAAGTAAAGAAAAAATCTTAAAACTTTATTGTATGGAACCTGCACAAATTGATGGAGCATATTATGCTTTACCATACAATCCGTATGGAAAACGGGAAAAATATTCTTGGAGTTTTCCAGCCCGATGGTTCAATATGCAAAAAGATAAGGTTGTATTAATAGGAAATGATTTTTGGGATAAAATTGGTGGTGCAGGAACATATAACGCATTTATTGATGCAGTGAATGAAATTGGTGTCCAATACAAGATTAGGATATATCGTGAGTATTTAGGAATTGAACCTCCTGCCAATTTTAACGCATTAAAACTCTGACTACCATTTTGAGTTGCAAAAAGCTTTCAGTGGATTTGCTATGGTATCAATGAAGAAATTTTAATCCTCAAAAAAGTAAACAATTACTAGATTTTTCCAAGTAATTTGCATTATAGTTTTTTAGAATACGGAAGTGAGTAACACATTCACAAAGTTGTGGCGTCGGGAGTGGGATTCGAACCCACGCGACCCGTTGGGTCACAGGCTTTCAAGGCCTGCGCGTTATCCGCTCTGCCATCCCGACTGTATATTGTGATTCATGGTTTTGAGGTCTATAAGCTTTTACGCAAAACTGCTGTTAGATGTCTAGAATAAACCGCAAAGTCACCTTGTTTGGTGTTTTATTGATTTCCATCCTGTGGTATGTTGCGGCTTTGATTCCGACCTTGGAGGTGTGCCTGTTTGGGTTGTAGGTTTCTCCCCAAGCTTTGGCTTTTAGTTTGAAGCCGTCAGATGTCTTTTCTATGCATGACACCTCGAAACGTGAGTAAATCTTCTGTTTCAGCTCAAACTCTAGAAGCAGTTCCTCAAGCCAGCTATACAGTAAAGCCTGCAGGTCCCGACCTTCTACCACAAAACTCTGTTCATCTGTTGGTTTGACTGATTCTAGGTCAGTCATGACTTCAGTAAAGGCGGCACCCGCATTTTCAAAAGCCTCCTCTATGCTAGCCCCGTAAGCCTCAACATACGCGTCGGCAGTGTGCTCCAAAAACCTGAACCGCTTCATCACAAAATCCAGTATCAGCTTATTGTGTCAAAAATTTTTTTGGAATATTTTCTATCGCAGAGACGACAAGCTCCACAGCCTTGTCTATGTCATCGAGATTCAGCAATCCCGCAGGACTATGAATATACCGAGCAGCAACAGACACAACACCACTAGGAACACCGTCCCTGCTCAACGCAATCCTAGCCGCATCCGTAGCCCCCCTAATCCCCGTCTCCAACTGAAACGGAATCTTCTTCTCCTTCGCACAATCAACAAGCAACCGAAGCACCTTAGGATGCGCAATCAAACCCGCATCAGCCACAGTCAAAACAGGACCAGCCCCCATCTTCGCAGGCGCCTCACCCTCACCAACACCCGGAGTGTCACCGGAAACGCTTGCATCTATGGCAATGCCCAAATCTGGCTCACACCGAAACGCAGCAATCGTCGCACCCCGAAGACCCACCTCCTCTTGGACCGTACCTACAGCGTAAACGTTACAATCAACATCCTTTAATCGCTTCATGACCTCAACAAGCACGGTGCAACCGACGCGGTCATCAAATGCCTTACCCAAAACAACAGTGTCACTTGCTCTGGAGAATTTGGTGTCAAAGCTGATAACGTCGCCGACCTGAACGCCCATCTTCTCCGCCTCCTCTTTATCCATGGCGCCGATGTCAATGAACATCTTGTCTGCCTCAATCACCTTCTTCTTCTCTGCCTCGGTCTGGATATGAACAGGCTTAGCCCCAACAACACCATTCAGCGGTCCTTTGTCGGTGTGGACAACAACCTTCTGAGCCAACAAAATCCTGTCATCAAGCCCCCCAATCTTCGTAAACTGCAAAAAGCCCTTCTTCTTAATGTTCTTGACCATAAGCCCCACCTCATCCATGTGCGCAGCAATCATAACCGTGGGCGCCCCCTCTTTTCCCTTCTTGAAGGCAATCAGGTTACCCAGCTTATCCTCCTTAATCTCGTCCACATGCGGCTTAAGATACTCTGTCATCAAGTCCCTGACAGCATCCTCTCTTCCTGTTACTCCATTAGCGTTAGAAAGTGATTCAAGAATGTCAACCAGCTTCAAGCAAACTAACCTCACAACTAGAACAGCACTTGCATTATATCAAAATATCCACTACAACAGAACCTTAACTCAATTCTACTTTAACTTTGGAGGCTATGTTGATTCTCCAGAAAACAGCCTCTTCCCCTTTTCCGTATACTCAATGAGTCCCAGCTTGTCAAAAAAATCCAGTTGATCATCAAGCTCGCCCGTTTCCACAAGCTTGCCGTCAACAACTCTGAAGAAGAACACCATTCTCATCACTATCTTGTTTCCCGTCGCAGGCAAAGGAACACCAAAAAGCGTCCAATCCCCAGAGTGAGTCCCCGTGGCTTTGACCCGCACCCACACTTTCTCTCCCTCACAGACCATGTCCTCTATTTCCTCGTACCAGTCGGGAAAACCGTCGAAAGCCATGGTAAACAATTTCTTGAACTTTTCACGCCCAACCTGCTGATGCGTGTGGTCAACAAAATCTGGAACAACAAGCTCATCAAAAACAGCCATGTCCCGATTATTGTATGCTTCAATAAACCTACGAAGAACCGCCTTATTCTCCTCTACAGACAATAAAACAACCCCAACACACTATCCGCTTTTTGGGCACTTAACACTTGTTGCAGCATCAATCTAGCACAACGACAGCTACTTCTTACGGCTGAAACGTTTCACGCTAACAAACTTGTAAGCTATCGGAGAATAAACCGCCGCCACAACCAACAAGATAACGCCCAAAACCAATACCCCCTGAGCGATGCCGTTGGAAATCCACTGCACCAAAAACCTCAAAGAAACAGGCAACACATCCGCAAAATAAGTAAAATCAAACGGAAAAACCACCAACAGCCAAGCAAGACTAACAACCATAAAGATGATTCCGCCAAAAGCATCAAAAATTCGAGAAAGAAGCCTCTGACCAAAAAATCCCTCCAAAGCCCCAGTGATAATCCACGCAGTCAAGTTACCATAAAGCATAACCATCTCTAACGTTCCAAATGCGCTTGTGAAAAAGCCTGTTGACTCTGTCTGGTGGGCAACAAAGTACAGCATCAACAAGAAGCTAACAACCACAATAATAATCCCGACAACACGGTCGTTACGTGGAACACCCTTATCCGCCTCTGCCTTAGCCCTAGAAAACCAGCTCTCAGTCGATTCTGAGTCTTGCAAAACAAATCAAACCCCAAAAAATGTATGTTCAAGGTTTAATGTGCCAGTTTTTGATTTAAGCTTTTAACATCCGCTGCAGCTTTTTGGCAAACTCTTCTGCATTTTTGAGGTCTATAGCGTTAGGTCTGCCCCTGTTCATTCCGCCAAAAAATTTAATGAAACTGTTTGTGTTGAATCCCTTGCACTGAAACTCGTCAACTATCCTGTAGCCTTTGGATTCCAGTTTCTCCCTGAGAGCCGAATGGTCTTTAGCAAGCTTTTTTTCTCCTGTCAAAGCAGCAGTCGAAAAAATAAACACACTCTTGCCTTCTACCTGCGGCAGTTTGTCGACAAAATCAAGCAGGACCTTGTAGTGTTTTCCACTGTCTATACCTGAGCCAAAGCCCACCAACTCATACCCTTTAACCTCTTCAGGATCTATCTGCTCTGGCGTCCTTATCTGAGCACCAAGAACCTTTGCGAAGACCTTGGCAACTTTTTCAGTATTGTTGTGATGATACGAAAACAAAACCAACAAATTTTTTCGGTTAACGTCCACGCTCCCTATACATCTCCCATTCATTATCTAACTTACTACTAGATGAGTGGAGAAAAGAGTAACCATCCTCCTAACACTGCTTCAAAAACCAAAATTAACAGCCCCCCGATGCTCCACAAGACTTTGTCAGATTTCACTAGCTTTATTGCACTGCCCAAGCCATAGATGCTGCCTGCAACAAGTCCAAACCATCCAATAATATCGGGCACACCAGTAGCAGAAGTAGCAAACAGAACAGAGTATGCGAGAGTGCCAATGGAAAACAGGACCTGCGCAGATGTAAACACGGTATTTTTTGTTCTAAGAATGTTAAGTGCAGAATCCTTTAAGGCCATTTTTTCAGAGCCGCTAGTTTTTGAATATTTTTCTGCAATGCTAAGTAGTCCCCAGAAGCTTTTTTTGTAGTAGATTTGAATCAAGCCTTCTATTGTTCGGAAGACTGTCCAAACAACAGCAAGAATTATGCTGTAAGAATTAAATGCAATAAACAGCGTCAGGGTAAGACAGACTAGGCTAATGTGTTCTATGAGAATCAGCGTGAATGCTGTTTTGAATCTTTTCGGGTCGGCGTTAATTTTTTGCAGTTGAGCTTCTGCGTCCAAATCGCTAAAGGTTTGGTATCCGAACCTGTCACTGGCAATGTTTGTGACTATGATAAACCAGAAAAAGAAACCCGACAATATTATTTCAATCATTTTTTGTCCCCTTGCTCTACGGTTATTGTTACATTCCCCTTTTTATGACCCTGATCGACATATGTGTGGGCTTCGACAATCTGTTCCCACGGGTATGTTCTGTCTATGACTGGTCTTAGTTTTCCAGCCTCAACAAGCTCTCGAATAAAAACTAGATTCTTGACATTTACTTTTTCCAGATTATCATGAACCGACATGAAAACCCTATTTGGAGCTAACGCTTTCTTGCCCTTTGATTTAGAAATTTTTCCAACAGCATCAAACACAATATCATACTGTTCCTCATTTTCCGAAAAATCCTCTTTAGTGTAATCAATCACCTTGTCAGCGCCCAGAGACTTCACCAACTCCAAATTGGCTGAACTGCATACCCCCGTAACTTCTGCCCCAAAATACTTGGCAAACTGAACCGCAAAAGTGCCCACACTTCCAGAAGCACCATAAACCAGAACTTTCTGTCCACTCTTGATGTTGGCTTTTCTAAGAAACTGCAATGCCACCTGAGCTCCAGTCGTAAGTCCAGCCGCAGCCTCCTCAAATGACAAATTACCTGGCATTATTGCGATAATTCCGTTTTCAGGCATGCATTTGTATTCTGCGTAGGCGCCAAAACCTGTTCCGTAAGTGGACGCAAAAACTTTGTCGCCCTTCTTGAACTGTTTCACGTCTTTGCCTGCTTCTTCAATTTCGCCTGCTAACTCCATTCCCAAGACTTTTTTTCTTGGTCCCCTTATTCCAAGAGCTATGCGTGCCATCAGCCACATGCCCCTAGGAACAATGAAGCCTCGCATTCTAACGTCTCCCCGATGAACGGTTGTGGCATAAACTTTTATCAAAACCTCATTATCCTTTGGAGAAGGCTTCCGTATTTCCTTGAAATGAAGAACCTCTGGAGGTCCATACTTATCATGGACAACTGCTTTCATGGCTTATAGGACAAATCCTTCTTTCTGGTTTCTTTGTACGCCATAACAGCGAATACCAGCGTTAGTATAGAGAACGTGAATCTTAGTAATGTTGCCCACCAGTTAGTCAGTGGGTCATGCAATCCAGCGTCTGTCGTGCCTCCCAGAGTTAGAACAAGAAACACCGAATTTAATAACAGAAAAATGCTTTCAAGACCAATAACGCCAAAGAGTCCGATTTTTTTGTCGAACAAGAACAACGTCGTGAATATGCCCAGCAGCACGAATATTGCTAGAACTGTTAGTGCGCTGTTTGTGTCATTGAATCTGTATTGGTCCATTGCTACTACGTAGCCGCCAAAGATTAGGCGAAATAGTACTGTTGTGACCAGTGCTTTTCCGTTCCATGTAAGTCCCATCTTTTTGTTCATCCCTTTTTGTTTGTAATTATGATTCGATTGAAGACGTGTTAAATCCTTTAATTATTAGCCATACTGCCAGAATCATTTCCTGTACGGCTATTGGTGCAGCCAAAGTGTCCATCCATTCTGGACTGAAACCAAACATTCGTACAGGCGCTGTTGCAATCCACAAAATTGCTCCGACGAGTCCGAGGATTGCTATCCATCTGGGAGTTAGCCTTGTTTTGTAGAGTAAGTAATTGAATATCAGGGCGCCGATAGGGAATGAAAAGTCCACTAGAATGCTTATCCAGCTTCTCATAGATAGCAGCAGTTCTCCAGTGGCTTGAAAATAGAAAACGTCTGGAACAGGAGTGCTTACAAACTGCCTACTTAATGATAAGATAGCCAGCAGAACTATTGTGTTAAGAAAAACTGTTAAGCCCTCAATAATTCTGGTGGCAACATAGCCGAGAGCCAAGCCTTCACTATACTTTTTCAAGATTGGAAACATCGCAATCGGGATGCCAACAATTGCAGCGGCGGAAATTATCTCAAGAATTGCACCAAAGATTATCTGGTTTTCGTTCGAAAAAGTGGAAATAAGGTAATCGGGGTCATTTATGGTAAGTGAAAAGACTCCGCCGATTATGAGCACAAGTGTCGCAATTAGAAATAGTATTCCCACAACTACTGCTGTCTTTCTATAAAACTCCATTTTTATTACCTTTTAGAACTAAACCAAGTTGTTTTGACCTTTGTGAGTGCTTAACATATAAAAGTTATCAACCACAGCAACCAACAAACTGCCTTTACAGTCATGATTGACTACTGTTTTCACAATAAATCATGGCATCTGTGTACACTGGTACATGATGTCAATCGCTTAATACTTTTAAACCAATTCCGCTATAATCTCGACCGTGAAATAATTATGAATCCAGTTATTGACGCCATAAACAAAAGGCGCTCAACCCGAGCATATGACCAGAAACCAGTTCCAACAGAAATCATAGACACACTCATAGACGCAGGCAACCAAGCACCCTTCACATCGATAACACGTGCTCAGCCGTGGCGATTTGTTGTTGTCCAAGACAAAGAATTCAAACAGAAACTCTTTCAAACATCATTTCCGTTCTGGAAAAACTCCGTAGACGGCATGAAAGACCAATTTCCTGAAATCTACAAGATGGCTACGTGCCTCTACGACGCAATGGACGAACCCAAAGACGTAATCTACTACAACGCACCAGTCATCATCTTCGTAATAGGTCCAGCCACAGGCGGCGCCGTAAGCTGCGCACTTGCATGCGAAAACATCATGATTGCCGCATCGTCTCTTGGTCTGGGAAGTTGCTACGTAGGCTTTGGTGCAATGGTCAAAGGCAACCCTGAAGTCGTCAAAGCTCTTGAACTAACAGAAACTGAACAAATCTACGGTCCTATCCTGATTGGTTACCCAAAAGCTGACCTCAGCCCCGAAGTAGCCAAAGCGCTGGAAACCATTGGACCAAACAAGAAAGAACCAACAACAAAATGGATCTAACAGTCAACCTCCATATTTTGGTCTACATCCGTTAATGTAGACCTGTGCATCTGATGAAACTATCAGAGACTATTCTTATTGGTTTTTTTAAAGAAAATCTATAAGTGAGAAACTGTGTTGTTAGAGACGAAAATGTCTGGTGAGAAAAAGGAAAAGGGTAGCGCTGTTTTTCCCATGTTTCTGATGGGCGGATTATTCGTGGTAATCCACCTGTTATCCATACTGATAACTCAGCCCTTTGAATCCACAGGCATGGTAGTTTTTGAAGACCCAAACGACATCTCAAACATACTAATCTTCTTCGGAATAATGATAGCAGTCACAATCACTATATTGCTTATCGCAAAATTCTGGAAAAAACAGTTCATACAAATCATCATCCTGGGATCAATCGCATACACAGCATTCTTTGTGTTCTATCCGCTGCTGTCATTTGTTGTCTCCTACAACGTATCATTAGTATTGTCGATTGTCGTTGCCGCAATAATGATAGTTGCACTCGTAAAATATCCTGAATGGTACATCATCGACCTGACAGGAATAGTTGTAGGCGTAGGCGCCATCGGGCTGTTCGGAATCTCTCTTAGCATCCTTCTGGTCATACTCCTACTCATAGTCTTGGCAGTGTACGATGCGATATCCGTTTACAAGACCAAACACATGATAGACCTCGCAGACGCAGTAATGGATCTAAAACTGCCAGTCATGATGGTCGTACCAAAAATCAGGTCATACTCCCTAATCAAAGAAACAAAGGGACTGAAAGAAAAAATTGAAGAAAAACAAGAACGAGAAGCCTTCTTCCTCGGCTTAGGCGACATAGTAATGCCCGGAATACTAGTCGTCTCCGTTTTCCAAAACGTCCCAGACAACGGCTTCCTAGCAGCACTAGGAGTCATGATAGGCACCCTAGTTGGTTTCGCGGTTCTGATGGCTGTAGTTCTTAAGGGCAAGCCCCAAGCAGGACTGCCTTTCCTTTGCAGCGGCGCAATCCTTGGTTACGTGGTCACAAGTCTGTTGCTTTTCGGTAACTTAGCGGGTCTATCTCTTCCGTTCTAAAAATTAGCCTTCGCGAATTGTCTTGTTAAACCTTAATTACCACAGTCAATTTTTCATAGTTGAAGGTGACTAAGGCTTGACTGATGCTCAAGAGAATTCTAAAGGTCGAAAAGAATCTGAGCCAAAGCTTGCAGTTAAGCCCTACCTTGTGATAATTCTTGTTTTGATTGTTGTTGTAGCTTCGACTTTTGTGCTAAACCAATCCTTGGTACCAGATAACAATGTGCCTGTTCCTGAAGGCGGCGTCTATGTTGTAGGCGAAAAAATGACCTATAAACAAACTGTGATGTATGAGATGAATGATGACACAAACTCGTTTGATTACACTTTGGCGGTTGAGGTCGTGGGTTTTGACGGAGAAAACTATACTCTGGAACATAAAAAATGGGGCGCACTCTATCCTACGCTTTCTTCGTCATACACTACAAAAACTGACCTAAAAGGAAACACAATACAGTTTGAAGATTTTCCAGTCGAACCAGACGACCCCTTTTACCTGTTTCCTGTGTACGGCACCGAAGTACCCTCCCCAAATGAAAATGTGAGTGTTGGAGAAAGCTGGCAAATCCCAATAGACACAGAACGCGAAGGAGTAAAAGTTGATGCCACAATAAACTACACACTATCTGAAACAACCACAGTAACAGTTCCCGCAGGCACTTACGAGGTACTCAAAATCCAAGCCGAAGTACCAGACTTCGTGGCAACAGGAATCGTAGACGGCAAAGAAACCCACTCACAATCCTTTTTTAGCAGCTACATCCTGTTAGAAAAAGACTCCCACCTACTAATCGAATACAATACTGTTCAGCTGACAACAGAAACCACTGCTTCCTCTACAAGAAGCGGAAAAACAACAACACAGATGCAGTTGACACAGCACACAAAATAGTTGGAGCCCGACATTTCTAAGTTTTTAGGTTTCAAGGACTCTGAAACCCAAAGGTATTTCTGCTAAGTCGTCTCTATTTTTTGTTGCTAGGGAAAAAGTATTTAAAATGCGGTAATAGGATTAGGCAACACTGAATGGAGTATCTTGGCGATGGTAAGAAAAGCAAGAATCAAGCTGACAAGCACAGACTACAAAAAGCTTGAAAACGTATGCAACGAACTGAAAGTCATCGCTGAGAAGACTGGCGTAAAAATAACAGGACCGCATCCGCTGCCAACCAAGAAACTCAAAGTTCCAGTACGCAAAACTCCATGCGGACAAGGAACCGCGACATGGGACAGATGGGAACTAAGAATCCACAAACGACTAATCATCGTTGACGCAGAAGAACGCGTCATGAGAAGAATCATGAGAGTCCGTGTTCCTGAGGAAGTTTTCGTCAGCATCGAACTCATGTAAAATAACTTTTTCGAAAATTTTGTTTTCTAGATTATGTCCAATTCTAGAGGATATACGTGTAGGCTGTTAGCACGATTGCTGCTATGAATATTATTGCCCAGACTATTTTGTTCCACCTGAAAACCTTCCATCCGTCCAGTATACCAAATGGGATGAGATTGAATGATGCCAGAAGCGCATTGATGAATGCAACAATCCAAAACAGAGGCTGACCAGCAATGGCTATGAGTATGCATATTGTCGAGATGGCTATGTTTGTTATTGGTCCAGCTATGGCTGTTTTTCCTACTGTTTCTTTTGTTCCTGCGCCTGCAATCATCACTGCTCCAGGCGAAATAATCTTGAACGGAAGAAATATGCAAATCAATGTTATTAGGGCTCCCTGCATTGTTAGCCGGAATTCTGCCCACAGGTTATAGTATTGTGCCGAAAATTTGTGAGCCATTTCATGAAGAAGAAACGACAACGTAAATGCGATTGATAGGACTACTAGATTGTTAAGTGATGTTGTTGCTGTTAGGAAGTATGAGAAGCCGACGCCCATGACTAGAAGAGCTCCGATGAAAAGGTGCTGAATTTCTTTTATGCTAAAACCGAACACTCTAGATGCTGGCGGCTTGTATGAAACCGTGTACTTGTATGAAGGTGTCTCGGACCAGCCTTGATTTACGGTAACTTTGTCTCTTGGCGCTTTTGCTCTCCATGCTTCGGGGCAGTTGTGTCTTTCGGGGAGGCGGTGTTCTCCGCAGAATTGGCCTCCACAGTAGTTGCATCGGAAAGGAAGAACAACATCTTCGCCGCATTTTTGACACTGTACCGTCTTTTTCAGCTTCCCCTTTTTGTTTCTAAAATCTTGGATGAAGGGGGCGGTTTAAATATTTAGCTAAAAAACGCCGTTGTTTGGGTGTGTTCACAACAAATTTTAAATATTTGTAAATATACAAATATTTACGTGACCTGTGTTGACGCCCCAAAACTCCCTAACATTTCCACTAAGCCAAAAGCAAAAAACAATCTGGTCGCTAATACTCGAAGGATTATCTGTTTCGACAATAGCAAAAAAACTCAACACAACAAGACAATACGTTAACCAAACACGGTTAACAGCAGAAGCAAAACTGTCAACAACACTTCTGGAAATTGCAGGAGCAAACGACCTGCAGGTAACTGCTCTTTACCCCAAAAAAGCAATACTTCTGGGATTTCACCCAGGCTTGCAACGAAAAGCAATAATCACTTACACCACAAGCCACGGAGTCAAAGTGTGGTACTGGCATGACAACCCCGAGGAAATAACTAACAAAAATTTCATTGAACAAACCCGAAAATATCTGCTTGACATCGCCAAAGAACAAGGAGTAACCCTAGAAAACACAGATATCCATCCTGCTAAATTGGCTCACGTTTTGTTCAGTAAACTTGTTCCTGAGGTGCAGTCATGAGTTTCAGAAACTTTTTCCAACTGTTTTTCAGAGGCTGGGTTCCAGAAGAGCCCAAAATGCCAAAACATATGTTTAGAAGGATTCGTATACCGACTTATGCACTTGTTCTAAGTACAACTGCAGTTTTCACATTGTTTTCTCCATTTGTTCTGTATATTTCTCCATTGGTTGCTCCGCCTGTGTCAATGGTTGTAGATTCGGCTCCAAATTCGACTTACGTGAAATTCCATGGAATACTACAGGACGACAACTGTTTCATAATTCTTTTGAATAATGGAACACAGGTTACGACGGATATTTTGACATTGAGTCTTGTGATTACTGAGACAAGTGAAGACACATGTGTTGTGAATGTAGCCTTTGAGTCTGATTGTTTTTCAAGTGAGGCTGTAGTTGACGGACGTATGCTTGATGGCTATTTAATTGTTGATTCTACGCGGTCAGTATTCTTAGTTAACCCTAACATGACCAAAGGTTCAAGAATTCAAATGTTTGAACAAGGCGACTATGTCATAACTTCGTATTTTGGCAATGAAACATCACATCCATCAACAGCTGTAGAGCCATACGGCGTTACTGCAGTAATGATTCATGCATCTCAATCCCACCCATTTGGATTTAATGCGCCGGCAATTTTTGGTTATGACCCAAATACGGGCACACTCATATATTCTGGCTATTGGATGGGTGACGTTCTCCTAGAAAAAGTCGGAATTGACTTTCTTTACGGTGGTAGCTTAAAGTTATTCTCGTATTCAGATAACTTGAATCTTGAATTTTTCAACTCGGACATTTTCTGGAATCAGCTTAACATCAGAGTGCTATGTTTTACCTCTGGTCTGGTTCTGCTTGTCGCCGAGTCAGTTATTGTTGTTGTCTATCTGCTAGTCCGGAAAATCCGAAAAAGAAGAGAACTACGGACATTGGATACTCCGAATTTGCATGTTAACGGTAAACAAAATTGAGGTAAATCAAAAAGGTGTGTGAACGAAATTTCTGAAGTTTTGGGCGAATTTGAAAACTTGGTAAAACGCTTCAACAGTACCCAAGCGTTGAGTGGTCTTACCTTCAAAATCTGCAAAGGAATCAATGGGCTGATTGGTCCAAACGGTGCAGGCAAAACAACAACCATCAAGCTAAGTTTGGGGCTAATTAGGGCAAACTCTGGCAAAGCAACAATGTTTGGGTTTGACTGCTGGAACGAGTCGCTTCAGGTAAGACAAAAAATTGGTGTTTTGTACGAAAAGGTTGCCTATTATGACCACTTGTCGGGCATCAAGCATCTTCAGTTGATTGCCAAACTGAAGGGAGTTTCAGATCCCGTGGCTGAAAGCAAAAAGGTGCTACAACTTGTTGAGCTTGATCAGGGCGCGTATAATCGTAAGATTAAGGGGTACTCTGCGGGTATGCGTCAACGTATTGGGCTTGCTCATGCGCTTTTGGGTACTCCAGAACTTGTTATTCTTGATGAACCCACCTCAAACTTGGACCCGTTAGGTCGAATGAAAGTTATTGAGTTGATTAACAGACTCAAAAAAGAGGAAGACACCTCGTTTCTAGTTTCAAGTCACATCTTGCCTGAGCTAGAGCGGGTCTGTGAACACGTTATTTTGATGAACAAAGGAAAAACAATACGAGAAGGACCCCTAAACCAGTTACTAAGCAAAGTTTTCACGCAAACGTTCGTCATTAAAGCTGAACCCGCAGAACCTTTAGTTGAGCTGCTAGAAACGCAAAACTTTGTCAAAGAAGTGCGCCTAGAAAAAGGCACAATTTTTGTTGTTGTAACTGATTCAGCCGTGTTTACTAAACGGTTGCCTACGCTTGTTTCCAAGGTCAACGCCTCGCTTGAAGAGGTTAAGGCTACAGGCAAAGACTTAGAATCACTGTTTAAGGAGGCTATTGGAGGTGCCTAAAACTTTGAACACAATGTTACTGAAGGCTGAGCTGCAAAAAGTTTGGAATAGACCCATCTTCGAGTTGGCGCTGGCTTTAGTTTTTCTCATGGCAGTTGGCAACTCTACAACTTTGTATGACATTACCATTCAGCCAGATATGCAATCTGCTTTAACTGGTTTAGTTGCTGAATCTCTTATAAGAAACATAAAATCTCAAATGATGCCTTTAGTTCTTTTCAGCGGACTCTTAGTATCATTGTCGTTTGCACAGGATTACGAACAAGGATTAATTCAAACCCTGTTCTCTTTGCCCGTGTCTCGTGCCACAATTTTTGTAGTAAAATTTGTCGCCATAGCAGTACCCCTAACTTTGCTATCTTGGGGCGCCACATTAATTGTCATGTTCTTGAACTTTCAGTCAACTGTAGTCCTAGGTACTGTGATGTTCCAGTTAACGGCTTATGTTTTACCAATTACGCTACTTGCCATAATGTTTTACGCAGGTCTAGGTGCAATCGTTTCGTTAATCGTAAAAAGAACAACTAAGGCAGCTTTCATTTCAATCCTCATGGGATTGTTCTTCTGGTTCATATCTCAGCTAGAAGAATGGTCAATTGGAAGTTTAGCACAATACATGGTTTTCACACCATTCAAAGCACCAATAGTAACTTTAGGTCGCGTTATTGGCGTAAAGTATGCTGAAGGAGCAGCAGAAAACGCGTTGCCTGCCTGGGGATTCCTTGGTCTGATAATATTTTACGTCTTGGTGTTTCTAGTGCCAACTTACCTTTATTTTACTAAAAAGTTTGAGGTGGAAGAATGAACATAACACGCATAGGACTAGTTACCCTGATTGTCGGATTGGTATTGCTATTGAACGCCTCATCTTCACATGTTTCAGGATATGGAGGTGTTTCTTACGGTGAATTCAAGCAAAACGAAACACAGACTTACGTGATACTGATTGCGCCTGTTGGTCCAGCAACAATTGTGATTGGCGGTGCAGATTATCGTCCATCTAGTATGCCTGCAGCAGTCGGTGGTGGTCAATTTGCTGTTTATAACGTGAGTGTCCACATGAAAATCACGGACCCACAAAACAACACATTAACTGAGCAAGATGTGATAACGCCGTACGAGTTGGATTTCGAATTCAAATCTCGTGGAGCCTACACTGTTTATATTACTAACACTGGCGTCGAAGAAAGCAAACTCCCATTAACCGTAATATTTGATATAGGTAACCCAGAAAACAGGGAAGCAGACAAATTTCAGCTAAGCTTAATCTTAACTGCAGCAGGCGTAGTGATAGTGTTTGCTGGGTTGGTCATAAACTTTCCAAAACAAAGAAAACAACAGAAACTGTTTTTGGAGGTATGAAAGTGAGCATCAAAAACCGTTTACAGTCTCTAATACGGGGATGGCTTCCCAAAGAGCCTAACATGCAAAAAAACAGGTTAAAAATGGCTGAATCCAAAGTTTCAAAGCCTATGCCGTGGTGGTGGAGACCACTTTGGGTAATTAGTATAATTGTGACTGTCGTGTCTGGTGTTGTCGCTTACTTTGTTTTAGACATTACACTAGTGCGGGCAGTTGCCGCATTTGTTCTTTGTATTCTGGGTATTGGTGTCGCATACTATATCCGCGTCAGGCCATCCTTTAAGATTAACAGAGCAGTATACGTGTTGATTGGAATAACCCCAATTGGACTTATCATGTGGTTTGTATCCAGTTTTGTTTTCAACAGGGTAATAATAACTGCCGCATCGGGCTCATCGGCTCTATTTTATGTCTCGGGTGCAGTATGCCTTAGCGTAGGTGCACTAATAGGTGATTGGATAGGCAAACGAAGAAGCTACATTCTGCCAATGTCTTCTTAACCTCTTTCTAAGTGGCTGTATATCCCAAAACCTTGATTAACATTCTTTTATTGTGCCCTCGTGCTGGTTGGATAAACATTTAATAATTGCAAGTAATACCAAAAATCATAAAGGTAATACTTGTAAGTGGGTTTTGAAACTTAAACCATATGGGAGAACCAGAAAGTGCCTGAAGAACCGATAATTAAGCTCGAAAATGTCTCGACAGTGTACGAGGGCGAAAGCAGACCAGCCATCAAAGACATAAACCTGTCAATCAAAAAAAACGAGCTAGTCTATGTTGTAGGACCAAACGCTTCAGGTAAAACCACCCTTATAGAAACCATAAACGGGCTGCTTCCACCGTTCAAAGGCAAAGTCACAGTTTTTGGATTAGACGTAAAATCTAATGGGCGAAAAATAAGATGCAGAATCGGCTATGTCCCCCAGGACTTTATGGTCAAACCAGGAGAACCATACAGGGCAATCGACGTTGTCCTGATGGGACGATATGGACACATAGGTTTCTGCACCAGCCCGAAGAAGAAGACAAAAAGAAAGCCTTAGACGCCATGAAACTGATCGGAATCGAAGACCTCGCCTGCAGACCCATGGGAAAACTTTCTGGCGGACAACAACAAAAAGTGATGCTGGCAAGGGCGCTCGCAAAAAATCCCCGAATCCTGCTTCTGGATGAGCCCTTCAGCAACATGGACCCTGATTCGCGAGGACAAATTCCAACACTGATTACCCGTCTTCATGAAGAAAAAGACTTGACCACCATGATTGTAACGCACGACATACATCACATGCTAGAGGACTGCAACCGAGTAATCGTAGTAGCCAACGGCAAAGTATTGTTTGATGGACCCCCAGAAAATGCCCTGCCTCTAGTAGAAAATCATCCACACACAACATCGATGGAGGGGCATACCCATTGATATGGCTCGGATTCGCCATAATGCAGCGAGCACTCATCGCCTGTCTTTTGGCAGGTTTTCTGATGGGACTAATCGGCGTCTTCGTCGTCAGAATGAGGCTCTCAGCAATAGGCTACTCTATGTCTCACGGAGCTTTCGCGGGTGCGGCACTGGGTGTTGCTACGTCGCTTAATCCGCTTGCTACTGGGTTGGCTTTTGCGTCTGCAACGGCGCTTGTTATTGGTCCTGTAGCTGATAAGGCGCGTTTGCATGCGGATACGATTACGAGTATTGTTTTTCCTTTGAATATGGCGTTGGCTTTTGTGTTTTTGACTTTGGTTCCTGAAGTTGGTCTTAGCAGTCAGGTTGCTAGCGTGCTTTGGGGCAGCATAATTTCTGTGACCACCAGTGACTTGGTTTATCTTACTACCCTGTTTGCGGCGACTGTGGCTATTGTCTATTTTGTTTGGAAAGAACTTTTTGCTATAATGTTTAACAGAAAACTGGCAGAAGCAGACGGAATCAGCACCAAGCCCTTCATTTACTTGATCATCTTCTTGGCGGGTGTTGTCATAACCTTCTCGTTAAAGCTTGTAGGAGGGCTGCTAATTTATGCCCTTATTTTCAATCCCGCTTCTACTGTGCTTCAGTTTTCTGAGAACATGAGAAAAGTCGTAATCGCCTCGCCCCTTGTGGGAATGGCTACAACAGTTTCGGGACTTTTTGTGTCCCTGATTTTTGATTTTCCAGTTGGCTCATGCATCGTTATTGTGTCAACCATCGTTTTTGCGGTCGCACTTCTTCTATCACCAAAACGGAGAAGAAAGGAGGAAAATAGTAATGAAAAATAAAAAACTGTTAACTTTAGCAATGGCATTTTTGATGCTTCCTTTGCTGCTTGTGCCAGTAACCGAAGCCCAAACCACAGAAAAACCCGTAATAGTATGTACAACAAGCGCTGTCGGCAGCGTTGTTGAACAATTTTTAGGAGACACAGCCGAAGTCTTAGTCCTTGTTCATCCAGGCTTGTGCCCAGCCGACTTTGACCTGAAACCCGGCTACGTGGATGCAATAAACAGAGCAACAATTCTTTTCGATCAGGGCATTCCCGGCGAATTCTGGCTGAATAGTCTGCTTAATGCTTCATCAAACCAAGACCTGACAATAGTTACCATTCCTGGAGTTTACAACACGCCTGCAGGAGCAAAAAACTACATCCGTGGAGTAGGCGGAAACCTTAGCCAAATCCTAGAAGTCAACCTCGACTCGGAAATGTCGTCAATGCTGAGTGATGTTGATTCTGTTTCCAGTTGGATGTCAAGTCAGGCTAGCAGTTTGCAGGTGTCAAATGTCAAAGTCATATGCATGGCTTGGCTGAAAACCTTCATAGACTCTGCTGGATTCAATGTTGTGGCAACATATAATCCGCCCGAAACCCTGTCTGCGGCTGATATCACCGAGTTGCTGGAGATAGCACAGGATGAGGGCGTGGCTTTGGTTGTAGATAACCTTCAAATTGATGTCGAGTTCGGAGAAGGAATCGCCTCTCATGTTGGCGCAGAGCATCTGGTGTTGACAAACTTTCCAGGAGCAATTCCCAACACTGAAACATTGCCTAAAATGCTACAATATAACGCGGAACAGCTCTTCAACGGCACAGTCACATGGCAATCAACGTCCAGTCTAAAAGCAGAAAAAGTAGACCTTCAGAATCAGGTTGCCCTGTTCCAGATAACAACCGCCCTAGCCGTCATCATTGCATTGGTCGAAGCAGTGCTGCTATATGCCAGACGAAAAAAGAAAAGTGACACCTAAATGAATGCAAAAGACTACTTCGACAATGCAGCAGAAACATGGGATGAGAGATTTTTCACTCCCAAACTATCCTCTTTCCTAGAAAAATTTGTTCCACAGTTTGGAATAACCTCTGGACAACAAGTCCTAGATGTCGGCACAGGTACAGGCGTACTGGTTCCTTATCTTAGCAAAGCAGTTGGACCTGAAGGAAAAGTTGTTGCCCTTGACTTTTCAGAAAAAATGGTCAACCAGTGCAAAACAAAGTATTCGCATCTAAAGAATGTCAGCGTGAAACTTGGAAACATAGAAGAAGACGCAACTTTTTCGCCTGAAAGCTTTGATGCTGTCATCTGTTTTGGCGTGTTTCCTCATCTGGCTAACAAACAAAAAGCCTTGCAGAACATTCATCGTCTGCTGAAAGCGGAAGGCAAACTTGTCATAGCCCATGCCCTGAGCAGCGAGGAACTGAAAATTCACCACAAAAAAATGTCTGCCAAAATGGCGCATGCAACGTTACCCGAAGAAGCTGATATGAAAAAGTTGCTAGAAACGACAGGATTCACGAATATTTCCATTAAAGATGAGCCTGGACAATATCTGTGCCTTGCCACCAAAGCATAAATCTGTCTTTGGTTATGGTCGTTTTCCTTTTTGCCAGTAGTACATGAACAGGTCTTTAACCCACGATAGAAACTGTGGGTCTTTTCCTGCAAAACCACCGTAGTCGAGTCTTCCATCATTGAATCTGAAGCATATGGTTGCCTCGTTTTCAGTTGCAGCCAATATAGCGGGAATCTCTGGGACGCCCCGTATTTCTACATTTGACATTTTTATTGGCGGAATCTTTGCCAGTAGATTTTCTTCGATTATCATCTTGATTTTAAGCCCTTCCTTGACTTTTTTGTCCATTACTGGATTCATCAATTCGGGGATGCGTCCTTCTGCAATTCCCCACGCGTACTGTTTTGCGGCTATGAACATTTTTTCGCCCTTGTTTATATTGTCCATCGCGTCCAGTATCATCTCTGCTTTGGACAGTTCGCCGAGCCTGTTAACAAACTGGGTTGGGATGTGCCAAACATTATGCGACAAGAAGTATTCTCTGTGTTTAGAAACAAAATCGTAAGCTGACAAAAGCTGCAATACAAGTTTGCCATAGCTCGTAATCAAGAATGTTCCATCTGGCTGCTTCTGAACCAACGCTGCCTCGCTGAGCCGCTGAAGTTGCCTGAAAGCCTCTGTTGCAGTCATGTCTAGTCGGCGTGCAATCTCATTCATTTTCAAACTCTCTTTTTGCAGCTTCTGAAGTATGAGAAGTCTGCTTTCGCTTGCAAGCTCAAAAAACAGTTTTTCCAGCAATTCGTTGTTTTCCAACTTTTATCACCAATGCTAACGCTTTAGCAATGCTGTTTAATTCTAAGCATGTTTGTCAAATAAAACTAATCACCATTTTCTGGCTTCTTAGCCTCTGAGGCAAATAAAATATGAAAAAAGAAAACAAAGAACGGGTTTTTTCTGTTGAACTCGAGTCGAAGAATTATCTCAAGAACGTCACCCTAAACGACGGTGCAAACGAGAATGTTGTTGTGGAAGGCACACTCGGAAATCTGCTGCATGCAACATTTGAGGAGGACATAATCTTGGAGGTTGCTGGCACCAAGGGAATACTGAGGCTTGACCTACGCTCAGACGAAATCAAAAAAACAAGCAAAACTGAGGCGACAAAACAATGAACACTGGCAAACTGCAATTACCGAACATCTCGAACTGGATTAGCCTGTACAAAATCGGAGGAATAGCAGCACTGCTTGCTGGCATCGTCTTTAGAAGAAATATTGGGGCAGAAATTCTGCTTTTCACTGGACAAACAGCGCCAAACACGGTTGCTGACTGGTTTTCAGTGCTTCAGAGCAACAGTGTTCTTGGGCTTTCGTTGCTTAACATCTTTGATGTTGTTGACTACGCACTCTTGGGCATAATGTTTCTTGCACTCTATGTTGCCCTAAGAAGAACAAACGAGAGCTACATGACACTAGCAACAGTCACTGGACTAACAGGAGTAGCAGTCTATTTTGCGTCAAACACAGCATTTTCTATGCTTTCGCTAAGCAACCAGTACGCAGCCGCGGCGACGGAGGCGCAGAAGTCGATGTTTTTGGCGGCAGGGCAATCAATGCTTGCAGTGAGCAAAGGCACTGGGGGTTATGTTAGTTTTCTGTTGTTGGCTGTTGCTGGTCTGGTAGTGTCCTTTGTTATGTTGCAGAGCAGCATCTTCGGCAGAAAGACGGCTTATTTGGGAATGTTTGCGAGTGTATTGGATTTGACTTATTGTGTGACCTTTGCTTTTGTGCCCGAGTTGGATGCTGTGCTTTTGTCTGTTGCTGGGCTGGCTTTGATGATTTGGCACATCGTTGTTGGTCGAAAACTTTACAAATTAAGTAGCAGTAAACAGGGCATGGGGGTATATTGAATGACTAAGGCATTGATTGTTTATGGGACACGTTATGGCGCAACAGAGATGACCTCGCAAGAGATTGCTGACGTGTTTCGTGAAGAGGGATTAGACGTTAACGTGATCAACCTCAAAGACTGCAAAGTCAAAGACATATCTGATTATGACCTTGTGCTGGTGGGCAGCGGAATCAAAATCAAAAAGTGGACAAAAGAACCTCAAAAATTCCTTGACAAATTCCAGAAACAGCTGGCACAAAAGAAAACTGCCCTGTTCATCTGCTGCGGAGCCAAGTACCCTTTGGATGAGAAAGCGAACGTAGAAACAGAACTTGAGTACGCCAGAACACACCACCTTGAAGAAAAAGCCGCCAAATACAACCTGCAGCCAATCGCCTATGGACTGTTTGGAGGAGTCTACAACTTTAACAAGATGGGTTGGTTCTTCAGAAAAACATTGGCAGCAGTCAAACCACAACTAGAAGCAGCAGGAGTACCAGAAACAGAACCAGGACTCTACGACACAAGAGACACAAACAACATATGCAACTGGGCAAAAGATGTCGCACAAAAAGCAACAACATAACACTTTCTTTTTCCCTTTTTTATCCATACTATTGTGTATGTGAACTTTTTTTGCTAAGTTATGCAGCGCGGAGGTTTCTTTTGAGAACTGTTAGGAGTCCATCTCGTCTGATTTTTCTTAGTATGCTTCTGGGTGATCTGTGAAATTCTTTTAGGTATTGTCTTTGGAGTTTCAGTAGCGAGTCGTAGTCGAATTGGTCTGTTTTGACGTAGGCTACAAAGTTTTCCAGTTTGTCGTAGAGCTTGTTTTCTATCACTTCATCGTATAGGCTACTTCCGGGGTATGCTACAAAAATGTTGAAGTGTATCCAGTCAGGGTTGAGTTTCTTTGCCAGATTGAATGTGGCTTTGATGTCGTTTAATGTTTCTCCGGGGATCCCCATCATCAAGGAACATGAGATGTTGATGTCTTCTTCTCGGCAAAGTTTGAACGCCTTGACTGTCTGCTCAATAGAAACATTCTTGTTGAGCTTCTTAAGAATCCGCGGAGACCCAGACTCGACCCCAAACCATATTGTTCTGCATCCAGCAGACCGCATCTCCTTAAGCAAATCTCTCGAAACCAAGTCGGCTCGGGTGTCACATATCCATTCGACGTCTAGACCCGAAGACTTCAACTCGTTACATAATTCAATTGTCCGTTTCTTGTTGATGGTAAAGTTGTCTCCGATAAAGTAGAGTCCCTTTGTTCCATAGTTGCTTGCGAGGTGCTCAATCTCCTCCACAATACGTGATGGACTGAAAGAGCGACATCTGGAACCCCATATCCCCTTTGTATCACAGAAGGCGCAATTGTAGGGGCAACCCCGGATAACATTCATTGTGTCCACAGGACTTGCTTCTAGAAACTCCATCTTTCGTAAGTAAAGGTCAAGCGGTAGCAGATGTCTTGCAGGAAAAGGAACTGTGTCTAGGTCTTTGATGAGAACTGGCTCATTCCTTACAATCTTTCCGTTGTCTCTGTAGGCTACGCCAGCAATCTTAGAGATAGAGGCTGTGTCGCCTTTTGTTATGCTGTTTGCCAGATCCACGATTGCTCTTTCGCCTTCTCCCATCACAACGTAGTCTATTTCGGGATGCTCGAGCATTGTTTCGGGCAGATAGGAAGGATGCCAGCCGCCAACAACTATTTTGCAGGAAGGAAGAACCTCTTTTATTGCCTTGGCAGTGTCGATGCAGGGCTGATAGGTTACGGAGCCGCAGGTAATTCCAACAATATCAGGCTTTAGCCGTTTTGCCTCATTTTTGATGTAGTCCAGCGGCTTTTTGAGCATATAGTTGTCGATAAGCTCTACCTGAAAATCAGCCTGTTCTAGAGCCGCAGCAACATAGGTCAATCCAAGCGGAGGAAGCTTTCTGCCGAAAATCCAAGGAGAATCCTCTGGCGGAGCCGTAGTCATTAGCAAAATCATTTGTAGCACCATTCCTTCTCAGTCTATAGAAGAAAATACATGTAACTGCTAATTTATTTATCTTTAACACGATTGACATTAGCTCATAAAAACTGCAACAATTAATTAACGAGCAAATTTTACGCTAGATTGAGTATTTGGCTGGTCCTTTGTAGTTTCGGTATTTGCCGATTAAATCTCCTAGAATTGCGCCAATTCCAAAGCAAACTACTAAACTGATCATTAATGCAATGTCTTGATTAAGTCCAGTTATGTTTGTTATCCACATGAAAAATCTGGTGACTAGCAAAAAAAGCCACAATAATGCTCCCGATGTATCCTGGGGCTATGGCGTTGACATTGATTCCTTGAGAAATGACTTCTCTTGCTACTGCGTGGGTGTATCCGATTATTCCACCTTTTGCCGCAGAGTAATGTGATGCTCCAAGGCAGCCTGTGGTTCCGCATATTGATGCAATGTTTATAATTTTGCCCGATTTCTTGTTTAACATAATTTTTAGTGCTTCGCGAGTGCAGTTCATCGTGCCATACAGGTGGGTTCCTAGCATGATGTTCCATCCATCGTTGGTCATGCCAACTGCAGTCATAAGATTGCCAATGCCCGCATTGTTAACCAGTATATCCAACGTGGAAAATTCATTGGTGATTTTGGCAAACATCTCTTTAACTTCGGCATGTTTTGTGACATCTGCCTTTACTGCTATTGCCTGGCCTTCCATCAACTGTATCTGTTTTACAACTTCTTCTGCTGCAGCATCGTTTGAATGATAATTTACGACAACGTCAGCGCCTTCCTCAGCCAAATAGAAGGCAACTGCCTTTCCAATACCTGAACTCCCACCAGTAACAAGTGCAATTTTTCCAGATAGTTTCAACTCAAAAATCCCCAGAATAAACAATGGGCAGTTGAGAATAAGGCGTTTTCGTATAATCCAGTGAAGCCGCTTATCGGTGTTTTCTAGTCAATTTGACGTATAGTATGACCGCAGGAAAGGCACCTGAAATATGTGGCTTGGAAGTTGTCTTCTGAACCAAATGCGACAGTCCATGTTTCGGCGATTTTTCCTGAACATTTTGGGCATTGTGTGTTTACTGTTGGAAGCGATTTTAGATTCTGGTCTTTTTTGTCAAATATTACCAAATTCAATCTGGAAGCTCTTTTTCTGACTCTATTTCCAATAGATATGTGTTCATGAGAACTCTCTGTTTGCTTACATTTTGGGCACAAAAGAAACGTTTGTTTGTTTATTAGTCTTGAACCACAGTTTGAGCAAAAATTCATTTACACAACTCCAATTCAAATTTTGTCTAAAAACAAAAATGTTGCCATTGATTTTAAAGATAAGTGAGTGACTGCCCACAATCACAGGTTTAATGGATAGAACATGCGGTTTCTGACGTAATACATTGTATCCATTTGCAAACACAAGAATTAATAATGAATGTATCAAATTACAGTACTGAACTAAAGGAGAAAGAATTGACCGTTTGGGGGAACTAAATCATGGATTTTAACCCAGACACTACTTTTTCCGACTCCCCCAACGACGGTCCAATCAGTAATCATCTGACCTTTTTGATTACGAAATAGTATTTGCCATCTTGCTTTCGCGTCTGCACCAGCTCAAATTGTGGTAAATCCGTTAGGAGTTCCATGTCTTTTTCTGAAGAAGAACACGTTGCGACTAATTCTAATGTGTCTCCAGCTTTCATCTTGTCCAGTTCTGTTCTTGCTTCAATAAGCGGAAAAGAGCAGCAACGTCCCGAGCAGTCCAGAACTTTTTGGGTCTCCTTTTTATTCACAATATCAAGCTCCAGTGGATACAGGAACACTTCATGTTTCTTGAGCTTTTTTTGCCTTAAACTCTTTTATTGTTAGGGGTTTTTTGCGCCCATCAACAACATGGTGAAGTGCCAACATTGGGCTTTTGTAGAGCAGTCTGGGTCCAGAGTATCGCATGATTTTTTTTGCTTTTTCTTTCATCTGTGACTGGTAACAGTGCACTAGGCATTTTCCGCACGTAGATTTTTCTTCTTGAAAAGGGCATTTGTCTAATCGCATGTACGCATAGTCTAGAAATTCTGTGCAGTCGTCACATAGATGATTGTCTTTTGTGCCATGTTTTGCCTTGCAGTAAACGTGAACCATTTTATCTATGGTCTTTTTCTCTCTTGTTATTCGTGGATGCTGAGTTGTCATCTGATTCTTCACCTCGCCTGATAGACGCCAAGTTTAATGAACTATTCTTCATATGTATGATCTTTCATTTAAACCCTTCGGGCAACAATTCAACAAAGAAAAAGCCAATTCTAAAAGATATTCGGGGAAAAACGGAAGCTTTTTTAAATTCTCGCTGTTAGTACAGTTCACCAAGTCACGGATTTGATGAAATGTCCTGTTCTAGTGCTCCATCAAAACAGAAAGGTCCTCTTATGATAACATCTTGGAGAGCCACAGGAGCATGCAACCTGAACTGTCTTTACTGCAACGTAAACGCGTGCATGGAGCCATCGCCCTGGAGAATTGACCACTGAAGAAGCCCTGAACCTCGTTGACCAGGTCTACGAGTTTGGCTCAGAATGGTTTGGACTAAAAGGCGGAGAACCGCTTGTCCGAAAAGACATCTTCAAAATCATTGGGCACGCAAGAGAACTGGGACTAAAAGTGTGCCTGCTAACAAACGGCTACTTTGTAAAAGGAGACGTCTACGACAACCTGGTCAAATACAACGTCTACACTTCAGTCAGCATAGATGGACCAGAAGAAGTCACCGACAAGCTAAGAGGAAAAGGCTCATACAAAGCCGCAATATCAGCCATCGAAAAGCTGTCAAAGGCAGGCATCCTAAACGGATTGTCAATGGCTGCAACAAGCATCAACTACAAAGAAGCCAAGCACATATTCGAGTTAGCCGACAAATATAACGCAAGATTTGTGTGGTTTAACCATCTTGTTCCTTCGGGAAGGGCACACGAAAACGAGCACCTAGAACCGACACCCGAACAGTACGAATGGTTCCTAAACAACGTATACGACCTAACCAAAAAGAAATACAAGCACGACTTCGGATTCCACATACACTGCCCATTCTATGCCAGAATCGTAAAACAAAGAGACCCAGAAAACTTTCCAGAATGGTACAAAAACGAATTCACAGGCAAATGCATCTACTTCTTGTTTGGCGGATACCTGAGCGTCCTAGAAAACGGCGACGTCATCCCCTGCTTCTATTCTGAAGGACTAAAAATCGGAAACATCAAAGAAAACACGCTATGCGAACTCTGGGAAAAAGTCAAAGAATCAGAATTCTATCCCCAACTTCAAGACCCAAACAACCTCAAAGGCAAATGCGGCGGATGCGAATACAAAGACATCTGCGGAGGCGGATGCAGAAACAGAGCACACGCACAAACAGGCGACTGGTTCGGCTCAGACCTAGCATGTGCCCATACCCCTGATAACAGGCAAAAGAACTCTCTTCACACTTGCATGCCAGCAACAAGCATAGCATGCGCCAAAAAAGAACGCAAAAAATAATCTCACTTCTAAAGAACGTCACCAATACATACAAAACATAGTATTGATGCCATTTACAACAGGGGCAAACGGAGAGACAGTGATGGAAGCAGACATTGTTCTAGTTGACGGCAACATTTTAACTATGAATCCATCCCAACCACATGCAGAGGCAGTTGCCATCAAAAAGAACAAGATAGCCAAAGTTGGAACAAACAAAGAAATAAAACCCCTGCTGGGCAACAACACCAAAGTCATCAAACTAGACGGACTAACAGTTTTGCCTGGACTGATCGATACACATCTTCACATTGCTGATTTTGGAAGATTCCTAACATGGCTAGACCTAAAAGACGTCAACTCGATCACCGAAATAAAATCCATGATCAAAGAAAGCGCACAAAAAAAGCCCAAAGGCAAATGGATTTTAGGTCAAGGATGGGACCAAACAAGCTTTACTGAACAACGAATCCCAAACAGGCAGGACTTAGATGAGGCTGCACCAGACCATCCAGTGACTCTTTATCACAAGAGCGGCTGCATGTGCGTGGTCAACAGCAAAGCACTACAACTGGCAGAAATAACCAAAGAGACGGAAGACCCAGAGGGCGGAAAGATAGAACATGACCCAGAAACGGGCGAACCTACAGGTGTTTTGCATGAGAATGCCATGAGCCTTGTGTGGAAGGTGATTCCTGAGCCTGATGAAGAAGAAGTTTTTGAAGCAACAGCAGAGGCATGCAGAAAGGTTGTCGAAGCTGGAGTGACAAGCGTTCAGTGGATTGTTTCTTCATTAGCTGAAATCAAGTTGATTCAAGAGGCTCCGTTCAGAGAACAGGTTGCCGCTAAGAGTTTACATCATTTATCCAGCAGACATTCTGGAGCAGGTTTCTGGTTTACGGCGAAAAGAAGGGCTTGATGATGATTGGGTGAGAATTGGGGGCGTGAAAATTTTTTCGGACGGCTCATTAGCTGAAAGAACCGCCGCCCTCAAGGAGCCATACAGTGACTGCCCGACAACAAAAGGAAAACTGCTCTACACAAAACAAGACTTCAGCACACTGGTCAACAGGCTTCACAAAGCAGACTACAGAATGGTCTTGCATGCAATGGGCGACAAAGCAATAGAACTGGTAACAGAAACACTAGAACAGACACTCAAAGAAACACCCAAACAGGACCACCGCTACCGCATAGAACAAGCCGCAGTCCTAAACAAAGAACTAATCAAACGGCTCAAAAAACTAGAAGTAAATGTTGCTGTTCAGCCTTGCACAATAATTTCAGAGTTTACGACATGGTCAGCAGTTGAACGTTTAGGAAAAGAGAGGGCAAGATGGCTTTATCCTCTAGCATCGCTCACAAAAGAGGGAATAAGAATCAGCGGCGGCTCGGATTGTCCAATGGAAAATGTAAGCCCGTTTTTGGGTATGCAGGCAGTGGTTACTCAGGCAGTTCTTTCCTGAGGAGCAAATCTCGATAGATGATGCATTGAGAATGTATACGGTTAATGCGGCTTTCGTGTCATTTGATGAGAAGATTAAGGGGTCAGTTGAGGAAGGAAAACTGGCAGACCTTACAGTGATATCTGATGACCCCAGAAGCAGTTTTGCCAAGTAAAATTGGGGACATTGAAGTTCGGATGACTTTTGTTGATGGAAAAATTGTTTTCCAAAAATAGTGTTTTCAGTCTGGTTTGGCGAATCTAATAGTAACCAATTTAAAGCTTATACGCTAACAGCAAATGCAAGTCTTCCGTTTCATGTGGCGTTGCTGATGATAGACACGTTCGGGCTGCTAATTGCGCTTTGCATTCTCGGCTTAGCCATAATAATCGACAGCATCATAGGAGACCCCCCGCCACCCCCATGGAAGTCACTCTACTACAAGCTCCACCCAACAGTATGGATGGGCAGCTTCACAACAAAAATAAAGCCCTACTTCAAGACCTCAAACCCAAAAATCGAAAAAATAAACGGAGTCCTACTAGCCCTTGTTGTGATAGCAGTTTTTACGGTTCCAACATATTTTGGACTAAAATTCATCGCCGCATTCAACCTCATCGTCTATGTTCTGGTTGCAGCCCTTATACTCAAACTGACGATTTGCATTAAACTGGAGACAGACTGGGGCAAAGCCGCAGCCAAAGCCATAGAATCAGGCGACCTAACCGAAGCCAGAAGATACGCCCACTTCTCGCGAAGAGACAACAAAAACCTGAACGGACAACTCATAGTCTCGTCTGTTATAGAGTCAGTAACCGAAAACCTAACAGACTTCAGACTCTCGCCAATAATCTTTTACGCCTTTTTCGGTGTCCCCGCAGCAGTCGCATTCAGGGCAATAAACACGCTCGACGGGATGGTTGGATTCAGAGACCCCGAAAACATCAATATCGGATGGTTCTCCGCAAAACTGGACACCGTAGTAAATTATGTTCCATCACGATTAACTGCAATACTCATAGTTGTAGCCGCAGCCATCCTAGGAGAAGACTACAAAAACGCATGGACAATCGCCAAAAGAGACCAAACCAAAGTTCCCAGCCTAAACCATGGATGGCAGATGGCAGCAATTGCAGGCGCACTTAAAGTGCAGCTGGAAAAGCCGGGACACTACATTATTGGCGACCCAGAAGAAGAGTTGACTCCTGACAAGATTTTGCGGACACTAAAAATCCGAAACGTCATCATGATACTCTGCATTGCTCTTATGGTTCCAGTGTTTCTTGTAATGACTAGCTACTGGTTCCCAATCTAGACCGTTTAAGCCGTAAACATTGTTAAAATAAGGTATTTGCAGTTTTTTTACAAAAGATATTAATCATACCCAACTTCATCATTTTGACAATAAACGGTTAGGGAAGAAACTCAAGGATGCAAGTAACTCTTGTAAATCCGCCATACCCAAAGGGTGCACATCAGCATCCACCATTCACGCCATTAGGCTTGGGATACTTGGCTGCAGTTCTAGAAAAAAACAAACACAAAGTTGACGTCATCGACTGCCAAGCATCACACTTAACTTACGAAGACTTCAGAAACGAAATCAGCAAACGAAAACCAGACATGGTAGGACTAACATCAACGACTCTCACTTACAAGTCTGCACTAGAAGTCATAAGAATAACAAAACAGGTCCACCCAAACTGCATAACAGTAATCGGCGGCTGCCACGTCAGCTTCTGGGACAAAAACGCCCTCAAAGAATGCCCAGAACTAGACTTTGTAGTGCGAAAGAGGGCGAAATCACCATAGTAGAGGTCGTCGAACGGCTAGAAGCAGGCAAAGACTTGGACGGAGTACTAGGAGTTACATACAGAAAAGGCGAAGAAATTGTTCAAAACCCTGACCGACCATACATAGAAGACCTTGACAGTTTGCCGTTTCCGTCCCATAATCTCTGGCCTCTGGAAAGTCTCCGAAAATATGGAAACATAATATTCCCCTTGATGACAAGCAGGGGATGCGTCTTCTGGTGCGAATTCTGCTCAGCAGTAAGAATGTTTGGCAGAGGATACCGTATGAGAAGCGCCAAAAACGTCGTGGACGAAATCGAGTACATACACAAAACATACGGAGCAGAAAATTTCACATTTTATGATGACGCATTCACGGTTGACCAGCCCAGAGTTGAAGAAATCTGCAGACTACTCCATGAACGCAAACTGAAGGTAAAGTGGGACTGCGGAACCCGCGTTGACATGGTTACAAGAGATTTGCTTCAAAAAATGAAGGACGCGGGCTGTATTGCTGTCTGGTTTGGAGTCGAAGCTGGCTCACAAGAAGTTCTGGACGAGATGGGAAAAGGATTCACTGCCACACGAACAAAGAAAGCGTTCAAGATGGCACAAGAGATTGGATTAATGACAATCGCAAGCGTAGTTTTGGGCTTTCCAGGCGAAACACGCGAAACCGCAATGAAAACAGTCAACTTCATTAAAGAAATCAACCCCGACGATGTAGGATACTACATAGCCACACCTTACCCCGGAACGCCAATGGCTGAACAGGTCAAAAAGAATGGCTGGCTACGGGTAACGGATTTTGACAAGTATGACACAGCAACCCCAATATTTGAATTGCCAACATTAAGCATGAAAGAACTGGTAAAAATCCGAGAAGACGCATTTCACAGCTTCTACCTTAGACCAACATACATTCTACGGATGTTCTCCAAAGGCGGAACTTACGGTTTTTCTGCAACAAAAACAGCACTCGCACACCTGATTAGAGCAATCAAATCCAAATTCTAAAAATTCAGAAGCTAAGGCAAGATTAGAACTTGGATTTAAGTTCTTGAATGAGATAGGATAATGCTATTCTGGAGACTGTGAATCCGTATCTGCCTCTTGTGAGGAACATGCGAAGTATAAAGCTGGGACGAAGATAGAAGCTACGAAATGCTTTTGCGTAAAGTTCCTCTAGGTCCTTTGTGGTCAGCATTGGAGTCTCAAAGACTGGAGTCTTACAGTCATATTCATCAAAGTTTGTAGAGTTTAGCCATCCCTTGTCTTTGACCTTGTCATAGAGAGGAGTTCCAGGCAGAGGCGTTGCAATGTTGTAGTATGTAACGTCGTCAGGGCTAACTTTCAGAGCAAACTTAATTGTCCGTAACGCACTTTCCTTAGTTTCTCCGGGGAATCCAAGAAGCGCATTAGGAACTGGTTTCATTCCTAGTTCTCGCACCCAACCTGCCGCTCTTAATGTTTGGTCTGTAGTGATTCCCTTGTGCATCTCATCTAAAACCTTCTGGGTGCCAGACTCGACACCAAACCAGACCGAAACACAGCCAGCGTCCCGCATTTTTGTAAGAAGCTCCTTTGTGACCATGTCAACTCGGGTTCCGCAGTTCCATTTTATGTTCAAGCCGCGTTTCTTGATTTCTTCACACAGCTCTTCTGTTCTTTCGTTATCGACAGTAAATGCGTCGTCACAAAATGTGAACTGGTTAGCATCAAATTTTTTGTGCAGATACTCAATCTCATCCACAACATTCTTGACGCTTCTCATGCGGTATCTGCGACCAAACATTCTGACTGCGGCACAGAATTCGCACCAGTAAACGCATCCTCTTGTTGTGGTCAAATAGAAGACGTCTTCAAGTTTTCGAAGCTCCTCCAAAGGCCAAAGATGACGAGCAGGAAACGGCAAAGTGTCAAGGTCCTCGATGTATGGGCGGTCAGGGTTTCGGATAATTTTTCCATCCTTTCCCCTTAATGTTGTGCCTACCAAATCGTCGAGACTTTTTCCTGCTTCTACTCGTTGCACCAACTCAAGAAAAGTGATTTCACCCTCTTTGCGCACTACAACATCTAGTTCAGGGCATTCTTGTAGTGCTTTATCATCCCAAAAAGTAACATGCGAACCCCCAATCACAGTTAAACAGTCAGGATGAACCTGTTTTGCTATTCTCGCAATTTCTAACGCTGAATTATACAATCGTGTTGTTGAGGTTATTCCAACAATGTCAGGTTTCCGTTTGGCAATCTCTTTCCGAAATTCATCATAATTAAGTGAGACGCTTGGCAATCAATAACATCAACTTCATAATTGTTCTTTTCTAGAATCGCAGCCAGATACCCTAGACCAAGTGGCGGAAATGGAATGTGCTGGTAAGGATGGGTTGGATAGGGTGGATTGACAAGAGTTACGTGCGGTCGCATAGTTAGTTTGTTCCTAAAGTTTTTCCTCTCGCAATTACATATAGATGATTGTTTAAATGTTTTTCACATTTAGTGCCAACAAGAAAAATCACGCGAATACTGACTAGAAATAGCATGTACGTAAAGTTAGAACTAGAAATATCAAAAAAGAGAAAGGGATTGTGTTTAACGTTAATTGCAGTAACGCTACATCATTTGCTTTGGTGAGATGCCGAACCAGCCGAAGAGTGTGACGAATATCGGTATGATAATTGCATAGATGATCTTTGGTAACAGAATCAGAAATCCGAGTGTATGGAATATCTGCTTGCCATTCCAATGCTTGATAGTTGTCCTACCCACAATTGGAATATTCCAGCGAAATTCCAGCGATAAGTGATGCAACCACCATTCTTCGGAAGCTGTAAGAGCCTCTATTTAATGCACCAGACATATATCCGATAAGCATAGCGATACAACGAATCCGAGGGTAGAGATTTCTTGAACCATCACTCATGTCTTAGCCTAGGTATTAGCCCAGAAGCGGCATACTGCTGCGTATACGTCGTTAACATATAGATGCATATATGCTACCTAGCAGGAAGCCTGCAGCACCACCAGCAAATTGATTCCAGATAAGTCCAGCAAATAGTGGAATAGCCTAACTGTTAGAATTGCTTCACCAAGACCGTCAACAAGTATAGCATTCAGGCTTAGAGTAGGGTCAACTTCAGCGAGCAGTTTTGCAATTTCCGTTGGAAAGATGATAATAAGAAACGCTACGATAACAGGTAGGATAATCCCATATATGATATCGTTAAGTTTCCAATCTGTCCAGCTTGCCATTTTTGTTCACTTCTTTCGTTTTTTCCTTTTACCATCATTATACATTTATATTTTGCGCAATCAGCAACATGCAGACACGCCAAAAACAGGCAAACTACGAATAAACGTTAAAACTGAAAAAATATCACAAAAACAGTCTCAAAGGTTCATTTGGAGTGTAATTGCAAAAAAATAGGTATCGTATGTGCACAAAAAAGGGTGCACATTTTGTTGTGTTTAGGATTTTATTGGCTCTTTATTTTGTCTCTAGCAGAAACAACTGCTGTCTTCAGGTCGATTCTCGCTGGACAAACGAATGAACAGTGACCGCAAGCATCACAGTATGCAGCCCCTAGTTTTTCTACTCTTGCCCAGTTGCCTTTGTCTGCAGCTTCTTTGATCAATATTGGTGGCAGGTTCTTGCAGCAGGTTGTCATACAGCGTCCACAGCGTAGACAGTCAGTGGTCATTGGTTCGCCAACTTTTCGTCCCTTTGGTAGTTTTACTTTGATTCGTTCTGCGCTTGGCTTTGGAACTCCGACGCGGTCAAGTAATGGACATGTTAGGTTCATGATTACCAGTGCGAGGATTGAGCCTCCTAAGAATCCTGGTGTATGTTTGGATTAGGATTGTCAGTATTGCTAAGCCTACACCGAATATGTTTTGACCTAAACGTGTTAGTGGGGTAGTTGCAGGGTCAGTTGCCATGAAGAAAGCCATGAATATCGAGCTTCCCATGAATAAGTGGAATACCATTCTCATTATGATGTCTCCACCGTAAATGACACCCATTATTGCCGAGAAGATTGCAGTTGTAATCAGGTATGCTACTGTTATTCGCCATTTCATGTATCCTCGGCTAAGTGCAAACAATGCTGTACCTATTGCCATAACAAGGATACTCGAAAAGCCTCCGATCCAGCCATGAGTCTTCGCAACAAGCATAGTGAAAAGAACATCAGGCATCGGATTCTCAAAAGAACCCAGATTGTATGGACTCAAAGGAGTAGTAGAATAACAGGTCAACAAGCTAGAGCCGAAAGTTGTAGTTTCCATTGGATAGTAGTCTGGATAACCAAAACTACCAGGCATCAAAGGATTTAGCAAGTCAATTGAGGCAGCATGGTCTACAGGTATCTAAAGAACTGAGTGCGGGAAGGAAAAGTAATCCGAGAACTAGTAGTTTAGCGATTGCTGCTGGATTAACGTATTTTCTGTGAGCCAATCCTGCAATTTTCTTGAAGACTATCATTCCTACTGCAGAAATTAGAGCAGGATAAAGGAATTCTTCAAGTCCGCCAGCAAGTGTGGGGATTGATTCGGTTGCCATTATTGGCAGACCGAGGGAATAGGACATGGCAACGATTAATCCGAAGACAGCAGCAGACATCATGTTTTTGGGTCCTCTTGAACCCATTACCATTGAAAGCAGAATGTCACAGGCGATAGCTACTCCGACACAGATTAGTGAGATTAGAAGAGCGGGTAAACCAAATACCCAGTATGATAAGAATGCGATAAAGAATAGTGCAATTAGTGTATACTGCATTAGCATGTTTTTTGTCATTGGAGCTTTTACCATTTTTACATAACCTCATGTTTGTTTGGGCTAGCTTTCTAAAATTCTAGATATTTAAGCTTTTAGACACTTTTGAATACAGAGTTTTTTGCTGTTTTTTTCGGTTTTTTTGCTTCTGAAACTGGAAAAAATGCTAAAAAAACTTGTTTGGAGCCTCTGGATGTGCTGAGAAGTTGTGGTTTCTGTTAATGCAGTTGCTGGGTGTGTCTTGAATAAAGAAGAACAATGGAAAAACGGTTTTTTTGCTCTTAGTCATAGGGTTTCCAAACGTTTTTAGGTTTCCAGAGGGTTAACTGACAACATCAAATTGTTCAAGCCAACATGGTTTGGACGTGTTTACAGGGTAGTGACTGCAGATGCGTGTTTGTTTGATTAATCCGCCACGTGTTAGTCCAAGGGGCTGGGGAAAACCGACTGTGTATCAGCCTTGGGCGATAGCATATGTAGCGGCGGTGCTGGAAAAGCATCACAATGTCAGCATTATTGATGTTCCTACAGAGGGCTGGAGAAACCTTGAGCAGATAGACGAAACAAAATACAGGGTCGGATTAACAAACAATGAAATAGCAGACAGGATACGAAAACTTTCTCCAGACATTGTCGGAATAAATGTTCCTTTTTCTGGATGGTCAAAAGGCGCATTCGAGGTAGCTGAAACAGTAAAAAACATTGACAAAAATATCATCACATTCTTTGATGGACTGCATGCTACGGCAAGACCATACGAGTGTCTTTCAGACCCAAACGTTGACTACATCGTAAGAGGCGAAGGCGAAGAAACAATATCCGAGCTTGTAGACACTCTGGAGCAGGGCAGACCTGAACAGCTAGAAATCGTAAAAGGAATCGGATTTATCAAAAACGGAAAACCTGTCATCACGTCTCCAAGACCTTTGATTGAAGACTTAGATTCTTTACCCTTGCCTGCGAGGCATCTGCTTCCAATGGAACTGTACTTTGAAGCAGTGAAAGAGAACCCAATAAGAGGCGTGATACGCAAACGCTGGGCAATAATGATTACCAGCAGGGGCTGCCCACATGAGTGCATCTTTTGTTCGAACCATATTGTTATGGGAAGAAAATGGAGACCACGAAGCCCAGAAAAGGTTGTTGACGAGATAGAGCATCTGGTTGACAAATACAAGATTGAGCAGATTGACTTCTATGATGACAACATGACGCTGAAAAAGAAGCGCGTAATAGAAATATGCGACTTGATAAAAGAGCGCGGCTTGGACATCGAGTGGTATGTTCCAACGGGCGTCAGAGCCGACACACTAGATGAGGAGCTTCTGACAAAAATGAAACTGTCAGGATGCAAAGGACTGCGTATTGCTCCAGAGTCTGGTGTTCAGCGCGTAGTCAATGACGTTATTAAAAAGAAGCAGAACCTGAAAGCAGTAGAGAACGCGGTTGTTTTAACCAACAAGCTAGGAATTAAATTAGGAATCTTCTTTGTCCTTGGGCTTATTGGCGAGACTAAAGAGGACATGAAGGAGACAATAAATTTTGCTTACAAACTCAGAAAGCTGGGAGCCAAGAATTTCCACTTCAGCATTGCTATGCCTCTCTATGGAACAGAACTCTACGAGCAGGCAAAGAATGGCAGATTCCTGAAGGCTGGTTT
The DNA here is from genome assembly GCA_963772765.1 of Candidatus Bathyarchaeota archaeon. Lineage (GTDB taxonomy): Archaea > Thermoproteota > Bathyarchaeia > Bathyarchaeales > Bathyarchaeaceae > Bathyarchaeum. Next base: position 106,739 of record CAVYYP010000003.1, on the reverse strand, counting down.
TAGTGATGAAGCATTAGCCGCAACGGAGCCTCTTATCGAAACTGCAGAGTTCACACCCCACGATGTACATGAGCTATGTTTGGAAGCAAATCTGGTCAATCGGGCTCTTACTAAAGATAAGATAATGAATGCGATTCGTAACCCAAAGAAGGCTATCAGGACTTTGTTGGAGAAAAATGGTTGATTCAGGTTTTGACAATAAAGATATAGCTAAGAATGATTCTAACTGTTTGACTGCTCTGGTATTATGGCTTTAGTTTCGGTGTTTAAAGTGACGAAGATGGGCAAAAAAGTTAAGGCGACACTTGTCAATCCTCCACCTCTGAAGGGAGTTTATAGGCACCAGCTTTACCTGCCCATTGGCTTAGCCTATCTGGCATCTGTTCTGGAAGAAGGAGAATGCGACTTAACTGTAATAGATTGCCCAGCACTGGACATGACACAAGAAGACCTGAAACAGAAACTAGAATCAATCCAACCCGACTTGATCGGAATAACTTCCATGACGCCCACCATACAGTCAGCACTTCAATCTGCACAAATCGCAAAAGAAGCATGCCCAGAAGCAATGACAGTTCTGGGAGGTCCACACGTCACATTCATGGACGAATCCGTTCTTAAAGAAGAAGCAGTGGACGTGATTGTGAGAGGCGAGGGCGAGCAGACCTTGCTTGAGTTGGCAAAGAACGTATCTGACCCCAAAACACTCAAGGACGTTGAAGGAATAACATTCAGAAAAGATGGGCAGATTGTTCGCACACCAAACAGAAAGGTTATGGAGAATCTTGATGATTTGCCTCGTCCTGCGTACAAGTTTTTTCCGCTTGAAAAGTACAGGCTTTTTGGAAGAAAGATACTGCCGATTATAACTGCAAGGGGTTGTCCGTCGCAGTGTTCGTTTTGTACTTCGGCTCTGATGTTTGGTAAGGGTTTCAGGGCGAGGAGTCCCAAGAATATTGCTGATGAGCTTGAGTGGCTAAGAGATGAGCATGGGGCAGAGGCATTCACTTTTTATGATGATACATTTACTCTTGACAGAAGAAGGGCAATTGGAATCTGTGACGAAATCGTAAGCAGAAAGATTGGGTTGCCTTGGGATTGCCAAACAAGAGTTAGCACTGTTTCAAGAGACATTCTGCTAAAGATGCGGGACGCAAATTGTCAGCAGGTCTTTTTTGGTGTTGAGTCAGGATGCCAAACTATTCTTGATGCAGTAAAAAAGGGAACAACTGTTGCGCAAAACGAGAAGGCAATTAAGTTGGCTAAAGATGTGGGTTTGTTTGTGGCAGTTTCTGTCATGATTGGCTATCCCGGCGAAACACATGCAATGCTGAAAGAGACCATTGATTTGGTCAAAAAAGCGGAACCCGACGACGTGTATATTTGCGTGGCTACGCCGTATCCGGGCACGGAGCTAAGAAGACTGGTGGAAAAGAATGGCTGGAAAATGTCTGATGACTGGGGACGCTACGACACAACAACTCCAGTTTTTGCAAACCCTAACCTGTCAGAAGATGACGTAATAAAACTGAGAACATCCTTCTACAACAGCTTCTATTCCCCAAAATATGTGCTACGTCACCTGTTCAAGAACAACTTCTATAGCAGAGTAATGGCAAGAACAGCCATGAACCATATCCTGTGGAGAATCAAAAACAAATTCTAAACGTCTACTTCTTTGGCGTCTCTAGTTTACGAAATAGCGCAATAATCGTAGGCGTTGCAGTGAATGCGGGCTTTAGACGTTTAACTTCAAGCAACTCAAACTTTTTCGCCATCATCTTCTTCAAAGTGTCTACAGTAAAAAAGTACTTATGAGCATCATAACGAAGCCCCTCTATTCCTTCTGGTGTGGATACTACCAGATACCCGTTAGGTTTTAGAACTCTGTAGGCTTCACCCACAAAGTTGTGAGGATTCCAAAGATGCTCCATTATTTCTGAGCCTATAACTACATCAAAAATGTTAGAACCAAAAGACAACTTTTCTGCATCGCCAGAAACAGCAAGCAGACCCTTAATTCTATGAGCCTGAACAGCAACTGTTGGCAAGTCTACTGTTGCTACGCTGTTGCCCATTTTGGATACGTATTCGGCGATGATTCCGTCTCCTGAGCCAGCATCTAAAACGTTTAAGCCAGTTCCCAACGGGCTTATCATGTTGGAAATGATGTCTATTCTTTTTTGATTAAAGGGGCGGGTTCGTGTGTCGTGAAGGGCTTCCATGAGTGCGTCGTAGGCTCGTTGTGAGTCGTATTTTTGCCATTCAATCCACATTCGTTTGTTGCTGTTTCTGAAGCGGTAGCGGGTTTCCCGTATGAGGAGATGTTTCAGCTGGGAAGGGTTTGAAAGAAGGTAAGCCATCCCGTGAATTTGGCGTTTAATCATACCTGACATTGGACATCTCCATCACGATTCTATCTTAAGGAACTAAAATGATTCATTGCTACCACAACATATGAAACTAGCGCTGAAAAGACCTGTGAGCTTCTTTTAGCATGGAAATTATTGGCAACTTGTAGGGACATTTTGGTTCACATTCTCCACATTCTGTGCAGTCTGCGGCGTTGCCTTCAAGACCGTTGTACAGTTTTTTTGCCCAGCCAGTTAAGCCATAAATGTCAGAAAACATGCTAAACCGTAATATCGCAGCGATGTCAATTTTTTGTGGACAACGGAGGCAGAGTCCACAATCTCGACAATGTTTCGAGTCCAAGTGTACTTTGAATTGTTCTTTTTCTTCGCTTGTCAATCCACTGTAGTTTTCTCCGACCTTTGCTGCGATTTCTACTTCTTTAACTGACTTAAAGCCTGTAACAGCAACTGAAACAGCCTGTGACAGAACAAACCTGAGAGCACTACTAACCATAGAAAGAACGTCATCTCCTAGGAGAGTATTCAGTTCGGGTTCGTCAGAAAGAAGAGACAAAGAAGGATGGTATAAGCAAGTTATCAGCTTTGACGTTTTGGCTGACAACGGTTTCATCGTCGCAATACCAACATCTAGCTCTTTGGCTAGCGGTATCAGTTCTTCCAAAGCTTGCCGTGTTACAACATTGAGTGGAACAAGTATGGTGTCGAACTCGTTTGTTTTGATTGCCTCTATCAAAACGCGTGGTTTGTGGCTGGTTATTCCAATATAATCCACTAAACCCTCAGTGCGAGCCCGTTTGCACATTTCCAACGAGCCGTTTGGACTCATCGCCTTCTCAAGCGCCTTTACTGTGTCTATGCCATGAAGCTGAATCAAATCAAGCCTGTCAGTTTTCAGCCTACGCAAACTGCTCTTAAAATCAGTCAACGATTCACTTTTAGTTCTGGAAGCAGTCTTTGTAGCAATGATACACTCATCACGCACATCATGCAATGCTTCTCCAATCTTTTCTTCGCTGTCACCATCAAGCTTTGCAGTATCAAAATAATTAATGCCCAATTCAAAAGCTCTCTGAACAACCTTGACTGCATTGTCCATGCTCTGCTGACAAATCCATGTTCCCCCAAAACCGATAACGGATGCTTGGAGACTTGTTCTGCCAAGGGTTCGTTTCTGCAACAGATTACATCTCCGTCAAGAGATTGGATATAGGAACCTGTATGGGCATTCTAGAGTTAGATGCTTAGTTTGTCTGCTATTGTTCTTTTGAGCCATGCCAGCGCTGTTTTGGTTGTTGAGTAGCCGTATACTCCGCCTTTGCTGAATGCGCGAAGAATGTATGTTGGACGCAGGTAGAATCGTCTGTGTGCCTCGTCGTGGAGCTCTCTTAGTTCTTTCATGCTCATGGTTGGGGTCTCAAAAATGGGCGTTGCAGTGTCATACTTGTTGAAGTCTGTAATTTTTATCCAGCCCATCTTCTTCACATAATCATACATAGGAGTTCCCGGATATGGTGTTGCTATGTAGACTCCGATTTCGTCAGATTTTATTCGACCCAAAAGCTTGATGCTTTCCATTGCAGTTTCTCGGGTTTCGCCTGGAAAACCAAGAATCATGCTAGCAACGGTCATTAATCCCACTTCGTTTGCCCACTTGAAGGCATTGAAAGTCTGCGTGAGAGAAATTCCTTTGCCCATTGCCTTGATAACCTGCTCAGAACCTGCCTCAACTCCAAACCAGACAGCAATACAGCCCGCATCACGCATTTTCTGAAGCAAATCTTTAGTAACCATGTCAACACGAGTTTCGCAGTCCCACTTTATCTTCAGTCCCCGCTTCATGATTTCGTCACAAATTTCTACGGTTCGGGACTGGTCAACAGTAAATGCATCATCATAGAATGTATACTGGTCTTGCCCATACCTGTTATACAGAAACTCAAGCTCGTCAACAACATTTTTTGGGCTTCTCATACGATATTTTCTGCCAAACATCCGAACGGCAGAGCAGAAGTCACACCAGAATGTGCATCCTCGGCTGGTCATTACAGGAAAGATGATTTTGCCATATTTTTTGAAGTGCCCAATTGGCCAAAGATGAAAAGCAGGGTAAGGTAGGCTTTCAAGGTCCTCGATGTGGGGACGGTCAGGGTTTACTTTGGTTTTGTTGCCGTCTCTGCAGGTGGTGCCTACAATGTCGGTGTAGCTCTCGCCTTTTTCCACCTTTTGTATCAGCTCAAGAAGTGTTTCTTCGCCTTCTCCTCTTACAACTATGTCCAGTTGTGGGCATTCGCTTAGGGCTTCTTCATCCCAGAATGTGACATGTGAGCCGCCGATAACGGTTACGCAGTTGGGTAAAACGTTTTTGGCTACCTTGACTATGCTGATGGCAGACTTGTAAGTAAGAGTGGTAGACGTTAATCCGACCATGTCAGGATTTCCTTCTTTAAGCTCTTTTTCTACATCAGCCAATGACAGATGTAGGGCTTGACAGTCAATGATGTTTACGTTGTATCCGTTTGTTTCCAGTATTGCAGCTAGGTATCCTAGTCCAAGAGGGATGAATGGCGGATGCTGATGAGCGTCTGGTGGGTATGGCGGATTTACAAGAGTTACTTGCACCAATTCACACGTTCCTAAAATATTTCCGTTTAATATGACAAAGAAGGGTTATTAATAAGGTTAATGCGAAGACCCAAAAACGCCGCGTTTACCGATAAATAATGTTGGTCTATTAGCAAGCCATAAAATATTGGAAAACACATGTTACATGACAACAGCCTAGAAGGTGCAAATGATAAAAATACTTCTCATTAACCCGCCACAGACATTCTTTCCAGGCTCTGACATTCCATCCGCCAACATGCCTCTAGGCTTAATGTACATTGCAGCGGTTTTGGACAAGGCAGGATACGATGTAGAGATTTTGGATGCTTTCGTGACTGATTTGCAGTTCCAAAAAAACGGCGACGTAACTGAGGTTGGAATGCCCTACGAAAAAATACAACAAGAGATACAGAAAAGAAAACCAGACATCGTAGGCATAGCCAACCCATTCACCAGCCAAATAGAACACGCCATTAAAGTTGCTGATATTACCAAAGAATCAGACTCCAATATTTTGACTGTTGTTGGAGGTCCTCACGTAACCGTAGTTCCCATGGACTTTCTTGAAGAAGCAAAAAATGTTGACATTGTGTGCATTGGAGAGGGCGAATATACGATGCTAGACATTGTCAGGTTCGCTGAGGGCAAAAAGAAGATAGAGGACATACAGGGAATCGCTCATCGCCTAAAAGGAAGGGTTGTGCTTAATCCGCCTCGACCGTTTATCGAAAACTTGGATGAGCTGCCTTATCCTGCGTATCATCTTGTGGATATGGAAAAATATCTTAACCCAACGGCGATTGAGTATCGTAGTTTTCAGAAGCATGCCTTGTCGATGATTACAAGCAGGGGCTGCCCGTTCAATTGTAGTTTTTGTTCAGTTCGCTTGCATATGGGTAAGACGTTCAGGGCACATTCTGTGGATTATGTTGTTGACCATATAGAGTATTTGGTGAACAAGTATCATGTTAAGACGATATATTTTGAGGACGACAATCTCACATTTGACATAGAACGGTTCGAGGCAATCTGTGATAAGATAATTGAAAGAAACATAAAATTCCAGTGGGAAACACCAAACGGTGTAAGAGCAGACTATCTTACATTAGAGCTTTTGAAGAAAATGAAAAAAACGGGCTGCCAGAGCGTCTTTGTTGGCGTCGAATCAGGAGACCAATACGTCCTAGACAACATAATCGGAAAAAGCCTCAACCTAGAAAACGTAGTCAAAGTCGCAAAAATGTGCAAAAAAATAGGGCTCAAAACTGGTGCATTCTATATCATCGGATTTCCAGGAGAAACAAAACAGACAATGCAGAATACCGTCGATTTTGCTCTCATGCTCAAAAGAAAATATGATGTCGGCATGCACCTTCTATTTGCGACCCCATCATACGGCACCAGACTTTACGAGACATGCAAAGAAAACGGTTACATCAGAGGCAACCTAACTCCTAGGGCTTTTGCAGAGGTCAGACAGAACTGGGGATTGCCACTAATAGAGACAGAAAATTTCACCGCAGAAGATGTACAGGAGATTGCTTCAAAGGCAATGAAAGAATACAGGAGACTGTCAATTATCAACTACATTAAGCAACCCAGAAAGACACTAAAGACGGTTCTGAGTCAGCCAAATCTTGTTGGAAAATTCATCAGAAACAAACAATCTAAAGAGAAATAGCAGACCAGAAACCAGCCAGAAGTCATTTTCTGCACCAACATCGATTAATTTCATGTGGCTTGTTGTTTAGAAAGCTTTAATTCAGAATACCCTGTAGAGTCAAAGTGTAAAGGCAGTTCGGATAAAATCGGTTTCTGTTTTTATCCGTTCACATGATAACATTCAAAGTGAAAAATATGAAAGCCATCAAAATTAGCGGCTCAATATTCGTGTCGGTCTTCGTTTCATTCTTGATGTTGTCATCATTTTTGTTATTCCCAATTTCTGTAAGCGGTGCGGCTGTTGATTCAAACACCAATCTGGATGATTATGGCGATTTGCTTCAGTATGAGTGGCCTCAAATTCACGGAGATTCAGGCTTCACACGATATTCTGCTGGTCCAGCTCCAGAATCTCCAGATATTCTGTGGAAAACAACAGTAAAGGGTATAGAAAGCTATGTTGCAGCCTTTAACGGCAAAGTCTTTGTCACAACGGCAACGAATGTTATTGCCTTAGACAAGGACACTGGGGAAGTTGTCTGGAACACGACCATTCCTGATCGTCAGCGGTGGCCAGCAGTTTTCAAGATTGACGAAACAAGACTGATTATTGCACAGTATTGTCTTGAGACAGAAACTGGAGAAATTTTGTGGACAAGCGAAGAATTCTCTGCAAAAGTCTCTTACTGGGCTGAAAGCGTTAACAGTCCTGAAGAACAAATGTTCTACACTCAGGGCGACTCGAAAGTTTTGGCATGGAACGTCTCTGACATGTCAGCACCACCAGTTCTTGAGTGGGAAACATACGTTTCAGGCAGTACAGGCTCTGGAATAGGCATCCAGTATGGAGATGGCAGAATTTTTCCTGGTTCTTTTGAGCCTCATCAAGTGGCTCTTAATGCCACAACTGGCGAACTTCTCTGGGATGTTGAAACAACTGGTGCAATGTGCTTTTCAGGCTCATACTATGAAGGAAAACTGCTCAAAGCTGCAGAGCAAGATGACACGTTTTATTGTTTTGACGCCGAGACGGGAAATATTCTTTGGAAGTATAATCCAGGGACTCAACTTGGTTACTGGGTCAGCGGCAGCGCCGTAGCTTATGACATCGTCTATGAGCTTAACAAGGATGGGCATCTTTATGCTTTGGACGTGAACACGGGCAACCTGTTGTGGAAGTATCAAGGCGCAGATTATTTGTATTGGCCGGGCTGGCCAGTGGTTGGCGACGGAAAAATTTATGCTACGGTTGGTCAAAGTGTGTCTATTCATCCGTACACGCTGGAGTATGGCAAGTCTTCGTTTGTTTGTCTTGATGCATACACGGGGCATCTGCTCTGGGAGCTGCCAATAGAAGCCTATGCTCCAAGGGAATCTACTGCACTTGCGTACGGGAACCTGTATCTCATTCCAGGCTTTATTGAAGAGTTCAAGATGAACAGCTATATTACGCTTGACGAGGTTTGGGCAATAGGCACTGATCCATGGTCTTTGTGGCGCAGCGACTCTGAGAACAGCGGCACAGGACAGTCAGGTCCATCAAATCTTAACGTCAGGTGGACGTTCACTGCAGGAGGAGGAGTTGTTTCCACACCAACTATTTCCTATGGAAGAATGTATGTTGGCTCTCAGGACAAGAATGTTTATTGTCTTGATGCAGAAGACGGCAAACTGCTGTGGAGCTACGCTACAGAATCTAGAATAAAGTCATCAGCCGCTGTGGTAAATGGAAAGGTCTATGTTGGACCAGATGACGGCTACGTCTATTGCCTTGACGCATTTGATGGCAGCCAAATCTGGAAGAGCTACGCGGGCGGCTTTATTGAAACTCCTTTTCATGCTGTGACTGGAATACGTTCCTCTCCAATAGTGGTAGACAACAGGGTCTATGTTGGAGCTCTTGACACCAACTTTTACTGTTTTGATGCAGAAAACGGAGAAATCATATGGACATACCAGACCGAAGGTCCTATCAGCTCATCCGCCGCTGTCTCTGATGGTGCAGTTTATGTCACTTCGCAGGAGCCTTCGTCTGGTGCACTCTACAAGCTAGATGCAGTCAATGGTGACTTGATCTGGAAATTGGATATTCCGTACATTTATTCTGCGGATAGGGGCACGGATTTGCATGTTTCTCCAACTGTTGCGGATGGATTGGTTTTTGTTGCTTCAAACAAGGACGAGTATCATGGAGTGAATGCGACAACTGGAGAAATTGTTTGGACATTTATCACTGCCAGAGGCACAGAAGATGCAGGAGGATACCTTGTCGGCTCTATGAGCTATCATGATGGTAGGCTGTTTGTTGTGGACATGTTCTTTATCACTGCACTTAATGCAACAAATGGGGATGTTATCTGGAAGAGCTGGCAGGGCACGGAGCTGTATACTTCGCCGACTTATGCTGATGGAAAAGTCTATGTTGCCACGGACAGGCGCTTGATTTATGTGCTTAATGCTTCTGATGGAACGAGGCTGTCATATTTTGAGCCTACATCCAATTGCTGGTCATCCCCTGTCGTCTATGATGGAAGAATGTACATAGGAAGCAACAATTGGAATGTTTACTGTTTCAGCGAATATCAGGTTATTCAGGGTCAGATTTCTGCCACGTTAGACCAGACTGAGATAAGGCTCAGTGGAAAGATTACGGGAACAGGCCAAATTGACCCGACGATTGCATATGTGCCTGTAACACTGTATTTTACTAAGCCTGATGGTGCTGTAGATAAGGTTCAAGTTAGGGCAAACAACGACGGAATATTCGGCTTTGAGTACTCCCATGATGATGTGGGCGAGTATGCTGTCACCATCACGTGTTCAGGTTCATCTTATCTTATGCAAAGTGCAGAGTTAGGATTCAAGGTTGTGCAGGAGCCTTCTGAGCCAGAGCAGACACCGCCAGAATCTGAAGAGCCGACGGATGGACAGCAGTCAGTTTTGCCTGCAGAACAAATTGTTGCCATAATCTTGTTGTTTGTTGTGTTGGCTATTGTAGTTGTCGCTTTTCTGTTTCTTAAGAAGAGGAATCGAAGTTCGCATGTCATAATAAGCAGCTGAAACGAAAAGAATTAGATGTTGGATACTTCGTTGTAGACTTGAAGCATTTTCTTGGAACATATTTCCCAAGTGAAGTTATTGCTGACAAACTCTCTTGCGGATTGTCCCATTTTTTCTCGTAGCTCTTTGTTTGAAAGCAGATATGAAATGGCGCTAGCTAGTTCTTTGCTGTCTGGCTCGACGAGTAGTCCTGTTTCTTTGTTTTTTACAACTTCTTTTATTGCGGTTACGTCGAAGGCAACTACAGGTTTTGCTGTGGCTTGTGCTTCTAGCAGGGATATTCCTTGACCTTCCTGTATCGATGGAGAGGCAAAGATGTCTGCACATGCGTACAGGTTGTGAAGCTGAGCTTCGGAAACATCACCCAGAAACGTAAAATTGCCATAAACTCCTTGCTGTTTTGTGTATTCTATCAAGTTGTTTTTGAGTGGACCATTTCCTACTATGACAAATTTTGTTTCTTCGTGTTCTTTGGTTACATGTTTTGCTGCTTCAATCAAGTAATGCAGACCTTTTCTGAGAATCAGATTTCCCACAAAAAGTATCAGATGTTGGCAGTTTTTGTGGAGTTCATTTAGGTCTTCGCAGTTGTTTGTTGGCTTGAACCTCTTAGTGTCCACACCGTTTGGAACAACACGAATTTTCTTTTCGTCAACACCGTAGAGTTCAACTATCTTACCAGCAGAGTAGTTGCTGACTGTGACCACTAAGGTTGCTTGTTTTGCTGCTTCTTTTTCTATGTTTCCAAGGTTTTTCATGAAAAAGTTTGAGAGCTTCATCCTAATAGAGGGAGACACACTCTTTGAAGATTGGATGTATTCGTCTGCTAGGACGCCGTGAACAGTTTGGATGAACGGTTTTTTGATTTTGTGTTTCTTTAGGGCTTTTTGGAATTTGTATCCGCTGACTGCGTGTGCTTCATAGATGTCAGCTTCTATTTTGTTTACCATTTTTGCGATGGAACGATTGAATGTCCAGTTGTCTAGCGGAAAATTTGTGTCTGTTGAAAAGCAGGGGACAAAGACTGTTCCGTCTATTTCGGTAGTTTCTATGAAGCCTTTTTTTGTTCCGCTATACACTGTCGTATGTATGCAGTCTTTCAGATGTTTGGCGTTTTCAAGTATTCGGCGTTCAACGCCTCCGAAGTAAAGGTTAGGCGGCTGGGTGTTAAAGACAGCTACCTTCAGCTTATTTTCCATGGATATGTGCCTCTAGCTTTTGAAGCGGAATATTCTCTGCATCATTTAGGAGCATTAAGTATTAAAATAAAACTAAGAGTGTTGGCGCGCTACTGGTTTTTGTATTTTCGAATTAGAGCCACAACCGCCAGAACCAGCACTATGGCGGCTAACACTGGAAGAGCTGTTGACAGGGTAAGTCCGAAGGGAGTGAAACTTAGTAAAAGTCCTGTTAGTGCTGTGACTGCGAAGCTTAATCCTATCGAGAAAGTGATTCTTTCGATTGCATCCAGTGTAGTCTGCTTTGGAAACAAGGTTTCCGTTAGGCAGTAGCCTGGCAGAAAGGCGCCAAGAACAAAACCGAAAAAGTAGCGCACATATGCTACAGTTCCCATTTCAGGAAGCGTTACGATTGTCAGAATAGTAACAACTGACAACGCTATGGTTATCCAGAACCACAGGCTCATTTTAGAAGAAACATACTCGAACAGGGGCTTACTCGCGGACGGCTCTTCTATGGACACCAAGCTTTTTTTGTGAAGCTCCTTTATTGCCTGCTGAATAGCCTCTGGAGTAGCATCAACATGTTTCTGAACTAGCTTAACAAGGTCTTTCACTTTGTCTGGATGCTCTGTTTCCAAGACATCAAGGATGGCTTCTTCAAGAGAGTTCATTTGTGCACCAGCTTTCTTATTGACAGTTTAGAATAAAAGCATAGTTCTAATGTTGCTAATTTAAGTTTGCAGAATCCAAAACAAAATGTCATAAAAACTAGCGGTACATGGACTGAACTTGCAATAAGAAAAAATAAAATGGGCATAAAAGCCCATGAAAAGTTATGTTTTCTAGGTGGTTTAGCCGACTAGCTTGAAGAGAGGATGCTTTCCTTCTTCTGCTGGTCTTGTGCCAAGCTCTGCGACTGCAGTCAGTATGTATGTGTCTGTTACTGCAACAGCTGGGAAGACAAATTCTGCGAATTCGATTGGACCGAACATGATCCAGTCGCATCCGATCATTGGCAGTATTGCATTTTGTGCTGCGTCTGTTGCTTTTTTGACTTCTTTGGAGAAGTTGCCTTTGACCCATCCTAGTGTGTCGGATACGTTTCCGATTCCGGTTCCTACAGCTCCCTTGTCACCATATAGTTCTTTGATTACGTATATGGATCTGAGACCTGCTCCTACACCGATACCCCATGAGGGCATGGCTGTGTCAATTAGGCCGCCTTCGATTCCTGCTTGGTCTGCCATATCGAGGATTTCTGGCAATACGCTTAGTTTGCCTTCAACTGTGTCGTCTGTGGGGTTGTCACATAGTAGAATGGATGCTTTTACGCCGCAGTCTTTGAGGTTTTGTAGTTCTGCTTCTTTGACGCCTCTGTAGATTGAGTTGTTGACCAGTCTGTCGGAAAGTCCGACTTCGTGTGCCCATTTGAGTGTTTCCATTCTGAGTTTTGGGCTAATTGCGTCGACCTGTATGGGTGCTTGTGTTACTTCGCTGATGAATGAGATGTAGCTTTGGAATGCGGGTACTGAGGTACCTACAACATCCAATATGAATGGGTTTGTTGTCATGTCGGAGAGCTCATCCATCCTGTTGATGAGTTTTTCTGCTCGTGCCTTGTCAAAAATTCCTTGCTTCTTATCTTGGACAATCTTGTGACCAATGTAGAAGATTGTTGCGGTAAGAGCAGTTGGGCACTCGCCAGGTTGACCTCCGAGCTTGATGCCGCCAGCGTTTATTATTTTCTGTTCCTTTTCGAATCTAAACATTCTAGCTCACTTTTCATTTTTTTGCGGATATTTTTTTGCCGCTGAACTTACTTGCCTAGTGCTTTCTTTGCGAGAGCTACAGCTTCTTCCCTTGTCTCTCCGAAGAGAGCGCCGATTTCGTCAGCATCGTCTTTGTCTACTGCTGCGCCACCGATCATAATGGTGACTTTGCCTTTTAGGCCTGCAGCTTCGAGTGCTGACATCAGGGCGGGCACGTTATTTTTGGCTGGTGCTGTGTTGATTGAGACTGCGATTATGTCTGCGTTTTCGGATTTTGCTTTTGAGACAAAGTCTTCTGCTGGGGCTTTTTTGCCTACGTCAATGCATCTGAAGCCTGCTTTTTTGAGTGATTTTCTGACCATTTCTTTGGGGGTTAGGTGTACGTCGGGGTCTAGTGTGCCTATAACAACTGTTCCTAGTGGGTTTTCTGGTTCAGGCGGTTCTTTTTCCATCATGGATTTTAACCAAGACATTAAGATTCCATCCTTTTTATTGAAATACTGAGGGCTTTATGGAGAGACATGCGTATAAGCTTTTTGTCGAAATTAAATAGACATGCATTTTGGGCGGTTTTTGGTGGGCAAGCTTAAAAGTGCAGGGTGTTTCATATTTTTGCTTGTCATTTGATGTGGTGTTTGCTGTGCTCGGTAAGGGTTTGAAGGGTTTGTTTGGCTTTTTGACGGTTTTGCCCATTGGAATGGAGTCGATGGAAGCGCTTTCTAAGTACTTTTTTTTGTGCCCAGTTGTCGGGCTAGTTGTTGGCTTGATTGGGGGCGCAGTCGGTTTTGGTGCAGGTTACGTTCTGCCCGACTTGATGGTCGGCTTTCTTGTTCTAGTTACTGTTGAGCTCTTGACTGGCTTTCACCACTTAGATGGGCTTCTAGATTTCAGTGACGCGGCAATGGCAAGAGGAGACACAAAACGCAGGCTGGAAGTTATGCATGACATGTTTACGGGCGCTGCTGCAGTGGGCTCTGGAGTCATTGTTTTGGTTTTGACTGGGCTGGCTTTTGGCAACTTTTCGGCCTTAGAGCTACTGAAAGTGGCGATTGTTGCGGAAGTGGTGGCTAAAGAAAGCATGGTTTTAACTGCGTATCTGGGAAAGAAGCCGTCATACAAGGGCTCAGGATATTACGTGATTGAGTCGATGGAAAACAAGCATGTGGAAGTATTCATTTCCGTGATACTGTGTGCCGCAGTAGGAATCATCCTTATTGGTATCTGGTTTGTTTTTGTTCTCGCAGCCATGGGAATTGCGGTAGCAGTTTTGACGAGCTACTCTAACAAGCATCTGGAGAGCGTAACTGGAGACGTTATGGGAGCAACAAACGAACTAAACAGGATGATAGCGCTAATTATGCTGATTGCGGTCATGGCATAAACAGAACTTTCATTTTTGCTCTGCAGTTTGTGAAAAAATGTTGTTTTCAACATTCTATTTCTATTAGGGTCCTACTATGATTGTTGAGTTGCAGGTTCTGTTATTGAGTTTTGTTTTGTGTGTGGATTTTTCGGAGAGCAACAGTGAACAGTACGGTTCCTATGGTTAGTGGCAGTATTAGCCAGTTTCAGAATTCTGGAATGGCTGAGGGCGATGTTTCGATTGTGAAGCTTGAGCCGTCATTCGATAGGTTTGAGACTGCTGTTAGCTGGGTTGTGCCTTCGTTGTTTTGGACGCTGTTGAACATGACTGATTGAAGTGCTGGAAAGCTGTTTATGGAACCGGTTTGTGTGCCTATTGTTGCTTGGCAGTCTGTGAATGATACTGTTCCTATGTCACTTAGGGCTGTGAGGCGGTGCCCCGAGGTTGGTCTTTCAACTACCCATTCTGCGGATAATTGAGAGGCGGGATAGTTAACAGTGCCATTAAATGACTGCATGGTTGTCACGTCTTCGATGTAGATTGACCATGTCTCGTTAATCATGTCAATTAGTTGTATGGATGCAGTTATCTGGTCACCGGGAGAGATAACTATGTTGTCTATTGTGTGCGAATATTCAGGCAAAAACTCGTACCATGCAGAGTAGTAGCCTTGTCCCCTTATGGAGTCTTGTTCGGTTCCTATTTGGATGAGGGTATTATCAAAGAATCCGCCTATGCCTATCCAAACAGCTGCGAATGTGTCTTGCTGAGTAGAAGGCACAACAGATGTCACAGTCCAAGATGCGCTGATGCCAGTCACAGTTGACTCTGGGTTTTGAAGGTCTGAAGCTATTATGTAGCCTGCCCAGTTTGTGTCATTCGAGACAACTGGCGCAGCAACCGCGATAGGCGCAATTGTTAGAGATGTTTCAGCAAAAGGAGATTCAATTGTGTTCAGTTGATGTTGTGTCTGTCCTAGACACTGGGTTACAAAACATGTAATTATTCCCGTAATCAAGAAGATAGCTAACATTATGGCAACTATTCTCGAATGTGATGCATTCAAAAATATTACTCCCCCTGAGCTCGTTACCAAAGTTGTTTTCGGCAAAAATAAACATGTGTGACTGACGTGACACAGTAACAAATCTCATTTTGTTTTATGGAGAATTCTGAAAAAAGCTGTGTTTCAACGTAGCGCTGCTATTAGGCTCCTAATAGGCTCCAAATATAATCGTCGTTATCAGTGGTTTTATATTTCCAGAAAACAACACGTATGCTATGTTCTTTCCTTTGTTGTTAGGCTCTTATGGCATAGTAGGGCTTCTTGCGTTAGCTCTTCTGCTGATTATCGGAATTATCGTAATCATTTTCATCGTCAAAATCATCTTTTTCATCTTGCCTGCAGGAATAATTGCACTGGTAGTATGGTGGGTCACAGGAGGAAACGAAATCCTAACTGGACTCGCATTCCTTATCGTAGCGATTATATCGATTATACGGAGATAGAAAAAGGTCTGGAAAGCTCTGCAACATTTTTGGTTGGGGCTCGATTCTAAGCTGGCTTATGTTGCCAGTGTTTCTGCCAGCTTCATCAGGCTTAGGTCTAGCTGTTTTTGTTCTGTAGTAACTTCCTGTAGGCTTATGCTGGTTACTTTTCCGTCTTGCAGGGCAACCATTCTTGACGCCTGATTATTCTCCAGTAGTTCTACGGCTTTGTCTCCGAAAAGGTTCGCCAGCAATCTGCTTCTTGCAGTCGGATTGCCTCCCCTCTGCGCGTAGCCCGTGACACTTAATCTGACTTCTACTCCTGCCTTTTTCGCAATTTCGTTCATCAATTTGTGGGTGTCGCCGATTCCTTCTGCGGCTACAATGATTCCAGACTTTTTGCCTTTTTTGCTGTTAGTATTCAAGGTTTTAACAATTCGCTCCAGAGAGCACTCTTCTTCTGGAACCAGAATTACTTCTGCTCCTACTGTCAATCCGATTGTGAGTGCAAGAAAGCCTCGTAGCCTGCCCATAACTTCAACAATGAAGATTCTGTCATGAGAGTTCGCTGTGTCCCGTATTTTGTCAATTTCCACTAATGCCGTGTTTACTGCGGAGTCAAAGCCTATTGTCTCCTCTGTGCCAAACACATCATTGTCTATTGTTGCAGGAATGCCCACAACAGCAACATCAGATGCTTTACTTAATGCTAGTGCTCCATGCATAGAGCCGTCACCGCCGATTACAATCAGTCCTTCTACGCCGTCAGCGGCAAGATTTTTTGCAGCCTTTTTCACGCCTTCATGCTCTCGGAACTCTGGGCTTCTATGTGTATGCAGGATTGTGCCGCCAATGTGCAAGATGCCGCCAACATTACGCGGATTCAATTCCCTGTACGAGTTGGTAATTAGTCCAGCCCATCCTCGTTCGAAACCATAAACTTTCATTCTCTTAGAGCATGCAATGCGGGTAACAGCTCTGATTGCAGCATTCATTCCAGGGGCGTCTCCGCCAGTTGTCACCAAACCAATAGTCTCCAATAAACATTCCCTCTTGACAAAAATACAGTATGTTCAATGGGAATAATAAACTTGAGGAACAACAGCGTTCAGCAGCGACATTACAATTAACTTTAATAGCCTCTTTTATGTCAATACTGCAATGAAACGGGAGGAACTACATTTGAGTGACGAAGCACAAGGACGATATTATATGCCCGGAGCCACCACCATAGGCGTAGTTTTTGATGGCGGAGTAATACTAGCTTCAGAAAAACGAGTAACATATGGCTCCATGATAATGAGCAAAACCGGAAAAAAGGTTTTCAAAATAGCAGACAAAGTCGGCGTAGCATGCGCAGGACTAGTCTCTGACATGCAGGTTTTAGCACGAGAAGTCGAAGCACAAGGAAAACTGTTTTCCTATGACGCAAAACGACCCATGCCCGCAAAGGCAGCCGCAAAACTCATGTCAAACGTTCTATTCAACAGAAGAATGGCACCTTTACTCACCCAAACCATAGTGGGCGGAATGGACTACGACAAACCCGCAATATACGTCCTAGACGTTCTCGGTTCGCTACTGCCTGACGATTATGCTGTTGTGGGCTCAGGAGCAACAATGGCAACAGGCGTTCTAGAACAAGGATTCAAAGAAAACATGAAACAAGAAGACGCCAAAACTTTGGTACTCAAAGCCATGACATCCGCTGTCCGCCGAGACGTAATGAGCGGCGACGGCATCGACTACATGATTATAACCAAAGATGGCATCGTAGAAGAAAGCAGCGACTTCTAAGTCGGCTAGCTACCCAGTTTTTGTGCCTTGTTGCTGGGCGCTCATTTCTTCATAAACTTTAATACCGTAAGGGTTGCCTTTTCCAAATAGGGTCGGGGCAAGCATTGACGTTTCAGCTTACAGATGAAGAAGGAAAATTTCTGGTCAACCTAGCTAGACAAACCGTGAAAGAATACCTAAACAATGGAAAAGTATTGCAGGTTACACAAAACGTTTCAGCCAAGCTTATGGAGCCATGCGGAGTATTTGTCACAATAAACCGCTTCTACGGTGGAACAAAAAGACTGAGGGGCTGCATCGGACTTCCGTATCCTACTACTCCGTTGGCAAAGGCGGTTATTGAAGCTGCAATCAGCGCCTCAACACAGGACCCACGGTTTCCTCCAGTCGCAATTAACGAGTTGGACCAAATCGTCTTTGAGGTCAGCGTCATGACACCTCCTGAGCTTGTCAAAGCAGATAAGCCCACAGAATATCTAACCAAAATCAAGGTTGGACGCGACGGACTGATATTGGAGCATGGCTACAACAAGGGACTGCTTCTTCCACAGGTGCCTGTTGACCTAAACTGGAACGAAGAAGAGTTCCTTTGTCAAACTGCAATGAAAGCGGGGCTTCAGCCTGATGCTTGGCTTCTAAAAAATACGAAGCTCTACAGTTTTCAGGCAATCATCTTTGAAGAAGAAACGCCAAACGGCACGATTGTACGTAAAAATATTTAGGAAAACTGTGAATCATGCGCGTTCTTTTTACGCCTTCTGGTACGGGACTGGGTCATGTTGGTCGATGCATCCCCATTGCCAAAAGGTTGCAAAAGGAAGGTGCAGAAATACTATTTTCTACATACAGGGAGGGCTTCAAATATGTTCAGCAGGAAGGCTTCAATGCAGTAGAAGCTCCAGACATTGGAGTGGCAGTTAAGCCCGACGGAAGCATCGACTTCAGATTAACAACAGTCAATCCTGGACCTTTCATCACCGTTCACACTATCAGAAAGCAGATTGACGCCGAAATCGATTACATACAGGCGTTCAAGCCTGACATTGTTGTCTCAGACTCGCGGGCTTCATCTCTTTTAGCCGCAAAGATGCTGGACATTCCCCGAATCTGCATACTGAACCAGTATCAGGTGTTTATTCCACGACGAAAAAGGTTCCTGAAGCTTGCCCGAATAGCAGACGCCACAACCATGACACTTGTCGGCAGAATATGGGCAGATGTAGAACACACCCTGATTCCAGACTTTCCACCACCATACACCATCTCAACAAGAAACCTGCACATCCCCAAAGCATACCACAAAAAAACAAGATACATCGGACCAATACTACCCATAGCCTCAGACGATTTGTCCACTAAGATGGAGCTGAGAAAAAAACTAGGACTATCAATGGGTAAACCCGTTATTTTTGCGCCAATAAGCGGACCAGCAAAAGAACGCGCCTACTTCACAGGATTACTCAGACAAATCTTCACAACGTTTCCTGACGACTACCAGATAGTCATGTCCCTTGGATACCCAACAGCCACAACCGAACCAGTCAACGGCAGCAACAACCTCATAATTCATGGCTGGCTTCCAAACCGCTTCGAGCACCTAAAAGCCTGCGACGCCGTTGTCTCCCGAGGCGGACATGGAACATTGTCACAATCTATCTGTTACGGTAAGCCAGTAATTCTTGTTCCCACACCAGGACACACTGAGCAGTACAATAACGCAATAAAGGCTGTTGAACTCGGAGTAGCAGAACTGATTCTGCAAAAAGACCTAACAAAAGAAACATTGCTTAACTCAGTGCAAAATGTGTTAGATGACAGTTTTCAGGAAAAGGCAAAAAAGTTGCAGCAGGAAGTTAAGCAGTGGAATGGACTCGAAATTGCGGCAAGAATAATCAAGGAAACAGCTAATGTTTAGGTCTGAAATTCATTCCCAGAACATAAATTTCTGCGCTTTTTGACCTGCTGGCGCGTGGCTTGACAAATTTTACGAAGCCGAACTGTTTTCTTACGTCGTTGACGAACTTGTTTGTTGTCCTTCCCTGAAAGGCTTTGACAAAAAAGTTGCCTCCCTGCCGTAGAACAGATTTTGCTATCTGAAGAGAATGGTCTGCAAGGTCGATTTGTCGTGCATGGTCGAGTTCCCAGATTCCAGAAACGTTGGGCGAAATGTCTGAGATTACAACGTCTGCGGGTCTTGGCAAGAGTTTCTGTATTTCTTGAACTGTTTGTTGTTCGCTGATGTCGCCTTTGATTGCAACAGCGTTTGGGACATCAAATGGTTCTATCTCTTTTATGTCAACGGCCAGCACGAATCCTGTATCCTCTATAATAGTTAGTGCTGCTTGTGTCCATCCGCCTGGTGCTGCACCCAAATCGACAATGGCGTAGCCGGGTTTGATGAACTTGTATTTTTTTACTGCCTGAAGAAGCTTATAGGACGCGCGTGAACGATAATTTTCTGCTTTTGCTTTACGGTAATAAAATTCTCTTTTGCGCTCGTTTACCCATCCGCTAGGCAAACTTAGTTTTCACCAGAAGTTTCTGTTTCTGGCATTTCTTCACCCAATATCCATGCGGTTAGTCTTGGGCATTCGTTTGGGCTGATTGGGCTCCATGCTCCGCAGCGTGAGTCGTTTGGGCACATCAGGCAGGGAGAGTCGATTATGGAGTTGAGTGAGGCAGGTTTTCTTTTGGGATAGAGGCGGTATGTCCATCTTCCTTCGTAGAGCTCCTTTTCTCTTAAAATCAGACCCTTGTTTTCTAGTTTTAGGGCTATTCTGCTGCCTTCCCTGCTGGTGGCGTCTAGTTCTCGCCAGAGCTCGGATTGGAGCACTCCATCTTTCCCGTTGTTGGTGATAAAACTTAATGCTTTGTATTCTAGTTCGTTGCGTCTAGGCATCTGCTTTCTGTCCTTCACGTATTCACATATATAGACACTTTAAGAAATAAAAAGTTGTATGTTATCTTCCTCTATTTACTCGAAACAGTTAAAAACCACCGTTCAGCGGAACACGCCACGGATTTACGAAACGTTTTAACACACCCAAAAAACAATAAATTCTAGACCCAACCAAAAACGCCGAAAAGGAGACACCAAAAAGTTGCCAAAACAGAAACCCGCAGACTCTTACTGTCTAGGAATCGAATCCACAGCAGACGATTTCGGAGTCGCAGTAGTCTCTTTTGACGGCAAAGTTCTCTCAAACGCAAACGACGCCTATATGCCAAAAGAAGGCGGAATACACCCAAGAGAAGCCGCAAGACACCACGCCGAAGTCTCAGAAAAAGTGCTGACCGAAGCCATAGAAACAGCAAACATAAAGCCAAAGGACATCAGCTTAGTGGCGTTTGCTCAAGGACCCGGACTTGGTCCCTGCCTTCGAACAGGAGCAACAGCCGCACGAGCATTATCCTCATACCTCAACGTTCCATTGATAGGCGTCAACCACTGCGTGGGACACATAGAAATCGGAAAACTGGCAACAGGCGCAACTGACCCCGTGACCCTATACGTTTCTGGGGGAAACACCATAGTCTCAGCCTTTGAAGCAGGCAGATACAGAATCTTTGGCGAAACCCTAGACATTGCAATGGGCAACTGCCTAGATGTGTTTGCCCGAGCTGTAGGACTTCACCAAAGAAAAGGAGCCCCTTTCGGCGCAGTTGTAGAAGAGCTGGCACGTAAAGGCAAAAAGTTTGTTTCTCTTCCATACACAGTAAAAGGAATGGACCTCTCATTTAGCGGACTTCACACCGCAGCCGTGAACGCATTTCAGGCAAAAAAGGGCACAGTAGAAGATATCTGCTACAGCCTCCAAGAAGTCGCCTTCTCCATGCTAACAGAAGTCACAGAACGCGCCTTGGCTCACACAGAAAAACCCGAAGTACTGCTAACGGGTGGAGTCGCAGCCAACAAAAAACTACAATCAATGCTAAAAGTGGTTGCAGATGAGCATGGTGCACGGTTCTGTGTTGTTCCTCTTAGGCTTGCCGCAGATAACGGCGCCATGATTGCATGGGCAGGAATCCTTGCATACAATAGCGGTTTCGTTACTCCTGTCGAAAAAAGCTTTGTTAATGTAAAGTGGCGGCTCGAGGAAGTGTATGCGCCATGGGTGGAGGCACAATAACATGGTCCTAATTAAGAAAGGAGCAGAAGCCAGTCTGTTCTTGGAGGATTGGCATGACCTTAAAGTGATTATCAAGCGCCGTTTTCCCAAAAAGTATCGTATCGAAGAGCTGGACCTGATGATTCGTTCGCAGAGGACAATGCATGAGCCCCATATTATTCATAAGGCGAAGGAGGCTGGGGTTCCTACTCCGACAATTTTTATGGTTGATGTTGCAAACGGCACCATTGTCATGGAGTATGTTGAAGGAAAACAGGTCAAAGAAGTGCTTGACACAGTTTCTAAGGAAGAGCGGCTTCGCCTGAGCAGGCTGATTGGAAAGATGATTGGAAGACTCCACAAGCACGGAATTATTCATGGAGACCTTACGACATCGAACATGATTTTGACGCCTTACGGCAAGGTCGTGTTCATCGATTTTGGCTTGAGCGAAAGGTCAATAGAGCTTGAGCCGATGGGCGTTGATTTGCATCTCATGAAACGGACTCTTAACAGCACCCACTACATGCACGCAAAGGAGTGCTTCAAAGCAGTAATGGAAGGCTACGAAGAATCCATGGGAGCCGACGAAACAAAAAAGGTCAAGGCAAAGATACGCGAGATAGAAAAACGTGGACGCTACGTTGCTGACAGAGATTAGATTTTTCCAAAGTCTCTAAATATCTTAACGTGTTTAACATTGTGTTGACGTTACAGTTTATTTGTGGGGTGCTGGTTTGAAGATTTTGCTTGATGAGATGTTTTCTGGGCTAAAGGAATATTTTGAGATTCTAGGATGGGATGTTCTGACAGTTCAGGAGGCTGGGCTAAGAGGAGCAAAAGACAGGAAAGTTGCAGAGTATGCATCAACAAATAATCTGCTTCTAGTAACTGAAGACCATAAACCGGCAGAGCTTATGCACCTCAAGGGCGCCAAGTTTGTGCTTATTTCCAATGAGATGGTTGCCAAAATTGCGGATGAGAAGATCCGAGAAAAGTATCCTGACATAACACAAGAATGAGACATCCAAACATGAGCAAAACGTCGGTGTTTCCTGCAGATTTTCCACGGGGCAAGGTAGCCTATTTTGTTACAAGCAATGTTCACAAGTTTTTGGAAGCCCGAGCAATTCTTGCCGAGTACAAGATTTCTGCTGCAAAACTGAAGGTAGAAGCTGTTGAGATTCAGGACGAAAAACTAGAAAACATTGCAAGGTACAGTGTTTTGGATGCGGTCAAAAACTGTGGATTGCCCGTTTTTGTTGAGGATGCGGGAATATTTATTGATGCTCTGGGAGGTTTTCCTGGACCTTACTCTAAGCATGTCTATCATACAATTGGACTTGACGGCGTCCTTAAGCTGATGGATGGTATTGAAGATCGTGGTGCCTATTTTATGTCTGTTGTTTGTTTTGGGGGTCCAGACTTGGAGCCTACCTGTTTTGTTGGCAAGGTAAATGGAAAGATTTCTTTTGAAAAGAAGGGTACTGCAGGGTTTGGTTATGACCCGATTTTTGCGCCTTCTGCAGGTGATGGGAGAACTTTTAGTGAGATGAGTTCTGAGGAAAAAAATGGTTTTTCTCATCGTGGTATGGCTCTTAGAGGCTTTGCTGAATGGTTTTCTTGTGCTGGTAAACGAATATTTTAAATAGCCGCGTTCCCTCCGCCTTAAAGGAGTTCCGAGGAATAAGAAATATGCCAAAACAAGAAAAGGGTATATCCCATCAAACACGACCTGTAAGTAAAAGACCTCCTGCATGGTGCAGATACACGGCTGAAGAAGTGGAAGCTCTGATAATGAGGCTCTCCAAAGAGGGGTACCCTCCGAGCAAGATAGGAACTGTTCTTCGTGACCAGCATGGTGTTCCTTTAGCGAAACCCATTACCGGAAAATCGATTACTGAAGTTCTTAAAGAGAGAAAACTTTACTCCTCTCTTCCAGAAGACCTAGAAAACCTCCTACGAAAGGCTACACGTCTTCATGTTCACTATGACAGAAATAAGGCAGACCTAAGCAACAAGCGGGCTCTGCAGATTGTGGAAGCAAAAATCTACAAACTCTCAGGATACTACAAAAAACGAGGCGTGCTTCCCGCAGACTGGAAATACTCGCCAAAAGCAATCGCCCTCTTCTAAAACTGGGCATAAACTGTTCCAAAAACAGTTTTCCCTTCTACCATTTTTCAAAAACATTTAGGCATGTTAGTTCTGGTGCTGACTGGAAAGTTTTAATATTGTTTGTTTCTTCTGAGCTTAGGCTGACTACACTTCATTTATCGTAATCTGCGTGACCTGTTATGTCTGTTACTAAGCAACAAGTTGGCGACCTTACAAAGGACGCAAAAGAGGCAGCAAGCCTTATTCTAGACCACATCAGCAAAGGCGACATTATTCATGTTTCTTCCCATGTTGACGCCGACGGCTTATCCGCAGGCGGAATCATAGCAAAAGCGCTTCTAAGGGCGGGAGCCAAGTTTCGGTTGCGTCTGGAACGGTGGATGGACGAAAAAGTTGCAGACAGGATAGCTGAGGAAGGTGCTGAGTTAACAATTTTTACGGACATGGGCAGCGGATACCTTGACCTGCTCGGAGAACGACTCACAAAAGATGTAATCATTCTTGACCATCACCAACCCATAACAGAGCTTCCCGACGGTTTTGTTCAGGTTAATCCGCACACTCGTGGAATAGACGGAACAAGGGACATCAGCGGCGCTGGCGTCTCCTATTTTGCAGCAAAAGCACTGGACGAAAAGAATATTGATTTGGCTTATCTTGCAGTTGTCGGCGCACTGGGCGACCTTCAAGACAAGAACAAGGAACGAAAACTTGGAGGCGCAAACAAATTCATTGTCGAAGATGCAATAAAGTCAGGTCTACTAGAAGTTGAAAAAGACCTGCTCTTTTTTGGCAGGGAAACACGTCCTATTCATCAGGCTCTGGCACGCACAACAAACCCGTTCATTCCTGAAATCAGCGGAGAAGAAGACAAAAGCCTAGCCTTTCTCATGAACTTGGGCATCCAGCCTAAAAGAAATGACAAGTGGCGAGCCCTACGTGACCTTTCCTCTGACGAAAAGAAAACATTGCTTTCTGCAATTGCTGACCATCTGGTTTCGAAGGGACTTAGTGGTGATATTTCGTTTGATTTGGTTGGCGACGTTTACACCCTGACAAAGGAGGAGCCTTGGACGCCTCTTCGTAGCGCCCGCGAGTTTTCTGTTCTGCTTAATGCTACGGGTAGAATGGACAAAGCAGGATTGGGTGCCGCTATATGTATGGGTGACCGAAAGAAGTGTCTGGAAGAGGCGACAGAGATGATACAGAAGTATCGAAGCACGATTACAAAGTATCTTCGCTGGGTCACCGAGAAGCCGGAACGGCTAGAAGAACTTGACAGCATCTATGTTTTGCGTGGGGACGGCTTCATCGACGAGAAGGTGCTAAGCCCAGTGTGCACGATACTGTCAACGACGCTTACGAAGCTGGGAAAACCAATCATTGCATATGCTCGAATATCTGGAGAAGACCAAGTCAAAATCTCTTCCAGGGGCTCAGAGCAGTTGATACAGAATGGACTGAACCTCGGAGATGTTATGCAGGTGGCTTCGGAGAAGTTTTCTGGCAGAGGCGGAGGACACGACGTTGCAGCGGGCGCACAGGTGCCGATAAAAGATGTTGAAGCATTCATAAAGTTGGTCAACACACTAGTAAAGAAGCAGTTGGCAGGAGAAAAAATTGCAGACTGAAATCTGTTTAACCTACAAAAACAAGCGGGAAGCAGAAGCAGTAGCAAAAGCAGTTTCTCCAGACAACATAGAAGTTCCCCCTGGACTGCACATAGAAACAGTCCAGAACGGCTCAGAAGTCAACACAAAAATCGACTGCCAAAAAAATCTGGCAACGCTAATAGCCACAATCGACGACCTGCTAGCCTGCGTTTCAGTAGCAGAAAAAACCTTCAAAATAGCAAAGTAACAATCATATTTGCAGCCTATTAGGCTCCTAATAGCAGAACATATGTTGAAACACAACTTTTTTCAAACTGCAAAGCAACAGTCTTGTGCTAACATAAAACAGAGCTAGCAGGCTATTCTAGTGACATTCCAAGGTGTGAATGGCTGAATTCATAAAAAATATGTTTGACGCAGATTAGAGAAAATTGGGCGCTATCCCAGTTGCCACGAACACATAAGCTACAGTCTGAACACTCTATCATATGGAAACTCGGTACCGTCGCAAGTGTCATTTTGTCTGCTGCAGGATTCTGGGCAATAACATATATGAGATTTGTTTTTGGTTGACATAACCCTCCTCCTTATCGGGATTTAGGCGTGGTATTGCTCTTGATAGGAATAGCCATATTCGCTTTAGTAGCATTCATTAGTCAAAAGTTCATGACGCAAGAAAAAATAGACACGTACCTAAGATAGTAACTGAAATGCGCCAATTCCTTAGCAGAATACATTCGCGGATGGAATTCAGCATAAGAGCTGTCAGCTAACAAAACATGCTGGACAGCATCATTATTTGTCAATAGCGCTTTTTATTGCATCTTCAACCTTTGTTTCTGGCTTTGTGGGTACCAATGTTATTTTATGTTGCTTTAGTAGTTCTGATGCACCGATTCCTAATTCGTTAGCAATCACAACTGTCACGCCTTCATCGTTTAGCATTTTAACTGCAATCGGACCTGCGCCATGATGGTAGGATACGGCAGAATTTTCCAGCACTTTTACATTTGCTATGTTTTCGTCTTCAATATCAACAATGGTGAATGTTTTGGCTCTACCAAAAACATCTGATACAGAATCGTTCATTCCCATTTTATTGTTTGTTGCAACTGCCACTCTATATTTTGTCAAAAAAAGAGGTCACCTCCCCCTAAATTTTTGGCTCTTTGTCGGCATCACTTTTCGAGTTTTGCTTTCAATTCTTCGATTCTAGCTTTGACGCCGCCCATTTCTTGGTCAAGGTCTGCTTTTTCGTCTTCTAGGCTTTTCTGGTAATTTTTCAGTGATGCAATTTCTTGTTCTGGAGTCTGTGCTACGGGGTATGCGGGCTGAACTACTACTGCTGGTGCGGGGTAAATGAATCGTCCTCTTCGCCATCCTCTGCCGCGTCCTCTTCCCCATCCTCGTCCATATCCTGGTGTGGGGTTCATGTATCCTGGAACTGGGTAGCCTGCGCAGTATCCTGCTGCTCGTCCTGTCATGGATCCGGCGCCTTGCGGGCCTGTTTTATCTCCTTTTGGCATGATATTTTTCACCTCTATTTTTGTGCCTATGCACAATTTACATTTATTAGATAATGCACAAAAATATATAAGCATTACTGAACACACATAAAAACAGATGAACCTACAATGTCATTCGGACGAAGACGCAGACGAGGAAGAAGAGGACGATTCCCAAAACCAGTAACAATACCAACCCCAATAACAACAAAAAAATTCATCCCACAACCAACAACAACCACAAACGAAATTACATTAGAACCCGCAGAACTAGAAGCCATAAGACTAGTAGACCTAGAAGGGCTGTCCCAAGAACAAGCAGGCCAAAAAATGGGCGTATCAAGAGGCACAATCTGGAGACTCGTAAAAAGCGGAAGAAAAAAAATCGCGCAGGCACTAACACAAGGACAATCAATCAACATAAAAAACCAATAAAAAACCCATTTCTAAAGAAAAACCAAGCAACAATTAACTTGGATTGGATTTTGAATGCTGATTTTAGTGGGGGCTCCCAACTTAGTTACATCGGTGATCAGACTTTAGAGGATGTTGAACTTTCAGGTGGTTCAAGCATAAGAAAGAAGTAGTAAAGATTTAGTCAATTTTTTTGCCACATTTTTGGCAATAGATTGATTCATGTTTGAGTGGTGCTCCACAATTTGTGCAAAATCGTTTCTCCGAAGTTACGTTTGGCTCTGGTTGGGCTGGTGTTTGTTTTGATTCTTTGATACTGAAGAATCCTATAGCTACTAATATCCAAGCTATAAATTTTAGAATTTCACCTATTATTGGCATTATTGCTCCTACGAGTAAAATCACACCTGCTGTGCTGAAGATGTTTTCTGTAGATTTTATTGAAAGAGCGTCCAACGATTTTTTATAAAATATTGCTGAGATCAGAGAGAAAACGTATTGTACAATTAAAACGATAATAACTAATGCAAATCCAGCTAACGGTACTGCAACTGGGGAAATTGTTGCAAAGCCCAATGCAAACATTACAATAAAAGCTACTAAACCTATAACGCCTATGAAACCAAAAATGAATCCATAAAGTGCGTTTTTGAAAATTTCTTCATCATCATAATATTCGCCCATTCCCTTCAGTGCAATCAAAACAAGTATTATTCCAATTAAGTTGAGAAAGGGAATTGCTAAAAGAATTGCTCCAATGCCGCCCAATGATTTGTTGGATTCTAAAGACAAATCTAAACCCTGTGCTTGTTATTTCTTGGAATTGATATTTAAAGTTGTATTGTGAACCTTTGGAACTTACCGAAAAGTCAACTAAATAGACGATAATTCACCTAAAAGCTAATTTAGTTGCCTGTTAATTTTACGGTAAACTAGTGTTTACGGGGCAGTCTGATGAAGAAGTTTCCTAAAAAATTCAATTTGCTTTTGATTGAGGAGAAGTGGCAGAAAGATTGGGAAGAGATGGGCATCTACAGATTCAACAGGGAAGATGATTCTCGTCCTGCTTTTACTATTGATACTCCTCCTCCGTATCCTTCGGGCAACTTTCACATGGGAAACGTCCTGAACTGGACATACATAGACACGCTAGCCCGCTACAAGCGCATGCGAGGCTACAACGTGCTGTTCCCGCAGGGCTGGGACTGTCATGGGCTTCCAACAGAAGTCAAAACTGAGGAAATTCACAAAATCAAAAAAACAGACCTGCCGCCTGCTGAGTTTGTTAAGCTCTGCAAACAGGTCATCAACAAGTACATAGCCATAATGAAAAAAGCCATCATTCGGCTCGGCTGCTCCGTGGACTGGACAACAGAATACAAAACCATGAACCCAGACTACTGGAGACGCACACAGCTCAGCTTCATCATGCTCTACAACAAGGACCTAATCTACAAGGGAACCCACCCGATAAGCTGGTGCACAAGCTGCGAAACAGCAATCGCAGACGCAGAAGTCGAACACGAACAAAAAGAAGGAAAACTACACTATATCAAGTTCACGCTGGAAGACGGAAACCACCTACTCATCGCAACCAGCCGCCCAGAACTGCTTGGCGCCTGTGTGACAGTAGCCGTAAACCCTGAAGATGAAAGATACAGCAAATACATAGGAAGAAACCATCCATGTCCCGATAGCAGAACGTGATGTCAAGATAATCGCCGAAAAAGAAGTTGACCCAGAGTTCGGAACAGGCGTTTTGATGATTTGCACCTATGGGGATAAAGCTGATGTGAAGGCAGTTTCTACGCTTAAGCTTCCTGCGATTATTTTGATTGATGACAAGGGAAAAATGAATGAAAATGCAGGAAAATATGTTGGACTTACAGCAGTAGATGCAAGAAAGGCAATTGTTGAGGACTTGGAAGCTCAGGGGCTGCTGGAAAAGGTTGAACCTTTGAGTCAGGAGGTTGGAACCTGCTGGAGATGCAAACATCCTATAGAAATTTTGGAGCACGAACAGTGGTTCTTGAAAACCCGAATCTTCACAGAGCAAGTGAAAGAGAATACTCTGGAAGTTACTTGGTATCCTGATTACATGAAGAAACGGATGATAGACTGGGCAAACAGCCTAGACTGGGACTGGGTAATCTCACGGCAACGAATCTTCGCAACCCCTATCCCCGTATGGTACTGCAAACAGTGCCACGAAATTATCCTAGCAGAACCAGACTGGGTGCCAATAGACCCCAGAACTGACCCACCAAAAATTGACAAATGCCCAAAATGTGGAAGCACAGAATTTGTCCCAGAAACAGACGTCCTAGACACATGGTTTGACTCCTCTATCACCTGCGCAGTTCATGCAGGCTGGCCAGACAACAAAAACTGGAAAAAACTATACCCCGCAGACGTGCATCCCTCAGGCTACGACATCATACGAACATGGGCATACTACCTCATGGTACGTGGAATTGCACTCTTTGACCAGAAACCTTACAACAGAGTGCTAATCAACGGAATGGTGCTTGGAACAGACGGCAGAAAAATGAGCAAATCGTTGGGCAATTTTGTGGCCACTCCAGACGTTTTTGAGAAATATGGCGCTGATGCTCCAAGACAGTGGGCAGCAGGCGGTGGGGCTACAGGCTCGGACATTCCTTTCAGATGGGAAGACGTAGAGTATGCGTGGAAGTTTCTGCGAAAACTCTGGAACGCATCAAGGTTTGCATCAATGCACCTAAAAGACTACAACCCCAAAAACGAGACGCCGAAGCTGGAGCCAATAGACAGGTGGCTTCTCAGTAAGATGGAGCAGATAACACAGAAAGTGACAGATGCAATGGAGACCTGCCAATTTAATGTTGCAACTAACGAGATTCGTCAGTTTACATGGCACAGCTTCTGCGACAATTACATAGAAGCGGTGAAGCATAGATTGTATCAGCCCGAAACATATGGTGTAGAAAAGCGAGAAGCAGCACAATACACACTCTACACGGCAATTTACAGGATAATTCAGCTTCTTTCGCCTATTTCGCCTCATGTTACAGAGGAGCTTTATCAGATAATGTTCGACGACAAATCACATGAAAGTATTCACACATCGGAATGGCCAACAATAAAGGAAGAACTGATAGACCCAGAAACCGAAAAGCAGGGCGACCTAATCGTAGCGGTTATGAGCGAAATTCGAAGAGACAAGGCAGAAAATCAAAAGCCCCTAAACATTCAGATACAGAAGCTAACAGTGTACACTGAAGACAAAAAAACGGCGGATACTTTGTGTGGAGCAGAGGAAGACCTTGCAGGAACGTGCAAAATAGAAAAGATGGAAGTAAAATCTGCTAAGGGTGAAGGACGAGAAATACAGGGCTATCCAAATGTCCATGTTGTTGTGGAATATTAGACTGCGGCTTTGTAGCGAAGAATTGCGGCTACTCCACCAAATGACTTCTTTAGCATCTGACCTTCTTCAGTGTCTGCGGACAGAACTTCTACGTTCGTTCCAATTTGTTCTGCCAGTTCTGCTAATTCGTCGATAACCTCTTTCACTTCTATCACAGTAATAGAAGGTACACTGCATTTTGGACACCCTTCTGTGCTTATTTTCTGCTCAAACTCTGCAACCTGATGCATCTTCATTGTTTTCTCTTCAACATAGTTGCAGGAACCACACTGAACAGTTACACGCACAGAGTCAAGGTCTTCAGAAAGCAACAGAGTATCCACGATTCCGTTGTTAAGAAACTTTCGAACGTCCGCTTCGCCGTAAGTTGCTAGACCTGTGTCTTGACCGATTTCGCGGAGAAACTTTTGCATTATCTTTTTTTCTTCAACGTAGCGTATTCGCCGAAGAATGTCCTGGGCTCCTTCCAGGACTTCTGAGACTCCTTGTTCGTCTGTGTATGATGTATCGATTGTGGCTACGAGCTTTTCTTTCAGTGTGTATTGTAGGTAGTTGCCTTTTTCAAAGTCCTCTTTTGTTGGTCCAGGTCCGCCTAAGAGTATGCTTTTGAGGTTTTCTATTGGGAGAAAGATTTCGTTGGCGTATTCTCCGATGCGCGTGAAGTATTCTTGGAGTTTTGCTTCTCTTTGCCTGTCAAACCTTCTGGCGGACTGTCCTCCAGCCCTGAACTTTCCGGCAATACCTGAGGATATCTGTTTTATTATTTCTAGTCGTTTTCCTCGGACAGTTGCAAAGGTTGCGTTTGAAGCGTCTAGGACTATGATTCCGAATGTTTCTTTTTCTTTCAAGAACTCGGCTAAATGTTCGGTGTGGAATCTTGCGTCACATCGGTAAAGGTAGATTTGTATTGGTTCTGGCGGAGAAATAATGTATAGTTCGATTTTTTCGCTTCCAGGTCCATTCTGGGGGATTGCTCCACAGAAAAGAACTAACCCGTTTTCTGGTACCTTTTTGAACATTTTCATTCGTTGTGTAACTCTGGTAATTGCGTCCTGAACATTCTTTCTTGTGGTGTTAGATTTGATGTTTGAGGCGGTTCCATATTCGTTGTTGAGCATTGCCACTACTTCGCTTACTTGGCGACCAGACGGCACATACAGTGAAACAAGCTCTGTTCCTCTGCCTTCTCGATCTGCCAGCCTTTGAAGATTTCTTTTTAGCCGAAACCGTTCAAGTGAATCTTGTTTTTGTTTGGTGCTCAACTTTTAGTCCGCTCTCGTATTATTGCTAAACAATGTGGCATCTGATAAAAGGTTATCTTTTGAGACCAAAAAATAGTTGAGGACATGTTTCGGGGGTTAGGGCAAAATTATTCAAACTGAACATTCTATCACTGTGGACATAAACCGCATTTAGTCGTGTATGGTGGGAGATGAAAGGCTGTTAGCTCAAAGATTAGTGTTTGTCGGTCACACGTCTGTTGACAAAGTGGAGAACGTCAACGGTACACGTGTTCAGCCTGGAGGCGCAGCATTGTACGCGGCTATGGCAGCTAGAACTCTTTCTCAGAATGTTAGTTTGATTTCGGCAACTGGAAAAGACAACAAATTCCAAAAGTTCTTGAAGCTCATACCTTACAGGGACATTAGAATCTATGACACGCCATCTACCCGTTTTCACATAAAATATGACAGCAGATGGGAAGCACACTACCTGAAAGCTGAGCACGGTGCAGGCTCAAGAATAACGTCTCGAAGAATCTCAAATAAGTGGTTTAGGCACAGTAGCATTTTTCACATTTCACCTATGACACCTTCAAAGGTTGCAGGAATACTGGATAAAATAAAAAAGAATTCTCCAGACAGCAAAGTCTCTGTCAATACCTGGATAGATTACATAAAAGAGGGAAGAAAAAACCGCAGAATTCTTAATGATATTGCAACTAAGGCAGACTTTTTTATTGTAAACGACACAGAAGCAAAAGCCCTAGCCCAAACAAACTCTCTGTCATCAGCTGTCAGTCTCCTGAAAGCCAAATGCCTGATAGTTACGTTAGGAAATTTGGGTGCAATAGTTAGTGGAAAAGACATTGGGCTTCAGATGTATCCTGCTTTAACTTTGCCTCCTGACAAGGTTGTTGATACCACCGGAGCGGGCGACGTTTGGTGTGGCGCATTTCTGGCAACATACAACCTAACTGAAGATTTTTCCAAATCAGTTAACACTGCATCTACCATTTCGCGCATCAAGTGTTCGGATTGGGGTTTTCAGAGCCTAGTCAATCTGCGTTTCAAGGAGCCAAATGATGTAGTAGAATTCTTTATGGCACTAAAGGATGGAGCTATCCAAAAAAGAATGGTTGATTACACGAAAGACTAACTTTTTGGCAGTAGATTCATAAACGGCTTTTTGTAGAACAGTTTGCTGTTTCAAAGAAAAAGGCTAAAAAGAAACATTCTTTTAGGATATTCTCCTGTGTAGAATGTGGAGACGATTGTATGCCCATGGCTTATGTCTTGATCAACACTGAACCAAAAAACATGGAAACTGTAGTAGCGACTTTGGAGAAACTTGACTCTGTTGTGGAAATTTTTCCAGTTTACGGCGTCTACGATGTGGTTGCCAAAATACAGGCAGAAACAATGGAAAAACTCAAAGACATTGTCACATGGAAGGTCAGAAGCCTTGACAATGTTCGGTCAACAATTACCATGCTGATACTAGATAACAAAAAATAGTCCTTTATGAGAAATTGGGGTTTTCTGTAATGCGTGCAATAGTACTTTACTGGTCTAACACCGGAAACACAGAGAAAGTGGCACTTGCAATAAGAGACGGCTTAAAGGAAGCTGGCGCAGACGTTTCTGTAATGAAAACAACAGAAGCATCAGATATCGACTATTTTGATTATGACCTTGTCTGTGTTGGTGCTCCGTCTATTCAGTGGCATCCGCCAAAGCAGGTTACAGAGTTTTTGCTCAAAAAATTTAATTACTATAGGAAACAGGAAAAAATCAAGACATCTGCTCCAAAGGTTTCTGGAAAAAATGCGCTAATCTTTGTTACATATTCTGGACCTCATACTGGGCTTCGAGAAGCAACACCTGTTGGACTGTATATGGGTCAATTCTTTGAGCACATTGGTTTTACAGTGCTGGATGAGTGGTATGTTCTTAGCGAGTTTATTGGCTCAGAAGAACGCAGCACACAAGGCAGAATGGGCGACATCCGAGGAAAACCAACAAAAGAAGAACTAGAAAAAATAAAGATGGACGCCAAAAAATTGGCTTCCAACATCTAGTCATTCATCATATCTTCAAATAAATAACATAGTTTACTGTAGCAAATTTTTTATCATTAATCCATCTTTTTGTTTTTCATAGGGTACTCTTTGCCAAATCTTGTTTCAAAGTGCGGAATAAATTGTGGTGCTTGTCCATGGGGACCTTACCCACGAAAGAACATGTCTGCCAAAGATTTTGAACAATACAAGCAGGACGCTAAAGCGATTTTGGGGTACATGCCGATTAAGACTCCATGTGTGACTTGCCAAACTCTAGATGAAAAAATTCCCAAAGCATCCAAGTTGCCTAGCCGAAAATGTCTGATTCGGCAATGCGTAGACAAAGCGGGAGTTCCAAACTGCGCTTATTGTTCCCGATTCCCATGCGACACTTTAACAGAAACCGCGGGTGCTTGGAACCGTAAAAGCATTGAAGAAAAGATTAGTGAACCACTTTCTGAAGAGACTTACAGGTCGTTTGTTGAACCTTTTGAGGGCTTACGCCGCTTACAAGATATCCGAAACACGTTAGAGCCAAACGAGATTGTTGAACCTGCAAAAGGTATAACGTCAAAGACTGGAATTGTTAAATTTCCAACAAATCTCAAAGATGGTGTGGCGTTCAAAGCTGTTCACAAATTGTTGGCAAATTTGGAGGGCTCCTCGTTTGGGCTTAAGAAAGCTGACACATTTGCGCAGCAGCACAAACTGGAAAACCAGAAAGCACATGTCTTGAGGTTCCTTTGGATTCTAGGAAATTATGGCAAACCAGAAAATGAGTATCTTGTTGTTGACGCTGAAACATTTCTAAGTAATCGTGGCAAAGAGAAAAAGCTGGCAATTTTGTCTTTTGTTGAGGATGCTGTTTTCAGGGTTTTGTCCGATTTTGGAATCTGCTGTGAACTTGTTGCATCTGGAAGGGTAAAAAAGGGTGACCTGACAACGGGCACAGGGTATCTTAGGAAAAAGGGTTGGGTCATGAAGATGTCGTTTGAGCCAAAGGTTGGCGGCAAGACTGCTCTCGGAGCACTTCAAACGTTTGTAAAAAAATTGGACAAAGAGTACGGCTCAAGAGCATTTCGACGTTTCCAGAACGCAGATATGACTGTTTTGCTGAAAACCTAGACTGTTGCTCTTGGCTGTAACTTCTTTACTGGCACTAGTTTCTCTGTTACTCGACTGTGACGTTCTTTGCTTGTCCTTCCCAGACTCCGTGAAGGTTGCAGAACTCTTTTGCCCTGAGCATTGCTGACTCTTTTAATGTTACATTTATTGTAGTAACGTAACCGTCTGACAGTTCGGCACCAAACATTACCTTTGCGATTAGGCGTTCGCCTGCAAAGAGTGCAACCCAGTTTATCCAGTGACTCAAAGTGTTGGGATGCTCAATTCCATCTATTCCGCCAATCTTTATCTTAACGGCGAAAGGAGTATCGACTTTGACCTTGCTGGGCGCCTCAATTATAGGCACATGCTTTTTTGCCATTCCAGTAAGGTTGTTCCAGTCGGTTGGTTTATTCAATTTTGATACAGAAAATTCTTCACTCAAAACTTTCATCTCCCAAATAAAAATTCTTTTCGAGTCTAAAAAACCTTCTTATATGTTCACTTCTTCGCCAATTTTTGGCAAATAAACAGTGCCAGAAACGTTACAGAACATTTCAGGATGCTCCGTATGAATAGGAACAAGAAGCTTAGGCTTGATTTTGTCTATCATTTCCTGTATTTCAGGACCAGAAGCATGACCACTCGCATGAATCTGGTACGGCTTCCAATCATTGTCAGCATTAATGTTGAAATGTTTAAGCCAGTGGAACATTCGCTTTTGAGAAAGCTCCATTTTTTTATTGAAGGGTTCGCATTGTGCCCTCACAAACAATGAGCCGTCTGGAAGCTCAAAATCCAAGATATTTTTGAACCTGAAATAATCCAAATGCAAAACATAGCCTGACGGATCAGTGTTAAGGTCAAGAGCGCACACGCCATCTTCCATGTGCTTAATATCTACTACGATGTCAGGTTTGCTGCTCCATTCTGAAAGAGCCATGTCACCGACCTTGTGTTTGGAGTTGCTGTAGTCTCCCGGAGAATATATCATGGAGCCGCATCTTTCAAGAAACACTTTAGCGCCTTCATCATATGCGCTTCTGCCAAGCCTAGCCAAAAGATATGCAAGCCGGGGATCAAAAACTGGAATCCTGCCACTCCTTTTTGCAGCATCACGTACGGTTTCGTATCTGTCGATGTCCTTCCACGTGAAGCCAACCATGGCTAGCCCATCGCAGTTGGAGAAAATGTCTGTCAGTTCTTCTTCTACCTGTTTTTCGTTATCTGGGTTCTGCTTGTCAATTCGGGTTCCTTCACAGAACATCACATCGGGAGCAAGACCATCTAGCTCGTCGCCCAAATTGTAGCCACAGCGACCATGAAAACGAACATCTCCAGTATACAGCACCTGAGCATCCCTTGTTTCGGCAAGACAAGCCATAGCCCCAGGTATAGAATGGTCAACATTAAAGCCCATGACTGTCAAGCCATCCACAACAGTATAAGGCACGCCAGACTCCAGATCACAGAATGTTCTGTCATTTTCGTCTTTACAATAATCGACTTTCAGTTCGCCTGGAAAGAATCCAGTTTTCAGTTTGCCCATCTGACGTTCCTTTGTGGCAGTCAACTGCTTGTCTAGACCCTGCAGGTTGCCAATCTCTGCTATTGCATCCATCAGCTTCCTTGTGGTCTCGGAACAGAGAAACGGAAAATTTCCCAGGTATGGGGCATATCCGCAGTGGTCCAGATGGGCGTGCGAGATGAATAGTGCGTCGGGATGCCATGAGCCTTGGTTTTTTGCTTCTTCAAAGCTTTGCAGGTTTTGTTTCCAGAACGGTTTTGCTTTTCCGTCATATGTTTCGAAATTGTTTGGGCAAAGTGCGTCTTGCCTGTAGACGCCGTCTATTTTGGGTAGCATGCCCAGTTTTAGCAGGTCATGGATTTTGCATCCTGAACGTGGCTGCAGGAATTCTTCAAAAAACAGACTTTCTTCGCTGTATGAGAGTCCGAAATCAAAAAAGATTGAGCCTTGGTCGAATTTGACGATGATTTTGTTTCCTCCGATGTCATTGACTCCGCCGTAGCAGGTGAATTTGAACATAATCTGGTCTCACAGGTGTATCTTATCTTGGGCAGAATAAAAATGTGACCTGCGTTAAGTGTTTTCTAGAAACTTGTAGATTATCTTATCATACTTTGAGGTCTGTTTGAATGCTTCCACTGCCAGCACCCTTCGGGTTTCCATGCTTACATTGCCGTTTTTCTTGTATTCCTCTATGATCTGGCTGTACCTGCTGGGGTCAACGACTACAACTACATGTTCAAAGTTTTTTGCGGCAGCCCTTATCATGTTTGGTCCGCCTATGTCAATGTTCTCTAGCGCAGTTTTTAGGTCTGCTCCATCTTCTGTTACCTTTTTGAAGGGGTATAGGTTACAGGCAACCAAATCAATGGGCGTTATCTCAAACTGTTCAAATTGGTTCATGTGGTTTTTGTTGTTTCTTAGGGCAAGGATTCCGCCAACAAGTTTTGGGTGCTCAGTTTTTATTCTGCCGTCAAGTATTTCGGGGAACCCAGTGATTTCTGAGACGTGTTTGATGTTTTCGATTTTTGCGTCTTTTAATGCTTTTAGAGTTCCGCCTGTTGAAATTATGGTAAATCCCAGTTTTTGTAGTTCTCTGGCAAAGTCAACTATGCCTGTTTTGTTGTAGACAGAAAGTAGGGCATATTTCATACTTGCTAGCATCATCTTGACTCTTTTCTATGTTTTTATTGAACTAAACATGTTTTTCAGGCATATTTCTATGACAAATATTAAAAAGGCTACCCTAAATATAACAAAAGACTGGAAAAACGATTCCACTATGAATCTGATTCCAAACATGCAATCAAAGATAAACAAAATCCAAGAAGGAGGTGTACTCTATGTCGAAGGATCCTAACACAATCTATGTTGGAACTAAACCTGCAATGAGCTACGTTCTGGCGGTGATCACTCACTTCAACGAATCCAAAGCCAAAGATGTTACATTAAAGGCACGAGGAAGAGCAATAACAACCGCTATAGACGTTGTCGAAATTGTTCGCCGCAAATTCATGAAAGACCTCAAAACAGACAAAATCGAAATTGGCACAGAAGAGCTCCAACGAGAAGATGGCACACGAAATGTTTCAACAATCGAGATAATCTTGAAGCGCTGATACAAATATGCAGCCTTTAATCTGAACCGAAAATCCCTTTTTTGCTTATTTTTCTTTTTTCTGCCTTTTAGAAGCCGTCATGTTTTAGGTAGTAGTCGTCTTCCTTTTTTGCTCCAAAACTTCTTACGCCCTTTGTTTTCAACTGTTTTCTAAGTTTTTTCGCGTACTCAGGGCTGATTTCTTGCCGTTTTTCTAGGTAACAGATTATTTCTTCTGCCTGCTCTGGCTTTTCGCACCTACGTAGAAAATCAATTGCATCAGGATTATAGCCTGCAAACCTTTTTGGCACTACTGCTTTTTCGGCAGCGGCAACGTCTGAACGAACAGCATGTATCTTTGTTTCACAGGTTCCTTTTTCCATTTCGTCAGCTAGGTTCGGGAACATTTTATGAAACTTTTCTTTTTTCATATCCATTTTTCGGGGTCATCCATTTTTGCTGATTGGGTGATTCCAGTAATTGTTTCTTTGAATATACCAATATTTAAACTGTAATAAGCCTTTTTTCAGACAACAATTTCTAGTCTGGCACAAATTTTTGTAGCGGATTCTCTTCAAGAACCTTTGTAAGCTGGATTAGATTCAGTCCTGTTTTTTGGTCTCCATACGTTTCACATCGTTCTTGCTGACCTATGCAGTCTGGGCTTCGGACAACAATTTCAGCAGCATCTCCAGACTCGAGAACTAGATGTATGTGAAGGGATGATTGTTTGTTTCCGTTTTTGGTTACTGAGCGCCACTCAGAATCTTCTGTGTTGTAGTGGTTTTTTTGGAGCAAATCCGTGACCTGATTGGCGTCCTGAGAGAATGCATAGATGTCTATGTCGCTGTTTTTTCTGGCTGTTCCTCGCCATACACTTCCGACAAGACGCGGACTGAACTCTTTTAGGGCTGTCATTATTTGTTTTGCTTCTTTTCGCATTCTTTTTAGCAGTTCCCTTTTTTTGCTGCCTTCCCTTTCGTCGGCGATTCTGTCGAGTTCTTCTGCTACCTCAAAGTTGCTGGGAAGGATTCTGGCGCCCAATGTTTCTGTGGCTCTTTTTTTGGCTTGCTTGTATTCTTTTTCTTGAGAAGTGTAGAGTAGCAGTGCGGCTTCTTGGGCAACTCTGTTTCTCAAAAGTTTTGTGCGGTTACCCTTCAAAGCAGTCCCTTACTGTAGTTTCTGCTGTGGGAACTTTTGGCTGTTACTGTGATATATTAAACAAAAAATGGAGTGAATGAAAAAAGGTATGCTAAGATTCTTGACATCAGCTTGTGATGTTAGTATCTTCTTCGTTTAGCGAAACATTCTCGGCAATATACGGGTCTAGTTCCGCTGGGTTTGAATGGAACTTCGCATTCTTTGCCGCACTCTGCACAGGTTGCTTTGTGCATTTCTCGATTTTCTCTATAAGACACGGGCTTACACCTCCAATTTACTCGAAAAGAAAAAGTTCGTCTGGAACAATTCCTACAAGGAAACACAACTGCAAATGTACTTATTAACTGTATGCAAATTTTTGTTCAGTTCTTTGTGAAGAATAGTCTTGTTTGTCCCATTGTTTTGATGTCCAGTGCCCTGACTTTTACCATGACTGGAAAGTCGTTTACTGCTTTTCCTATGAGCAGGCAATGGTGTGGCGGGAGTTCTTGGGCTATTGATTTTACGGTTTCAGAGTCTACTCGTGCAGCTTTTGATACTGTTTCTAGGTCGCGTTCGTTGGTGAAGTTGAAGAGAAAAATGCTGTCTGCTTGGCGGTAGATGTTCTCTTTTATTGTGTCAGGCTGGTTGGTCACAAAGTTAGTAAACAAACCAAAATGTCGCATTCTGGTGACGATGTCTTCCCAGTACGTTTCTCGCAGGTACAGGTGGGCTTCTTCGGCAAACAGGAAAACGGATTTGAGCTTCCACTGTCCAAGAATCTTCACAAGAACCCCCAAAGTATACTCTAACACTATCTGACGGTCAACTGACGAAACATCCTTCAGATTAATCACCAGCGCTCCGCCATCCTGCTTGGTCTGTTCGAACAGTTTCTCAAAACTTGTCGCAGACTCTTCGTGGTCAGTGAAAAATCCAGAATTCACAAGGCTATAGTATCTGGAGAAGAGTGCATCTCTTACGTGCATGTTGCCGCTTGACTGTTTGATTGCGTCTCCGAGGGCTTCAAGAGTGATTGTTCTTTGCTGGCACAACGTTTTCCATATGTGTTTAAACTCGCGGGTTGATGTTCCGGGAAGACCCAGCGCATGAATCATAATCTTTAGAATAACGCTTAGCCCCATTTGAGACAATGAGACCTTGAAGTTTTGTCCGGGTGTAAGCACGTGCACTCTTTTGCTGTATTGGTTGTCGCCTCCTTTTGCTGAGACTCCGAGTCCTGTGTATTCGCCGTTTAGGTCTAGAACTACAACCGTGGCTTTGTAGTCTACCAGCCCCAGAACAAGCAGTTTTGAAAGATGAGATTTTCCTGTGCCTTTTTTGCCTGTTATGATGTTTAATCTTCCGTCAAGGTCATGAGCCGTGATACGTAGGGGTGTGTTGTCTTTTGTTTCTCCTATTGTTATGGGAAGCTCTGTGCTTTCGCTGACGTGTGCCAGTAACGTGTTGATTGGAATTTTTGTTATTCCTGACTTGGAGCGAGAAGGAAGCCATGAAGAGTTTATCCTTAGTTTGTCGTTTAGTATTGTTCCCCTGATTTTGCAGATGAGCATCCGTGCGTCTTGAATGTGATTAATATGAGACGAAACGCCCAGTGGGTCAAAGTTTTCTCCATAAACATGCTCCTCGTCAGTAGAGTCTC
Organism: Candidatus Bathyarchaeota archaeon; assembly: GCA_963772765.1. Classification (GTDB taxonomy): domain Archaea; phylum Thermoproteota; class Bathyarchaeia; order Bathyarchaeales; family Bathyarchaeaceae; genus Bathyarchaeum. The sequence continues at coordinate 65,957 of CAVYYP010000003.1, read as the reverse complement.
GCAGGAGTTCTTCTAGAAGCCCAGGAACACTTGCAAACTGAACATCAATAACCTGCGTGATGAGCTTTCGGTTGACGTTGCTATCTTCTACTAGCAGGTAGTCGCCTTTTTCGATGTTGTCGTTTGGGTAGCTGAGAATCTGGATGCTGTTTCCCTCTTTCTTGTAGAGTCTCATTGTTTTGCCTCCGCGCCTTTTCCGAAGGGACCAAACAGCATTCTTCGCACATTTGGACGTGTAACAATTCTAAGCCCATACTGTTGAGCAATGAAGCGTTGAATACCGATTACTTCTGTTGCAGTGAATGTGGAGTAGATGTGTGCTAGTCGCAATGTTTCAGGATAGCTTTGAGTCAGTAGGTCGTTTCCGAGAAGGCTTTGGACAGCTTCTATGCCCTGTTCGTGTGGAACTTTTCTGTCAATGTCTAGTCTGAAGGAGCATACTCCGTGGGTTAGTTTGGCTATGTAGATGTTTCCGAGGTTCAGAACGGGTCCAGAAGATATTGGGAAATCGTTTAGCTGCAGAAGGGATGGGGGTTTTGTTTTTTCTGCGTAGTCTGTTAGTTTGTGTCCTGCGAGTCTGAGGGTTGTGTTTTTCGAGAATGCGAGGACTGTGTTTAGGCGGTTTCTTGCGATTTCTAGGAGTCTTGTCATTTCGTCTATGGGGCAGTCTGTCATTCCTGCGGTCATGGAGCCGTCCCATAGGATTATGCTGCCGTATGATGAGGTTGCTAGTCCTAGCTGTAGCCATCGTTCTAGTAGGTTGCCCATTCTGGCTTGCATGTTGATGTTGTTTGGGGGTTCTGAGAATTCGAAGTGGTTGTTTCTGAATGCTTTGTGGATTTCTTTTTTGTTTTGCTCTGTAATGTGGAATGGGAAGGGACCTATTCTTTGGTATTTGTATCTGTTTTTTTCTGTGGAGACTATTGCGCCTCTTATTGCGCAGAGTTCGCCTGTTTCTGTTTCTCCTATTCTGATGCTTGAGACGTCTACTGCGATTACTGGTTTTTTTTCTGTTGTTGGTTCTAGAGGGATTGTTGTTATTGTGGTTGGTTGTTGAATTTTATTGATTGGTGTTGCGTCTGCAATATGGGTTAATGTTTGTTGGGCTAGAGGGGTTTGGTTGGGTTGTAAATAGCTGCTTTTGATGTTTTTCATGGTGTTTTGGCTTAGTTCTATGAATGTTTGTTGTAGTTGTAGGTGCTGTAAGGAGGGTGGTAAGTTATATGTGGGTTTTGTTGTTATGTTATATTGTTCAATCAATAAGATTCACCAATATAAAAGTAGTTTAAGTGGTAAAATATTTAAATGTTGTGCATGTGCATCTTGCACAATACAATATACAATAAGGGAAAACAATGACAGAAAACACAGAACCCCCAATACACCTCAAAATGAAAGTCGGCAACCTCGAATTCGAAATAGAATGCCAACAAGACCAACTAGAAGAATCAGTAAAACGAATACTCTCAACAGTCACACAGTACTCAAAAGAACCAATGATAATACCCGAACGATCCCTACCACAGCCACGAGCAGAAACCTGCAAGGGACTCATACAAGACCTATGGCAAGAAGGATACTTCTCAACCCCACACGGACTAGGAAACGTTCACAGCGAAATGGCACGTAGAGGCTTCCACTACGACAGAACTGCAGTAGCCCACGCACTGGTAGACCTGATGAAAGAAGGAATACTAACAAGAGAAGGAAAACCACGGCGCTACCGCTACGCCCAAAAACGACCACCCAGAACATAAATCAAAGTTTTAGAAGAATTTTTGAAGTTCCTTCCATTTGGCAACAAAATCGCGTCCGCGGTCGATTGCAACATATTTTGTGGATTCGTCATGAACTTCTAGCAATTCATGTTCCTGCATGTAAGATAGATAGTGCTGGAGCATCTTCCATGACAGGTTTGTGCCATACATGACCCGTGTTTTGGTCTTTGGCTTTGCGCACAAACCAAGGATTTCAGCCATGATTTCCACACGATCTCTCTTAGTGCCCATTGCTATCCCCAGTTGGTAACAACCCTTTATCACTGACACGTTTTTAATGTATCTATTCTGTATCCGTGTTCGACAATAAATTTTACGGCAAGAACGCCTAAAAATGCCAAACCAAACAGAAACAGAATCGCTAAATTACAAAAATACTGAGAAAAAACAGCAGAACTGGGCAGCTAGACGACTATTTTGGCTTCCAGATACACTTCATGGCGTCCTGACTGCATGCTTGAACACATGGAATAGTGCCGCTTTCGGGTTTGCAAGGAGAGCAGGTGTATCGGATTTTTTTTCTGTGTTCTTCTGTTACTGCGGCGACCATCTTGTCTTCTAGGTCAATGAACATGGCTTCCATCGCTAAGGCGCCTTCGGGACAGGCTTTTGTGCATTCTTCGCAGCTGTTGCATTTTTCGGCATCAATAACAATGTAGTATTCGCCGGAGCCGTCCTGGTAGCCATAATACGTAATCAATTTTTATCATCTCTAACGTTTTTGAGTTTTCTCGTGCAATGCTTTGGCGAATAGTGCTGCTCCTATTGCGCCTGCGGATGCTGGGTCTCGTCCGCTTTCGTCTAGGTCAGGCACGGGGAGACGTTTTACGCCTAGTATGTTTTCTACGCGGTGGACCAGTCCGATGTTTTTGGATTGTCCGCCTGTTATGACGAAGTCTTTTTCGCAGCCTACTTTTTCTATGAGTTCGCTCATTCGGGTCGCCATTGCCCTTAGATATGCTGCTAGGACTTTTTCTTTTGTCCATCCTTTTCTTAGCAGTCCAACGGCTTCTGTTTTGGCAAAGACAACGCATGTGCTGCTTACGGGTTTTGGTTCCTCTGTTACGCTCAGCGACACCTTGCCGACTTCTTCGATAGGAATTTTTAGAAGGTCTGCGATGACTTCCATTCCTCGTCCTGTGCCTGCTGCGCATTTGTCGTTCATTAGGAAGCTTACAACTTTTCCTGTTTCGTCACATCGGATTGCCTTTACGTCTTGTCCGCCTACGTCGAGCACGGTTCTTACTGTTGATCCCCAGATGTAGTTGGCGCCCTTTGCGTGGCATGCAATTTCTGTGATTGCCCTGTTTGCCATAGGAACGTTAACTCGTCCGTAACCTGTTCCTACAATGTAGTGGATATCTTTTAGTTCAAGACCTGTATCTTCCATTGCCCAGCCCAGTGCTTTGCTTGCACTGTCTGAACTGTTTGAGCCTGTCCTCATGACGCTCCATGCATAGATTTCGCCGTCAAGCATGATTACAGCTTTTGATCCAACTGAACCAACATCAACGCCTGCGGTTACTATTTCGGCATCTTTCCAGTTCATGTTTGGCATTGATTTTCGGTACTCAAGCCATCGCCAGTATTCTTTTTTTCCGTTAGTGTCTGACATTTTAGTGTCTCCTTTTTGCCCTTTTAGTAGCAACAAGCGCTGCGCCTAATGCTCCAGCAAATAGGGGCTCTTCGGGAATTAGAATGTCTATTCCGAGGCGCCTTTTCAGTGAGGCTACGAAGCCTGCATCTTTTGCTACGCCTCCGATGAGTACGACGTCTGGGGTTATTCCTAGCCTGTTTACCATTGATGAGACTCTTTCGGCCATTGCGTCAAAGATGGCTCTTGCGATTTCACTTTTGGGTTCTTCTCTGTGTATCAGGGAGACTACGTCTGATTCTGCGAATATGACGCAGCTGGCGTTTATTGGGCTTGCCCGCTCTGCCTGTAGGGACAGTGTGCCCATGTCTTCTAGTTGTACCTCTAGGGCTCTTGCCATGGCTTCGATGAATGTTCCTGCTCCTGCTGCGCATCGGGCGTTTACGATGAAGTCTTGCATGATTCCGTTTTCGTCGCATTTTATGGCTCTTGCGTCTTCGGCTCCGACGTCTATTATGGTTCTTGCTGTGGGAAAGTAGTGTGCTCCTGCTTTTGCGTCTGCTCCCATCATGCTGACTGTGCTGTCTGCGAAGTTTGCCATGTCTACGCCTGCGCCTGTTGCTGTGATGTGTTCTATGTCTTCGCGTTTTAGGTTGGCTTCTTGTAGCGCCTCTTGTAGAGTCTGTTCTGCTACTTTTGTGGGTTCAAAGCCTGCAAAGTTTTGTTTTTGGGCTACCACTTTTTTGTCTTGTAATATTACGACTTTGATTCTTTGTGTGCCCATGTCTATGCCTGCGGAAGTTGTCATCTTTCTTTCTCCATTTTTATATGTCGATTCTTGCTTCCAGCATTTCTAGGAATGCTTCTACTCTTGTTTTCATTTGTCCGACATCTTCTCGTGTGTATTCTGTGTCCAGGTAATAGACGGGTATTCCCATGCGGTCTAGGATTTTTTTGATTCGGGCATACTCCATGGCGTATAGGATGCAGCCTCTGACCACGTAGTAGATTACGCCGTCAATCTTGTATTCTTTAATTCGGTCCATTATCCAGTTGATTCGGTCTTCGTTTCCGTTTTCTGACGTAAAGCATGGACAAGTGCATGCCATCAGGTATCTTTCGCTTATGGCGTCTATCATGTCTTTTTGTGTCCATTCGTCTACTCCAACTGGGTCATACAGTATTCTGTCGCCTGAGCATTGCTCGTCCACGACTACGACTCCCTGCGGATATGATTCTTCTATTAGGTTGGGGACTTTCCAGCTGTCTGGCCAAAGCATTGGAGTTCCAGTTATCATTACCCGTGGGGTGTCAGGGTAGCTTGAGTATTCTTTTTGTTCGGCTCTTTTTTCTAGTTCGTCGCATAGTTCGTTGACTTTTTCTGTCCAGCGCTGTATATCGTCCCAGAGGCTTGTCTGGTTTACGAGCATGGCGTCTCGTCCGTTGATTACTGGGGGTCCTTTTCTTAGTTCTTGGAGTCTTCGGAAGGCTTTGGTTGCGTTTTGCATTGTTTCTATTGCTGTTTTGAGTTTTTTTCTTGTGATTTTGTTTCCTGTGAGTTTTTCGATTTTGTCTTTGATTGCCATGGTTTCTTGTTTCCACATGTCGAGGGTGTGAGTGTCGTCTTTTATTCGTGGCGGGTTCATGCGCCAGACTGGTTTGTAGTCTGATATGATTTCGCTTAGTTTGGTTCTGCCGTCGCATGTGAGGGGAATTATGACGGCGTCGCTCAGTTCAAGGTAAGGGGATAGGCTTACCATTTTGGCTCCTACAGTGGAGCGGATTACTGGGCAGATTTCGACGGGCATGATTCTGTCTCCCAGTTTTGCAGAGTCGTACCATCCTGAGCCTATGCGTACGGGGATGGCGTCTGCGGCTAGAATAAGTTCTAGTGGTGCGAAGATGCAGGAGTAGCCTATGATTTTTTTTCCTTGGGCTTTTTGTTCTTTGAGTTCTTGTTCTCGTTTGCCGAAAAAGTTTGAGATTTCATCAAAGTATTCCATGGTTTTGGGTCGGTTTTTCCATGCTTTTTTCATTCTTTCGATGTTGTCTTCTATTACCTTGATGGATGCTGTTTTGATTTGGTTTCTTAGTTCTTCGCTTTCTGTTTTGCTCATTTCAGGCATGTATTTTGTTCCTGTCTCGATTTCGCTTGCCAAAGCTTCTCCCTCACGTTTCATACTTTATTTTTGTTTATCTTGTCTTTGGAGTTGTATATTGGTTTGCATGTAACGTTTTCGATGTTTTCCGTGCATTCCAATTCATTTCTCCTATGTTAAGTCTAGTGCTGCTCCAGCCAAGACGCTTAGCCCCATTATTATGAGTGCTGCTCCTCCGATTCTTGACAGCCATGTTCTCCATAGCGGCGCCTTATTTAAGAGCCATCCCACTGAACCGCCCAGAAACAGGACTGGCGATAGTGCGGTTCCTGCTCCGAACAGGATTGCCATTGCTGTACAGTTAACCTGCGAAATCGTCACGGAGTATAGTAGTAGTGCAACGAGTGGTGGGCAGACGATTAGGCCTCTTGTGAAGCCCATGGAGAATGCGCGTAGGTCAAATCTTGTTGTCAGTTTCGATAATCCGAAACGGTCAGGTTGCGGTTGCTGTTGTTTTGTGCAGTTGCATGTTCCGATTTTTTTGAGGAGTATGGCTGCTCCTATGACTGTGACGATGGCGCCGAAGGCGATGCTTGTGTATTGTTGGTATGATGCTAGGATTTCTTCTGTGATTACTGTGCCTATGAGTCCAACTGCTGTGCCTATGATTGCGTATGCGACTATTCTTCCGCTGTTGTAGACTGCCGTTACTGCGATGCTTGTTTTGAAGCCTGCTCCTATTCCTGCAATGTAGCTTACAAGGTATGGTAGGCATGCGGAGGCGCAGAAAGTAAGCCCATACAGTAGTCCTAAAACAAGCGAAGCAAGGTAAGGATTCGAAATCTGCTCCAACACAGTCATCTTAAGCTAAGCCCTAAACTTGTCAGAAGCAACAAATACACAACCACCCAATTTAACACTTACCATAAAAACAAACAAAACAAATCTGAAAATCACAGGCATAATATTTGTTCGTTAGCTATGTTTTTCACATTTTCATGCAGGCTGTTTAGAGCCTATTAGGAGCATAATAGCAGTGCTATGTTGAAACACAGCTTTTTCATAAATTCAGCAGCACTGCACAGTTTTCAGAAATTTTGTTCATATGTTGGTGGTTGTTTGTTTTGTTTCTTTTTGTTTTGTGTATATCCATGTTATGTCTATGATTGCTATTGTTAGGATGGCTGCTTGGAGGAAGTCTAGTGTCCAGTATGCTTGGGATATCATGGTTCGGTTGTTTGCTGGTTCGTAGTATTCGTATGTTGGGATGTAGCCTAGGGGAACGTATTCAACGTCTATAACTCGTGTATCTGAATGTGTAACGCCAGTGTATGTTCTTAGATACAGGTCAGAGTATGCAAGGTATCCACCTAAAGCAACAACCAAAATGTTCACGGCAACAATTAAAACAACAAAGTCACGATTCATTGAAATTCACATTCACAGACAATCATGGTTCATATTGAATATATGTTTAGGTAAAATCTGCGTCAAGAAGAACCAAAACTTTCAACTCTCTTCTGATGGCTATTCAACTGGTTTGTAATAAGGCGACATTTTCACGATATTTTTCAAAATAATTTTTCGAAACAGTATAATTGGCAGTTTAAAGAGTCTGAACTTTTTTTCATCTGCTTGAAGTAGTTGTCAATGGAATGATTCTGGAAATCAAATTCTCTTTGGGCTTCTTTTGTGTCATACCAGTCTAGATGATATGTGTTGATTGCTCGAATATGCTCTAACCTGGAAGTTTAGATGTGAAAAGACCAAAATGTGCACATAAACTTTGCTAGTCCTAATATGCACTGCTTTTGATGATTAAGAAATTTGGAAGTTTCTTGATTTTAGCGTACAACTTCTCGTTTCTTCCATCGAAGGTTCTTGCCTTTGCATTTTCTGCATTTGATTGCAGCAGAGTCGTTTCTGGCTCCGCAGTCTCTGCAGATTTTCATGTAAAGCCTGTGCTTCTGGGCAAGAGTTTTCTTGAAGGGATCCATTATCGGCAAATTTGTCAGTTCTCCGTTAGCTAAAGATTAGTAACGATTCAAATCAGCGCTGACCTAAATATGTTTTCCCTTTACCAACATCTTCTTTTTGGGTTGTAGCCTGCTTACCACAACGTATTTATTGTGCAGAAAAAGAGCTTAGCAAGTTCGTTACCATAAAAGCGAAGTGATGCGGTAAAAAACACGCAAGTTTAAAAGGCTCCGCCGCTAACTTCTTTATTTCAGGGAGGACAAAAAACGCAGTGAAAACAGAACTATGCAATTTCTGCTTAAAAAGCGGAATATTGTGCTCAAAATGTCAAGGAAAACTTGAATCAGGAGATGTCAGTGAGGTAGATTTCACTGTAGCCCGTTTGCTTTTGTCCTTGGAAGAACAGTTTCCCTCTCTTCAGGATGTGCATTTTCACAAGGCTGTAGAAGCCGACCGCATTCTGGCGATCGTCGTCGATAAAGGCGATGTGCCCCGTCTTCTTAGCCATGGCGGAAAAATTGTAAAGGCTCTTGGCGAGAAGACCGGAAAAAATATTCGTGTTCTGGAATATGGAGTCCCTGAACGCAAGTTTCTAGAGGACCTATTTGTTCCTTTGAGCATTCTTACGATAAACAAGATTTGGTTGCCTGACGGAACCACAGAAACAAGGGTTATCTTGAATCGTGGACGACGAAAACGAATACCGAATGTTAAAGCCTCTAGGGAACTCGCCGAAAAGCTTCGGGGAATGACCATACGAGTAGAATTTGCCAGCTAAGTAGTTGATTCTCGATGAAACTCGACAAAATGGGCGAATGGCGAAGAACCCATTACGCAGCAGAAATAACACCAGAACTAGAAGGACAAGAAGTCATAGTTTTTGGCTGGGTTCAAGAAATCCGAGACCTAGGCGGGTTACGTTTTGTTATCCTCCAAGACAAAACCAGACAACTTCAGATTACAATTCACAGACACAAAGTTGCAGCTGACGTAGTCGAAAAAGCTGAACAACTACAAAAACAGTACAGCCTCGGAATAAAGGGTGTTGTCAAAAAGATGGGCAAAGCTCCAGGAGGAGCAGAAATTGTCCCTACCGAAATCCGAATTTTCAGTGTATCACAGCAGCCGTTGCCCCTAGACATAACTGGCAGGACAAAAGCAGATATTGATGTGCGCCTTGACTCACGTGTACTGGATTTGAGACGGGAAGAAAATCAGGCAATTTTCAGGGTTCAGCATGCTGCTCTTGCGTCGGCAAGAACCTTTTTGTCAGAACGTGGATTCATGGAAATTTTCACTCCCAGAATCATCGTGTCCGCAACCGAGGGCGGTTCTGCACTATTTCCTGTAGCCTACTTCACTCGAGAAGCGTTCTTGGCTCAGAGTCCACAATTGTATAAAGAGGAGCTGATTCTGGATTTTGAGCAGGTCTTTGAAATTGGTCCATTCTTCAGAGCCGAAGAGTCACACACTCGCCGCCATTTGAGCGAATTCATCTCTGTGGACATAGAACAGGCATTCGCAACTGCAGAGGACGTAATGAATGTTCTTGAAGAACTGATTCACAACGTCTCCAAGGATGTGACTGCTAACTGCACACGAGAACTGGAATTGCTGGGTCACAAGATTGAGGTGCCTAAGGTTCCTTTCAAGCGTCTTACTTACAGTCAAGTTCTGGAAGAACTGGAAGCAGAGAAGATTCACATTCCTTGGGGCGAAGACATTCCCACCGTCGCTTACCGTGCATTAGGAAAGCTTCATCCATACTACTATTTCATCACTGACTGGCCAACCAAGGCTAAAGCATTTTACATAAAACCCAAAGACGATAATCCTGAGTTCAGCGAAGGCTTTGATTTGATGTGGCACTGGGTAGAACTCTCGTCTGGAGGCGCCCGTATCCACGACAAAGAACTACTAACGAAACGACTGTCCGAGCAGGGACTAAGCACAGAATCCTTCAAAACACACCTGCAAGCATTCGACTACGGCATGCCACCACACGCAGGCTGGGGACTAGGACTAGCACGGCTCGTCATGGTACTAACAGGAATAAAAAACATACGCGAAGTAGTACTCTTCCCAAGAGACCAACTAAGACTAACACCATAAACCAGATGTCTAGTATCCTGCCGCAATCAATTCCTGCGGTTTCATAAACTCTCTTAGAACCACTGTTGCATAGCTGCCTCGGTTCAATGTGAAACCAAGTTTCATTATCTGTTTGCCCTCATTTTCCTTATCTTCGGAGATTTCTTCCTGAACTAGGTTCCAGACTGGGTTTAGTGCTGTTCGCACTTTGCCTTTTGCGGTTGTTTCTGGCATGAATGGAATCTTGAATTTTTCAGGAACAACGTCTTCATCTTCAAGAATCTTCTGCTCTATCTCTCCTTGCACTCCCTTGGATGGCGGCTGATCTGGACCCACAAGCGGGATGGCTACGCTCATCTTGTTTTCTTTCACGAGCTTCTCCATTTCCTTGATGTTAGCTTCTGTTGCCTGATCAAAATCTTCTGTCGGAAACCCATTTTCGTCAAGCCGAATCAAGTAATCGCCGACCTGCGGCTCCTCTAACGGAATGCCTCTTTGCATGCGTTCACTAAGGAACTTGTTAAACAGATAAGACTGGTAGCCCTGAACAAAGAGCTTACGAAGCCTTCGGGGTAATGCTCTGAATGCTCCCACAAAATCTGTTGGATACCTTGCTAAATGGTTAAGCATGAAACGTTCATACCTCAGGAATCTGGGAAACATTTCAAGGGCTTCCTGAAAATTCATGGTATCCTGTAGATGTTGTCGTGCTTTCTGTGCTTCCGGATGCTCATGAGGTGTAGGTTCTCCAAGAAACGCAATCGCCGCCTTCTCGGGGTCGCCTCTTGTCAGATATTTCCCCACCTTGTGTGTGTTTGGTCTTATTGTGCCAAAACGCTGATGCCCAAAAAAGTTTGGAACCCCACCCACTTTTTCTATCTCTTCCTTTGCGATTCTTGTCCTTTCCTCAATAACAGAGGCTGAATGGTCTATTCCTCTTACTGTTATGTGAAACCTGTTCCCCTTGATGAGCTGAGAATACATTCTTTCCTTCGAAAACCGCTGCGGATACACACTTATGTCCTTGATTTGTAAGCCCACAAGACTATTTGGAGACACATTCTGCAAGCTAATATGCTGGGCAGTCAACGCTTTCGTGTCCTTGATTCCCGCAAACCTGACCCGTTTCTGGCTAATATGCAAGCTCTGCGCAACTTGCCTAACAGCCATAAAAGTATCCCACCTGCGCTTGATCATTACAGCAATAAGATAGCGTCCCTCGCCTGTATTTTCCCACTCCTCAGTTGGCGGAGTAACCTTTGCCAATGAGCCATCAACAAGCAGTTCTTCGACCACAAAATCATCTAAAAACTGGCGAATCCTGCCCCCAATTCCATCTGACTGGGTTAGGTAGGCGTCCATGCCTAACTCTTTTTCAAGCGGCGGAACCTGCAACAAACAACTTTCCTCACAGAAGTTTCAGATTTCCTGTTACTGTATCAACCTTATTTGCTGGGGCTGGACCAATACCCAAACACGTTATGGTATTTGGCGGAATCTCAGTTAAACCCCTGTCAACAATCATCGCCACAGGAAGACCAGCATTCCTCGCCTTTCTTTCAAGCATCAAAATCTCATCCTCAGACTTTGCTTTAACAGCAATCTTTCTTTGCCCCTCCATTATCCACGGGCTCCACCACTCAGGACGATTCTTTCGTGCATATTCTGATGCAGAAACAGCAGCATGCCCAGCCTGAGCCGCAACCTTGCCTTTGCTCATCTTGATGTCAGTACGCATCACTATTACCAGCTTATACTCGAAAGCCGACGAGTCAACAGTTGTTCTTCCAGCCATTCTTTTAGCCTCAACAGTATCCTATTTGCTTGCTTCTTACTCTAAAACACTTCCATACCCAAAGAAACAGCATTCATTGCCTTGTTGGCGAAGTCAGCCAAGAAAACAGAAAATAGCCAGCTACGGACAACGTCCCTGCATTTCTTAGCATCGGAAAAAGAGACCTGCCCTGAAAATCAACATCCCCAAACCGTTCAAGAGTCTTATCTATTCCTAGCCTATTACACAAACCAATAACGTTGTCCAGTTTTTTGTCAGACAGACTGTTTAGCATTCTTCTCATCCGAAGCATCGCAGACAACTCAAAACCCGCCAGCTTCTTCCACTGCTGCTGATAAAGAGATAAGAACCTTTCAGAAAAATCGTTAATCTTAATCGCTTGGCTGGCAACTTCTCCCGCAACCTTGGCGCAGGTAATCCCAAAGACCACGCCGCCCCCCGTTGTAGCCTTTACCTGTGATGCTGCATCGCCCACTGCAAGAAAACCGTTCGCATACGTTTTGGGAATTGGACCAGCCAAAGGTATCGGATGACCAGAAACACTTTCGATTTTGCTTTTTTGCAGCTTCTTAGACGCTACAGAATGTTTCTCCATGAACATGCGCAGATATTGGCGTGGATTGCCTGTTGAAGTTGCTAGACCAACCTTTGCTGTGCCGTCCTTTCTGGGAATTATCCAAGCAAAAAAGTCAGGCGCAATCTTTCTTCCCAAATAAACCTCAACCATATCATCCTCCACGTTCTCCACTTTTTCCACGTCTGCTTGGATGCCTCGAACAACCATAGAAGACCTCAAGCCAGTTAGTCCCGCTTGCCTCAATATTGCAGAAGAGCAGCCCTCCGCATCCACAACAACATTCGTTTCCATTCGTTCCTTTCTATTCAACTCGACTCCCTTGACGTAGCCTGAATCAAAAAGCAGAGACTTGACCCTAGAATCAAAGCGATATTCTGCTCCCGCATCGATTGCAGCTTCGGCAAGATGCTTGTCAAAGAGTTCTCTGTTAACAACATAGGTCACTGGAGCTTGGCACCGTAAAACAAATTTTTTTCCTGACGGAGAATAAATGTTGGCTCCTCTAATCTCATTTTCCAGTGCCGCTTTTGGTATGTTTATTCCTAATTGTTTGAGACTGGAAATGTTCAGATGACCTGCGCAGTGATCTGGGGTTCCTATTTCTTTGTGGTCTTCGCATACCACAACTTTGGCGCCTAGTTTAGCGGCTGTGTATGCAGTGTATGAGCCGCATGGACCTCCTCCAACCACAACGATGTCAGGCTTTTCCAAGTATTCTTCCTCTTTTTTGATCTACAACAGGTTTAACTATATTGTTGGACAAGTTTTAAAAGATAGCATATATAAGAGGGCATTGTATTATCCAGAATTCCTTGAGGTGTTGCTGTGAGCGAAAGAATGAACATTGTTATGCCCAAGTGCATGTCATGTAACCGAACTATTCCTCCGGGCGAAGACGCAACAAAAACAAATTGCCCAAACTGCGGAGAAATACTCATCTGGCGCTGCGCTAAATGCCGCCAGTTCGGAAGAAGCTATCGCTGTCCCAAATGCGGCTTTACAGGACCGTAAATTTGGGTCAAGTCGAAGCATTCTTTCTTTATGACATATACTTTTAATTCAAGTTGGCTTTTTTGAGCCTGCTCCTTTTTGTTTTCTGAAAAAGCTATAATAGCCCATTTTTGCCCAGTCTATATTGTCATCAGGAGAGGAGGTGAGGCTGTGGGAGTTCAGGAAGTTAACGAAAAGTATCGTTGTAACATCTGCGGTAACGAAGTAATCGTAACCAAAGTTGGAGGCGGAACACTTGTTTGCTGCGGGGAAGACATGGAACTAATCAGCTAAACCTTCAAAGCTTCCCTTTTTGGGGTCTTAATGCTGTTTTCTACAATATTTTCTGATTCACGCAGTCCTTTTTGTGTATCAGTTGAAAAAAATTAGCGCCTAGAAAAAGCTTTTATTTCAAACGAAAGAAACGAGATTGCTGGTAATAAAAATGGAACTACAATCAACAAAGACATTAGGTGGCATAGGCGCATTACTGATGGTAATTTCACCTTTTCTTGCTGTTTACTCTGCAGTCTTAGGATTAGTTGGCTTGATCCTTGTCCTGATTGCAATGAAAGGCTTAGCTGACTATTACAAAGAAAACGGCATATTCAACAATGCCCTCTACGGCGTCCTTTCAACTATAGTAGGTGCAATCGTGTTCGCAGTTGTAATTTTCATGACTTTGGTCAGCTTCTTTAGAGATTTTGGTCTTGACCTAGACACAGCATGGGCAGACCCCACAGCTATTTCACAATTTCAGTTCGCAGACTCGGCAATGTTTGACAGTATCATCGGTCACGCTGCAGCCATCTTCGGCAGTTTAATCATATTATTCATATTCGTTGTTGTCGCAGCCATATTCTTCCGAAAATCATTAACATCCCTATCAGAAAAGACCGGAGTCGGACTCTTCGGCACAACAGGACTACTATTGCTCATAGGCGCTGTCTTAACAATAATCGCAGTCGGAGCTATCCTCATCTGGGTCGCCACAATTCTGCTCGCTGTCGCATTCTTCTCAATAAAAACAGAACCAACCCAAATGCCGCCCCCCGCAACAGCTACTACATAAAACAAGTGTGGCAAAAATCTGCCACAACCACCCTTTTCTTTTCTCTATTTTTCGTTCCAGAGAATGTTAATACAGTTTGCTATTAAATCAGAATATTCTTCAGCTATCATATAATTGACTGTAAGACCATCTGCATGCCCTGTCACTATTCCCTGTTCTTTGAGCTGGTTCATGTGCCAAGTCAACGCCTGAGAAGAAATATCCAAACGCTGAGCCAACCTGCCATGACATTCCGACCCTTCACAATGCAGAATATCCAGTATTTTTTTCACAGTCTCATGCCTAAGAACAGAAATCATCCAAGATTCTATATCTGAAAACTTTTTGGACTCAAAATATCGCTTGTTTCTTCCATCACGACGACTAGATACAAGCCCCCCTTTTGTGAGCACTGCAAGATGATACTGCACCACCCCAACCGGCAAAGCCAGCGCATTGCATATTCCCCTAAAATTAGTTCCAGGATTACCTGTTATGAAATTGTAGATTTGCACACGAGTAGTCTGATTCAAATAAGACGCGCTTTGGTTGCCAAAACCTATCTCTTGAATAAGAGAATGCGAAACAACAGATACAGAATAATCTGGAGCACTCAAATCTTGTGGATGGACTAATGCAACTATGGAGAATGATATGACCAATAGCAGGAACAGCGAAAGCAGCTTTTGATGTTTCAAGTCAGGTTCCTCGTATGAAAGTTGCATTTCATGTATTTATTATGATTTGTAAACAACTGTACTAATCAAGGAGCTAAAGGTTTTTAAACTATCCACGTAATTTCTTCCGTTTGCGGGTAGGTGGTACCTCCCACCCGTTCCGCACAAAAAATCCCGGAGTAGGGAGGTAAAAATCAGAATGAAAACAAGTGAAATAAGTTTAACAATAGTGTTAACGAGTCTGTACGCAGTTCTCGTAATTGTTTTAGCACCAATATCTTTTGGTCCAGTTCAACTTCGTGTTGCAGATTGCCTAATTCCTTTGTCTGCACTGTTTGGTTTGCCTGCAATAATAGGCGTGTCAGCTGGCTGTTTTATTGGCAACGCATACATGTGGCTGGGACCACAAGACGTAATCTTAGGAGCAATCGCCAATCTGGTAGGAGCAACAATTATTTACATGCTACGAAAACGGCAACTCCTAGCCTGTGTTGCTGGCGCTCTGCCCATAGGAGTAATTGTGGGCGGATACCTTTGGTTCTTCTTCGGATTCGAGGCAGACTTCCTAGGATTACAGTTTCCCGTATGGTTTGCAATGATCGCAAGCATTACCGTCAGCACATTGATTGCAGTAGCAGGCATAGGTTATGTTATATTGAAGACGTTGAGCCAGTCCAGTGTTGTTGCTGCGTTGAAGTCTCGTGGGCTAAAAGTATACGTTGACAGCTAAAACTGCAACCTGTTGACGTTATTAACGCGTTCGAAACAGGATAGAATATATTCTATCTCTTCCCTTTTTTGTGGTGTGAACAGTAATGGTGGATTATGAAACCGTTTTCGAGTTAGCTACGCCATACCTGAAGAAAAACGATTTTGGTGTGCCCCATACCAGACGCGTCTTTGACATTGCCAAACAAAACTTTGCTATCCCTCAAGAAATAGAGGAACTGGTTTTCTGCTCCATAATAATGCATGACATCGGCGGAAGCACAATCGAAAAACAATACAGGGACGGTCCACAAATAGCCGAGTCACTTCTCAAGAAACTTGGATACAGCAAGTCCTTCATTGACGAAGTCTGCAAATACATCAGAACCCATCACGACCACCCTGACAATCCGTCTTTGGCTTTCAAGATACTGTTTGACTCAGACAAGCTAGTCATGTTCTCTAAGCAGGAGTATTCTCACTACAGTGCAAAACCAAGCTTTGACTGGAACCAGATAGTTGAGCTAATCTATCATCCGCACGCAAAAGAATTAGCCAAAAAACTTCTAGAGCAAAGAAAAAGTGAAGAAATAGGCTAACAGGTAGCCTTTTTTTAGAGGCTTTCTGCTTATATAGAACCGTAGTTACTGTTCGAAATACAAAGAGATGAGTTCACGTGTCCAAAAAATATAACATAGTTGTTTTACTTGGCGACGGCATAAGCAAAGAAGTAATTCCAGAAGCCGTCAAAGCACTAAAAACTACAACGGAAGTTGTAAAAGGTCTTGACCTAGAATTCACAGAATTCGAATGCGGATTCGAATACTACCAAAAAACAGGAAAACCATGGCCAGACGAAGCCTACCCTGCATGCAAAGAATCAGACGCCATACTCTTTGGTGCAGTGGGAATGCCTGGAGTAGCAGGACTTGAACACATAGTGTATGTTCACAGGCTTCTACGAAGAAAACTTGACCTCTACGCCAACGTGCGTCCAGTCAAAATACGACCGAACATCCAGTGTCCTTTGGTTGGCAAAAAAGCTGGAGACATCGACTTGGTTATTGTAAGAGAAGGCACAGAAGACCTTTACACTCCCATACGTGGAACACTTGAACGTGCAGAACAAAACGAAGTGGCAATAGACGTCAAAATAGTTACCAGAAAAGGTTCAGAACGAATCATAAAATATGCATTTGACCTGTGCAGAACTAGAAACAAAGGCGCACCCGTTGACGGAAAAAAGCGCGTAACCTGCGTAGACAAAAGCACTGTACTAAAAAGCTGTGCCCTCTTCCGCGAAGTATTCGATGAAATAGCGGAAGACTATCCTGACATCGAAAAAGACTACGCACTAATTGATGCATGGGCTCAATGGGCAATCCGACAACCCGAATACTATGACGTCGTTGTTACAACCAACATGTTCGGAGACATCATCTCAGACCTCACATCGCCCTTTCAGGGAGGTTTAGGTGTAGCTCCAAGCGCAGAAGTAGGCGACAGATACGGAATGTTCCGACCAATTCACGGAAGCGCACCAAAATACTATGGCAAAAACGTCGCGAACCCCATAGCAACCATCTTATCAGCAAAAATGCTCCTTGACTGGCTCTCACAAATGCACAACGACAAAGCAGCCAAAGAAGCCGCAGACAGAATCGACAAAGCCGTAGACATGCTCCTTGAAGACAACAAAGTACTTCCACGCGACCTTGGCGGCGACGCAAAAACCACTGAAGTCGGCGAAGAAATCGCCAAAAAGATACGAAGTCAATAACAGACTTCCTTTTCCTTTTTGTATTCCTTTTGTTTCTTCATCTCTATAATAAAATTCAAGGTTTGGGTAGTGTTCAAAAGCAATTAATATAACATTCGCCAACAAGTTGCCAAAGCTTTCCTTGGAGACTGACCGTAACGCCGAGCATTAATACAAAAGTCAAGTATGGTTTAACACTCTTGACAGTTATTGCAATCTTAATTGGGTTATATTTTATCAGTTCATACGATTATCTTCTTTTCCATGGAATCGTTGAGCTCTTCAGTGTAACAATTGCTTTTTCAATTTTTGCAATAGCATGGAATTCACGAAAAATAGCGAACAATACTTATTTTCTTTTTGTTGGCATTGCATTTCTGTTTGTTGGTTGCCTTGATTTGTTTCATGCTCTAGCCTATGAAGGAATGGGAGTGTTTCCAGAGTACGGAGCTAATTTAGCCACTCAACTTTGGATTGCTATGCGATACATGTTCAGTTTTTCTCTCTTTTTCTCTTTGTTTTTTGTCAATCGTAAGATTCATTCAGCGCTTCTAATGATAGTATACACAATTGTTACCTGTTTGGTTTTAGTATCCATTTTCTATTGGGGCGTTTTTCCTCAGGCATACATTGAAGGAGTAGGCTTAACACCATTTAAGATAATTAGCGAGTATGTGATTTCCTTCATTTTTATATGTACAATCGGCTTGTTATTCGTAAAACGAAAAAATTTCAGCGATGACCTCTTCAAGCTGATAATATTTTCAATTTTAGCCGCAATACTCAGCGAAATGGCTTTCACCCTCTACAATGACGTTTATGGCATAACAAACATGACTGGTCACTTGCTCAGTTTCTTCTCTTTTTTCATGATTTACCGAGCATTGATAGTAACAGCACTAAAAAAGCCCTACAATCTTCTGTTTCACGACATAAAACAAAAAGAAACTCTACTAACAAAGCATTCAGAAGAACTAACAAAAGCCAACGAGCAATTGCGCAACGAGATTGATGAGCGTAAGAAAGCTGAAGACGCCTTAAAAATTTCAGAAAAGATTGCCCGCAACCACGCTGAGGAACTTCAGCAGGCTCAGACAGACCTAAAGGAAAAGGCAATTGAGCTTGAAGAATATGCCACTCGTATGGAGGAGCTTGCTGAAGAACGTGCGTCAAAACTCAGGGATGCCGAAAGGCTTGCTGCTATAGGTGCAACTGCAGGAATGATAGGGCACGATATTCGTAATCCTCTTCAAAGCATTGACGGTGCCATATATTTGGCTAAAGATGTTGTCACGTCTTCTTCAGTTAATAGCGAGAAAAAAGAGGAGGCTCTGGATTATCTAAATATGATAGCTGAACAGGTAGCCTATATTGATCATATGGTTTTGGACCTTCAGGATTTTGCTAAGGAATCAACCCCTCACTTTGAAGAGACTAATGTTGAGTCCTTAATTGATCAAGCGCTTTCTATGATAGAAATTCCCGATAACATCAAAGTTAGCACTGTTGTAGCAGATGATTTTAAGGCTAAAATTGATCCAGAACAAATGAAACGAGTATTTGTCAATTTAATCAATAATGCCATTCAAGCCATGCCCAAAGGAGGCAAATTAACCATCAAAGCCTCAAAAACAAAAAATTACTCATCAATTGCTTTTCAGGACACTGGTATAGGAATACCAGGCGAAATTAAAACAAAAATTTTCTCGCCTTTATTCACTACTAAATCTAAAGGACAAGGTTTTGGATTGGCGGTCTGCAAGAAACTGGTAGAAGCTCATGGGGGAAAGATAACCGTCAAAAGCAAATTAGATAAAGGCGCAACATTTACGATAAAATTGCCTACTCAACGATAAACACATGAACCATCAGAAACTTTTTAGTAACTGTAACACCTCCTTTATTGATGTTGACGGCATCAAAAAGTGCCAATTTTGTTTGTGTCTGAAAAATGTTCAGGCAAATGTATGCAAAGGACAAAATAACATGAACAAAAAAACCCTAAAATCCCCATTCTTGGTTTTACTACTTCTGTCTTCAGTTTTAATTTACACTTTATCCTCTGCAACATTATGCTCTGGCAATCCCATAGTTGTGCCTCGAGACTCAGAGACCGATTGGTCAATGTTTCACAATGACCTGGCACACACAGGCAACACCATGTCAGCGGCGCCAAAGTCAAACCAGACGTTATGGAAATTCAACACGGGCGGTCAGGTTGGTTCGCCTGCTGTTGTCGATGGCGTGGTTTACGTTGGTGCATATGATCGGAAAGTTTACGCTTTGGATGCAAGTAACGGCACAGAACTGTGGAGCTATATGAGTGGTGGAGTGATTGTCTCTCGACCCATTGTAGTTGACGGCTTGGTCTACGTGGGTTCCGAAGACTACAAAGTATACGCCTTGAATTCTTCTACTGGCGTTGAAGTGTGGAGCTACTCAACAGAATATTTTGTTGACACTGACCCCGTATACTATAATGATATGGTCTATGTGGGCTCAGTTGACAACAAAGTCTATGCCTTGAACGCCTCAACTGGCGCTTACATCTGGAGCTTCAAAACAGACGGACAAATTATGCTTTCTTCTCCTTCAGCGGCTGACGGAATAATATACATCGGCTCATTAGACAACAATGTCTATGCTCTAGACGCCAAAAACGGACATCTAGTATGGAAGTACGAAACAGGTAACAATGTCGTTTCTTCCCCTGCAGTTGCTGACGGACTCGTTTTTGTCGGCTCTCTAGACAACAATATTTATGCTCTAAACGCACTAAACGGTACATTAGTCTGGAATTTTACAGCAAGCGGAGAAATCTATTCCTCTCCTGATGTTGTAGCTGGTATGGTTTTTGTTGGTTCAGAAGACAGCACAGTCTATGCCCTAAGCGCCAATACAGGCATTTTAATATGGAGTTACACGACAGGTAGTGGAGTATCTTCATCTCCTAGTGTGGCTGATGGCAGAGTCTATGTCGGTTCGTTAGACAACAAAATTTACTGTCTAGACACATCAAATGGCGATTTGCTTTGGGATTATAAAACCGAAGACCTTGTTGTGTCACGTCCTGACGTTGCCAACGGAACCGTTTACGTGGGTGGGTGGGACGGAAAACTATACGCCCTAAATGCTCTGAACGGAGACTTAATATGGAAATTTAGAACGGGCGGAAAAGTAGACTCTTCTGTTTCCGTGGCAGACGGCATTGTCTATGTTGGTTCGCATGACCACAAAGTCTTTGCCTTAAACGCCACAACAGGCATGGTAGGTTACGACATAGAGCTACATAACACCGTCATATGGACATTCACAGCAGATGACATGATTTTGTTATCATCGCCTGCAGTTTCTGACGGAATAGTTTATGTTGGTTCATACGACCACAATGTGTACGCTCTGGATGCATTAACTGGCACAAAAATCTGGAACTACACAACTGACCTATACGTAGTCTCTTCTCCTGCAGTAGCAAATGGCATAGTTTACATTGGCTCACAGGACCAGAAAGTGTACGCCCTAGACGCCTACACTGGTAGCCTAGTTTGGAGCTACAAGACAGAAGGCAAAATAGTGACATCTTCTCCTGCAGTAGCAAACGGCATAGTTTATATCGGTTCATTGGACGGCAGAGTGTACGCTCTGGATGCATTGAATGGCAGCTTGGTATGGAACTATACAACAGGAGATTTGGTTCTGTCCTCGCCTCTTGTCTATGATGGACTAGTTTATTTTGGTTCACAAGACCAGAAAATATACGCCCTAGACGCAGTCGATGGCAGTCTTGTGTGGAATTTCACCACGTCTGGTCCAGTTTTCTCCTCTGCAGCAATAGCTGACGGCATTGTCTACATTGGCTCACGTGACCACAACATCTACGCCTTAGATGCGCGCACTGGAGATTTAATCTGGAATTACACAACTGGCGGTTTTGTGGATTCATCCCCTGCTATTGCAGAAGGTACAGTCTATTTTGGTTCAGAGGACGAAAAGCTGTACGCTATAACAGCATTGAAAGGCGACTTGTTATGGAGCTACACAACAGAAGGTATGGTCGTGGCTTCACCTGCAATCGCAAATGGTATACTATATGTGGGTTCATATGACCATTTAGTATATGCAATTGGGTCATACTCACCTAGCCCAGATGTCTTTCAGGTATCTTTTGTTGCATCAGATTTGCCCGAAGAAACAAGTTGGAATGTAACCCTTAATGGCGAAACAAAATCTTCCAGTACAACTACTATAACGTTTAGGTTGCCCAGGGGCAGCTATGACTTTTTTGTTGGCGCCCCAGTTGATTATGTTGCTTCTCCAGAGGCAGGAATAGTAACTGTTGATTCCATAAATGTAGCTGAGCAAATACTCTTTTCTTCGTCTGTTGAAGACTTTTCGTGGCTTATCATCGCACTGTTTGTGATTGCCCTGCTAGTTGGCAGTTCTTTGTTCATTCTCTTTAGAAGAAGACGCTAAGTGTCTTGTTTTATTTTACGTAGAACATGCCTTTATCGTTTTGTGGATTCCGTGTTGGGGCTTTGTGCATCTTTTTCTCCATCTTCTTTTCTTGGCTTCCAGTTATTTTTGCGTCATAATCCACAAACGCACACACAAGGTCAGACAAATTATTATTGATTTCCACCAGCTCATCCAAGGAAAACTGGACCATAATGTCAGGGTTGTCAGCCCACTGCATCCAGCCTGTTACGCTTCTTTGCAAGGCAAGTATTGTGAACCTGATTGTCTTCACCACGTCCAGACGGTCTTGTCCTTCAACTTTTGCTGAGTTCTTTATTTTGTCTAGAATTCGTTCGCAGTCGCTAACCCATTTTCCTTCCATTAGCTGTACCACAGTATGGCGTAGGAGCTCCGAGCATAAATATTTTTCATAAAAGCATATAAGAATCGATAAAACCTCCTTTCAGATATGAGCGCTGACGACAAGGGCAAGAAGGAAGCATCTTTAGCTTTTGGTGGACAAGCCGTTATGGAAGGCGTAATGATGCGCTCCAAAGACAATCTGGTTATTTGTGTTAGGCAGCCTAACAAAAACATAGTGACAAAGAAAGAAAAACTAAAGTCGATATCTCACAGATTCAGCATCCTGAAACTTCCATTCATACGCGGCATATTAGCTCTGTTCGAAACATTATATTCGGGAGTAAAAGGCATCTACTTTTCCGCAAATGCAACCTTTGGCGAAGAAAACGAAGAAGTAAACCTCAGTTCTAAAGAAATTGCCATAACCGTTGCTGTGTCACTTTGCTTGTCTGTGCTGATTTTCAGTATTACTCCCTTCTTTTTAACATCACTTTTTGGTCTAGGCACAGGAGTTGTTTTCAATCTTGCAGAAGGAGTAGTTCGCATCGCTTTCTTGCTAACATACCTTGCTGTAGTGTCCATGCTAGGAGACTTCAAACGCATACTCCAGTATCACGGCGCAGAACATGCATCAATTAACGCCTATGAGGCTGGAGTAGAACTCACTGTCGAAAACGTAAGAAAGTATTCCCGTTTTCATCCCAGATGCGGAACATCATTTCTTCTAATCGTCTCTGTTGTCAGCATCCTGTTTTTCACGCTTATCTCTAGCCCTGACTACTTCACAAGATTAGCCTACAGGATTCTTCTTATCCCCGTGATAAGCTCTGTCTCATATGAGCTGTTGAGGCTAAGTGACCGCTACAAAGAATCAATGATAGTAAAAGCATTGGTTGCTCCTGGTCTGCTTCTTCAACGCTTCACAACAAGACAGCCTGACGATGACATGCTCGAAGTAGCAATAAAAGCTGTAAAAGAAGTTGAAATCCTTCAACGAGCCTCTGAGTAACTTTTCTAGAGATACTGGCTTTTGTATTGGCGAGTTTTTCGATAGAACTGTCCCACAAGCAGCGCCGCTGCAAGTGTATAAATTATTGCAATAATGATTGACCATGCTGTTTCATGTGTCAGCATAAAAATGGCAATGAAGAGTAGTACTCCAGTTGCGATGATGGGAATATACAGAAGGTTACTTGCCCTTAATTTTACTAGATGTTCCCCAGTTTGATTAATTATTGACGATAGTAATTTTTTCCCCTTCTTCTACCTATATATGAATTGTTCAATTGTTTTTGGCATATCTATTTTCTGAAGGCTTGATACATAACTAAAATTTGTACTCTACCTGAACATTTTTTGAACCAAAAAGAGCTTACTAGAAAATTTTAATATTATACATATCGTTCTCTGGAATAGGGAATCAGCTTGAACCACTTAAAACTTGACTCAAAGTCTTGGAAGCTCCTGTTTATTCTATACAAATTAGCCCAACTAGGAGCTTCTAGCCGAACTGTCAAGGTGTCCACGGAATATTTGGCAGAAAAGGTTGTGTCTTCCCAGCAGACAGCATCTAGGCACCTTATCACCTTAGAAAAGATGGGCTGGATAACCCGAACAATAACCCCTGAAGGTTGTCTAACAAAAATCACCAATGAGGGTGTTGCTGAACTAAAGAAGCTGTATTCTGAGTTGCGTTTAATCTTTGAGTCTGAATATCCGCCGTCAATAACGTTGGAAGGAGTACTGTTTAGTGGCTTAGGTGAAGGGGCATATTACGTCAAAAAGGAGGGCTACCAAAAACAGTTCATGGAAAAACTTGGCTTTGATCCCTACCCGGGAACACTCAACATCAAGCTAACAACAGACTATGATCTAAAGGCTCTATCCGAACTCGAAACTTATCCTGCAGTGGTGCTTGAAGGATTTAAGGATGAATCCAGAACTTTTGGTCCCGTAAAATGCTACCCTGCAATAATAAATAACAAAGCAAAAGGAGCCGTAATATATGCAATGAGAAGCCATTACGGGTCTTCAGTGCTGGAAATTGTTGCACCATCATATCTAAGACGGCAACTTAACCTGAAAGATGGAAACAAAATCAAAGTTGAAATTCTGATATTGCCCTAAAACGGGCATCCTATTTGTTTACTGATTCTATGATTTTTCTAACAATCTTTGACGAACTGTCTAGTTCCTGTTTTCCGAACCTTCCAATCTTTGCGATTTCGATGGAGATTTTCTTTTCTTTAATTGCATTTTGGACTTCCTTTTCTATTCCATCTTGGTCGTGACCAACTGCTATTATGTCAGGTTTTATTCTTTCAATTACCTTTTCTATGCTGAAGTCTTCCCAGCCCAGTATTGCTTCGTCAACAACCCTCAAAGACTCAACCAGTGCACGCCGCTGATCTTCCGGCATGATTGGTTTTTTTCCTTTTCTTTTTTTCACTGTGCTGTCTCTGGCAACAATTACAACAAGTTCTGCGTTTTCGCCGCCTGCTTTTTTTGCTTCTTCCAAGAATCTGACGTGACCTAGATGTAGCAGGTCAAATGTTCCCGACGCTAGCACAATTGTTTTGTATTTTTTTACCATGAGAAGTCTACTGCTCCTAACAGCCGCAAAGCATCTAACAGTCCTTCACAATAGGCAACTGAAGTAAGGCTTGTTTCTAGTTTTCCTTTTTCCTGATAATATTTGGCGTCCTGCAGATAACGTTTAGCCCAATCAAACACCTTTGCTGCCTCTTCTTCATTTAGATTTACTTTTTCGGGTATTTCTCCAATTTCTTCAATGACCTTTTCTGCACCTTTGATATATTTTGAAATCAACTCATTTATGGTTGTCATTGTGCCATCTCCATAATCTCTTTGGGCGCATCCGCCAACACTATGAGTGCCTCGGCTTCCATGAAATGAAGATTGCCCGGAAAAACTAGAGTATGTGGAGGCGCACCAAAATCAAATTTAATCAAATCTTCTATGTAGCCTGCTTTTACTGTGGGCTCTGGAGAGCCTGCCCTTGCCACGCCAACAACCAACGTTTTTGAGGTAACAATTTCTTCTTTTTTCTGTTTCTCCAATTCAAGAAGTGTCTCAAGGGCTTCATTGATTGTCAGGTACCTCTTTTTTGTTGCCTTTATGTCCAAATAGCACATGGTATGTAGTCCCATCATTTTGTTTTCTCTGATTACATTATATGGCGTTTCCGAAACAAAGCCTTCTTCAAAAAATGGAACCGTGACCGCTTTCCCAAACTTGTAATTCTGCAGTCCAGAAATTCCTCTGACCGCAGAAACAACAGAAGCCCCATGTATCACACGAGTCTTAATTTCCTGTTTCTTAGCGCTAATCCGCAAATCAACATGTGTTGTGGCAATCATCGGGTCTCCCTGAACCAGTAAAACAGCTTTTCCCTTCTTTGCAGCCTCGAAAACCTGCATCCCATCCTCGTCCTCTAGGACTTTTCGTGAAACAACATTGACCTTTTTTCCAATCATTCCCTCAAGCTTCTTGATAGAAAGCCTAGGCATGAGGCTGGTGTACATTTCCACAAAAACTGTGTCTGCCTCTTTTAGTTCTTCAAGCCCACGAAGTGAGATGTCCTTTTCATCGTATAATCCTAATCCGACGAAAACAAGTTCATTCAAAGCTATCCCGCTCCTTGTATCCTCTACGTCCTTTGAAACCAAAAAATATAATGATACCTATAGAAACTCAAAAAACACCCCATAGCACACGGTTTTTTGACATCACAGGCAATTACAGTGATGCCTGTAACTGGCATAAACGGCTATCCTGAATAGTGATTTTTCACAAACTTGTTCCTAACAACTCCAAAATTGAGTCTAATCTCTCTTTTGTCTTTGAAAACAAAAGATATTTAGGGCAACTGTTTTCACAATAGGAGAGTGCCACTTTGTGGGCCCGTAGCTCAGCAAGGCAGAGCGGCGGACTGGTCCATTAGGACTAGGCTGAGGCTCTTAACCCGTAGGTCAGGGGTTCAATTCCCCTCGGGCCCGCCAAACTAACACCTTTTGATTTCTTGTGTCATCCTGTGTCTTCACCCAATGACAGGGAATGCTTAACTCCTACAAAATGGCAAAATAGGTGAGAGGGACTTTCAGTGACTGACAATCGTGCTTCAAAGGATGATTGGCGAGTTACCTTGAGGTTGCCAAAACGTGACTATTTTTTTGTCCAAAAGCTTGTGGATGACGGAGAGTATGTGAATGCGGCAGAGGTTATTCGTGATGCAGTTAAGCATTTTAGGGCAGACTTGGAACTTTCTGCATCTAACCAAGGCAAAGGTGTGAAGGCGCTTTGGATTTTCAAGGATGAGATTGGGCAAAAGGGGTTTGGGGATTGGTTTGCGTCTCACACAAGTTTCATGTTGCCCATTCATCGTCATGTTGGAGAGGTGCACATGTTTAAGGATGCTTTGGTTTTTTATGGCAAAGACACGAAAACGGATAGAACAGATGTTGTTGCTGTTCCTTTTTCAAATATCAAAAGTGTCTTTTTTGGGTTTGATGAAAATTATCGGCGCAGAGAAACTCGTGGTGGTTTTGAACATGAAGCTCCATTACGAATAGAATACGCAGAGGGCAAGTTGGTTAAGACGATTTATGTTTTTGTTGATTTTAATAGAATAAACCGTTCAACTAAGAATCAGGAATGGTTTGAGACTTTGCAAAAACGGCAGCAGGTTGATGATTAAAAAGGACTCAAATTGGAAAGAGGGTGTTTGTTGTGGTAATGATTGCTGTTGATGGGCTAACAAAAAAGTTTGGTTCTCATGTTGTTGTTGACCATCTGAGTTTTGGAATCGGGGAAGGTGAAGTTTTTGGTCTTTTAGGTCCAAACGGTGCAGGAAAAACAACAACAATACGAATGCTTGCAGGTCTTTTTTCTGCTTCAGAAGGCGGTGCAAAAGTTGGAGGATACAGAATTGATAAAGAGTCGCTTCAGGTAAGGCAGACTGTGGGGATTTTAACAGAAAATCCAAGCCTCTACGAACGACTGACAGCATACGAGAATATGGACTTTTTTGCACAAGCATACGGTCTAACAGACCTAGCAGAAAAACAGAACCGAATTGAGGAACTGCTAAACTTTTTCGGATTATGGGAACGCAGAAACGAAAAGGCAGCAACTTTCTCGAAAGGTATGAAACAAAAGCTGGCAATCGCCAGGGCGCTTGTTCATAGACCGCCAATTCTTTTCTTGGATGAGCCCACCTCGTCTTTGGATCCTGAATCCTCTAAAGAAGTCCGAGACCTTATCGCAAAGCTTAGTCATCATGAAAAAAGCACAATTTTGCTGTCTACTCATCATCTTGAGGACGCCGAAAAACTATGCAACAGGGTTATGATAATTAACAACGGCAAAAGCATCATCGTGGGAACACCTGATGACCTACGAGACAGAATAACTGGCAATCCAAAAATTGAAATTAAACTGAAAAAGCTCACACCAAAAATTATTGAAGCAGCAAAAAAGGTGACCCAAGCTAAACAAGTCGAAGCTGACCAAAATGCTTCCAAGCTCACAGTAACCTTGGATAACTTTCAGTCTGGAACGCCCCAAGTTGTAAAAGATATTGTAGAAGCCGATGGACTGGTTCTATCTGTTGTTGAGGTTCGTCCCTCACTTGAGGAAGCTTATCTTAAACTGATCAAGGAGGAACAACAATGAGATTTGACAAAGCAAAACTGGTTTTCGGAAAAGACTGGCTTGAAATCAGAAGAAACTGGCAGGTAATTTTACCAATAGTTTTAGTTCCGCTAATAATTTCGGTTTTTATTCCCGTTGTTCTAACCTTGCTTGCCACTTTGGCGCCTGCTTCTGGTGCTTCATCATTTAGCGGAGCATCGTTAGGAGGTTTTGAAACTCTAATACAAAATTTACCTCAGCAGATACAGGAGCAACTTTCAGGATTAACTGAAATGCAGACTATGGTTTACATAATGGCTGTCTATTTCTTTGCTCCGTTCTTTTTGATAATTCCATTGATGGCATCAAGTGTAATAGCGTCAGACAGTTTTGCTGGAGAGAAAGAACGTAAGACAATAGAAGCCCTTCTAGCCACTCCCCTTTCAGATAGTGAGTTGTTTCTTGGAAAAATATTGGTATCATTCATTCCGTCAATGATTATAACCATCGTCTCTTTCGTAGTATACACAGCAATCTTCGATGTGTTATCTTTCAGTTTCTTTAGTGGCATGTTTTTGCTTCCCAACATCAACTGGATTCTACTAATTTTCGGATTAGCACCAACAGTTGCTCTTGTAAGCATCGGATTAACCGTCATTATCTCGGCAAAAGTGAAGGGGTTCAGGGAAGCACAACAAATCAGTGTCATTCTTTTGATTCCTATCCTTGCATTGGTGTTTGGGCAAGCTGCAGGAGCAGTCGTCTTTGGTCCTCTGATAATTGCGTTACTCACAATCGTCTTTGCTGTTATCGCTTTTGTTGTTTTCAGAATTGGTGTATCAACATTCAAAAGGGAAGAAATTTTGGCAAAACTAGCCTGAACCTGAGCAGAACTTATAGTATGTTTTTTCTTTTTGCTACAACATACGTGATGCCAGCACCAATCAGAAGCATTACGGTACTTATTGGAGCAAAAGAACAGCCCGCCTTATAGCCCAACAAGCACGCCTTACTTACATAAGGAAACGGTATTATCGTTTTGATTGCAGCAAGAATCCACACAACAATAACAATATACACCTTTATCTTTGCAGTGATTTTCGGTCTTTCTATCCGTTTAGCGCCTGAATTGTTTTGCATAACCATTCCCGTTCCAAGTCAAGTGCACTGAAGTTTTTTTGTTCAAGTTTCTTTTAAGCTTATTCTGAGGAAAAATGTCACAAAATACAAGTATCCGACAGAACATAACTTTTGTTGGGAGCTATTTTGGCTATTTTCATTCTAAATAAACAACAATTTCGGAAAACAGACTTTTATCATTCTTTCAAACCGATGTTTCCCAAAGATTTCGTAAACATTTCTTTGTCTGATGAAAATTGAGGAAACTAAAACTTATTTTACGTCTTGCTCGTGTCCATTTCCTAATTCCAGGGTTTATGCTCTACGTGCTGGGCTACATGCTAGCCATTCTAAGCGGAATTAAACCTGGTTTAATAAAATTTGTTTTCGGATATCTGATTTTTGGAGCTGCACACCTTTCTGTATCTTTTTGCAACGACTATTTCGACAGAGACTCTGACAGAAACTCTGTAAAAACAGCCTTCTCAGGAGGAAGCAAAGTTCTAGTTGAATATCCCGAACTAGAGTCAATAGCCCTAAAACTGGCAGTCATCTTTTTGGGTTCATCAATTGTTGCTAATGCATTTTTCACGGTATTTTATGGGTACACTGTATGGTTTTTCGTTTTCGGATTAATGGGCGGTCTTTTGGCATGGTTTTACACGGCTCCACCTTTGAGGCTTGCCTATCGAGGATTAGGAGAGGTATCTACCATGTTGGCTGTAGGGTTGCTGATGCCCGGAATGGGCTATTTTGTTGCCGCAAACACCATTGGTCCGCTGTTTCAGTTGTTCATTTTGCCTCTGAGTTGTTACGGGCTATTTTTCATAATAACAGTCGAATTGCCCGATGTTGAATGCGACAAAATCAGCCACAAAACAAATCTTCTAGTGAAATGGGGCAGAACCGCAGGAAAAGTCGTCGCTGTTTTAGCTACATTCACAGGAACATCCCTGATGTTAGCCCTTCTGTTTGTAGGAACAGCTAAAGAGCAAATTAATGTGATGCCGTTTGCAGTATTTTCTTTTCTTCCTCTAATTGCTTCAATTAGCGGTTTAGTGTTTCAGGAGACTACCAGAACTGTTTTAGTTAGGCAAGTTATGGTTAACATGGCATCGATGATTCTCTATTTATTCTTAATAGACACTAGCCTTTTCTACCAGTATATTTGAAAAGCCAATACTTTTGGCAAGAACAAAAGCAGTAATCTGAATTTTGTGTTAACAAAACATTATTTGCACATTCCAAAGAGTCTACCTTGGTGTTTTGTCCTGATGACTGAGCCTTTGATTGAAACATGCGAACTTACAAAACAGTTTGGCTCCGTTCAAGCCCTTACAGGACTGACTTTTAGGATTATGCCCGGAGAAATCTATGGTCTGCTAGGTCCAAATGGCGCAGGTAAAACAACAACACTCAAAGCAATCATTGGCTTGCTGGAACCAGCATCAGGAACAGTAAAAGTTGTAGGACTAGACCCCATAACAAGCCCTATAGACGTTAAATCAAAACTGGGTTATGTAGCCGAAAAACCAATTCTATATGATTCTCTTTCTGCCAGAGATTTCTTGGAATTTGTAGCTTCAATAAGAAAAATTGACCAACAAAATGTCAATCGCATAGTAGCCCAGCTCGGAGACGCCTTTGACATGGCAGAATACTTTGATGCCCCAATAGCAACATTGTCAACGGGAATGAAACAAAAAGTTGCACTAATCTCTTCTCTTATCCACCAGCCACCAATTCTTCTTCTGGATGAACCCCTAAGTGGTCTTGACGCAAAAAGCAGCCGCATAGTAAAAGAACTGCTGTCTCTTCATGCAAAAAAGGGTGGAGCAGTCCTGTTTTCAACGCACATAATGGAAATTGCTGAAAGCATCTGCACACGAATCGGCATAATCTATCAAGGCAAAATAGTTGCCGAAGGAACACTTGATGAGCTAAAAAACAAAACTGGCAACAAAGACGATACTCTGGAAAAGGTGTTTCTGAAGCTAACAACTGAAGAAAACGAGGTTGCCGACAAGACCCGACTTTTGGGGGAGGCATTCTTCAATAATGAAACTGCTTGAGGCGTGGCGGCTAAGTCGTCTGCCCTACAAGGAAGTTGTCTTTCGTTCGATAGCTGAAGAAAGAGGTCAAATGTGGTGGGGTGGCTTTGGAAGAGGACGCAACAACCAAGATGGGCAGAACGATTTTGAGATAACAACGAAAGCTTTACGGATAGCAAAATTTGACAAATCGCTGGTTGCCATATTCAATGTCATTGCAGCAGTCATACCTTTTAATGCACAATTTTTCGGTTCCTCCTTTCTGGGTTTCACAAGCGCTGTCTCGCTCAGTTTAGCTGTAACCTTTGGTTTCACTGCACTGTATGCGATTCAAACACTTTCCTCTTTTGTTAGCGCTGAATCATCCGCTCTGCTGTCTACTTTGCCGCTAGAATCTGACGATTTCTCTTTAATTACGTTGTTTAGTTTTGTCAGGTCTGTCGATTACATTGTAGTTGGGTCAATACTTAGTCAAGTATTTTTGGTGGCATATTTTACTGGCTCTCCAGTTGCGGTTCTTGTGATGCTTGTAGCTTCTGTGATTAATGCTGTAATTGCTGTTGCAGTTGCCCTTTGGTTCTCAAGAATCTTCGCAAAAAACATGTCCCGTGGAGGACGCTCCAAAGGCAGCACTCTGTTACGTTTAGTTTTCATCTTGATGTGGGGCTCACTTCTAATGGGAGTAAGCCTTCTAATCAGTTTGCCATGGTATATTGTGCCTTCTTTGGAGATGACGCTTCTTGAACCCAACCAAATTTCTAACATAATCTTCTGTTTACTTTATCCATTCTCTGCAGGGGTAACCATTGCCAACATCAGCGGTTCACTTACTGCAAGTACAACAGCATTATTTGCGGCAGCTTCCCTGATAGGATACATAATAATTGCTGTCTTTTCGGGACGATGGATACTAAAAACTGTAAATCGTATCTCTCATGGAAGCGGAATCAAAGCATCCAGAGTGTCCGCAACAGATTTTTCGATTAAAATCCGTTCTCCTTCGTTTGGTTATATAATTAAAGATTTGAAAGTTGCTTCGAGAAATCCTGCAACAGCTTTCTTTTTTGCCCTTCCTATCCTAGAAACTGTTATCGTTTCGTTTACTGTAGCAAACTTTGAAGTTCTAAGAGCCTCTACGCTGCTTGTGTCAACGTTTATGGGCGGAATCTTTGTCTTGCTCATGCCTCTAGCATTGTTGAATTCAGAAGGAAAAGGACTAGAATATACCAAAACACTGCCATTGAACGTTAACAGAATCATCACCTCAAAGACGCTGATATCTACACTAGCCTATGCTCCAGTGCCCGTGGTCTTGCTTGTCTTAGGATTTCTTAAGCCCATGACATCTCCACTTGCTTTGTTTATTCCGTTCCTTGTAATTTTTTCAGTAGCATCTGCAAGCATATTTGAAATTCAACTCTTCCTAAGTTCGGTCACCAAAGGAAATATTGCAGCCCTACTACATGACCTAAAAAAACTAATCATCGGAGTCACTACACTACTTGTCCTGCTGATTGCCTACTCTGTAGCCTATATTATCTCCCTCAGTCACCTTTTTGCAATCCTCATCATGGGCGCTGCATCAGCTTCTGAGCTTGTGATTGCATTATATCTTCTTAGAAACAACGTTAAGACTGCCGTATAGTCTACGAATTTAAATGTCCACTCTTTCTATTGTTCTGTGACTGACAATGCCGCAATCACCATGTTTAAAGGTTCCAAAAAAACTAGGCGAAAAAGCAATCCGCTTAGTCGCAGACCATGACATGTTTAACCGAGATTGCATTATAAAACAAGCAGAAGACTTCCTTTGCATACCCTTAAACGCTGAGCCCTCAGTCGCTATTCTAGAAGAATTGAAGAAAAACCTATCAAGTTTCGAGATTTCAGTCCAAGAGCTGGTTGCTCGTAAGAAGACCCATTTTACTCACATCGATCTTTTAGCAGACAAACTTTCACCTAACCTATTAGATGCTGTTCCCCGGGCTATCGATTTTGTAGGAGCCATAGCTATAGTCGAGGTTCCCTTAGAACTTTTCAGCTACAAAAAGGAGATTGGAGAAGCAATACTGCAGGCACACAAGCCGATAAAAACAGTTCTGGCAAAATCTGGTGCTGTCGAGGGAATATACCGCACTAGAGCGTTTGAACTCATTGCAGGTATCAATAAAACTGCTACAGTATACAGAGAATACGGCAACGTGTATCATGTGGATGTTGCCAAAGCCTATTTTTCTCCAAGACTATCTAATGAACACAACAGAGTCGCCCAATCAGTCAAAGAAGGCGAAACCGTGGTTGACCTGTTTGCTGGGGTCGGACCTTTTGCGGTTCCAATAGCAAAAAATCTCAAGAATGTTCTGGTTTATGCTGTTGACATTAATCCTGATGCTGTGGAACTATTGAAAAAGAATATTTTGGCTAATCGTGCAGAACAACAAATCATTCCAGTTCTTGGCGATGCGCGACAGGTAGTCAAGGAACAGTTGGCTGGAAAAGCTGACCGTGTGATAATGAACCTGCCTGAAACCGCATTAGATTTTGTTGATGTTGCCTGTGACGCACTAAAGCCCGAGGATGGAGTTATTCATTACTATAGTTTTGTGAAAGATAGTGACCCACTAACAGTAGCAAAAGATGAGTTAACCAAAGCTGTAGCCAAGAATGGTCGACGAGTAGAGAAGTTTATTTTGGCGAAGACTGTTAGAGAAGTTTCTCCTTATACTTGGCAAGTGGTTGTGGATGCAAAAATTCACTGACCCTCTGCTATGAGTGTGATTTTGGCTTTCTGGTTTGGGTCCTTTAGTTTTGTGATGAGTTCTCCCGAAAAGTCAATGGACGCCTTGTCTGCTTCTATTGCCAACGTTCTGTCACAAACGTAGCTGCTTTTTCTCACAACCAAATCAGTTGGATGCATAAATGTTAGCTGTGGGCTTCCCTTTGCCTTTATTGTCTCTTTTAGGTTGTCCACTTCGATTATCAATGTTATCTGCGATTTTTCTTTTGTTGCGGCTTTCTTGAATTCAACTGGCAAATCAACTGCAGCAATTGTCGAGCCTACTGCCACTATACAGTCGCCCCTCTTGGTCAGATGCTGCTCTTTTGTGAACTCTAATGTTGTTTTGTGTGTTGCCAGTATGTTCTTGTGTCCATGTGCAGAAAATGTCACAGTTACAGTTTTCATCTATTCTAGAACCTCGATAGAGTCAACCTTTCCGTCTCCGTCAAGGTCAAATCCCTGAATTACTGCAGCAAATTTGTCTCCATTAAACTTCTTGAGTGTTTTATTCCAAAACTTTGTTAATGCAAGCACGCATGCTTTTGTTCCAACTGCCTTGTTGCCTGCAAGAACAATCACTGTTTTTTCTGGATACCACGGATTAGGTATCCGTGCTATGACTCCCATGCTGTCTGCGGTATAGACCTTCTTTGTCTTTTCTGACACTAATCCTCCCAAGACAAAGCCGTGATCAGAAGGTATCATTTTAAAGCATATTGGCAAATGCTCATTGACTTCTTGAGTAATCAAGTTGGTTCCTGGTCCGCCCACCAAAAGCAGATTATTGTTTTCGTCTTTTTCTGCTTTCACATCAACATCCAATTTGATCGCAAAATCGTCAGGTAACTCAACAAATTGACCCAAAAAGAATGTCAAGTATGCAGCGTAATGTCCGTCTCTTGCTTTTGCTTTGAACGGTCCATGCGGGTCTGGGCTTCCCACAACAATTTTTCCGTCAAAAATTCCCTCAACAACTATAGGACTTAGGAACTGCTGCATTTTTTCGTCTATGTTGGCGACCGGAAAATTGTTTATCTTCTGGTTTCCAAAAGGAAGTTCTATTCCCATCGCTGGAAATGTGGCTTTGTAGTATTTTGCTATTGCTCCCTTCTTTTCTTCTTCTCTGACGACTTTTATTGCGCCTGCTTTGGCTAATTTTCTGATGTGATAGTACACTTTTTGTTCGTGTATGT
This sequence comes from Candidatus Bathyarchaeota archaeon, assembly GCA_963772765.1. Taxonomy (GTDB): domain Archaea; phylum Thermoproteota; class Bathyarchaeia; order Bathyarchaeales; family Bathyarchaeaceae; genus Bathyarchaeum. Next base: position 31,249 of record CAVYYP010000003.1, on the reverse strand, counting down.
TTAGTTTCTTGGCGACTTCCATGGGATACATCTCTTTTTCGCTGAGAATTTGGAGAATTTTCCAGCTGAGATTGTTTAAAATTGATTTTAGTCGTTGTGGGTCACTAAATACTGCTATGTCTTTTGATGTTAATGCTGATCTTTCGTTGCTGAGCAGCAGCTTCTTTTTCATAGTTGAGCTTATGCCTTCTTTGTTATAAATATTTTTTTAGTGGTTATCTTCTATTTTTGTCTTCTTGGCGGGCAATCAGTTTGCTGTTTTGTCTAGATTCTGGTGTTTCATTAGCTAAATGTGGCTATGTTTTTGTTTTCATATATTCATTAACAAGAAATAATACATAACGTATGCTATAATTTGTGTTTATGCACAACTTTGGCTGATTCATTACACGGTAGGTTTTATTAGGAGCAAGATGCGTAGAAAGTGATGGAATGCTAGACCTAACAATAGCCGACTCACTCGCTCCCATCCTGTTCCAGCTAGCCATTGGCGGAATCGGAGGATTTTTCATAGGCTACATTCTGAAAAAAATATTCAAGGTTGCCCTAATCCTCATCGTCATAGTGTTTTCATTGCTTTTTTTGGCTTACACAAATATCATCGACGTTGACTACAGCGGATTATCAGACCTTGCATCAAACTTTGTAACTGCTATCGATCCTGCTCTGGAAATGTTTGCCCCGCTATTGGCTAATGTTCCTTTCATTGCCAGTTTCATTGTTGGTTTCTTTTTTGGGCTCAGCCGAGACTGATCTGCTCTACTGCTAGTAGTTTGCTTGGTCTTTTCTGATGTATTTTTGCATCTCTTGCCATATTGCTTTGATGTCTCGTACCTTTCCGATGAGGGGGTCCATTTTTTTGCTGTATGTTTCGATGAGCAAGATTCCTTTTCGGCGTAATACTCCTTTTTCGCCGTATCGCATTGATCGGATGTCTTCTATTCTTTCTGCTATTATTCTGTCTTTTTTGAGTAGGACTCCTCGTCGCCTGTAGAGTAGTATTCGCTGGTCTGTTATGAAAAAGAAGAAGTTGTCATTTAGGCTTGAGATTTTGTTGCTTTGGAATATTATTGTTTCTCCGGGATAGAGGAAGTCTGAAAGGACCACTGTGTTTCTCCGTGTTTTTGTTTAGTTTTTTGTCTTCATATTTGTTGTGGTGGCGTTGCATGTGTATTGTATCTTGTTACGCTAGATAAACCGCTATAGCTGAAACAGTAACGGTACTTGTACGGTAAAAAAGACTTTTTTTTGCTAAACCTCTATAATTTATCTTATAGTTCTAAAACACGAATCCTAAAAATGCTTATAGCCTATCTTTCTGTTTAACTATATCTTACACAACAAGATACCATTACACTATCCAACTAAAAAATCAACAAAAAGTGAAGTAGATAACAATGTGCGGAATATTTGGATGCATCCTAAAGACTGGAATAGCTGCCCCAACAATTCATGGCGGCTTAAAAAAACTTGAATACCGCGGCTACGACTCCGTGGGAATAGCAACAATAGATAACGGCAAACTTTTCATCAAAAAAGACAGCGGAAAAATTGACGAAGTCCACGAAATGCACAACCTTGACGCCCTTCCCGGGCGGCTGGGTATAGGACACACACGATGGGCAACACATGGCGCACCCTACCAAGTCAACGCCCACCCTCACACTGACTGCAACAACCAAATCGCTGTGGTCCATAACGGTATTATCGAAAACTTCACTGAACTAAAAAATGAACTGGAAGAAGCTGGACATGTTTTTAAATCAAAAACAGACACAGAAGTCATTCCACACCTTATAGAAGACAATCTCAAGAAAGGATTATCCTTTGTTGATGCAGTCCGTGAAGCAGTGAAGCGTTTAGATGGCTCCTATGCTATGTGCGCTATCTCAACTGTAGAGCCTGACAAGCTTGTTTGTGCCCGAAAAGAAAGCCCTCTTGTTCTGGGTGTAGGCGACGATAGCCTATATGTTGCATCGGACATTCCTGCTTTTCTTTCTAAAACAAATAAATCCGTAATCGTTGAAGATGGAGAACTCGTCATTCTAAGCGATAAAGGATATGAAATCCGCACTATTTCCGACTGGAAACAAATAACCAGAGAACCTGAAGTTATTCAGTGGGCTCCAGAAGCTGCAGAAAAACAAGGCTACCCTCACTTCATGCTAAAAGAGATTCATGAACAGCCTTTGCGCCTAAGAAACACTCTGAGACTGCAGGATAAATACTTGGAACTCATGACAACATTTCTTGACCGTGCAGGCGAAGTTTTCCTTGTTGCATGTGGAACCTCATATCATGCCTGCTTAGCTGCATCTTACCTATTTTCTAAGTTGTCCTTTTTGGCAACTCACCCAGTTGTAGCATCCGAGTTTGTTGAGCAGCATGGAAAATCTGTCAACATTGATAGCACTCTACTTGTTGTGAGCCAATCTGGGGAGACTGCTGATACGTTGGAGGCTGTTGAGAATGCTAGATTGCGTGCTGCCACAGTTTTGGGATTGACAAATATTGTTGGCTCTACTTTGACTCGTGTTTCTCGTGTCTATATTGTTCAGCAGTCTGGTCCAGAAATCGGTGTTGCTGCTACTAAGACTTTCACTTCTCAGCTTTCTGTGCTCTCTCAGTTGGCTATACGGCTTGCAAAGAAGAGGGGAAAAGTTTCGCATGTGGAAATTGAGGAGTTAGAAGAAAATCTTGAACGGATACCTGACATTGTTGAGAGCATAATCTCGAGTGAAGAAGAAAAAGTGAAGCAGTTAGCTAAAAAATACAGCGACAGACATTGCTTCTTCTATTTGGGCAAAGGAATGGGTTCCGCTGTAGCTCTTGAGGGCAAACTGAAGCTTATGGAAATTTCCTACATTCCTGCACTGGCGTACCCTGCGGGCGAAAGCAAGCACGGTCCAATTAGTCTGATTGAGGACGGATTCCCTGTTGTTTTCATATGTCCAAAGGATTCTACGCACAGAAGCATAATCGGAAACATAATGGAAATGAAAGCTCGTGGTGCCTCCATTATTGCTATTATTGAGAAAGGCGATGAAGAAGTCAAAAAGTTAGCTGATGACTATATCGAAATAGATACTAAGTTGCCTGAAGTTCTGTCTCCGATACCGTTTGTCATTCCGCTTCAGCTTCTGGCTTACTATATGGCACTTGAACAAGGCTGTGACCCTGACAAACCCAGAAACCTAGCCAAATCTGTCACCGTAAAGTAACAACCCAGAGTGAAGAAAGATTCTAAAGCCACGTGCCAGTTCTAACTTCTGCCTAAACAGAGGCAACGGAACGGTATCAAATATGACCGATTACGCTGGCATGGTTAAACCAAAGCGGATAGTGTCGCTTTCTCCAAGCAATACAGAAGTATTGTTTGCTGTAAGTGCAGGCGACCGTGTTGTTGGCGTGACAGATCACTGCAATTATCCTGATGAGCTAGAATCTCGAGTTAATTCTGGAGAAACAGTGAGAGTCGGTGGCTACTGGGATCCGTCAGTTGACACTATTTTGGGTCTTAAGCCTGATTTGGTTTTTGTTTCTACAGCTAAGTGTACAGTGAAAACAAACAATTGCAAGATAAAGTGTAGCCGCAGATGCGAAAAGACAGTAAATGTTGCTAACAGGCTCAAAAGTTTAGGAATAAATGTTGTAATTTTGGCTCCACATAGTCTGGACGACGTTCTTAATGATATCTTGTCTGTGGGAAATGCAACAGGAAATGCTACAGAAGCAAAAGCGCTAGTAGACAATCTAAGACAGCGAATAAACGCTGTCGTTATGGCGTCTAAGAAGATTTCTAATCGCCCCAAAGTGTACTTTGAGGTCTGGAACGACCCCTACATTAGTGTAAACCAAAATACTTGGATTGGCAATATTATCCAGTTGGCTGGCGGGAAAAACGTTTTTGCTGATTCGGCTACAGAATGGCCACTACTCAGTTCTGAAGATATAATTGAACGAAATCCTGACGTTTTGGTTTTTCCAGTTGTTCCTGGTGTTCCCCGGTTCTGGGGCAGTTTTGAGGATGTGAAAAAGCGGCAAGGCTGGAATGGCATTTCGGCTGTTAAAGAAGGCATTCTATATGAGGTTGAAAGGGACCTTATTTCTAGACCTGGACCCAGACTCGTTGAGTCGTTAGAGCTGCTAGGGAAGATAATCTGTTCTGCCTGTTAGTTTGTTTTGTTGCTCTTTTTGTAGTAAGTTTTATATCTGATATGGTTGGATAATCCATCCTGATCTTGTTGGTGTTTAAAATGAATGCAGCAGCCCTATTTTCTGGAGGAAAAGATTCACTATACTCTGTACAACTTGTCGAAAAGCAAGGAGTAAAAGTTGACAATCTTGTAAGTTTGCTTCCCACACTTCCTTGGCCTTCTCCGCATGCAGAAAACTTGGAATCCCTAAAGATGATAGCAAAATGTATGGGCAAAGAATTGACGATTGTTGACTGCAAATCAAAGGATGCTCTGCCTGAAACTCTAAAGAACCTCAATGTCGATGCTTTAGTTGCTGGAGACATAGATGTTGCAGATCATGTGACTGCTTTTGATGCTCTCTGCAAGCAAGTGGGCATTGAGCTTCTTGAGCCCATATATGGGAGAGATACGTCACAGCTTTTTGGTGAAATTTTTGGTTTAGGCTACAAGGCATTGATTACTGGTGTGAACCTGAAAGATTTGGGAGAGGAATGGTTGGGTTTTGTTATCAGTGAGGAAACTGGAGCCGATTTTCTGTCAAAGATTGGCAGTGTAGATCCTCTGGGTGAGAATGGAGAATTTCATACACTTGTTCTTGAGTGTCCACTTTACTCTAGGGCGTTCAAGGTAGGTTCTGTGGAGAAGAAGACGGGGCAGGGCATGGCATATCTTAACGTGTCAATTGTTTGACCTCTTTTTGGTCCAGAATTCTTGCTTTTTTGGGTTTTTTCTTGTTTTTTTGCTGTGTTTTGTCGGAAATTTTATATACCTGTATGGATGGATAATCCATCCTATAAGGGTGTAGAAACCAATGGACAAAACTATCACATATGTAATCGCAATTTTAGCGGTAGTTTCACTAGTTATTTCAGCTTACGGGTTCGTCACATTTCAAGGGCAAATAAGCGACCTAGATACCAAAGTATCAACCATCGACACGATGCAAGGACAACTAAATGACATACAAACACAAATGCAAGAATATCAACAAACAATTGAAGAACAGCAAGCACAAATCAACGAATACGAACAGGTAACATTAGTTGACGATAAAGGTTACGTCGTTACTTTTAATTCTCCTCCGGAACGGATAGTTTCGCTTGCTCCAAGTAACACAGAAATCCTGTTTCTCATAGGTGCAGGTGACAACGTTGTGGGAGTAACAGACTTCTGTGACTATCCCTACAACTTCACCGCATGGATAGAAGCAGGCAACATGACCAGCATCGGAAACTACTACGGACCATCCATAGAGCCCATAGTTGCTCTAGAGCCTGACCTAGTTCTGGCAAGCACTGGAAGTCTAGATGCCGCTGCAAGCCTATCTAATCTGGGTTATAACGTCTTAGTTGTCGAAGGTCAAGGTCTTGATGACATTCTATCTGACATCATTTTGGTTGGAAGGGCAACTTACAAAAACGCTGAAGCCAGCGCAGTAGTTTCTGATATGCGTGCAAGAATCGATAATGTCGTCACCGAAGTAGCAGCCGTAACCACTACTCCAAAAGTTTACCATGAAGTCTGGTACGACCCAATAATGAGTATAGGTCCAACCACATTCATTGACGAACTAATCACTTTAGCAGGCGGAGAAAACATTTTCCACGATGCGCTTACTAGTTGGCCAACAGTAAGCTCGGAAGCAATTATCTCAAAGAATCCTGATGTGATGTTCTTCCCTGATATGTATATGAGCACAACTAACTTCTACGATACAATCGAAGCTATAAAAGAACGTCCAGGATGGGACCAAATAACTGCAGTAAAGAACGATGCAATCTACGAAATCGATGCTGACATAATCTCTAGGACAGGTCCAAGACTCGTTGATGCTCTAGAAGCTATCGCAAAGATGGTTCATCCAGAAATCTTTGGACAACCCTAAAATAACCCTCCTTTTTTACTTTTTTTAAAAACAATTTGTGAACCTCAATGAGCCACAGACACTAAAATCCAGCTATCAAAGGCATTTTTCCCACTGGAAGCTATATTTATTGGCTCTTTTAGTTTTGTTCTGTGTTGTTTTTGTTCTATCACTTAACTTTGGTTACGAACCCATTCCTTTTAGAGACATCTTGCTGATTCTTGCCAAAAACGTTCCTTTCCTAGGCGACATGGTTTCTCTTCCTAGTTCAATCTCAACTGCTGAAACAATAATTATGCAACTCAGGCTGCCACGCATAATCACTGGCGGCTAGTCGGTGCATGTTTGGCAACTGCTGGTGTGATATATCAAGGAATTTTCAGAAATCCAATGGCTGATCCCGTACATCATTGGTGCAATGTCTGGGGCTTCATTAGGTGCAGCGCTTGTGTTTGGTTCTCGGGCTTGGTATATCGCTTCTTGGTGTGAACACTTTGCAAATTTTTGCTTTTTTTGGTTCATTAGTAACTGTTCTCTTTGTTTATACTATCTCAAAATATGGTTCCGATGTGCCTGTTACTATGTTGTTTTGACAGGAATTGCTATAACATACTTCCAAAGTGGCAATAGTCACTTTCCTGCAAACAATTGCTTCACAATCGTTCTTCATGGATTAACTCTCTGGTTTATTGGAAGCATTACAGATCTTCACGGCTGGGGTGATGTTTGGTCTGTGTTTCCTTTTCTTATTATTGGTTTTATTATTGCTTATCTGTATTCACGTGATTTGAACATTTTTGCGTTAGGAGAAGATCAGGCGCGCCATTTGGGTGTCGAAATTGAAAAAGTGAAAATGATCTTGCTTATCTGTGCCACTCTGATGACTGCTGCTGCAGTTTCTATTAGTGGTTTAATTGGTTTTGTTGGTTTAATAATTCCTCATTTGACGAGGCTTGTTGTAGGTCCAGATCATCGTATTCTTCTTCCCACTTCTGCAATGGTGGGCGCAGCTTTTCTTATGGCGAGTGATAGTATAGCTAGAGTTATAATGGGTGCAACCGAAACACCTGTTGGAGTAATTACTGCATTTGTAGGTGGACCATTTTTCATTTATCTACTTCGTCGAAAGAGTAAAGGATACAGCATATAAGGTGACAAAATTTGGTGAGATTAACAATAGACGGCGTTGACTGTTCTTATGGGTCCGTTGATATTCTGAAGGACATCAATTTCTCTGTTGAAAGTGGTCAATTTTTGGGGATTCTTGGTCCTAACGGGTCAGGAAAAACTACCCTGCTAAAAAGTATAAGCAGAGTACTGCAGCCAAAGAAAGGAACAATTCTCATTGAAGATAAGGACATATACAAACTGAAACCGTTGGATATCGCGAAACAGATGGCGGTTGTGCCTCAAAGTACGCCAGTTTCTTTTGATTTCACTTCCCTAGAAGTTGTTCTTATGGGTCGTAATCCTCATATGACCCGGTTCAAGATGGAGGGAAAAACGGATCTGGAAATCGCAAAGAATTCAATGGAATTGACACATACTTGGGAGTTTGCTGACAGACCCGTTACTGAGCTAAGCGGAGGAGAACGGCAACGTGTGATTATTGCACGTGCCCTTACTCAGGAACCTCAGATCCTATTGCTGGACGAGCCAACTACTCACCTTGGACATTAGTAATCAGCTGGAAATAATGGATTTAATCAAGCATTTGTGTGAAACCCAGAACATGCTGATTGTTGCAGTTTTTCATGACTTCAATTTGGCTGCCCGCTACTGTGATTCTATCATTCTTTTGAAGGACGGCAAGATTGTTGCTGTTGGCGAAGCAAACGACACTCTTACAAGTGACAACGTAAAGAAAGTGTTCAGTGTTGATACCATCGTAAAGAAGCATCCTATTACTGGTCAGCTTCATATGATTCCAATTTCAAGACCCATCAATCTTGTGCCAAAGAGTATTCTTGTTCATTTGGTCTGTGGAGCTGGAACTGGTAGTCCAGTGATGAAGACGCTTGTTGATGAGGGATACCGCGTGACTGCTGGGGTTCTTAACCTTCTGGATACTGACCACGAAACTGCTAAGCTTCTTTCTATTCCAACCGCTAATGAGGCTCCGTTTTCTCCGATAACTGAGGAAGCACACCAAACAAACCTGAAGATGCTTGGCAAAGCAAACGTTCTTGTCGTGACTCCAACCCAGTTTGGTGATGGAAACCTGCGTAACTTGGATGCTGCAAAAAGTGCCTTGGAACAAAAAATTCCCGTGTTCATACTCGAGGATTGCCCAATAGAAGAAAGAGACTTCACTAAAGGCAAAGCTACCGAGGCTCTGAAGAAACTACAGGCTGAGGGCGCAATAACTGTAAAAAGCCTAAAAGAACTAGTTGAACAAATAAACCGATTAGAATCTAAAAACAACAAATAACAAAAAAAGAAAAAAGAGGTTAATGGCCGCCGCCAGAGCCCATTTGTCCTGAACCGCCGTTTACTCCTTGAGTGCCACCATATTGTCCGTTGTCGCCGTTACCTTGCATTTGTCCGCTGCCTCCTTGTCCGTGCATTGCCCTGAATTGTCCCATTTCATGTGTTAGGGTGCTGTCCATGCCTCTGATTGTTTTACCAATCTCTTGGAGATTGCCAAGAGCGTCATTGATGTTGTCTGTTTTCTGTGTATTCTCTACCATTTCTTCAAATCTAGCCATAAAGTCATCTTCATTTTGGTAGCCTAAGCCTTGAAGGAATCCGTTAACGTCAAAGCCTTCACTTTCTGCTTGTCCAAATCTTTCTCTGAACCTTTCCCTAACCTGCAGTGCATCTTCACAATAGTCTCTGATACGCGAAGGATTTAGTTCCTGAGCTGCTTCCTTAAGGTACTGGCAGATTTCGCTTATCAAGACGTTTGCTGCCCTTAGGTCAGCTTTTGCATCCGTGATGTTATCTGAAAGAAGTTCTGTTTTTGCTTGCAGTAGCAGTTGTTCAGCCTCGACTAGGTTATCGTATATTGGGGCATCTTCAGATATCAGTTCTTTCAGTTCGTCAACTCTTGCAAGTGAGCGGTCTATTGCTTCTTCAAGTTCATCGGCGTCAATATACTGCCCGACTGTCACTTCAGCCTCGTATAGTATGAGGTGGATTGATCTGTAAACTTCCCTGAATATGGTCAATGCTTCTGTTGCGTTTGCAGTGGCTTCATCATAATCTTCTACTAGTAGACATTCGTTAGCATTTGTTACGTTTTCCAGTCCTGTATTGTATAATGTGATGTTGCCATCTAATGCGTTAGTCAGTTCGGCATCGTCTATCATTTCTAAGATAGTGGAATTTGATGAAACAAGGTCAATAAGGTCGCCGACTTTTTCTGCTGCATTTTCAGCAACTTCTACTATGCGGTTTGCTCGTGTTTCTTCGGATGTCTGTCCTAGTACGACAGAAATAGAACTGAATGAGATTATCAGTAGCATTAGTGCGGCTATTGTTGTGAGTTGGATTTTTTTGTTCATTGTCATCCCCACCTAAATACGTATTTGAAGTATGAATTAAGGGACACTACGGAAAATCCATTCCATTTATTGGAACGCTCGTTTCACAGTATCCCTTATCACCCCGACTGTATTATATATTAAGATAATTGACGAGGTGAAATGAATGAAAACCAAAAAAAATGGCATACTAACAGTTACACTCGTATCCCTTTTGGCGCTATCCAGTTTTTGCTTTGGAACAACCCTAGCTCAGCCCGGAGAATCAATGTCCGGAACCAACAACATGCCGCCTGACATGCCCATGGATGCTATGCAGTACAATCGCACAGACATAACTCCCAACATGTATATGGAACAGGTGCAGGCAATGGAGACAAATGTCTTCTTTTACAGAAACTTCACTCTCATGATGAACACTACCACAAGCTGCGAACTAAACATGACTTTAGACCCTCAGGTAAGAAACAGAATAGTTGGCGTATCGGTTGAACCAAACCAGACAATGACACTCGCAATGAACGTAACAGCCACACCGCCCCACGGAGAAGCAGTGATGGAGCAAACCCTAAACTTCTACATGGGACTGGAACCCAATGCCACTCTTCAACTTCAAGGTCAGCTAAGACTATACATCAACCAAACTGAACTAAACACAGAACTTGGCAGAGAAGTTAATGCCTCAAGACTAACATGGATGTACTGGAACCAAACCCAAAATCAGTGGGAAGTCGTTGAAAGTTACATGAACCAAGATGGATACCTTGTCTGCGAAACTGACCACTTCTCAACATGGACTGTTGCAGAAGTTGACCCCGAACAAATCCCAGAAAGCATACAAGTCTTCACTATAGTTGGTTTGGTCGTAGCTGTATCTGTCGCATCTGTATATCTGAAACGCAAAAAAAACTAAGCAAAGACCAAACTCCCTCTCTTTTTCTTTTTTTGATTTTGTTGTTTAGCGTATTTTTTGTTCCAAGTTGAGCATGCTGCCTTTTTTGAATCCCATTGCATGATAAAATTCTATGAGGTCCCATCTGTCCCAGTTTACCATGGTGTTGATTATGTTCACTCCTTCTACCTTGGGTTTGCCTTTTTCTGTTTCAGGCATTTTTTCTTTTCCGCTACACTTGAAAACTTCGACTAGTTCGCTAAACAGTAGTTTTCCTATGCCTTTTCTTTGGTACGCTGGGTCAACTCCTACTGTGTCTATCCATCCAACTGAGTCAGGTATTCCGAATTCCCAGCCACTGACGTATCCTAGTATGAATCCGACAACTTTTCCGTCTACTTCTGCTACCAGAGCGGGACGAGGATAAATGTCTGAGTATGCGATTTTTCTTTTCCAGAACTCGCGCCTTTCTACTCCGAAAATGCTTTTGTCGATTCTAACAAGTGCGTCAAGGTCGCTATCGCTTAGAACCCGAACTTTAACATTCTCCAAAAATTTCCCCCATAATAATACTAGGCGTTTTACTGATAATATCTTTTCGTTAGGCTGCCCTTTGTCTTAAAGTATTTAATTGAGTGTAATTCACATTATAGTAGGGGAGATTTTGTTTTGAATATGTTACAGCTAGTTCCTTTATCTGATCCTGATTTTTGGTGGGTGCTTATAGTTCTTTTAATCATTGGGTTAATAGTTATGTTTGCTCTGGAGTTTTTGCTAGCATTTCCTTTAGCAGTTTTAATCTGGAATTGTCGTGTTCTTTTTCACTGGCAGTCTCCTATGGTCTGGTATCACATTTCTGGTCGTTGCATCACTTTCCGCAGCCTTAGGAAAATCTGTTCGAACAAGACGTGAAACCCGTGAATATGAGCAGGAGCATAATGAAGACGAGCAGTAGAACAGCTATGTGTCCTTGCTTTTCAATGAAAAACAATAAGTTAATTTATTCTCTTTCGATTTAGTTCTATTGTTTGGGGGTTTCAGGTTTGTCGATAGAGGATGAGCTATCTGACGATGCTGAACTTGATGACCTTTCTGGAAAGTTTTTGGAAGCTATCGAAAATGCTACTGTTGAAGAGTTAGACAGCATTTCTTTTGCCAGAACCATTGCACACTTGTCTAACGTTGATTATGCAAGAAGTATGATAACTATTTTGGAAGATGCGAGCAAGAAATCTGAATGTGGGCTGGAAAAAAGAGAGGTGATTAAGGGTTTAATTCTTATCACTTGGTTGCAGAGGATTCATTCCACAATCCGTTCTTTGTTGCTGGGGTTGGTTGCTGCGGCTATCTTGGTTCCTGCTTTGCTGGTATTTGGTTCTCTAAGTCTTTTGCACAACATCTTGTTGGCTGCTCCAATTCTTGTTTCTGGAATCGTAGTAACGCGGCTGCTGGAAACGCATATTATTAGCACTTCAAAAAAGGTTGTCCGATATTTGTCTAATCATAAACGATTGAGAAATTTCATTATGACTTACGTCTAACCCAAACTATACTCCTATGCCAATCAATTTAAGGTTCTACGAACATAATATGATTTGTACTTTTGACTTATTGTGTGAAAAACATTGAAGAGACTTGAAGTTACTGTAACAAAAAATCAAGTAGATGATGTTCGCGAAGTGCTCAAGAGCTTGGAGCTGTCATACACCTATTCTTCAGTGAAGATAGGAGATGAAGCCTGTGGAGCGTTTTCATGTCTGATTCCTGACAAGCTTGTCGATAACGCGATTGAAGAACTTCTGAAAGTAATTGATACGCGCCTAAAAGAGAACACGCTCAGTGTCTACAATGTTGAAGCCCACATCTCTTCTCATGTTGATCGAGTAGCCAAAAAAGTGCTTGAAGAAGCCCCGCCAGCTAATCCTTTTGAACGCTTAGTAGAAACTGCTGAAAAATTCACAAACATCACTGCCGAACTATTGTTCATGGCTCTGTTTGCCACTTTGATTGCTGTTGTAGGGCTTTTCCTAGATAATCCTGTTACTGTAATCGGCGCAATGCTTCTGTCTCCCTTGCTTGGTCCCATCAATGCCTTCGCAGTGAACGCATGCATAGGAAAAGTAAAGAAACTCGTAAGAATTGAAGCCTCAATCATCATTCTGGTAGTGTCTGCAATAGCTTTGTCAGCAGTAATCACATACTTTGCATCGTTATTCTTTGATTTACCAATCACTTCACAGATCAATCTTCGAAGCCAAACCACCTTAATCGACATCGCCATAGGACTAATAATCGGGTTAGCTGGAGGATTAGCTTTAGCTTCTGCACTGCCACAAATGCTGGTTGGTGTAAGTGTTGCAAGTGCCATTTTGCCTCCTGCAGCAGTGTCAGGAATAGGATTAGCCCTAATGGATGCTGGACTATTTTCGGGAGCGCTGATGCTGACACTAGTTTATGTTGTTGGTCTAGAATTGGGAGGAACCATCATGTTGCGCGTCAAAGGTGTTCGTCCAAGAAGGTTCTACCAGCAGTCAGAGGCAAGAAGACATTCTATATACTTCTTTGTCACCTTCAGCCTACTTCTCCTAATTCTTGTGATTATTGTCTATACAAGCGGCTAAAATTAGCAAAGACATTTTAGAAATAGTTTTATTGTCTCGTTGAACTGTAAAAACTGCGTATGGTGATAATCTGTGAGACAAACTGGACCCCTGTTTATTTTGCCTTGGCGATGTACCCAATCCTGCACAAGTAACTGTTTGCACTGCGGTTTTGCATCAACCCCATTTGCCCCCGACAGGCTTGGAACAAAAGAAACCATGCGCATAATAGACCAAATCTACGATTTTGGGGCAACCTTTCTGGGAATAGGAGGCGGAGAACCACTTCTCAGAAAAGACCTTCCAGAACTTATAGGCTACGCCAAAAGCATCGGCTTGAATGTGAGCCTCATAACCAACGGCGATTTTATTGACGACAAACTCCTAGACACACTAGTCAAGCATGGAGTCCGAATCTCAGTAAGCATTGACGGCAAAGAAGAAATCAACGACGCCATACGCGGAAAAGGAGCATACAAAAAGGCTGTCTCTGCTATAGAAAAGACTTCTAAAGCTGGACTTCTAGACTGCCTTGTTGCAACACTTGCAAACGTGGATTCTGAACACAACAATGTGAACGTCGAAGACATGGAGCACATAGTCAAGTTGGCGGAAGCAAACGGAGCAAGATGGGTTGTTATTCACGGCTTTGTTCCATTCAATGACTCTCCAGAGCACCTTTCACATAATCCTTCTCCTCAGCAGTATGAAAGAATCTGGAATGACGTCTACGACCTGAGCATGAATTACAAGGGCAAACCTGACATCAACGTGTATTGTCCCTTCTATGCACGGGTCGCCAAACAGCGTGGAATGCCAAACTTTGATGAATGGTACAAGAACTTTTTCCTTGGCAAATGTGCGATTGCAGGCAAATACATGAGCGTAATCGAAAACGGCGACATCATTCCCTGCAGCTTCAATGACCACATCAGGCTGGGAAACATACAGAATAAGTCACTGAAACAGACATGGGATGAGATGCAAACAACCGAACTCACCTTGAAGCTAAGAGACAAAACCAACCTGAAAGGCAAATGTGGCGTATGCGAATACAACGACATCTGTGGCGGATGCAGAACCAGAGCACAAATGTACACCGGAGACATCTTCGAGTCTGACCCCTCATGTGCCTATATTCCGAAAAGCTTGCGTGAAAAATAGCCAGTTTTATCGTTTTGTTGTGTATACTACTGTTCTGCCGTTGTCATAGATTTTGTCTAGGTCAGGAGTGGGCGTGGTCTCTGTAAGAATCTTTGTTATGTCAACGACAACAAATTTGATGTCATACTCCTCAATGTATGTAACATAATCTATTGCTTGAATCTCCAGCGTAGTTTTTGAATCATATTGACCTATCAGTTCATCGGCTGACAACTGCTTTATGTCCTCGAAATCGGATGTGCAAAGAAGAGTCGAATATGAGACTTCTTGTTCGTCTCCTGCATAGATGTAGCCTAGCTCGTATCTGACTCTCAAAATGTCGATTGCACGATTTTCTAGAGCACCAAAAATGAGCCAATCTGGCTTGTCTTCAAAATCAAAAACTGCCAAAGTCTGGTTTTGTTGCGCAAAATATGCTATCGTGTTTCCTTGCAGGTTGTCTGCAGATGTTTCTATTACTACCCAGTGTCCGTTTTCGTTGACGTATGTGGCGTTGTCCCATGGATTTTGCCATTCAAGAATTCCGGGTGCAAGAGCTTCCTGGAAGTTGAAGTTTGGTGCCATGTTATTTGTGAATGCCAGTTTGACGTTTGCCAGATTTTTGTGTGTTTCAATTATCCATTTTGTGTTGATTACGGAACTGTTGCTTCGGAATGTCGCTATTTTTGTGGCGTTGAATAGCTCGTCATTGTATTGGGTGACAAGCTGTGCCTCTTCGTCACTTTTTATGTTCCAGTAAACTGTTTTCTCTGTTTCATTAAGTTTGGTTGATATCCATATTCCATGCGGGTCAACATAAATCAAGCTGGCTTCATCATCTGGGACGCTCATTGTCTTCTTCCAGATGTTATACAGTGAAATATAGTATTCTTGGCCTGCACTCGGGCTTACTTGACTGTATTCTCGGACAAGCGTGCGGCTGTTCTCCATCTCATAGAAGCTGTAGATAACGGTTTCTGCGATTGCGTTTCTGGAATAGAGCGGGTTTGTTTCCTCTATTGTGTGATGGTCAGAGAAGATGTTGAACCATGAGCCGGGGCTTCTTGCGGTGACGATTGTTCCATTGGGTGGTGAATGCTGTTCAATCCAGATGCCTGTGTCGTAGCTGGATATTGTGGCTCTTTCATAGAAATTGGAGAATGTTTCTATCCTCTCAAGGAATAATGCGCCCTGTGACGTGAACAGGGCAACTATTGTTACTATTACCAAAATTTTTGTTAGTTTAATGATTGTTTGCCTGTTTTTGATTTTTGAACCTATTTTTTTGTCTACTATTGCGGGTATTTTGGTTAGGCTGTATGTGAATATTCCTGCTAGTATGGCTATTGGTGTGGCAAAGAAGTAGACGAAGCGGGTGTATGGCAGGTAGAGTCCAAAAAGGTATGACTGTGACAGGATAAATGGGATTGCAAGCCATGAAAATATCAGTATTGTAGCTTTGAGGTTATGCTTTTTCTTTAGCAGAATAACTGTTACTGGAATCGCGAATAACGCTAGGATTAGAGATACTCCGAAGCTGTTGCTGATTAGCCTTTCTGGTTCTACTCCAGAGATGGTGTAGATGTTTTCTGTCATGGAAAAAAACAGGTGCTCTATTATCATGTTTGAGTATTCGATAATTATTCTTGCGTACCATGCCAGAAGTGCTATGCCGCCGCCTATTATTACTCCAAGATAGACTAGGACTCTTCTTTTTGAGCGGCTCAGGGTGTTCATTATGAAGATGGGAACAAATAGCAGAACGAAAATGAATGTTGCAAGCTGATGGGACATTACGATAGTGAATGCTCCCACAAACAGGAGAAACATTTTCGTTATGTCGTTCATGTCTTTTGTGATTAAATAAAAGATGAAGGCAATGTAGGCTAAGCCCAGAAAGTTTGCGTAGCCTCCCCAGAATATCATTTCAAACATTGGAATGGACATAAAAGTAAAAACAGACGCTGTTACTGCGACTCCTATTCCGAACAGTTTTCGGCAAAGAAGATAAATCGACAGCAGCATCAGTACATTAAGGGTTGAAATAAGCAGTTTTATGAGAAATGCTGCGGCAAGCACGTCTAGTGTTCCTGCAAATATTTGGAGCATTGCGACTATTGTGTGGAATAGTGGCGGGTACCATGGAACTGCGCTGTATGTGACTCTGTGGTCTGTTACAATTTTTTCTGATTTTACAAGATGTACTGCGGGGTCGTTTCCGGGCAGTATTCCTGACGTGGACATCTGATAAAACGTGACCGCAAATAGTGTGGATGCTGCGATTAGGACAAAAACTAGTTCTAGGGTTGATAGTTTAGGTTTTTGCAGCATGTTTTTGTCCTCTACTGTTGATGGGCTAGAAGTATGTTAATCGGCATTTCCCTAATTAAAATATCAGTATTTCTCCGTGTTTTGTTTGCTCATTTTTTGTTGTGCTTTTTGGGTGGGGTTGCTTAAAGCATATATCGTGTAACGTCGAATTATATCGGTGCGGGTGAAATATGGTGAAATTCCTTCGTTACCACGTAGTGGCTGTTTGTTTATGTGTTCTTCTTTACATGATGTCTTGTAGTGCTGTTTTTGCTCTTGAACAAGATGAAGCAAGGGTGTCTGTTGCTTGGTCAACCCAAACGCCCTATCTTGGCAGTGCCCCAACCGTTACGGTGCTTTTCATAAATGACGGCTCTGAGCCCTTGACAATTTCATATTTTGGTCTTCATTTTGACTGGATGACAGAAGACCGTTTCCTTGGGTATGACCTGTCTGCTGACCCTGTGATTGTTCCAGCTAATGACGCCGAGTTTTTCTCAGAAGTAACTATTACAATTCCTGAAAACGTGAGCATCGGAATGCACACATACTACGTTGGCGTCGACGGCATAGAGGGCGCATCAACAGAGTTCTCATGGGACTCCTCAACTCTAAGTCTTATGGTTCAGAATTCTGCACAACAACTTTACAGCGAACTAGAAACACAGGTATCAAATGGAATAACCGAAGCTAAAGATGCAAACTACCAAAGCCCTGAAGCTCAATCATTTTTGGCACAGGCAGAAACCCAGTATTCGTTAGCAACATCAAATGCTGATG
The DNA here is from genome assembly GCA_963772765.1 of Candidatus Bathyarchaeota archaeon. Lineage (GTDB taxonomy): Archaea > Thermoproteota > Bathyarchaeia > Bathyarchaeales > Bathyarchaeaceae > Bathyarchaeum. Next base: position 13,976 of record CAVYYP010000003.1, on the reverse strand, counting down.
AACAAAATTGGGATGATGCAATATCCCAACTTCAGGCTGCTTCTCTTTATCTTGACCAAGCAGCTTCCAATGAAGAAACTTATGTTCCGTCAGGCAATGATTTGCTGGATTTGCTGGTAATCTTAGTTGGAGTAGTCTTGGTTGCAGTTGTTGCTGTGTTCGTAATAGTCGTATTGACAAGAAAAAGAAATCCATCCGCTCAGGAAAATCCACCCGTCTAAATATTTCAAATGGTCTTCCAATATGAACAAACCACCTGACTTGTCTTTTAGAGGGCGGTCACTTGGCATTGTCATATTGGTCGCCATCCAATTCGTTGTCGGCGTTATTCACACAATTTTTGGATTCATGATGCTTTCTGGCAACTTCTCAGCCATATCATTTTCGTTAGAGCCAACCATCTATAGCATCTACACTCTGATCTATGGATGCCTAACCTTGATTTTCACATATCTGCTTTGGCTGCAAAAACGTTCAGGATGGCTCGGCACCATAGTCGTTTTTTTATTTGTCATTTTCCTAGACACGTTGACAGTATTCAATTTGCTTTCTGTTCTTGGTATACCAAAGACTGCAGCCTTAGGGGAAATTCCCTTTAGCATTATAGTTATCGCCTACCTTGTCCAAGGGAATGTCAGATCAAAATACAACTTGTGATTGAAAGCAGCCAGCGTTCATGTTTTCCAGAATTTTTAATAGCGAAGTTTGGTTCTATTTGGGTGGTGAATTTTGATGACTAAAACCACTGATAATCTTAAAGCAGCTTTTGCTGGAGAATCCCAAGCCAACAGAAAATATTTGGCATTTGCCAAGAAAGCTGAACAGGACGGGTTGCCTCAAGTTGCGAGACTCTTCAAGGCGGCTGCCATGGCAGAAACTGTTCATGCCCTGAATCACATCAACGTGATTGGCGACGTAAAATCCAGTCTTGAGAATTTGAAGGCTGCTGTTTCAGGCGAGACTTTCGAGTTTAATGAAATGTATCCAAAATACATAGAGGTCGCTAAAGAGGAAGGCGACAAGCAGGCTGTTTGGAGTTTTGATGTTGCAAACAAGGTTGAGCAGATTCATGCAGGACTATTTTCGAAGGCTATCGAAGCATTGGATGCAAAGAAAGCGTTGCCTGATACAACATATTATGTGTGTGGAGTCTGCGGAAACACAGTAGAAAACGAAGCCCCAGACAAATGTCCAATCTGCGGTGCAGTGAAAGAGAAATTTCAAAAAATCCAATAAGCCATTTTTTGTCTTTGAAGGTTTATTACTTCAATCTTTCTTTTTTTGTCTGGTAATATATCGTTTTTTGTAAATAATTCGGTTTTCTGAGCATTTTTTTCTAGGAAACTTTCCTTTTAAGCTGTTTCTGCTCTCTTAATTCTTGGGTTAATGTCATGAAGCACCTTTTCTGTGATTGCTGCGGCGATGAGGTTGTTGCGGTTTATCCCTGCAAGTTTGTATTTCATGACAAGTTAACCAGCGAGTTTAACGTCTGTTTAGATTGCATGGAAACTGGAACTCTACAAATCAACCTGAAAAGAAAGAGAATGGTTTCCAAGATTCTTCTCAAGCTTTCAAAAAGGCATCAATAACTGTTTCACGGCTGGTGTTCAGGAACAAGAACAGCGTGTTCTATTCCATGGAACTAAATTGCTCCTGCTCATTAGAGTTCATATAGATGGGGATGAACTGAAATGATTGGAATAATAAAGCATGTGACTGTCAACGAAATGGATGAACTAGTTCAATCAATCGCACATGTGAAAGCAAAAGGCTGCCGCTCATGAGACTATTTGATTACTTGAAAAACTGCAACAATATCATTGTTCAATATGAACCTGAAATTGGGGTCTTCTGCAAACTTTGAGTATGCTCCTCGGTTTCTGCAGATTATGTATGAGACGTCATATTTTTTGATTACATCCAGATAGTTCCATGTGTATATTGGTTCTGTGGTTTCTATTTGGTACGGGGACTCCAAAAATTTGCCATATTTGTCTATGACTTCTTCTGGCCAAGTTAGGTCTTTGGCGTTGTATGCTCCTATTAGCATCTTGATGTTTATTATGCTCTGATTTGGGTATCTGAACAGCATTTCGACCTTTTTTGGTTCATCCTCTATATGATTGATTTCTGCGGGCAGGTCTTCTTGGAAGATTACTTCTCCAAATATTTTGTTCCAGTAGTAGAAGCCGTACCACGAAAGGTTGTCATAGTCTATGGTCATGCTGCCTCCTTCTCCAGTATACATTGGGAACCAGATGTTGAAGAGATTGGTTTGGGAGCTTTTTACCTCTACATCGTATGATAGTTCTGCGAATCTTTCTCCTCTTTTTAGTGTCATTGTTCTGTTTACTTTGAACAGGTCGTCTTCGTATCTGACCTTAACTTGTACATAGTCTTCGGTTTCGGTTACTATTGGTTGACCTATTGTTTCCATTTCTGCCAAGGTTCTGTTTCCACTGATTTCTTTTCCCTTGTCGTATACTGTGTACCAGAAGTATACTCCTTCTTCTTGGATGCGAAATACTGGAAAATCGTATCCGATCTCTTTTTCTATGCTGAACTCTATGTCATTGCCCGTAACGTTGTATCCCGCATTATCTGTAACCTGTATTATGTCGTTGTCGAAATAGTAGTCTGCTTTAAGAAGAAGCTGCGCATCTTTGGCAACTTCCAGTTCATGCGCATAAATTAGAAATTCAAGGTCTGCGGCGCTCAGTGTTGTTCTTTCTCCGATTCCTCCTAGCCACCAGCCATAAAGGTGGTCGGCGACCAGAATAGACTCTTTGGGGGTGTTGGTTCTAATCCAGTCCAGTGTTGCGGCTTCGGGCTCATGTATTGTTGAATAATAGTTTGCCCTTGCCATGGCATCGTCTGGGAAGATTGACCATGGCGAAATGATGATGAAGATGAACATGCTTGCGATTAGCACTGTTATAGGAAGAGTTTTTTTGATGTTGACCAGCCTTTTTGGTGCTTTTGTTATTGCTATTCTTGTGTAGCGGAAAAGATAGAACAGCCCTGCGGAAATTATTATGATTCCTGGAAAGTCGATAAAGTACATGAATCTTGAGTAGTCTGTGACTATTCCAAACAGGTATGCTTGTGTCAGCACTATTGGCACAACAAACCATGCCAACAAAAATAGGCTATGGTTGTCTATCATCTTTTTTCTAGATGTCCTAAACATATACACTGCAGGAATAACAACAATTAGTAGTCCCAAAATTACGATGCCTACTGTTCGGTTTGCAAGTATGATGTTTTTGTTGTCCAGTCCACCTGTTGCTGCACCCTCTTCTGATGCGCTGATATAGAAATTGAATACCCTAAGTATCCATGGCAATACTGCAACAATTCCTGCTACTATTGAAACAACAAAAAACCACAACATTCTGCCTATTTTCAGATTCTCTACTTTCCTGAGTTTGCCCACAATCATCAAAAAGAGATATAATCCTAGAATTGGCGCAACAATAAACAAACTAAATGTATGAGTAATTGTCAGAGCCGCAAACAGAAGTGCACCCATAAACAGGTGCCTATACCTTGGATGGCTGATGTCCTTGAAGAACAGGTAGAACAAAGTTATGACTAGAGACAAAGAGACAATGTTTGTGTAGCCTCCCCAGCTTATCATCTCAAGACTCAACGCTGACACAGCTGCAAAGAACGCCGCTAGCAAACCCGTGCTGCTCTTCTTCCAGATTCTTCTCGAAACAAGATACGCAGGAAAGACTATGATCGAACTATAAAATGTAGCCGTAATTACCTGCGCAGTTACCACTGACAGACCTGTCAGCAGTATTACGATTGTCACAAAGAAATGAAATCCCGGAGGAGTCGCCAGCGTTTCGCCTCCCATGTGATAGGGGTTCCATGTTGGCAGCTTGCCTTGGTCTAAAATCAGGTTTATGATGCTTCCATGCAATCCAATGTCTGAACTTGGCGGATTCGGATTATGAAAGACAATGGCAAATCTAAACAGGAACGAAAACGCGAATATAACAAGGATCAACAGAACTTTCTTGTCTCTCGTTGCCGACCACCATCATTCAACAATACGACTACCATTCTTGTCGGACACAATTTATTGTTTGTCCCTAATTTTCTTGGAAATCCTAAACCGCTTGACTATTAGTTTCAAAAAAATTTCAGAAAACAAAATCAGAAAAAAGCACTGCTGCAAAAGCCTACTGCCAAAAATAAGATAATATCATTAATTTAAGCCTAAAAAGTAGGAAAAACGGATTTCTTAAGTTGTGAATTTACGAAGGTGCACGCATTCGTTTTCTTCGTCTTAGTACGAGGTATCCTGCTACTACAAAGATTATTACACCAATAACTGCAATTATGATTGCTTGTTCTACGCTTATCAACGGATGTACTGGAACTGTTTCTGGCTCCACGGATGTAACTTCTGCAGAGGTCTGAGCATTAACAGCAACAGTCGTAACTAGTAGAACTATAACAAAAAATGAAATCAACTCTATTTTCAAAATATTTTTTATATTTTTCAATAATTTCCCCCGAAATCATATGTCCCAAGATTATAAAAAAGGGGTGTATGCAATGTAAGACAATGTATTTAAAACTCAAACAGGACCTTTCGTAATTGCATGCACATTAGCTACTTTTCTTCCCCGATTATTTCTGTAAATCCCCAATACTACTAGAAAGATTACGAAAATAACAACTGAAACGATTAATATTTCTGGCACTAACAAAACCGTGAGTTTGGATGTAAAACGAGATGTGCCCAATGCATATAGTTTGTGGGCTGAGGCTACATAGACTGACCCATAGGCAACCGCAGGAGTTGAGAATATTTTTGAACTCATTTCGATTTGTTCGCCTGTGTACGCATTAATGGCATAAAAACGACCAAAATAAGAGTCTTCTCTACTTGAACCAAAATAGACAACTCCATCGGCAACTGAAGGTGAGGAATATTCAGGGAAATATGAAAGATATGTAAAATTCCACAGTTTTGTTCCAGTTGAAGCATTGAATGCGTATAGATCGTTTTGTGATATTGCGTAAACGTAGCCCGATGATATTGCAGGTGTAGACAAAACAGTATCTATAGTGTAAACCCATATCTTGGAGCCTGTCGAAGCATTAAGTGCAATAATTGTTGAATTAGTGGATCCAACATAGACTATTCCATCGGCGATAGCAGGAGAAGATACGACTGGATATTGTACTTTTCTTCCTGTAGTTCCAAATTTTGTTGCCAGTGGAATCATCAATGGCATAAAGGTTTCCATTCGTGCATGCAACATAAACAATGTTGTCTACAACTGCTGGACTTGACCTCAATTTTCCCCTGTTGAATAGTTCCACAGTTGGGTTCCATCAGTTGCATCAAAGGCATAAATATTGTTGTCACCGCAGCCCACATAGACTTTGGTAATTGCCAAAAAAAACTATCATTATGAATCGTTAGGAGGATCAGCAGATAAGCGTTCATTAAGTTAAGGACGACCAAATCTGTATATTTGTGCGCTCATATAAAGTACGCATGCTTTCCTATTAAGAAAAATTGCTATTCGATATGTTTTTCTTTAAGAAGATGGTTTATTATTTTTGTGGGCTTTTTGTGAAAAATCTTTCTGTGCTGAGTCCAGCGTTTAAAAACAAACAGAAATTGCCTGTAAAATATACCTGTGACGGCAAGGGAGTAAATCCACCACTTGTTATTGATGATATTTCATCTGAAGCGCGCGCATGTCGCAAGATAGGGTTTATAAGATATGCTGAGAATATTAGTAATGTCAGCGGGGGAGCACGCTTAGAACCTTTTTGCGTTCTAACAATGAGTGAACCAATCAAAAAGGCGAAAGATTGGGAAACGATAAAAACGTTGTTTTATACGGGCCAAACAAAAGTTCAAAGGCTTAGACCCCGCTTGACTTCAATTTTATTTCAGAGGTGAAGAATTTGAAATGTGGACTATGTAAAAAGGAAGTTGACAAACAACCCATGATTACAGCTGATGGAAAATGCTCTGTTTGCGGAGCAAAACTCAAACCAGCATAAAATAAGTAATCTGAAAAAGTGATAATATGGGATAAAGGTGGATTTCTTTGTCTCATATGAGTCTAACTAAATTTCGAGCAAATCTCTCTAATCTGGAGTTTTTCGGTATTATGAGACGAATATGCAAAATTATTTGAAATTAGAAATAGGTGAAATGATGAAAAAAGGAACAGTCAAAGAGTGGATAGCTGACCGAGGATACGGATTTATTGAAACTAAAAACAGAAATAACAGAGTTTTTGTGCATCGTAATGATTTAGTAGCTGCAGCATATCTCCAAGAAGGAGAAAAAGTCCAATTTGAACTTGAAGAAACAAACCATGGACTCAAAGCTACAAAGGTAAAACCAATTTTTTTATCAGCTTTTTAGCAAAATTTTAAGCCCAAAACCTTTTGGAGAAATAAAAGAAATAACAGTAGTTAGATGTTTGTGTTCTGGATATTACCTGCCTTATTTTTAATTAGACCTGAACTAAAAAAACTATAACTAATTTTTTAAATTGAAAGTTTTACAAGTCTATTTTTAATAATTTTTTCATTCACCTATACTATTTTATCGACCATATTAAAAGAGAAATAAAACATCAATCATAAAAATTGTTGCAATAACAAAGTCCACAAATTCGATTCTGACCTTAACAACTTCCATGTAATAATCTGTCCAAAGGTTTACTGAAATACTCAACAAATTACCAAGTGTGACACCTATAACTAACCATCCAGCTTCCCGTTTTTTGTTTGTTTTTTTGAGTTATTCAACAATTCATTAAGAGTAACATTCATAGCTTGAATTCGATTTTCTAAATGGTCAACTTCATTTTCCTTATTTTCCTTTGTCAAAATGTTTTTCTCCTAAGAATCGATTTAGTTAAATTTATCAAGTTGACTGTATGCGCGCGCATTGCTTCAATATTCGGTATTCCAAAAATTGTTATTGGAGCTACAATTATTGCATTAGGAACAAGTTTACCCGAATTGGTGAGTGGTATTGATAGTGTAAGAAAACTTCATGCTGACATGTATCAGGTGATATAATTGGAAGTTGCTTCATGAAGATAACTTTGATTTTAGTATTAGCCTTAATTGTAGCCCCTCTTCGTGTTCAAATGGAAGCTTTTTCTGATTTGATTGTTGTTGTCAATAATTTCCAATCTGATCTTGCGGTATTTTCTATCTGGTGAAAAGATTGGAAAAAAAGGATTTGTATTGATTTTTGTATATTTCGTTTTCATCATAACAAGTTTTAGTGTTTAGTTATGTATTGCTTATGTTATTTGTTCAGTTCTGCATTAGCTTAGTCACAGCAATTAGTGGTTTTATTTGTCTATTGGAGGTTTTAGATATTGGTGCAGTTGAGTTTTTGTGACTGCTATTTCTATGCCTCTGAATGTGCAACATTCTCCCCCTTCTTTTAATGCAGAAAGTTTAAGCATGTTACGGATGGGCAGTTTTGATCCCAAAATTTCATAGCCTGCATCTTTGGTGAATCTGATTTCAAGATGGGTGATTTTCCAGTTTTCAAGGTCGAAATATAGGTCTTCAATGTGTCCGATTTTTTCATCTTGAATAAAAACATCTTTATTTTTTAGATCACTAAATTTCAATGTATCATCCTCTCGCTTTTTTATAAAGTGAGGAGAATTGTTATTTTTGTGGTTTGAATTCTTCCATGCTTTTTAGTTCTTCAATGGACTTGTTTAGAACTATTACTTCCCCAACTACACTTATTGTTTCTACTGGTAGAGATACTGTAATAGATCCTAATGTTGGACAATCAAAACTGAGCGAGTTACATACATCTTTATTTAAATCAACATGTAAATGTGTAACTGACCAGTTATCCACACTTATTGCCGTATTTTCAACTTCTCCAAGAACTATTCCATCAGATGATATTACCTTTTTTCCATTTAACATTCCAACTTTCAAAAAAGCCCCTCACCAAAATATTTGCAATAAGTTGTTTATAAACATTAGAATAAAAACTACTTTCAATCCTGCTCACACTGAAATTATGGTGCGCGCGATTGCCCCACCAAACTCTCGTTTCTTCTATTCGAGCGCGCGCTCAACGAAAGGTATTAAACAAAATATTGTCAATTTTTTCTAAAAAGTTTTTTTTAACAATCCTTCTAATATTTAGAGTATGAGACGAATACTAGCAACCATGTATGGCATAACTGCAATCATAGTTGTGTTGTTTATTATGAATCAGGCTGACAATATTGGAGTTCCTTGGGAATTCAATTTAGTTGTAATAGCAATTATTGCGATGATTGTAATCGGTGTAATTAGAACATGGTTAAGACATTAGAGCGTTTTTATTGGTTTTTATTAATTAATTTTAACCCCAAAAACAACATCTATTTTTTCAAATACTACTTATGGGTAGCTTTATAGTGAATGTGGTTCCTTTTCCTAATTCACTTTCGAAGGTGATTTTTCCATTTTGTGCTTCTACTAGTTTCTTGCAGACCGCTAACCCAAAACCTTGTCCTTTAGCTTTTGTCGAGAAAAGTGGAGTGAAAATTTTTGTTTTGTTCTCTTCAGGTATTCCCACTCCCGTGTCTTCAAATGATACATATATGCTATCGTTTTTGCGGAATGCTCTAATTATTATTGTTCCGCCTTCAGGCATTGCTTGGATCGCGTTTGCTAACAGATTAGTTATCACTCTTTTTACGAATACAGGATCAATTTTTATTATTTTCAGATCTTCTTGGAGGAATGTAATAGCTTCTATGTTTATCAGGAATCTTTAAGGATTCAATTGACTCAATGATCATCTCTTGAATATCTGTTTCAGTTAGTTGCGGTTTAGATTCTCGTGCAAAATCTTGCAGGTCAGAGACTATATGATCAATATAGGTTGCTTGATCATCTATCATGTCTAAAAGTTCGAGAATATTGTTCTTTTGCCTAGCCTCACATTGATGCGATTTGACCTCATCCTTTACTAAATAAATTGCTCCTATTATGCTCTGTAATGGATTACGGATATCGTGTCCAACCATACCCGCAGTTTGACCTATGGTAATTAGCTTTTCCGAGTCTTTTAATTGCCTAGTTTTCTCTTCAACTAACCTTTCTAATTTTTCAGCATTTTCAATAATTTGTTCCTGCATCATTTTTCTATTAGTAACATCAAGAACAAATGATAAAACAGATACCAAATTTCCATCTGAGTCATAGATAGCAGAATTATACCATTCACAATAAATAACTGACCCATCTTTTCGATAATTACGATTATAACTCACATTTCTTTTGCGTTTTCCATTAACCATATCTGACGATACTTGCTGTACCAATTCTATGTCATCTTCATAGACCCATTGCATCTCAGAAATTGATTTTCCTAAAATTTCCTCCTCTGACCAACCAAAAATATTCTCTGCTTCTCTAGACCATCGGGTTATACGAAACATGTGAGATCAAATTCAATCACGGCTTCAGGAGCATTTCTCATGTGAGCTTGAAATCGCTGATTAGCTTGACGAAGCTCTTCCTCTGAGTTCTTACGCTTTGATATATCCTCAATACTAGCTATGGCCAAAACTGTTTTATTTTGTTTACGAATGGGGTTGCTTACGGTTAGCCCCCAAAAAATTTCTCCATCTTTACGAACATACCGTTTTTCAATTTCATAATGGTCCTTCTTTCCAGATTCTATTTCTTTGACTAGAATCCACTCTTTTTCTGCATCTTCTGGATGCGTAAATTCTGAAAAAAGTTTTCCAACAAGTTCTTCTTTGGTATAGCCTAGCATTCGTTGAAATGCACCGTTGCAATCGATCAGGCGCCCAGTCGGATATCCTACTGCGATCCCAATCGAAGTATTTTCAAAAATAAGACGAAAGAGTTCTTCACTTGTTGGTAGTACATTTTTCGGCAAGCTTACTCGCCCGAGAATCAGATCCAAGCATTCACCCCAGAAAGTTTAGAAATTATACTTATGATATAGGCGTTAGAATCAACTAATATTTAATATTTTAACATCATAAAGCGTGCAAAATTTTATTGCCCATAACTCAATTCATTAATATGATAGGCACGCCTCCACTCTGAGATTAAAATTGCCAAACGGTCTAAATAAAGTATGCAAACAATGATGGTTCTTAATGAAAGATGTGAGCTCTTTTTTCTCTTTTTTTGGCAATTTATTGTTTTTTAAGGTAATTTGATGTTTTTTTAAGATAACTCTCAGACCTTTTGTTGTTCAATTAGAAATTTGTTTAAACTCAGTTTTCTTAGATTCTTAATTATGAAAAGTTTAAAATACTGAAAAGGTTATATCGTTTATTATAGATGAGGTTAAAGTCGTCCGAGACAACCTAATCTACAAAGGGGGACACTTCTAATGTTATTCTTCAAGAAAACAATATTATCTGAGTTCTGCGCTATTTTTCACCTTTCATCTAAAACTGATGTGATCAAGTTCTTCTAATTCGGTTGTTTAAGGCGACAGAAGCCTCACCTTAGTATAAGCCTCATTAGAGGTGAAGAAAATGGAAAAAACAACAATAACTGCGTCAATTACTATTGTTCTTTTGATTGTTTCTGTTACACTAATGGCGATTCCAACCCACGCTCAAGAAGATCATGGACATGGCGGAGCACCCGAATTAACTCCATGGCCAACGTCACCACCTGAGGGTGTAACTCCTAGCGTAACAGTTGAATGTACAGCTTTCTTGAGCTTTAGTCCTGAAATAGCTGGACAAGGTCAGATGATCTTGGTTAACCTGTGGGAAGAACCTCCGACCCACGTTACTCGATACAGGTCAGGATACACAGTGACATTCACAAAGCCAGATGGCAGTAAAGACGTTATTGGTCCAATGAACTCTTACCAAGGAGACGCAACAGCTTGGTTTAATTATATTGTTGATGAAGTTGGTGAATGGAAGGTTCAGTTTACAGCAGCAGCAAACTTCTACCCAGCAGGATGGTGCACTACGACGGAATAGTCTATGAGAATGAAGAAGACCTCCCACCAGGACCGTATGGCATGTTTAATCGCCCGACATACCTTGATTCAGCATACTACCTAGAAGCATCTACACCAGAACAAACACTAATCGTGCAGGAAAACTATGTGTTACCTTGGCCTCCAGCTCCACTTCCAACAGACTACTGGACACGACCAATATCTCCTCAGAACAGAGAATGGTGGTCGATTGCAGGACATTATCCATTTGATAGTATAGGAGGAGGCCCTGACTGGCCAGCGAACACAAATGTATATGCCAGCAACTACAAATTCACTCCTTATGTCCAAGCACCAAACACAGCCCACATAGCATGGAAACGGGAGTATGCTATTGGAGGTCTAGTCGGTGGGGAGTTCGGATATTCTTCATTCTATCTGGGAGGACCCTTTGGTAGCAATACAAACATTCCAAATATCATTTTCGCAGGAAGGGCTTACCAAACCTATTCAAAACCTGGAGTTGGAACAAGCTCACAAACTTATTGGCAGTGTTACGATATACGCACAGGAGACATCTATTGGGAAAGACCGCTAGAACAAGGTGAAAGTGCGCCCACAAACATTATGTACGAAGTGGGTTTCCAAGAAGTGCAAGGGTCGGCATCAGAATGGACTTCAAGTTATAGACTAGTATCGATAGGCAATGAGCTGGTAAAATATGATCCATGGACAGGAACTATACTTGATACTGGGCCGGGTATGTCAGGGACGTTGTACAGAAACCCCTATGTTTTGAGCGTGCAGAACCTAGGTGGCGGTCAATATCGTTTGATAAACTGGACTATAGAGGGAAGTACCACGGATTTCGCAGACAGGGTAATGAGCAATATAACCTTCCCATTCAGTAGATTAGGGGCAACGGACTATGAATCGATGGTTACTGTAAGCACACAATCGATAGTTGATCCGGGCATGGGAACAAGCCATGGAACACATGTATTGGGAGCCAGTCTGATTACAGGGGAATTGCTGTGGAATACTACAACTGATGACATTACATTTAGCGGGAACACGGGGGTCGCAGATCATGGAAAGTATGCCGTGCGTATGTTAGGCGGATGGTGGGATGCTTGGAATCTGGATGATGGCAGTTTCGCCTGGAAGAGTGACATGCTGGAATATCCGTGGGGAGACTTTGGAGCCTACACTGTATGCAACTATGGAGGCACGTTATTTGACCAATCATATGCGGGTTTTTATGCTATCAACTGGACCAATGGAAAAATAGCTTGGAGATTTGTAGCTCCAAATGTACCATTTGAAAGCCCATATGATGATAATCCTTGGTTCCAAGCTAGTGTTATTGCTGACGGAAAAATCTATGCATACAATACTGAGCACACATTAGGTCAGCCGCAGACCCGAGGATGGAAGCTTTACTGCATCAACGCCACTACAGGCGAAAACATATGGAACATAACGGGACCCATGACTCCAGGCGCCGTCGCCGATGGATATATTGCAGCTATTAATCTGTATGACGGGTACATGTATGTATTCGGTAAAGGTGAAACAGAGACGACAGTCACAGCACCTGATGTTACATTGCCAAAAGGAACCGCCTTTACTATAAGAGGAACAGTACTTGACATGTCTCCAGGTCAAGCTGGCACACCATGCGTAGCCAAAGAATCAATGACAACACAAATGAATTACCTGCACATGCAAGTCCCAATCGACGGAATATGGCACAATGAAACAATAACTGGTGTTCCAGTAGTACTAACAGCAGTTAGTGAGGACGGCTCTTACTACGACATCGGCACAGTAACAACCAGCGGTTATTATGGAAGATTTGGAATATCGTGGACTCCACCCGCGGAAGGAACCTATGAGATCATTGCCGCATTTGATGGCGATGAATCTTACGGCAGTTCCGGAGACTCAACTTACATCACCGTAGGTCCAGCGGCTTCAGCAAGCGGAACAATACAACCTGAACCTCAAGAACCAAGCTCAGGCGGAACAACACCTACAGAACCACCAACAGAACCTACACCCAATCAACCAACACCAGAGCAACCCACACCTGAAGAACAGACACCAGAACCAGAAACAACAGTAGAAATACCACTAACAACCACTGATCTAGTAATCGTCATCGCAGTCGTAGCCGCTTGCATTATAGGTGCAGTAGCATACATCGCACTAAGAAGACGACAATAAAGAGGAACTCATCTTCCTCCCACTTTTTTGGGAAAACCCGCGCGCATAAGGTAATGGAACATGGATACCTCTGATTTTATGAAAAAAATGGGTCATCAATTCAGATGAATCCATCGGAGAAAGTGAAAAGACAGTTTTGGTAGAACTCCAAAATATTCTCATTGAACTATTGCATGAACTAAAGAATAAATGGAAAAATTGAGTTGAATTTCACCGAATCGGAAATCTCATTTAAAAAAACTTTTGAATGCTAGAAATGAAATGGTATTTGCCTTTAACAAAATTATGAATATCACAGACAATTTGGAAACAGCCAAGAATTTCGTTCAAGAAATCAATAAATTTGGTTTTGACGACACTAACTATACTTGCTTGTAGAGCTCGCTGTACTCTCAGTAATAACCGATACCTAATCTTTCAAGACGTTACTTTTTTTCCATCTGAAAGAAGTCGACTACCGCACCAACCGCGCCTCGAATTTTTATAAATACTATAAAGAAAAATGCTCCTCAACGCTGGAAGAAGCTAAAGCCATTTGTCGATAACAAATTTAGGAACTCACTTGCACATGGAACTTTGGGCAATGGAAAATGACCAAGTTATTCTTTTTGAAAACGCTAGGCTTGTTCTATTGATGAAGCTTGGTTATGTTGAGTTCCTGTTAAACTGGAACAGCGGAGTTTGCTTTTCGAATGTTTAGTATTATTTCGGAGAAAATAGAGAAAGGCTTCTTTGCCTAAGAGGATAATTTTGGTATCAAATGCGCGCAAGCGCA
>CAVYYP010000002.1:0-37848 GCA_963772765.1 Candidatus Bathyarchaeota archaeon | reverse complement strand
CCTGTGGGCATAATCACTGAAAGAGACCTTCTGCGTCCAGTAGTGGATAAAGAAATTGCGCTAGAAAAAGATTGGCTGGCTGGAGGCACAAGCATCAAGGAGGATAAAGTGGAGAACGACATGTCGTTTCCGTTAACCATCGTTTCCATAGACTCCAGCGTGAAGGAGGCAGCACAAAAGATGATTGAGAAAAGGATTCGGCGGCTTGCAGTCAGCGAAAATGGAAAAACTGTGGGCATAGTGACTGCGGCTGACCTGATTCGCTGTCTTCCAGATACTCCAGAAACTATGAATGCATGGTTTGAAGTTGACTATTTTATGAGTAAAGGCATCATAAGTGCTGATTCAGAGACTCCTGTTGACGCCGTAGCAAAGATTATGGGCGAAAAAAGTGTTGGCAGTGTCATCATAACCCGCAACGGGGCGCCTATGGGAATATTTACTGAACGTGATTTGTTGACAAAGTTTTTGGCAAAAGACCAATCACTGAAAATTGCTGTTGGCAAAGCATGTTCTTCGCCACTTGTTACTGTGCCCATAGGGAGTAGTATTCATGATGCGGCTGCAATTATGTCTTCAAAACATATCAAGAGGCTGCCGATAACAAAAGATGGAAAACTTGTGGGAATTCTTTCTGCACGTGATCTAGTTGAGGCATATGCCAGAGCAAAATAACCCTTATAGATTGATTTGCTTTTTATTGGTATTCTAGTTGTCAAAGAGCTGTATTTTTGTGAACTCTTCTTTAAGCGGAAAATTGACTTCATTGGTCAGCGAAACTTCAACTTTTTCGATGGTGTTCAGTGTTCTGATTTTGTTTACTATTTCCCGTATCTCTGCCATGTTTCGGAACACTACCATAACTAGCAAGTCATATACGCCAACGAGTTCGGAAATAAGAAACACGTTCGGAATTTCAAAAATGTTGCTTATCGCAGTTTCTGCATCGTATTCTCTAGAGGCTTTGGCGAGCAGAAATGCTTTACCCTGAAATCCGATTTTAGACAAATCTAGGATTGAAAATGTTCCGTGAATTGCGCCATTGTTCTTCATTTTTTCGAATCTTGCCTGTGCAGTGACTGGCGCTACTCCAATTTTTTCTGAAATATGCTGGAATGGTTTTTTGGGATTCTTTATCAACTCTTTTAGTATGGCTTTGTCTATTTTATCCAAATGTTTCACCCTCGTTTTGTGCTCTCTATTTCGATGTTGTCAAATTTTGGGTGCATTTTGTGCCAGATGTTTATCTCGATGTTTTTTACTCCTTTCTGTTTTCTTATTGTTTGTTTTAGTTTGTCGAGTTCTTTTACGTTCTTTGCAAAAACAAATAGGCACAAGTCATAATTGCCGATGGTCTGGTCAATGCCTGCTACTTTTGTATGTTCATTTACTATTTTGATTATTTCTTGTTCGTGTTCTTGGTCTACATTGACTCCGATTAGCACCGTGTGTTTGTACCCGAAATGGGGCATGTCAATGTCCAAGGCTGGTGTAAGTATTACCTTGTTTTTTTCTAGCTTGTCTATTCGGTTTTTTATCGCTGTGATTGATATGTTGCATTCTTGTGCTATGTCTGTCAGTTTTGAACGTGCATCCTTTATCAATGCCATTAGGATTTTGACATCGATTTCATCAATCTTTTCCATCAGTTTCAGCCTTTTCAGAGTAAATCTGTTTTGACTAATAAATGATTTTCATAGTGTTTGCTTCATTTAATACTTGCTATATCAAATTAAAAAAATAAACCTAATTTGATTTTGAAGTTGATTATTTTTAGCTACTTATGGTTCGTTACAAAAATATTAAATACGCTTTGACTGGATAATGAGTTACTAATTAAAGGAATGAGAACGATGAAAATTCTACAGAAAAAATCAAAAATAACCGCGCTATTAGTCACAGTAATTCTGATGTTTTCAACTTTTATGGTACTGACATTGCCGTTGCAAGCTCAAGAGGATGGACAACACGGAGGAACTCCTGAGACAACAGGGATGTCTGGTAGTATAATCGGAGATGCAGCAGCTAGCCAAAACTATGATTACACATATCCTAACCTGCTGGCACGTCTTGCCTTCACGCCAAACCCAATAGGTGTTAACCAAATATTCACAGTTAACATCTGGACTACACCACCACCAAGCGCAGAACGCTTCCGGATAGGCTACCAAGTAGTTATCACAAAGCCTGATGGCACATCAAACACAGTTGTAATCGACTCGTATGTAGCTGACGGAACTGCATGGTTCCCATATCTGGCTGACCAAGTCGGAGAATGGACACTACAGTTCTTCGCTCCTGGACAATGGAACCCAGCAGGCTACTACAACGACGGAGAATATCAAGCAACAGAGTTCCCAGGCTCAATGTACTACGACAGCGACTACTATCCTCCATGTAACACCCCACAACAGACCTTGACAGTGCAGGAAGCCTTTGTTTATTCATGGCCACTAATTAACCTACCCACAGACTATTGGACACGTCCAATTTCTATGGAGCACCGAGAATGGGCACAAATAGCAGGTAACTACCCATGGGAATACCAAGAAACATTTTCTGAATACAGCGGTGACGCTGACTACTATGGTCCATACGTCACAGCACCAAATACCTCACACGTTGTGTGGAATGTGCAACGCGACACAGCAGGTATTATCGGTGGAGAAGCTGGAGTATACGGTGACCTCGGTAGCGTAGGCACTCCTGATGTAATTTACATGGGAAGATGCTATGATACCTACACTGTGCCTGGAGTGGGCAGCGTTGCAGGTTGTTATGATCTGCAGACAGGAGAAATCTACTACGAAATACCCACATCTGAGGGCGGTGTAACACCACAATGGATTGCATACGTTAAACCAGAAGACACTGCAGTACCTGGAGCAGGCGCAGCACGACCAATCACAGCAACACTCATAGCAGTAGATTCAACAAGCAACCCAACCGAACTTTATCAAATAAACCCATTCACTGGTACATACAGCACATATGACCTAACAGGCGAAGGTGGTCCTGGTAGAATACTTGCCTTCCGAGCTGGATACTTCTTGAGTGTTAGAGATTCAAGCGACTCAGTTGTTGACCCTTACATGGAATCCCACTTCTGGAACCGCACCAGCATACAGGACAACGGCTATCCAACCTACCTGTATAACTGGAGCTGCCTATCCACTGCAAGAAACTTCGAAGACCGATTATCAAGCAATATCAGCTACAGGCTATGTCCAAGCTACAGAGGCTCAGCATATCCAGAATCCGCAAAATGGAACTGGTATGGACGATTGGGCACTGCAGACCTGGATACTGGCTACACAGTAATCACAAGAAGATTCTTTGACAACGCAGTCTGGGGCGGAGAATGTGTCGGTGTCAGCCTAACTACTGGACAGGTACTATGGGAACGATTCTTTGAGAATGCTCCATACAGTCCAAGAACCACGGTTGCTGATAACGGAGTCGCTGTTATCTGCTTCAACCAAGGTGAAGTAATTGGACTTGACATGGCAACTGGAGACATCAAATGGTCGTTTACAGGTAACTCGTATCCGTTCGGTGGATTCTGGGGCTATGACGAAGCCGCAGCCTATGGCATGGCCTACTTCTGGTCATACGACGGTGTCCAAGCATACGACATCGCACAAGGCGGATTGGTCTGGCACTATAACGACCCAGCAATTCCATTCGAAACCACTTACACTGGTAGCACAGGCGTAGAAGCCTACTCCTTTAACGGAAATGGCATCGTTGCTGACGGAAAAGTCTACACAAGAAACAGCGAACACACAGCTACTGCACCTTACACTAGGGGCTGGAGTCTTCACTGTATCGACGCCTACACAGGCGAAGGTATCTGGAAGATAGGCGCACCAATGAACCCAGGAGCAGCATCAGATGGCTACTTGACAGCAGGCAACAGCTACGACGGATACATGTATGTATTCGGCAAGGGCGAAAGTGAAACCACTGTTATGGCACCAAATGTTGGTGTAGCAAAAGGTTCACCCATCATGATAACTGGCTCTGTTCTTGATATGTCACCCGCACAGCCAGGAACACCATGTGTATCAGTTGATTCAATGGACACCCAGATGGACTACATCCACGTCAAACGACCAATCGACGGACTCTACCACAACGAGACAATCTATGGAGTTCCAGTAACTCTAACTGCAATCGGCGCAGATGGCTCATATGTTGAAATTGGCACAACCACATCTGATGGTTACTACGGCAACTTTGGTATGGAATGGACACCAGAAAATGAAGGCGTATACGAGATTATTGCCTCATTTGATGGCTCTGATGCATACGGAAGCAGTGCAGCAGCAACCAAGGTCGTAGTTGGTCCAGCCGCAGCAGCAGGCGGAACAATACAGCCAGAACACCCACTGATCAGCACAGACATGGCAATCATAATTGCTGTCATTGCAGTTGCAATCATAGCAGCAGTTGCATACCTAGCACTACGGAGACGAAAATAACCAAATTTTCCCTCCCCCTTTTTTGGGAGTAAATGAAGTTTAGAAGAATGATGGAGAGCTGAAAAGGACTTAAACACAGGAAATGAAACGTCTTTATCCTTCAACCCTGTTGGAAACGTTTCATCACTCATCAACAACTGTGATTTTGTCTCAGCAAATCTCCATTATTCTAATCCAAACTTTTGAAGTTTTTATGTTAGCTTTTTTTGTGTAGCAATGTGCCTTCCATGAGAAATTAGTGCAAATGCGATTCTGTTTGTTGGTATCAGGTATAGGAGTGCAATGTTTGGTATTTGTCCTGTGTAGTAGAATTGGACAGAGACGATGATTGATTCTACGATTAGTATGCCTAAGAAAAAAGGGAATGGCACATCAGTCTTGGAACTAGGTTTCGTCCAATCCAGATTTGTCCGCTGATGCTTGTTTTTTCTTTGACCACGTATTCGCCTGCGCCATTTTTTTCCAGTAGTCCCGTATTTTCGAGTTTGCAGGTGCCAGTAGGTTACGCTTGGGCTGCTAAGGTTTGCGCCTCTCATGACTTCCCGTGGACCTACTGGTTTGCCCCGCTTTACGACGTACGAGTAAACGTTCAGTGTTGTTCCTTCAGGCTCCTGAATTTCTGTGCTGGTCACTGTGTGTTCCTCTGCTCAATGAATACTTCCACGCCAAACTCATCCAGTGTGAATATTGTGTCTGCAGGCAAGACGCTGTATACGTATCCGTCAACTGTTTGTTCCACGAAAACTTGTATGCTGTCTTCCGAGAGTGCAGAATCCGTCCAGTTATCAACTGTTACCCGAGTGCTTATTCTGGTGGTGAACACGATTTCTTCATTCTTCAGCTTCTCAAGCTTTTCAGGCTCAAAGTATTTGCTTTGAACTGCTCGTGCGCCTTTTACTGCGATTAGCCTTGATTCATGAGGTGCCCATATTTCATTGAATGCTTCAGGAGTACCTCTGGGGGGATTTCCAGAACTTGGAATTCATGACTGTCTAACACTGATTCTTGCGTTAAGCTTCTGCAGTCCCAAATGAGTACTGCGTCCATCGGTTGTTCGTGTGGTGGCCAATAGGATGGGCGTTCTACTTCGATTCTGCCTGTTACGTCTACCCTGTTCCGTTCATGTTGATTTTTGTATAAGCTAGCTCGTAGTTGATGTAGTATTCTTGGATTTTCACGCCTTCTATCCATTCGCCGTCGAGTTCTGGGTCACCTTGGTAATCAAAGCTTTCTTCGAAACCAGCGCCTCTATTGTTAGGAACCCATGACAGAGTATAGTGAACGTCGTCTACCCATGCTTCTTTTGCCGTCCATGTCAGACCAGACGCTGATCCCCCTAAGTTGCCTTCGGGCAGGTGTAATCCTGTAACTGAGCATCAAACGTCACAAAAGAAACGTTGGCGGGTTCGTCAGAATTGTTGGTGATGTTTAGGACAACAAAGTAGGAAAGGTCAAATCTTTTTTCGTTTTCGGGAATAGGAGTTATACTGAAGTTGGCATACAACACTTCACTGGTCATATCTGATGTTAAAGCGTTAGAAGGAGGTTTTATGTATGGCTTGATGTTGTCTGGGTCTAGTTCTGACACTAGAAGTGGCGAAGCAAAAGTGGTGCCTACTAGCAATGAAAGTATTCCGATAATGATCATTTTTGATCCGATTCTCATTTATTTCACCACATTTAGCCTTCCAGAAAGCGGTTATTAGCTCTAAGTACAAGAACGGTTTTGTTCTATTAATAGAACGAGAACAAATAAAGTATTAATGATGAATAACACACGCGTTCCTTTCTGAGCTAGCGCCTGTATTGTTTTAGTTGTTTTACTCTTTTTGGCGGCTTGTTTGTTGTTTTTTGTGGTTTTCTTATCGGTAATATCAATGTGAATGTTGTTCCTTGGTCGATTTCGCTGTTGACAATTATTTTGCCGTTGTGGGCTTCGACAATCCGTTTGGATATTGCCAGTCCTAGTCCCATGCCTTTTGCTTTGGTTGTAAAAAACGGAGTCATTATTTTGTTGATGTTTTCTTTGTTCATGCCTGTTCCAGTGTCCGAAAACGTAAGCTCCAAGTTTTCATTTACTTTTTTGCTTGTCACTGTTAATGTTCCGCCTTTGGGCATGGCATCTAATGCGTTTAGGATAATGTTGACGCATATTCTTCTGATTTTGTTGACGTCAACATAAACTGTTGGAGTATTTTTTGTTTCGTCGAATATGTTGACATTAGATGGAACACTGACTGTTGAAAATGCTTGAGCCACTATTTTGTGGGGGTCAGTTTTGGATAGTTCAAGTTTTATTTTTGCAGAATAATCCAGAAGTTCTCTGACAATTTTGTCGGAATAGTTCACCGCATCTTTAACACTAGTCATGAGTTTGGTTGTTTTCTTGTTTTCTTCTGGAATCGTTTTTTCTAAATAATACATGGCAGTTGCAATGCTTTGCAGGGGGTTTCTCAGGTCATGGGCAACCATCGTAGCTACTTTTCCAACAGCAGCTAATCGTTCAGATTTGAGCAGTTTTTGTTCCATTTCGTTTTTTTCGGTTATGTCCCTATCGACACCTCGTATTCCTACAAAGTTCCCTTTCTGGTCAAATACAGAAACGCTTCTAGTTTCTAGCACAACTACTTTTCCAGATTTGTGAATGCATCGTTTAGTGAACTCGTAATTCTGTTTTTTGTTGGTAATGTCTTCAAAAATCTTAGTTGCTGTGTTTCGGTCTTCTGGCAAAAGAAATTCAGCAAAGTTTTTGCCAAATATTTCTTCGGGCTTGTATCCCAGTATTTCTTTAACACACAAGTTTGTGTAAACATATCGACCTTGATTGTCAACTTCCCACACCCAATCCCCAGTGTTGTTTGTGATGTCTCGAAAACGTTCTTCCTTTTCAGCAACCGATTTAATCAACTGATTTCTTTCGGTCAAGTCACGGAATAAAACTAGGTCCGCAGCCTTTCCTTTGTATTCAATTTTTGAAGCATTGATTTCGAAACGCAATTTTTCTCCATCTTTTCTTATAATTTCAACTTCGTAAGGTGCAACCTTTAGTCCCATCATCCTTTTGGCAAGATTCTTCACAACTTTGGCTTTGCTTTTTGTGCTCAGAAGGGGAATCTTCAGAAAACTTGTTTCAAGAAATTCCTCTTTAGTATAGCCTGTTTCTTTTGTTACGCTGTCTGATACTTCAAGAAAATTGCCTGATTTGTCAATTATCATAGCTGGGTCAGGCAAGAGGTTGAACAAAATAGAGAAGTTCTCTTTTGCAGTATCTAATTTCTGTTGCAAAACGATGGGCGAAGAGGCAGTTCCTGTTTGTTTTTTGGCTACCTTAGATGTTAAATGCAAAAATCAATCATCCTATCTCATTATTTTGCTGTTGAGTAATTCGTTTTCTTCACAGACTAATGATTCAATACGTTCAACAAATGTAAGATTCTCGGGAAACTGTTTTCCTGTTTCCTCTTGGAGGTAATGACAGAATAGGGCGTCTAAGAATTTGTATCCTAAGCCAAAGATTTTTTGCAGTCCTTCACTAAAGTCTTCAATGTTTTCAGGTAAATCGTCGCGTTTAACGTTGTAGTCGTTTTCTAGAAAAATCCAGATTGCCTGTTTTGGGCTGTTTCCTAGGGCATTTAGCCCATTTTCGATTACTCGTAGAATCATTTCGTTGTCACAAACAGGAATCAATCTAGGCACCAAGTCATCATTTTTGTTTCTTTTTGGTAAGCATCTTCACTCTTGTTTCAAGATATTTTGTCATTTTTTCTTCACTGAATTTCTGCTCATCTTTTTGCTTTTCGAGGAGCTCATTTATTTTTGCTAATAGTTTCTCGAAATGAACTGGCTTAACAAGAAATGCGTCAGCAGAATTGTTTACAGCATCGATGGCGTTGTCCATTGACGGAAAACCAGTTAACATTAGTTTAGCCATTTTAGGGGTGGTTTCTTTTAGTTTGCCTAGAAGTTTTGTTCCGTCAATGTCTGGTAGGCGCCAATCAACGATTGCAATGTTGTAAAAGTTTTCAAACGATTTGGAGATTGCTTCTTTTCCGTTTTCAGCAGTGTCTACAATAAAGCCTTCATCTTCCAGTGCTAACGATAATGTTTCCCTTATTGTTTTATCATCATCAATAAGCAGAATCTTCTTTACATTATCCAATATGATACACTCCGCTACCAAAAACCACTGGAATTACAAAAGGATATAAACTGTGTGAAGGGTCAATCATGAGTTTCCTGCCTTAATACTAATCCACAAAATGGCAACAGCAAAACCAACAATACTGTACGTTCACATTCTCAAATCTGCTTGTCTTGTGACAAACTTTTAATCTTTCTATGATATCTGTTTGTGTTGGCGGGTCTAAGCGGGGGGCTAGGGGTCCTCTGAACCGTAAACCCTCTACACGACGGGCTGAATGCTTTGGCGAGGCGCTAAAGATCGTCAGGCATCCTCGGTCCTCTAACCGTGACTATCCGTCCCTTTAGGCTGGCGGTCGTGGAGCAGCCTCCGTAGGGAGACTGTTGACCGTGTCTACCAGGCGAACCTGGCCAGGCCCGGGAGGGAGCAACCTAAGCTTGGACGTTCAGCGCTTAGGGGATCGCGGATACGAGTTCAGAGACAGAGGAAACTGGCGAAAACTGGGTGTCGAACCAAGGTGACCCGCCACTTCTTTACATAAAAGTTAGGGTATGTGCACATAAAAATTGGGACATAACACAAACTACGAATAATTCGTGTCAATTTCCCTTCTTCATCTCATGCTTCTTCTTTTTCTGCTTGTTCTTCTTAGCTAACGAAGGCACTCCCATTCACCCCCTTAGAACATGCACTCAATAGATATCGCTCACTGAAGATGCCTATATACTTTGATCGACCTATGTAATCAATCATATTTGGAGCCTATTAGGAGCCTAATAGCAGTGCTATGTTGAAAACAGTCCTTTTTTCACAAAATCAGCAGCACAAAACAAATTACCAAATTTTCGTATGTCACGCTTTAGACTTTGAATGCTGATGGGCATAGTTTGTTTAGTGTGCATTCTTTGCAGTTTGGTTTTCTTGCAGTGCAGACGTTTCTTCCGTGGAATATCAGAAGGTTTGTTATTCTTTCCCATTGGCTTTTTGGAACAATCTCCATCAGGTCTTTTTCTATCTTGTCTGGATTCTTGTTCTTTGTTAACCCCAGCCTTTGAGACAGCCGCTTAACATGCGTATCCACGGCAACTCCTACAACAATTCCATAAGCGTTAGACAGCACGATATTCGCTGTTTTTCGGGCGACACCCTGCAACTCAACAAGCTCATCCATAGATTGGGGAACCTTGCCGTCGTACTTTTCAACCAGCAGCTTTGCAGCATTCTTCAAATGCTTAGCCTTGTTACGATAAAAGCCCGTAGACCTGATGTCTTGTTCCAGCTCTGACAAGTCCGCATCAGCATAATCCTTTGATGTTTTGTATTTCTTGAACAACGATTTTGTGACAACATTCACCTGCTTGTCAGTAGCCTGAGCCGAAAGAATCGTAGCCACCAAAATCTCAAGCGGACTACTATAATGCAGCGCCGTCTTAGCATCCGGATACCCCTTCTCCAACAGCTCAATAATCTTCTCAACTCTTTCCTTCTTGTCAGCCAATGTCTCATCTGTCAACCTCTTTACCTCCTAATTATATCCGCAACCTTTTTCGGGTCATCAACAGACCTGCAGTCGCCCTCAGCACATATGTAAGCAGTAGGCACATCTGAAGCTGGATAACTAAGCGCATTTAGCCTATATTTGTCCTGTTCTGGGACTATGAGCTCCACAATCTTTAACGGATTATACGCTTTAAGGCACTCTTTAATCAGCAAATCTGTTGTTTTTTCTTTTCTGGAGCCAACCACGTGTATCTGCATCGGCTGAAGAAACCGCTCCACAGCCAAACCATAAACAGCCCCCATAATACCATACCTCTGGTAATCATCAACAAAAAACTCTAACGTCCTCTTAGCCGTCTCCAAATATTTCTGGTCTCCAGTCAAATGATAAAGCCTCAAAAACGAATCCGCAGCTACACTATTCTCCTCTAACGGCTTATCCAGCAGCTTCAAAGCACCAAGAGCCTCACTATCCTCCGGCTTATCATAAAAGCCGCCATTATTGCTGTCCCAGAGCTTGTCTAGCATGAATTCGGAAAGAACCTTTGTCTTCTCCAAAAACTTTCTATCAAAAGTAACCTGATAACAATCAAGCAAACATCTGACCATATACGCCTGGTCAGTAAGAAAACCAACAAGACTGCTCTTTTTATCAATCAGAAAATGGTTCATTCCCTTCTCTGGACTAAATGCACTCTCCATCAATAACTCAACAGTCTGCAAAGCAAACCTCTGACACTTCTCCTCTTCAAGAACCACTGAAGCAAAAAGATAACTAGAAACCATCATCGCATTCCAGTTAACAAACAATGTTCTATCAATTTTGGGAGCTTTCATCTTCTTGCGTTCATCCAGACTTAAAGTGTAGTAAACTTCGTCAGCATCCTGACTACCATAAAAGCCGCCATTTTCTTGGTCACTAAGTTTCGCATCAACATAACCAAGTATTCCCATTGCCGTATCCCTGAAACTTTTGTCAGCCGTGACCTGATATGCTTCAAGAAAGTTAGTTAGAAGCTTGGCATTGTCCTCGCACATCTTTTCATAATGCGGAATAGCTCCAATCCTTCGTCGTGGAGTAACGGAAAAAGCCACCCTCCACCTTATCATAGATACCGCCATTGCCCATAGCAGACAATGTCTGCTTCACAATCGTCAACGCTCCGTCATGTCCCTGCAAATAATTCTGCAAAAGAAGCAACCTAAGCGCATCACTATGAGGAAACTTAGGCGAATCACCAAAACCGCCATGAACAGAGTCAAACCGAGAAGCAATCTCCAAAGTCAAGCCATCAACAGCTGACTGAAAAACAGAATTATCCAAAACCTCCCTAACCCGCGGCTCCTTCAAATCCTGCTGAAGCTCCAAAATCCTAGACTTCATGTTACCCCTGTTATGCTCATAGATCCCGCTTACCTGCTCAAGCAAACCCACCATCTGCTGAGGAGGAATATACGTGCCGCCCATCAAAATGTCGCCAGCATCACTCAAAAAAACTGTAGTAGGCCAGCCGCCCATGTTATAGCGCTTATCTATGTCGGGGCGCTGATCCCTATCCACACGAACCGCAACAAACTTCTCCTCAATTAACCTTGCAACCTCACTGTCAGAGTATGTGGTTTCATCCATCACATGGCACCAGTGACACCAAACAGCACTAATATCCAACAGAATCGGTTTGTCAAGCTCCTTTGCCTTCCGAAACGCCTCCTTGTTCCATTCCAGCCACGAAACCTTGGTCTCTGCCATAATCAAAAACCCCAAATTAACCTGAAAACTACAGTATCTTTTAGGTGTTGGTTGCTAAATACTTTGGTCATAGTCTAGACTAAAAAAGAGCAAAAATTGGGGGGATAATGCTCACAGCAAACAAGCATTCTAGACTAGAAGCGAAATGTCCGCATCAGCTGCAATATCTATGAACGCTGCGGCGCCTGCAATTTTATCAACTTCAGGAATCAACGTATCTTTTGTTACTCCAAACATTTCCATTGTTGGACTGCAAGCGTAAATTGTCACGTTACCTGTTGCCTTCATCCGCTTAAGCATCTCGTATGGAGTGGGATACTTCATTTCTTTTAGTTTTGTTTTCAGCATTTCTTCATACTGCTTGTATGTTGCGGGAAGCCCTGCTTGATCCATTGCTCCCTTTTTGAGCATGTTAAGCCCCCAGAACGTGAAGTAAAGATGTGTATCTATGTCCATGGATGCCGCCGTGGAGGCCAATGTAAATGCACAAAACAGCTTGTCTACGGTGCCGCTGTGAACGATTATTACCATTTTCTTTTTTTCAGGCATAAAAAGATCCAACTTCCTAGTACTATAACAATGTTATAGCATTGCTATAAACTTTTTGAGAATCTTACTGAAAGTTCACATCGTTATTGTTTAGATTTAATGCAACTTTGTTGTTGGATAGCAAAGATTTGGAGAATCTAGAGAGGCTGCGGTGTTGTACTTTTTTTGGTTGTTGTTGGCGTAATGCTTATAAGATTAAGATGAATTATTCTTCATATGAATATTAGTTCAAGCATCTGGTAAATCACTAAAAAACAGAACACAAAAGAAGCAAACCCAACAACAATATACTGGTCAAAACATCAGCAAACACTTACCACAATACAAGACAGGAGAAAGAAAAGATGGTAAAAAGAAACATTGTCAAAATAGATGAAGAAAAATGCAACGGATGTGGATTATGTATCCCCTCCTGCGCAGAAGGAGCCATCCAGATAATCGACGGAAAAGCCAGACTAGTCAAAGACATATACTGCGACGGACTGGGCGCCTGTCTCGGAAAATGTCCCCAAGACGCCATAAGCATAGAACAACGAGAAGCAGCAGAATTCGATGAAAAAGCAGCCGAAGAACACATAAAAAGTGTCAAAGAACCAGCAACAGCCGCTCAGCATATGGGTTGCCCTTCCACAAATCCACTGGAGTTCAATAAAGAGCCATCTTCCACTGATTCTGTAGGACGGCAGGAATGCAGATTGTCAACTTGGCCAGTACAACTGAAGCTGATGCCACCAAATGCGCCGTTTCTGCAAAATTCTGATTTGCTGATAGCCGCCGACTGTGTGCCTTTTGCGTATGCGAACTTTCATGAGGACATGCTAAAGGGCAGAACTCTTGCTGTTGGTTGCCCCAAACTTGATGATGCTACACTCTATAGAAACAAGTTGGCTGAGATGTTTCGAACAGCAAACATAAGAAGCGTAACCGTGGTGAACATGGAGGTTCCCTGCTGTTTTGGTTTGCACCGCCTTGTTGAAGAGGCTATTGAGCTTTCAGGAAAGAAAATTCCCTTGAAACAACAGACGATCAGCATTAAAGGAGAAAAAATGGACTAAAAGTTGGAGATGAAAAATATGGAAGGTTCAAGTTCTGAATCGTGTCCGGGAATCAAAAAGTTTCTTCGCCCAAAACCAGAGTTTATTCAATGCCCTAACTGTGCGGGAAGCGTAGAAATCTGGACAGACGAGGAAACAGCGGTCTGTGATATCTGCGGCAAAGAAGTTAAGAGATCTGAAAAAGAGGCATCTTGTCTTGAGTGGTGTGAATTCGCGGACAAATGCAGAGCAATAATAGAGAACAAGAAGCACTGACTTTCTTTCAGATTTTTTCTGAAAAAATGTTGTTTTTAACATTCTATTTCTATTATGATCCTAATATGACCTGTTTTTTTGTGTCTATTTCATTGTTAGGTACATTAGTACAGTTAGAGCTAGTGTTGTGAACATATCTGGCAGCATTGCAAATGGTCCAAGTCCGAATGCTTGGTAGCCGAATATCCATTGTAGCAGTGGGTTTGATGTTAGGGCATAGAGCAGTAGTGTCAGTGAGAATAGGATAAGTCCGATTGTGAATTCTGAGTTTAGCTTTTTGTACATGTCTATGTATGTGGCGATCAGGAAAACTAGTATTGTGGCGTTGATTGAGGAGATGTACAGTTTTTAGTCTGTAGAATAGCTCCATGTCACCTATGAATGAGTAGTATCTGCCTATGTCTATGTTGATTCTGTCGAACGGAACAGGTCTTGGTTCAAATATTGATATCCCAACAACTGGGGAACTTTGCGTAGCTAAATGGTCTGCAACCAAAGCTACAATTACAATACTTGCGAAGATTATTCCGATTTTTACGTATTTGTTCATTGTATGTTCACTTCCCGTTCTCCCTTTTTTGTTTTTTCCACAATTTGTTCAGAATCTCCTCAAATAGACCATAATTTTCTTCCAAGTCCACAGACAAGAAATAGGTCTTACCATAACCGTCCCCCGTGGACGTGGTTATCCTGTTCTTTTCCAGAATCTTCAGATGATGCCGTATTGTTCTGTAATCCATCTCAAGAGTAGTCGCCAGTTGATTTGCATTCTGCGGATTTTCCCGTAGAGTTTCAATTATCCTTGCGCGCGTAACGCCCCCTCTACTTCCTGCAATAAGCCAACCAAGCAGATACTTCAACGGGCGAACACGAATAGACATTCATACCGCTCCAAGGAAACAACAGGACATAAATGAAGTATTGTGAAGTTTATAATAGATTTCCTAAACCCTATTTTTCATATCTTTGGGCTATTTCTTTTTGCTGGTGTTCTGGTTGTGTGTGCTTTGTTTTGTCCTACATCATATTTTTGAGAAAAGAAATCCGACCCGAAAACTAGCTTATTTGATTATAGATAAGCGGCTTCAAAGTGCCCGGTTAACTTAAGGATTTGAGCTTTTCCTCTTTTTTGATATTGGAGAAATTTGGGGTTAATTTTGAAAAATTTTTTTATAGTATGGTGAAAAGTGACTCAAATTGAGTGATTCCAATAGGGTGAAAATATTTTGGCGGGAGTTTCTGGAATTAGATCTAAGCGAATGATTCAAGCATTCATTGTTTTGCTCCGCAATACGACTTGGAAATGCGGTTCAGTTGAGCGCCGTGTTGTAGACTATCTGCGGCGACAGAAACAATGCTGTGGCTACACTCCTTCTTCGGTGACAGATATGCTAGAACATTTTGAGGCAAACGAGGACCAGCATCAGCGATTTTTTGAAGCAATGGAGCGTCTAGAACGACGTGGAATAATCAAAGTAATGTTCAAACCTTTTTCGTTATCTACTGAAAGCAGCACTGTAATGATCAGTCAGGGAGGTTTATAATTGGAGCTTCCTGAAACACAAAAACCTCGACGAACTTCAACTGGACTAATAGCAGTTGTTATCATTGTCTGCCTAGTTGGTGGCGGATTGTTTGGATACCTCGGAGGATACTATTCAACGTCAGGTCAGATTGACAGCCTCAAGTCTCAGGTGTCAACGCTTGAGACCCAGATTTCGCATCTGCAAACAACACAAAGTCAGGGCAACCAGACCCCAACAGTCGTTTTGGAAGATAATGCGACAGTTTCACAGTTATATGCACAGGTCAAAGAATCAGTTGTTGTAATCCGCGGAATAATGATAACACAGTACGACTTTTTTGGGCGCCCCTACTACTCGCAGGTGCAAGGTTCAGGTTTCGTCTACACTATAGACGGACAGAACGTAATCGTCACAAACTACCATGTAATCAATGGTGCAGCAAATATTACCGTAACTTTCTCAAACGGCGACGCTTACCCCGCAGCAATTCTTGGCTCAGATCCATACGCAGAACTGGGAATTCTTTCTGTAGAAGCCCCAGAAGATGAGTATGTTCCTATCGAAATAGCCAGTTCTTCAAGTTTGCAAGTTGGCGATCCTGTCATGGTTGTCGGAACTCCATATGGACTAACAGGTTCAATGAGCACAGGCTACGTCAGCTCTTTAGGCAGAACACTATCTGCGGAGACAACAGGCGGATACGTCATAGCAAATGTAATACAAACAACAGCAGCACTCAACCCAGGCAACTCTGGCGGTCCCGTCCTAAACTATCAAGGACAAGTAATCGGCATAGCAACAGCAATCGTTGAAGATTCACAAGGTCTAGGATTTGCGATACCCTCAAACACAATACTGCGAGAAATCAGCGACCTAGTCAACACCGGCTCCTACACTGACCATCCATGGCTGGGCGCGTCAGGAGTCGACATGTCATACGAGATTGCAGAAGAAATGAACACAAACGTCACATACGGATGGCTGATTGCCCAAGTCACAGCTGACGGACCATCAGAAAAAGCAGGACTGCAAGGCGGAACACAGCAAGTTAACGTTGTAGACCAAACTGTTGTTATCGGCGGAGACATCGTAACAGCCATTGACGGAACACGAATAACAGGAATAGACAGCCTCTCAGCATACTTAGAAGAGTACACACTGCCAGGACAAACAATCGACGTAACAATAGTACGCGACAACCAAACATCAATCATTCCGCTTGTGCTGGAACCCAGACCAACCACAAGCACAATATAACTGCTCGAAATGAGCAGTTACCCCATTTTTTATTTTTCTAACACATTGAGCTGAGCCAATGTGGCGTAGATTGCCTCTTCTGTTCTCACTGTTTCTGTTCCCTGCTCTGGAACTGTGTTAATTATGTAGTCGGAAATCTTGGCTAGGCTCAGTTTTTCGTCTGAAGCAATATCCTGAAGTCCCTTCGAGGGCGCACCAAAACCGACCAGAATGTTTTTTGCTTTTTTCCAGCGCTCAGACAGCTCCTCTGAGACTTTCTGTATCGAAGTTCCCATCTTTGATGTTGCAATTATTAGGTCATAGTTGCCTGATTTGGCAAGTTTTCCAAAGGAGCCCTTTGATGGTGTTACTGTGTAGCCCCAGTAATTGTTTATGTTTGCAAGGTTGGCTTGAACCACTCTGAGAAGCTTTCCTGCCTTCGTTACAGTTACTGTGATTCTCTTGTTCAGGGGCAGTTTCTTGCCTGAAATCAGCACAGGATTTTCCACGCCTATATCCACAACAGACCCCTTGTCGTTAACTGCGATTACCAGTCCTTCGCGGTGTTCTCCAACTTTCAGGTTTTTTGCTCTACTTTCAAGTGGATGATGTGGAGTTCGTAGCGGCGGAAGGATTCCTGCATATTTTAGTTCAGGTTTGATTGCAAACAGCCTTTTTCTCAGATACTGCGGTGTTTCCATATAAGATAAAAGTGTGACAATCAGTGTTCTGTCTCTTTTCTGGTTAGGCGAGCCTGGATTGTCTGAATATATTATGATTTCGTTGACACGAAAGATGGCTGCTGCTCTGCCAATCAATCCTATTTCTAATGTTTTTTCTCGAAGATGAGGAATGTCAGAAATTACTGAAACTGGTACTGCTATGGCAAGGTTGTGTTTGTGTTTTTGCATGTCTGTTTTCTCCTTTATTGTGTCTCTTCAGGATTTGGGACGAACCTTATTATATATATTCTACGAGGCGAAATTCCAAACTGTTTCTCAATAACAAAGTGTTTTGTGTCAAGCATCATTTTTATGACATCGTTAGACGTCAGGTCTGACTGAAAGTATGTTACGTTTCCATGTTCGTATATCATCAAATAATTGACCTTCATAGCAGTGACGATTTCGATAAGCCACGTAACATTAAAGTTGGGCTTGTAAACATCAACAGCAAGTTCAGGATACTGCATTGGTTGTTCCCGTCTTGAGTCATACTTTGTCAAGTAGAACTCCACCATGTCTGCACTAAAATAGTTGCCAGCACAAAGCACAACAATGTTTTCATCTACAGTTGTTCGCTCGGCAACGTACAGGGTTGCCTCTTCAAGTGGACTAAACACATGATCCTTTTGTTCCCATGCGTACGCCTCTTTTAGGCTGTAAGCAACTGAAAAACTCATCAGAAATACCATTGTTGCAGCGGCTACTTTGATAATTGTCTTTTTTCGAAAACCGATATGCGGCACGCTGAGATACTCTTTTGTTTTATCCCATAGATATATGACGAATTCGGAGGCAGAGATAGCCAAGATGGGGAAAACTAAGGTAATGTAGCGCCAGTCTTTGTTATTGATAAGCGTAAAAACAATGTAAACTCCAAAAAACGTTAACAGCGAATACTTGTCCTCTTCACGTCTTCTCCAAATCCACAGTCCCAATCCAAGCAAAGAAACCAAGAATATCGGAAGAACGATTGGATGTATATGCGGATACGGCTGGGTCATTTCGATTAGATAGAAAATGGGTGCAGGAAAACGGGTGCTATACTCAAGCCTCTCAGCATTTCCTGCTAGAATAACATAAAACCAGTTTCCTAACATTCCCGAAGCATACTCCTGATAGATGACAACAAACCAAGGAACAACAGCAGCACCCGCAACCGCTACAACATTCAAAAACTTGCTAAGCCTGATTGCTGCATGGTGTCTGCCAAAAATCAGTATGCTTACTAGCATAATTATTCCAGCTACCAGTACCTGGTACTTTACGAGAAAGCCTATTCCTAGAATCAAGCCTGTCAGAAGCAGCAGTTTGTCGTTGTGTGTGCGTATCCACGAGAAGAACAAAAACAGTGAGAGCGTGAAAAAGAAAAGCAACATTGTTTCAATCATTGCCAGCCGTGATAGTATGATAAAACCGGGCATTGTAGCCAACAAAATAGCCGATAGTAATGCGGTTCTGCGGTCATAGAATCTGTATGTGTACTCAAAAACTGTCCAGAGTGAAAGAATGCCAAACGTAGCCGCTACTAGCCTTCCTGAGAACAGGTTTACTCCCATCAATCTAAAGTAAATTGCCGTTGCAATATCGAACAGTGGAGGATAAAATGAGCTTTCTTGCAGATACTTGCTGATTTGTCCATTGTTTAGCAGTAATCCGCCAAAAAGGTGTGGCGTTTCGTCCCACTGGATTGGGGCATAACCTAAGTACATCACTATAAGAATCGCATACGCTACGATGAATGCTAGAAAAATTAGGCGATATTTGCCGAAACGTTGAACAATACTTTGAAGAGCGGGCACCTTTAGACTTTCCACAATTTTTTAGTTTATATGATTCTACAAAAGTTGAATATTAAATGGCTGTGCTCATTTTTCGTGAAGCGCATTGTTTAGTCTTATTATGCCTAGTCCATGCACTCGAACGTCTGAGATCAAACGTTTCAGAGAAGTTCTATTTCCCTTCTTTTCTTGCCACTCTACTGGAAACTCCACATACTTGTAGTTATCATGAATGCTGCGGACGATTATTTCAGTGTCCCAAAACCAATCATCACTCTTGCAGTTATCCAGTTCATCTTTGATTAATCGCTTAGAAAATGCCTTGAAACCAATCTGATGGTCACAAACCTTGTCTTTGTAAAGCATCCTAATCAGCCTGTTGTAGATTCTTGATGTGACCTCCCGTAAAAATGGTCGATTAACTTTAGCGCCTTTGATGTACCTTGAACCCGTCGCCAAATCGTTTCCTTTACGTATTGAATCAATGAGTTGAGGAAAATATTTCATGTCGGTGGCAAGGTCACAGTCAATAAATGCGTATATGTCTCCGTCCATTTTTGTCCATGCACGTTTGAGTGCTTGTCCCCTTCCCAGTTTCTGGGATGAATGAAAACTGACAACCTTTGGATATATGTGTTCCAGATTTTTGGCTACTGTGTCTGTTCCGTCTGTGCTTCCGTCTTCGGCGATTACAATACAAAAGTCTTCATTTAGTTCCGAGCCTTTCTGCAGCAGTGCCTCTACGCATGGTTTCAGGTTTTCTGATTCATTAAATGCTGGTATGGTTACAACTATCAAGTGTTATCCCCTTGCTTGTGTGGCAATAAGTGAGACTCCTAGTAAAATGAAGAAGACACCTGCCCAGCCTACTACTCCAACAGACTCTTTGAGGAAGACGTTGGAGAATATGAGCGTCCAAATGTATGATGTGGCAAGTATCGGATACAGTACCGAAAGCTGTCCCTTGTTTAACGCATAAACATACAGTATCGTAGATACGGCATAAACTGCGACTGCAAGAATCAGATGATAATTTGTGAGCAGCATCTTAAGGTCAAATTGCAGATTGTCTGCTCCTCGCTTGAATTCTAGCTGTCCAATACTTCCTATAAACGCAGCTAGGGCTGTTAACAATATGATTTTCCAATCAATCATCGTTACCCCCTGTTCATATTATTCTTTTGTTTTTGGACAGATAAAAGTTATTATAAGTCACGTTTTTATGCCCCATTTTTTCTTTGAGACAAAAAATATCAGCGCTAAAGAGATTACTAAACCGATTAAGACATAAAGCACGGTGTTTGCATTCTGGAGCGTTGACAATGTTTCTGTGGCTTGCTCAAAATCTGGAGCTTCTGCTTCAATAACATAGTTCTGAATTGGGCTCCAATCCTCAGTTGTGTACAGGTATATTCCTTGTTCGATTTCTGTGCATGGGTTTCCGTTCACAAAAACTGTTGCATCATCAACGTGGCTCTTGCTGTAAGCAAATTCAACAAGTATGCTGATGTTGGTTACTCCAAACTTGTTTGTATGAAATACGGTTTTGGCAATGTCTATCCTGTCCCATGTTATCTCCGTGGTCTTTTCCTGATTTATCACATTGAGATTATAGTTTCTGTCCTCCACTGCTGTCACTTCATATAATATTGGACCCAAAACGTCAGATGTGACAGTTTTTTCCCACCGCATATTCTGGATGGACCACGTCATGGGTTCATTGTTAAGATAGATCACGTCATTTGTGCCGTCAAAGATTGCTGAATCATAGTCGTATTCTGCAGTCAGCCAAACATTCTGAGGAGAACCCGACTGAATAAGTCCCTCAACTACCGCTGAATCAGTGACATTGATTCTGTCCCAGATAATCGACGGAGCAGCAACTGCATTCGCAAAATCCGTTAAACCCGCATACTCTACTTCTGATGCATTCCAGACAAGTTTACCAACTGAGTCATGACTTGTTTCAAAACTTGCCCAACCCGTCATATTAGTCACGTATTCTGTGCCGTTGACAAGCACAGTTGCGCCCTCTATGTTGGAGCCATTGTTCATCCATGCCACATGAAAGCTGACAGTTTGCGTACTGCCTACGTCGGCTCGCGCATCACTGACTACCGTTTTGTCTATCATGATTGGTTTGAAGCCGAAAACAAGCTCAACAGACTCGGACGCTAATGTAATATTGGCGGTCAGCAAACCCGTGTTTTCGTTATAGTTCCAGTTTGTTGTTTCTTTTCCGTCTATTTTCAGGTAGTATGGTTTTGTTCCGTTTGTCTGCACCTGTATTGATGCTTGTTGTCCGACGGCTCCGCTTGCAGTGAGATGCAGTGTTCCAAGTGATTGGTTCCATGATGCTTGTGCCAGAGCAACAGTTGATGATGCTACGGAAATGTTTGTCGTGTTTTCCCAGCCGACGACGAGGTCTGAGTCTGATATGACCGTTAACATTTTTGTTTCTTTGTCATAGTCCTGTGCCATGTCAAATGCTGTTCCAAGAATGTAATGAGGTGCTTCAAGCTCTGAGCAGTAAATTGTTGTGATGTTTGATGCTTCTTTAAGACCTGAAAGAGGTACCGTCAAGCGTTGACCAGAAAACAGTGGAGTCTCCGACAAAATTGCGTCAGAGTATAGAACTTTTGGTTCACCTTTATCTTCGAACAGAATGAACAGTTTTGCCTCATCTGTTGCCAGTATTACATCAAGGCTTACTTTTGCTCCTTTTGAAACTCCGTAGGATTCTTTGCTGAAATATTCGGCGATTAGATAGTCTTTTGTTCTGTTTAGGTCTGCTTGCCATTCGCTGACTTCGTATGTGAACTGCTGAGTGGCTGTTGAGTTGTCATGATTTAGGTAAACTGTTCTGTTTGCCTGTCCTTGGTCTAGCCAGTATTCGTTTTGTGGGTATATGATAAATGTCAGAGGTTTTACATAATTTGCACAAAGAGAGTAAATGAAGTCGGTCAAGACATTGGTATATACTTTGTTTGGCAAAGAATTCGGATTACGCGTATTTACAGTATACGTGTAGCCTGCACCTTTTCTGTTCTCGATAATAAATGCGTTATATGCTGTTTGGATTCCGTCAACCCAGGCTAATACGGTCGTGTTTTCGCTATCTAAAAGACGATATTTGTATTTCCAGAGCCAGTTCTCGTCTCCAGAGTATCTGTACACAGTTCCGCTCCATTTGTTCCAGAAAGTATCCTCTGTAAAAGTGATATTATGCATAAACCCATCATCCTTGATGGTTAACTCATTATTTGCAACTGGAGTTACTTCAATCCCAAACAGGTCCAAATAGCTTTCAGTCCACGCAAGCGGGTCTTCCAAATCATCTATTGTTTCGCTGCTGTGGCTAAAAGACAGTAACGAAAAGAATATTCCCCCACCTTCAACATACTCTTCTATGTTATCTGCGATTGACTGACTCATTTGGCTCCAGCCCAGCCCAATAATAACCTTGTATTGTTTCATTATAGACGGAGGAGCATAAACAGAAATTATGTCAACCATACCAAAGGGTAATCCTGTAAACTCTTTTTCTATCAAGGCTTGTCCTATCTCCCAGTTAGTTACCAATTCCTGGAAAGAACATGTTAAGAAGATTATAATCAAAGTCTCCTTGCCTGTCGGACTGGTCCCATAGACCCCAGTCTTGTCCTCTGCCTGCCCATCCGCTCTGCCCAATCATAATAGCGATGTCGGAACTGTAGTCTGGTTGGTCATATTCTAGGTGCTTTTGGTTCTGAAGAAACTTATAGAATGTCTGCAGAACTTTTCCATACTCTGAAAGTTTTCCGTCTTCGTTTAGGATTATGAATTTGTTGTCCCAGTCTCGGTTTAGAGTTCCAAAAAAGTTGCCCTGCTCAAAAAAGAAATATTTTGCTCCATAAAACCAGCCCTCATACAGCGCCCGTTCTACATCGTTTGCGGTGAATGCCGGAGGGTTTATCCACTCTCTCCACGTGTCCACCCACAGCCCCCATGTGGGTATGTCATAACTTTTTGTCATGCCTCTGGTTAATCCAATCATCAACTCTGTATTGGGCGTGTTGAAGCACTTTGTAATCAAAACATCACAATAGGATGTGTTTGCGGAAGCGTAACTGACAACGTTTTCCTGAAGCAGTATCCTAGCACCGTTCTCCTTGAACTCTTCTAACAGCATGGAGTCTGTGATGTTTTCGATTATTGCCTCTTCTGCCTCAAGTCTTGTTTTGATTGTTCCTGTTGCATTGTTTTCCCATAGTTTCATGTCAATCTGTTTTCCAGTGACTTCCTGAACCAAAATCCCCAAAAGATGCGGATACTTGCCCTGCCAATCCGAAAACTTTTCAGGAGAAACTCTTATGGCATGGTCAGAAAAATTGAATGCCTCAAAACTTATGTAAAGCCCCAGATTGTCTGCTTCTTTTATTGCGTCTTCTATTAGCGTCAGGTTCCATCCTTGATCGAGGGGATGCAGGATAATCATGTTGCCTAGTTGCAGTTCCTTTACCATATGTATGCTGTCCAGAATCCTCTGCTGGTCGCTTTCAAGGATTTGGATTCCCATGAAATATTCTGGTTCCTCTTCTTTTTCTTGAGCAAAAACTTGGGACGTTGGCAAAGAAAACGAAACCGTGACAATGAGCGCTGCTAACAAACAGAATAACAGTTTGCTTTTTGCGCTTGTTGTTTTCATGATTGATTTCACCGAGGCTTTTTGGGCTTATTTTTTTGTGAACATGTGGATTATACTAGAACCAAAGACATCTCTTATGTTTTTGTTCATTTAGGGCAGCCCTACTAATGTACCTTTATCAAGCATTCTTCGTAGTTCCCATAAATGTTTTTTCAGATTGGTTCAGTTGTTTAAGAAAAATTGTTTTGATGCCTAATATATTCTGTTTGATGTGAAAATATTTGTTTTAGTTAAAGAATCTGGGGGGTAACAGATTTTGTGTTTGCTATAGGTCAGCGGCGTTGTCCCAGCCTCTGCTTTCCCAGAATCCTCTGTAGTCCACATTGTCTGATAGTTCGATTTGTGTTATCCATTTTATCCATTTGTAGCCCCATTTGCTCTCTGCAACCAGCTGGAATGGGAAGCCTCTTTCAGGTGGCAGGGTTACGTTGTTCATTTTGTATGCTATCATGATGTTTTTGTCCATTATGTAATCCAAGGGCAGCGATGTTGTGTATCCGTCATATGCATGAAATATTACGGTATTTGCGCTGGGGTCAATCTGTGTGCCTGCCAGTATGTCTTTTAGCAGGAATCCTTCCCAGAGTATTGTTACTTGCCAGCCTTCTACACACTGTAGAGTGACGACTTTCTTGTATGCGGTGAAGCCGTTGATTACCTGTTGATACGTGAATTCTTTTTTGCTGTCTACTAAGCCTGTGACTTGCAGCCTGTAAGTTTCATTATCAACGTATTGTGGACCTTTTATCGAGTTTTCTCTAAATGAACGAATTGATGACAGGTCCTGTCCTTCATATTCTCTGACTTCTACATATCCTAGGTCTGTTGGTTCTCGGGTTGTCCACCAGATCATAATCCCAACGGACGTGCCTATAATTAAGAAAATTGCAATGAATGCTATAACAATAGTTTTTGTGTTTGGAACCGTTAACTCCCCAAAATAATATGACATATGTCATTCTTATATACGTTTCAGTTTAAAAAACAAACTATAAATTATGTCTTCGCTGGCAGATACGGAACAGTAAAATAGCTACATGTCTAAAATCGTGTAACCGCAGGAGGACAACGCCTTGGACATGGACGAATTTCAGGACTTTTTCAAAAAATACTCGCCCCTGATTATCTCTCTTGTAGGTGTCCTGTTTCTTCTGATAATAGGCGAAACAAAAAGAGCTTGGCTCCTTTTAGCCGTGGGATTAGCTATGCAGTATTTCTGGATGAGAATCAAGTATCCTAGAAACTATTCAGCCAAAGATGCGAAAAAACGTTCAAAAAAAGTAAATTAGCCTCTTCCTTATCAGCAGTTTGGATGTGTTGCTTCCTGGAAGAAAATCTCTGTTCAATATTTTGCTTCTTCAGGAAGATGGCGCAATGGATGTTAACCGCTTCACATTGACTGTGGCATACTCTGAATATAACGAAACAAAACCGCAAGGACTTGAAATACTTTCTTCAGAGCAATCTACAGACGTCTTGGATTATCTGCATGTTACTGGCGAAATAAAGAACACTGCATCAACGACGGCAACTGCCGTTTATGTGTCTGCAACATTCTATGACTCAACAGGAACCGTAATTGGCAGAGACTGGGAATGGGCTGCTCCTTCAGATTTGGCGGCTGGAGAAACAAGAACCGTCGACATAGAACTAATCTACCCCTCACAGATAGCCTTGGTAGCAAGCTACAGCTTGACCGCAGAAGCAGAAAACTATGCACTGATTCCAGAATTCTCAACATTGACCGAAGTGTTTGCTGTATTTGCCATAGCGTCAATAGCTGTTGTTGTCTACAAAAACAAACTCAAAACAGCATAAACAAAACCATCGTGTCCCCTTTTTTGGGACTTCTTTTTTATTTTAGCAAAAGCAAGTCAACCAGTTCTTTTTGGTCTACTTCTGCTCGTGTTCGCCAGTCAAGGTATAGCTGGTTGTGCTCATCTTCGCCTATGTATCCTGATTTGATGTAGCGGTTAAGGTTCATTTCGGCTCTCCAGCCTGGGAGCTTGTTTTTGAGCAGGTCTTCTACTTCGTCTCGTGGAGCTTTTCCCTTCTTTGAAATAATATACGCGATTGTAGTTGCTAGGCCTGCGATGTCGTCGATTCTCCAGCCCATTGTTCTTGCATCTTTGGTTTGAAAGCCTCCCTTGACCGTGACATAGAAGCGTGCCTTGTTTAGCTCTTCTACTGTAGGCTTTTCAGAGGGTGCTTGTCCGTCTTCGTAGATTATTTTTATTTGTAGGTCCAGCTTTTCTAGGTGGTCGTCTAGGACTTTGAGAATTTTTGGATAATCTGAACCTAGCGCATTTTTTAGTTCCCAGCCTTTTACTCCGGGCTTCATGTGGCGCTTGTAGAGCAGTAGCTGTGCTGCCTTCTTGATTTTTCTTGCATAGTAAGCTTTTCTTGTCATGCTTGTTTTCCTTCTTTCCATTTTGTCCATTCTTTGTAGCTGACCGAGATGGGAACCGAAACCATCCGTGTGTCGAGTAGCTCTTCGTGAAGCTCATTAAATGGTTTTATGAAGACTTCTTCTTCTAGGGGAACCAGTTCCAGTGTGGCATAGCCGTATGTAACCAAGAAACTGGTCATGTATGCCCTGTCAAGTGTTTTCTGGAAGGTGTCTGCGCCAACAAAGTCCCAGGTACAAAATCTTCTCTTTGTCGCCTACTTTTTGTTTTAGTTCTATCCAGAACGTTTCCAGTTCTTCTCGGAACGTTTTTTCTGCAAGAATCTTCTGCTTAACCAGCTCTTCTAGGGTGGTCTCGCCCGCCTCAACCTGATTTGGACCGTCCCGCTGCCATCTTTCATCTATGGGCGCCAGCTCATTCCAGTAGTTGATGGCTTCAGTCAATGTCGGTATGGACAGCTGCTCCATTTCAATAACTGGATTCCACACCTGCGTGAAGACCTCTGCTAATTCTTTTTTGTCCAGTTTCTGGATTTTTTCTTCCAAAAGAAACGGGTCGGTGTAGAGTGAAGTTGACCTATATTTGACCCAGTTTCCCTGATTCTCTATTACAGACGCAAGACACTGAACTGCTTCTGCGTCCATTGCCAGCTCTTGGGGCGATTCCCAGTCCGGAAAATACTTTTGAAGCGTAGCAATTATATCGTCGATGTCTAGGGCAAACGGGTCTACTCCCCGCTCGTCAACTGACCTGCACAGCTCGATAACTCTTTGGATGCGCTCGCTGCTCTGCTGCCTGTCTTTTGCTGCCACGTTATGTCACCTCTTTGATTAAAGATGAGCCTTCCACATTCTGTACGGTTATGAGGTGGACGTCTTTGTCTGTGAATGTTAGCTGGCTGGGCGTTATCGCCAAATACTGTGAGTCTGAGCCTGTGACCGAGTTTACGAGCAGGTTGGCGATGATTTCCCTGTTTTTGGGGTCCATGTGAACGTCATACTCGTCCACTGCCCTGAATGGAGAGTGCACGTGTTGCTGTAGGGCGAGCAGGAAGGTTACGGTTGCTGTGCTTCTTTCTCCTCCGCTCTGGGTGTAGGCGTTTAGTGGCACTGGGTTTCCGCCTTTGAAGCCTACGAGGATGTCGAGTCCGGCTTCTTCTATGTCTTGTTCGTTTGCCAGTTTCACTTCGCCGACCGCGTAGGCTTTGGATAATATTTTTTGGAATTTGATGTTAACTTGGTCTAGGAGCTTGTGGATTACGTTTCGCCAGGCTTCGCTTCTTGCGTTTACTTCTTCTAGGGCTTTTTGTCTGTTTTCTGCAACAAGTCTGGCTTTCTCTTTCAATTCTAAGTAAAGTTTGGAGTATGATTCGTACATTTTTTCTATGTCTTTGGACACGTCTGACAGAGCATTTAGGTGTCCATCTGTTATTCTCAATTCGTCCAGAATGTCCATTGTGTCTTTTGTGGGCACAAGTCTCTGTCCAGTGTTTTCTGCCCTCTCAACATACTCCTTGAGATTGTCTAGTGCCTGCTTTAGCTCCCTGTCTAACCTTTTTAGGGCTTTAGTGTGCTGCTCTTTTTGGTATTTTAGCAGGGCTAGGCTGATTTTTTGGTCAACAAGTTCGTCGGTTACTTTTTCTATTTCAGCTTGAAGACCTTCGGTTTGGTCTTTTATTTCTGAAATTTGCATTTCCATTTTTTGGGCTTGTTCGTTTGATGTTTGTGCAGACTTTTTCAGTCCGTCAGCTCTTATGTTGTGCGCCTGTTTCCATGCGTTTTCCATTGTATCAAAACTTGCTTTAATTTCGTTGAGTTGGGGTCTTAGGTCCAGTGGGTTTGTTTTTTGTTGGATTATGGTTTCGAGTGTTTCGATGTTTGCTAATACTTTCTGTATGTTGTCTTGTTGTTGGTCTGTCCATGCTGTCGTGTCTTGTAGTGTTTCGCCAGCACGTGAAGCAATAAGTTCCTGTTTGGCTAGTTCCCGTTCTAGGGTTATTCGGTTTTCCCATAGGCTTGTCAGTGATGTTCTGGACTGTTTCAGCCTATTCTGCAGCTGTGTTATTTGTGTGTTTATTGTTTGGGTCTGGTTTTCGATGTTTGTTACTTTGTTTTGGCTTTCTCTAGTCTGTTCTTCGAGTTTGGCTACTGCTTTTTCTTGTTTTAGGACTTCTGCCCATGCTAGTTCGCGTTCAAGAAAGCGTCTTTTGATGATTAGCTGCTTTTTCTGCTGATAGCGGTCGTATTGTTCGCGCCAGTAACTGAGTGTCTGCTGAGCTGATTCCAGAAGTTTTCCTACTGAGTCGCCTTGGCTTAGGATGCGGCTCAGCTTCTTTTGTGCCTTTACCACGTTTTCTCTGTATGATTCGAATCCTACTGCGGCTTCGACCATTCTGAGTTTTTCCTGTGGCGAGAGCACACTGAACTGGTTGACCATATTCTGGTGCATGATGATGAGCATGTTGTCTGGGTCTACTTCGAATTTGGCTAGGAGCCTGTTGACTTCTATTTTGTTTGCGGCTGTGTTTTCTAGTTCGAACCCGTATTTTCCGTCTTTTCTTAGGTTTCTTGTTAGAAATATCTGGTCTTTTTTGATTCTGGAGACTGGTCTTTTTCCGTTTTCTCTGGGAGAGTTATCTAGCACAAGTGTGACTCGTGCCTCGTCCTTTCCGTATCTTATCAGGTCGCTTAGCCTTTTGGAGCGCTCAGTAGATGATTGCCCCAATGCAACAGAAATTCCGAGAAGTATCGAGGATTTACCTGAGCCGTTCGGACCGCAGACTACGTTGATGCCCTTTGTGAAGGGTATCCTTGCGTACTCGTAGGACATGAAATTCTCCAAGATAACTTCTCTAATCAGCATCTGCTACTCGGCGCCTCATTATTTGGAACTTGAGAATCAAGAG
Source organism: Candidatus Bathyarchaeota archaeon (assembly GCA_963772765.1). GTDB lineage: Archaea > Thermoproteota > Bathyarchaeia > Bathyarchaeales > Bathyarchaeaceae > Bathyarchaeum. The sequence continues at coordinate 8,849 of CAVYYP010000002.1, read as the reverse complement.
TTATGCGACACTAACACAAAACGAAGGAAATTAACCTTACGCTTTTTGAAACAATAAGCGACATGTGGCGTTTGGGGTTCACAAAAACCTTAACTTTTCCACATCCAATTAATATCTGAGGAAATTTTATGGTAGACAATACAATTATCCATTTTGAAATACCCGCAGAGGACGTAGTGAAACTGAAAGCCTTCTATTCTAAGCTGTTTAACTGGAAAATAATCAAGGCGCCCGGACCAGTAGACTATTGGATGATTCATACTGTTCCAACTGACGAGCAAGGAATGACACAAAGACCCGGAGTAAATGGTGGCATGTACAAAAAAGAAGACCCTGACCTTAAGGCAATCAACTATTTTAGCGTAGACAACATCGACGAGTCCATCGCAGCCATAGAAAAGCTGGGCGGAACCGTAACCCGTCCCAAGATGGAGGTTCCGGGAGTCGGCTATGTTGCTCAGGCTGTTGATCCGCAGGGAAATCCGTTTGCATTACTTCAACCTTTGAGGTAGAATAGCCCTACCTAAATGATACAAAATGTACCATGTTTCGCAAAGACAACAATATAAGAAACGTCACACATACAATAGTTTGTATATTTGGGGGCAAATGATGTGACTACCCTTTCAGACGAGTTCAAGAAACAGGTTGCAGACCTTTACATTCAGAACAGGGAACAGCTAGAGAAGCTGGATGCAGAAACCATGGAAGGTTTTGCCACGCAAGTTCTGCAGCTTGTAGTCAAAGAGAAAAAACAGTCAGAAGCACTCCATGACCTGGAGCTTCTAGAATACAACATGGCACTCCTCAAGAACTATTCCGCATCCCTCAAAAACTACAAACCAGACACAGACGAATATGACTTCACAAAAAACGACGCCAAAAACCTAGTAGACGCAACAAAAAAATGGCTAACACTAGAAAAACTAATCTAAATACCAAACTCACATATCTCTTATATATTTCAAAAAGTCGGCATTAGCTATACTGGTTTTATTTCAAAAATTCGTAACTCAAATTGATTATGTAATGTTTTTCTAAAAATACACTTAACATTACAAGGAATAACATTCTTTCCAATTTGCTTCACAAATGTTTTAGCATGTTTGTTTATGTAAATATCATCAATTTTTAGTGTATCTTGTGATGCTAAATTAGAAAATCATCGATTTTGTTGCTTTTATTTTTAAAGTATTGAGGCATCTCATCATCTGCAACATAAACTAGATGCGCGCGCACGGAACTATTTGAAGAGTGAAATACATAAAAAATATATCTAAATCGTTTTAAATTTAGATTAAAGTTTGGATAGACACTCAAACTCTTGCTTTTAGTATATATCATGTCTTTAGGATTTTTGAAGTTGATTTTTCCTCAATATTTTGTGTTCATTAATACTATATATGCCAAATAGACAAGACTTGGATGAAGTTGGCGAGGCATTAAAAAAATGGTGTATAGAAGACTTGTTTCAAAATTAGGCTTCGCAAGCGGTCAATCTAAAATGCTATCAGTTATAATCTTCTTTTCAGGTATTGGTGTTCTTGGATTAGTTAGTTTTGTAACATGGAAAGACTTGACATTTTATGCGAAAACAGATCTGTTAGGTATATTTCTTGAGAATAGAACTGGGCAACCAATTGCTATTGAACTGGTTTATTACTTATTTTGTGGGTTAAGCCTTTTTGGGACAGGTCTATTTTTGCTTTTAAGGAAAGAAATATTAAAGATTCCCAGCGTGTTAAATCGGACTGTTAGGAATTCAGACATTACTACAAAAAGCGTGCTGAACGAGGTGGTTAGAGAAGCTCCAGATTCAAATAATTTTAGCATTAATCAAAAAAAGGATAAAATATATGAATCTGCTACTGAAGAACGTATCTTTTCTGGATGTTTGAATCATTTTGGTTACTTGGCAAACAGGTCAAAAGATACACCTATCCCACCAGAATGTATAGTCTGTCAACGACTTGGAGATTGTATGGTAGCTACTATTTATGTGGAAAAGGAATCGTAGATGAGCGCACATATTTATCAGTAAACATCAAATATTGAAGAATTAGATTTGTGTCAGGATTTTTTGTTATTGTTTTCCTTATTATTTTTCTATATTGATTTGTTTTGTTGTCTTTTTAGTGTTTTTTAATTATCGCACGTAATCCTTGTATTGATGAAAGCAGTAAAATAATTGCTAATGTAGTATGCGCTAAAAGTATAGCAATAAAGGGCATATTGAGAGGTATTGAATTCCAGAGTTGATTTACTAAAGGCAATATTTGAAAATCGACAGTTAGAAAGAACATTGAGATTATGATTGCCAGAAGTGGTAGTAACATCAAGATGTTGCGTTTTTGTTGAGAAAGTAGTTGTTTTAGATATCCCGTATAGAGTAGCAAGCCAATTGCTATAAAAAGTCCTGTTATTTCTAAAGCAATGTTTAGAGATGACATCATTGGGATTCTTAAGCCAAAATAGGAAGTAGTAAATGGCCAAAAAAGCATAACTCTTCCTATTAAGAAGTCTCCAAATGCGAAGTGTTGGATAACTCCTATAAAGTAGGGAATAAAAGTTTGACGATAAATTATAAAAAAAGGAGATAACAGAATTATCCAAAAGAAAATGGAGTGAGTTAATGTGTGGTGTCCAATAATTTCTTCAATAAATAGATCAAAGTCGGGCAATATCGCTAGGAGCAATAACACGGGAATTATTATTTTTGTTTTAAGTAATTTAGCTAGAGTTAGGCCAAAGACGATGGCCCAAGCCATATGTCCTAGAAAAAACAAACCTTAATCTCCTTGTTTGATATTTTGCAAAATAATTGGATTCGTACAATATAATGTTAGCAGATATACTATAGGCATACTCGTCGCGCGCGCATGTATGATGTCCTTGATTAAAGTTGATGTAAGCGAGCGTTACAATATTTTTTTGAGCGTAAATTATGCGTCTGAATCCAAATTGGCAAAATGTTAATCTTCAAGGTTTCTAAATATTATTTAGGGGATATTTTGTGATAGAAAATTTGGATATTAAAACACTAGATACCATCTTAGATGTTATGCCTATTGAAATTTCATTTATTGACGAGAATGATGAATTGAAATATTTCAACAAAAATGGAAGTAGGATCTTTCCACGTGAACGTAGTGTAATTGGAAAGAAAGTTCAGCAATGTCATCCTGTGAAGAGTTTACATAAAGTCGTTCAAATTATTGAGGCGTTCAAATCTGGACAAAAAGATAGCGCAGAATTTTGGATAGATTACAAAGGTATGAAAGTGTATATCAGATATTTTCCAGTCCGAGATGAAAAAGGAAAATATTTGGGTACACTTGAAGTAAGTCAAAACATTACAGGAATTAAAAAATTAGAAGGCGAAAAGAGGCTGGTTAATTGGGAATAAATTTTTAATTAGAAGTTATTGTTGGGAATTCAATGGGTATTAATTGGAAATTGAATATCAATTAATAATGTGAATTTTATGAATGCTTATTTTCAGATGGCAAAATATTATGACATACTCTATGGCGATAAAGATAAGATTTTGGATGAATGCAATTTTCTCGAAAATATTTTTGAAAAATTCTATAAAAAGAATCTATCGGATATTTTGGACATTGGGTGCGGTACGGGAAATCATTCTATTGTTTTAGCTGGTAGAAATTATAGAATGGTTGGAATTGATCAATCAAAGAATATGATTGAGGAAGCCAGAAAGAAATCTGAACATTTGAAAAACGTTCTTTTTATGGTTCAGGATATGAAAAGGATTCGTGTCCAAAAAAAATTTGAATGTGCTTTTTGTCTTTTCAATAGTTTTGGTTATCTGACAGAAAAAACTGGTATAAATCAATTTCTTACAAGTTTGCACAAATGCTTAAAACCTGATTCATTATTTATCGTGGAATTTTGGAATTTAGCAGCCATAAAGTCTTCGTCCTACAAGAATTGGACCAAAAGAGAAAAAGGTGGTATTGTTCTCTACAGAATTGAAGACACCAAATTTGAGATAGAAACAAATGTTTTAGCGAGCGAAAAAGAATTCATGATAATAGATGGTGATAAAGTTGTGGATAATTTCAAGGAAAAACATAGATTAAGATGCTATACATTTCTTGAAGTGCAGGAACTTTTGGAAAATAACAATTTTCAATTTATTGATTTTCTTGATTTCGATAGCAAAAATAGGAATAAATTTGAAAAACCGAATTGGGAAACTTTGAGGTACTAGCATGCGCGCGCTCATGCTGATTTTTTCGATTATCTCATATACGCGTCTTAATCTAGTAGCAAAATCAAGGTAATCTTCGAATTTGAGGTGCGGGCGCACTTGTGCATAGATACACAAATGGCTTCTTGAATGCGCGCGGAGCTATTAGTGCTCATTTCCCAGTTTACGAAGAGTCTATTGCGTTGTTTTATTTCAGTTTCTCTTCATTCTTGATTGAAGTTTGTTTCTTTTTGAAAACACTGAAAACGATAATTCCTACAATTAGCCCAACAAATAATACTATTAATATTATTGAGTAAAAAGATCCATTAGAATAAGGAGTATATCCATCACTAAGAGTCTTCAAAAAGGCTACAAGAGCTGTTTCTTCATTTGAGGATAACCTAAGGTCTCCCATTGACATTGTATCAACATTTAAACTAACTTCTGGTTTTGGCCAATCATTTACATCTCTGGTGTTGTAGAAATTCACAATCTCTTCGAGGGACTTGAAAAAGCCATTATGGCCATATGATTTTATAAAATCTGAATTAGGTCTTAGATCGACATTTCGAAGTGTTGGAGTCTTGTGAGCTCCTAATTGGTGATTATAGACTTCGGAAGGATAGCTTATATTTTTCAAAAAACCTCCAAGACCATAATCTATAAAATCTTCACCATCAGGATTCCATTGCTGTGGCATAGAATAATATGGATTTTCGAGATTTTTTGGTACGCCAATGTTATGATATGAAAAATCAGTAAATAGTGGAGATTTACCGGATGCGTCAATTTCGCTTGGATGACATTTTTCGCATCCTGCCTTGCCTTGAAATAAATTGAGGCCTAATGCCTCTGATTCTGTTAGTTCGGTTTCACCGGCAAGGTATGAATCATATTTTGATGAAAAAGGGTTGACTTCATCTGATCTTTCGTAGGCTGCTATTGATCGGACAATCTTTTCATATGCACCTTCTGAATCATCTAAGGATTCATTACCCCATACTTCTTTGAAGAGATCGGAGTACTCGGAGAGTTTGACTTTTTTGGACCACGGCTTCAGAGCTTGGGTTGTTTTGTTCGAGAGGATTTAGAAATGGTGCTTCTGCTTGTTCGGATAGAGGATCTCCAAGGGTCCATCCTGTTGCTCTTCCATCAAAAAACATACCGCCTATCCATAGAAATTGTGTTTCATTATAGTAAAGGACTGGGCTTTCACCTGCATATGCTGCAGTGGGTGGGTGACGGTTACTGAATCGATTTTCAAAAGCTCCTTCATATACTGAACCGTGAGCGTTGATATCAGAATTACCCCCTGAGAATCCAGTTTCTGGATCATGGCATGCAGCACATGATTGACCTAGTGGTGTGGATAGATTTGTGTCGAAAAAAAGGTTTTTTCCAAGCAATTCTATGGGGGTTAGATTATTCTCATCAGTTTTTGCATTTGTGACAAATAATTGAACTGCAATAACAAATATTAGAAAACAAAATAAGAAAAAAAATCCGCTTTTCAAGAGTTTCATCCCTATAGATCGTAGGATGTGTGAAAATAAAAGTGCTTCTAAATGCAAGTACATAGGTATGAGAACACACTAATTCATGTCGTAAGACAGGGTTTATAGGATGAGCTTAGGATTGTTGAATGCCTCTGCATATCTTAGGCATGCGCCTGTCTTCAGTTATTTAGTGCATAGAGGATATAATTGGCTGTTTTTTAATATGTAATCAATGTCTGTGGGCATGTCTTCGTAGAGGTTAGTTGATGTTAATATTATTGTTATTTTATCTATTTGATTTATTTTTGTAAATAGGTTCATCAGTATTTTTGAGTTTTCGTCGTCTATGCTGGAGGTTGGTTCGTCTGCTAGGAGTAGTTGTGGATTATTTGAAATTGCTCTCATTATTGCTATTCGTTGTCTTTCTCCTCCACTGAGAGTTTCTGGAAATCGGTTTGCTAGTTTTGTTAATTGGAAATATTCTAGTAATTGTTTTACTCTTTGGTTTTTGGTTTTTTTGTCGGCTCCAGCGAGGGCTAGTGGAAGTTTTATGTTTTCTGTTACTGTTAGTGAGGGGATTAGGTTGAATGATTGAAATATGTATCCAATTTTAGATAGTCTGATTGTCGATTTTTCTTCGTCTTTTAGTTGTTTTGTGTCTTTTTGAAGGAGTTTGTAGGTGCCGTTGTCTGGGTTTTCTAATAGACCTATTATTTTTAGTAGTGTTGTTTTTCCTGCCCGGATTTTGCTCTGATTGATATGAATTCTCCTTTGTTTATTTTGAGGTTAATGTTTTTTAGGATGTGATTGTTGAGGTAGGTTTTGTTGATGTTGGATAGTTCTATCATTTTTTGTTACCTTTCAGTGTGAATGTTTACTTGGCCATTTGAGTATACTTTGTTTAAGTTGGTTATTTTTTGGGTCAGTTGTTAGGCAGTTCTAGACTATATCCGGTTGGCATGGAGTAGCCGTTAGTTTGCATTTGTTTGTATGTAAGCAATATTTTTGGTGGATTTGGCGTCTCTTCGTTTAGGTATTGAAATGCTTTTGTTGTGTCTACAGTTATGTTGAAGTATCCTTTTAAGAGATAAGAAAATTTGCCATCTGAAGATACTGTTTGTGTTTTTGTTTCATTTAGCCAGCTAGCTGCGTTAAATTCTTGTTTGTTGTTTACCCATTGATAGCCTAGTTGTTGTTCTTGTTTTGAAATTGATGCATAAATGTTGTATATGTTGAGGCTAATTATGATTATAAGAAATGCAGTTATTCCTATTTGTAGGGGTTTTTTGATTTTGGTCATCCTTGTTTTTTTATACATCTGGGTAAAGGCGCTTGCGCATAGTATTGCAACTGGGGCTGCAAGAAAGTTTAGAGATCGTATGGCGAGTATTATTCCGAGTGGGGAATTTCCAAAGATTGCATATGTTTCTAAAGCAAAAATTGGAGTTAGCCAGAAAATTACTATTGTATAGCTTGAGAGTTGTTTTCTTAGAGTAGAAATTCCAAATATTGTTAATGGAGTTAGAAGAAGTAATGGAAATAGATAGATTATGTAATGTGTTGGAAGCTCTGGTGAGCTGACCAAAAGTGCGGTATTTGTAGATATGAAAATGACGAGTAAAATTGTTCCAATTGCTGCCGTGTATATTATTCTTGTCATTAGTTTTGATAGATGTGGGATTTTGGATGTGAAAGATATTGCGAAGCTGAATGCTATTATTTGATATGCGATTAATGAAAAATAGTCTGATAATTCAAAATTTAGTTGTAAACCTTGAGCGGCAAATAGTATGTAGTATAATGCTGCTGAAATTGCTAATATAATTAAGCAAATTAGTTTTGTTTTGTCGAATTGTTTGGCTTTTTGATTTTTTGTTATAAATGAGGCTAAAGTTATGCTGGTTAATGTGAGTAGTGTTACTGCTGTTGTTATGTGGTGTGATAATAGAAGGGCCATGGTTGCTAGTAGAAAGAGTCCGATTTTTTTGTTTTATTTGGGTTCTAAAAATATTAGTATTGTTAGAAGCATTAATGAAATTGCGAATGTTTCTTTTGTGACTCCTGCGGTGAACCATGCGAAAGGGTATATGGTTGCTAGTATAGTTGATGCTATGAGGGCTGTTTTTTGATTTTTTGTAATTTTTTTTGTTAGTTCGTAGAAGATTATTATGGCAAATGTTGATGTTAGTGGGATTCCGATGGCCATTGTGTCGATGGTATTTATGTTGATTGTTTGGGATAGGATGGCTCCGAAAATGCTGTTTGCTGGCCAGTAGTTGCTGATTCTGTTGAATATTGTGTTGTTTATTTAGTTGTATTGGTGTGTATTTGATAAGTAGTTGACTGTTTCTTATTGGTGACCATGCGTCTGTTGAAAATGGTTGTCCTGTGGTTATGTATGGATAAAGGTGGATTGTTGCCGAGAGGATTATTGGGATTAGGAGATAAAATGTTTTGTTTTTCACTTGAATTTTAGTCTCCTAGTTGAGCGTATTATTGCTATTGCTCCAATTGTTGTTGTTAGGATGATGTTGGTTAGTATTACTAGAATTTCTGGCTGGAATTGGATCGTGTGGGATAGTATTTGGGGTTTTGCAATTTCTTGGATTATTTTTATGATGATGTATCCTAGGGTCAATCCTGTTATCGAGGTGATTACCGTTACGGGGAATGTTTTTAGTATGAGGTCGATTTGTATGGTTTTTCTTGTTGCTCCGATTGCTTTTAGGATGTTTATTTCGTGTATGTGTTGGCTGATTAGAGTGCGTGTTGCCATAAATATTGTAGCGCTTGCTAGAATGAAGATTGCTGATGAAAGGATGATTAATGTTTCAGGAGTGATTCCGAATTTATTCAGAGAGGTTTGCATGAATTCTTGGCTTTGTTTTGAGTCAAGTTTTTCTGGGTCAAATAATGTGGATGTAAAAGGAATTATTTCTTGTATTGGGGTAGGGTTTTGGGTATTGTGTGAGGGTGTTTGTTGAGTTTGGTTTTGGGTTAATGCTTCAATAACTTGGTTTTGGGTGATTGTTGTGTCTATTTTGATTCTTATTATTGTGGCTGTGTTGTAGTTTACGTTTCTTAACCATTGTCCAACGTAAAGTGGAACAATTATTTCATCATCTAATGGAGTGTTA
>CAVYYP010000001.1:0-49628 GCA_963772765.1 Candidatus Bathyarchaeota archaeon | reverse complement strand
AAAAAGACAGCACGAACGTGTAAAAAAACGGTAGTAACGGTGCACATTTTTTGTGTTTGTGTTTTTCTGGAACAATTGGAAGCCTATTTGTTGGGCAAGGTATTTATCTTATCTGTGTGCTATTGTTGATTATTGGGTAAATGGAGATTTATGTTATGCCTATGGCGTATGTTTTGATAACTACTGAAACAGGGGCAGTAGACGAGGTTTTAGCATCTCTGAAAAAAATGGAATCCGTGAAAGAAACATACATGGTGTACGGAGTTTACGATATTATTGCCACTGTTAAGGCAGACACAATGGACAAGCTCAAAGAGATAGTTACATGGAATCTGCGTAGCCTAGAAAAAGTCAGATCGACACTCACAATGATAGTAGTCGAAGACAAATAGCATCGGCAAAGCTCTCAAAATCATACTTTTTTCTTTAGTAACATTTTTTGCTGTTAATCATCAGTTCAGTTTAAGCGCATTCAGCATCAATTAATATAAAGTGCACAATATAATCCAAAACTTCGTGATTACACTAATATTTTTAACTCCTTGACCGCTCTAAGATACTCGTATATGAGTGTTGAAAATTTATATAGGTCAACAGGTTCTATGATGTTGAGTATCATGGCTGAAATTTGCCCAACATGTGGACTACCATCAGACATTTGTGTCTGCGAAGAAATTGGAAAAGAACAACAGCGAATAAGAGTACGCTTAGAAACCCGAAAATGGGGAAAAGCCGTTACAATCGTGGACGGAATAAGCGAAAAAGAAGCAAACCTGAGCCGATTAGCCCAAAAACTCAAATCTTTTTGTGCCTGCGGAGGAACCGCAAAAAACGACGAAATCATTCTACAAGGAGACCATAGAGACAAAGTCAAAACATACCTTATCCGCGAAGGCTACCCAGAATCAAATGTTGAAGTACAATAGCCCAACTTAGAGAGACAAACAATGGGAAAACTCGCAGATTTTCGAGAAGTAATCAAAGGCTTAAAACACCAAAAAGTAGACACAGAAACAATCAAGCTCTGCCCAAAATGCGGAAGCCACCAAATAACAATAACTAGCTGCATGGACACATACCCTAGACTGTTTGGAGTAACCCCAGGAAAATACGTGTGCAAAGAATGCGGCTATGCAGGACAAATAATTCTAGAAAAAACAAAAGAAGAAGAAAACGAGACCTAATCAGGCAATTCTATTCCCAGTTGCCTTCGTAAACTCTTGTATCTGTTTCTGACAGTAACTTCTGTGACACCAGCAGCTTCAGCAATATCTTTTTGTGTTTTCTTTTCAGAATTCAAAAGACAAGCAATATACAAAGCAGCAGCAGCCAATCCCATGGGGTCTTTTCCGGCAGCTGCACGTTTCCGTCTAGCCTCATGAAGAATCTTGATCGCATTTCCCTGTGTAGGACCTGAAATTCCAGTTTTTTCTGCAATCTTAGAAACATACGTCAACGGATTTGCGATAGGCATCTGAACGTTAAGCTCTCTTAACAGCAGTCGGTAGCATCGGGCTACGTCCTTTTTGTCAACAAAGCTTGCTTCGGCAATTTCTCGAAGGGTTCTTGGCGTTCCAGTAGTTCTGCATGCAGCATATAGTGAGGCTGCGGCGATTGCTGCGATTGATCTGCCGCGTACGAGTCCTTTGTCAAGGGCTTTTCTGTATATGATTGCGGCTTTTTCTTTTACTGGTCCAGGTATGTATGATTTGTCTGATAGGCGGTCAAGTTCTGCCATTGCCTGTGCAAGGTTTCTGTCTACAGAAGAGTGTACTCGTGAGCGTATCTGCCATTTTCTGAGCCTCCACATTTGCAGTCGTGTGGAAAGCGGAAGTTTTCTTCCAAACGCGTCTCTGTCTACGCGTCCAATGGCTGTTGACAATCCTTTGTCATGAACTGAATATGAAGTGGGTACTCCAACTCGGCTTCTTGACGCCTTTTCCTCTTGGGTAAATGCTCGCCATTCTGGTCCTTTGTCCATCATCTGTTCTCTGACGACCAGACCGCATCCTCCGCAGATAGTCTCTCCAGTATCATAGTCGTGGACAAGGTTAGAGCTTCCACATTCGGGGCATTTTTCAGTTGACCTTGAAATTCCTTTCTTTTGCGTAGTCTTTACCCTCAAGATGTTCTTGGCAAGAGTTCCGTCTCAAATCTGAAGCGTTTTCCTGTAATTTACAGAAACCGATTTTCTGAAACCCGCCGTAGATACCCTGAGGCTTCGTCCTAATATATAAGCGTTACGATTTCTCACCATGAATCGCGCATTCAGTAAGAGAATACTTAAGGAAAACTTATTTACTGCCCATTTTGGCTCCAAAAAACGAAAAAAGACAATTTAAAGGCAGATTTAGCATTGTTTATAGACCAAGAGACAACATTTCCAAAAGAGAGAAAACATCCAATTCTGAACAAAATTTTTAAACCAAGAAAATACTGGATTGATTACACTCGGAGCAAACTCCATGAACAAAACAGTAAAAATCTCTATATTATCAATCGTCATGATTTCCTTGTTTCTCAATTTCATTCCAAACGTCTGCTGCCAATCAGACAATGTCCAGGTTTTGAGCTACAGCTGGTACTACGACAGCGAATACAACGACGTCCTCGTAATCGGTGAAGTCCAAAACATAGGACCAAATAACATCGAATTCATTGCCCTATCTGGAGCACTCAACTCACTTGACGGCGAAGACCAAGCATGGAGCACCACAACAGCATACGCCAACGAAATTCTTCCACAACAAAGAGCGCCTTTCCGAATGTACTTTTTTGCAGATTATAGTTACTCACAAGACTTCAATTGGAGTCTAGGTGACTATAGCAATATTCAGTTTGAAGTTCTAGAAGCCAACCAGACTGAGAATTATCAATATCCAGACTTGGAAATTGTAGATGACACACATCAAATCGATTCTACGGGACTGTATACAGTTACAGGAACGGTAAAGAACATAGGAGACGAAACCGCAGGCAAACTCTGGGTCGTTGCAACATTCTATAATACCACAGGCGATGTAATAGCAACAGGCTTCTCAGATTATCTATTCCCCGACCCTTTAGAACCTGACCAGACATATCTGGAACCTAACCAAACTGCCTCTTTTTCATTGAATACAGTTGATGCTTTTCCCGACTTCTCACCAGAACTGCGTCAAATTCCATACAAAATCGCAGACTACTCATTATCAATTCAAACAGAGGCACCTATCATTCCAGAATTTCCGCTAGGAACAATTATTGTTCCATTGCTGATGGTATCAAGTCTGATTATGTTAATTTTCAGAATAAAACTCTACAGAAAATGACCCAGAAATTATCCAAAAATAGCGTATTAAAACATTAATCCAAATAATTTTAAACATTATACGGGTCATAACCATGTATGAACTGTAGCATGCTTTGAAATGAATTATTAAAAAACATTATATTTAAAAAAAGGATAAGAACCAAAACATGACGTTTACCAGCAAAGATATTGGGCTAATCATTGTCCTAGCCGTTTTACATTTCGTATTCACACTTACAATTGGTCAACTCGCTAGAACAATAACAGGAATACCAGGAATAAGCTACGCATTCACAATTTTTCATGCAATAATAACCGCCTTTTCCGTAAGCATATACAACGGAGCACGATGGAGATTCCTGTTCCAAACAACAATATACACTCTACTAATAGTCCCCACATCTATTGGTGGAGTCCCCTTTGACTTGGTAACAAAATCTGGTCTAATATTCAATGCATTAATTGTGGACATAGTAATGATCAGTTTTTATGGACTTTTCAAAGAAAAAAACCACCAGCTAGTATGGGTAACGATAACCACAACAATATTCTGGATGCTAAACCCACTCTTCGGCATAGCAATAAAAAGCATAATCCTGTTCCCTTCTGACTACATCGCGAATCTGATAAGCACCGTTACACTGCTCTACCCAGTGATAATTGCCGAAAGCATCATAGGAGCATGGCTAGGATACACCATTTACAAAAGAGTAACCAAAATCCATTCCTGAAGGCACCAACAACAGAAACTTTATTTCTCAATATTCGATCTATATCAAAACCAGACCGCAAAGAAAACAAAATTTTAAGCCCGGTGGTGTAGCGGTCAATCATGGAGGCCTCTGGAGCCTCTGACGGGAGTTCGAATCTCCTCCGGGCTACCATTCCAATACTGCAGCATTCATCAGACGCAACGCTTATCTACTTGTTAGATAGGTCGAGAGTGCCTTGTGCTGCTTTTATCGCAGTTGTGTCTTTTCCATGACCTCTAAGAATGTAGGCGAAAACAACCGCAATCAATCCACCGACAAAAGGTCCTATAACATAGAGCCAGAAATAGGTAAAATCTAGAGTCACTATTTGTGGACCAATAGAACGTGCAGGATTCATAGAAGCCCCACTTAATGGACTTGCCCAAAGCCCTGCCAGTGAAATATAGCTACCTACAGCTATTGCTGAGAATGCTCCCACGTTTTGAGCTCCTGATGCAGTACCCTAAAATTGTGCTCACCAAACCTAGCGTCAGCACTACTTCTACTGCAAAGGCTTGAATGTAATCTACTCCTACGCCGGGCACAGTTGCTCCAATTTGCCCTACTTTGCCAAAGATCAAGAAAAAGAATAAACATGCACTGATTGCTCCAATTAACTGAGCAATAAGGTATCCAGGCACTCTTCTCAATGGGAAGTCGCCGCGAAAAGCAAAAGCCAAACTTACAACAGGATTAAGGTGGGCACCAGAAACGTTTCCCATAAAAAGGATGATTACCATCACCATCAGACCGGGTGCCAGTGCCTCTAAAACAGGACTGATTGAGGTATTGCCGAGAAGATAAGATATATTGCCGCCCACAGCAACCAACACCAAAAAGAACGTTCCCAATATCTCGGCGAATAAACGTCGCCACTCATTCTTTGGATTATCAAAATCCTCACTTTGAGGGTCCTCAAATTCCAATAATATAGATAGCCATTCAGATAAACGTCTTTTACGTTCTTCTCTAGATGCAGCAGCATTTTTTGTCATAAACTCACTTCTGAGGTTTGTGACACGTTCTCATAATCTGCATAACATATAATAAGTAAGCTAGTTAACATATTTTCTAAAGTTCATGACTCTAAAGCCAAGGAGCGAACTCAATTTTTTTGATATTAAACCAATCTTGTTCAAAATCGTGATACATCGTTGACAAAATTGCGGGACAATTAGTCCACAACATTTGTTTTCCTGAAAAGATCTCCTCGGGTTTAGTATCGAACAGAAGCTGTTTTTGATCTATCATAATTAATCCAAAAGGAATGCTTGGAGATTCTCTAAGTTTTATGTTCCCAATTCCATCACCAATATTAGATCGAATGGCATCGACCAAGGCTTTGGTAAAATCATCCCTTGTAGTGATAATATTGAAGTCAACATTTGATTTCAAAGCATGATTGATCGAATTGGAACAGAGCTGCAAAATAGCACAAATTTTTCTTGGCAAATACCTGATAAGAACCTCTTCTTCAGCTTCATCAAGCATAGACATCATTTTTGACAGAATTAAATTCCTTGAGGAAATCAGAGTGAACTCCATATCATTAGGGTTTACCTCAATAGTTCGTCTTTCTGAAGGACAATTGTTTTTTAAAAAGTCTATTAACACAGATTCAAGGCTTGAAATATCAGACTCGAGCTTTTTCTTATGACAATCTACAAAATTTTTCAATGCAATTTTCACAGGAAGCGCCTTGACGATTTTTGGTCTATCAAGAGTTTTTTCAACCAAACCAGCTTTTTCAAGGTAACCAATCTCACGGTATACTTCAGATCGTGCAACATGCGAAATCTTAGAAATGTGACCAAAATTACAAGAAGTTTCCCTTAATACAACCAAATAAATTTTCGCTTGGGTCACAGTTAGACCCATATCTTGCAAATTTTTTAGAGCAATTGAGTTCAAGAAAATGTTCTCCGACAACAACTAACAAAATAGTTCACACTTGTTTGCATATTAAACCTAGGTCTGCGAATGCTTACAATGTCTTACAGTGTAAAAAAAGTAATTATGACTTTGTAAACTTACTGCCGAGGAATGACTGCATACCAATGACATAAGTGTGTGCATGTCTAACTGACCTTTTCTCTGCTAATCCAAGCATAGAAAGTCAATATAATAATTGGAAGAAGCGTTAAAAACAGAATTGTATAATTGAGTATGGGCGTAAAGCCGTCCTGAAAGTCTATTTTCAGGATGAATTCACGAGCTAAGAACTCCCATAATGTGATGTAAGAAATTGTCGTAGATATGATCAGTATCAAAATGTTCAATCTGCGTGTATTTCGAATTTCTAGAAGATCAATGTGTGCTTTGTGCGTTTCAGCAATGACACTAATATGATCAGCTAACTCGTCTATGGCAACTTGGATCAGAACTTTTATGCTTTTACTGAATCCTTCAGCAGTTCCTTCCAAAAAATTCCATTTGTGAGACAGCTCAAGCAGAGATAGCTTATCCTGTTGTATTTGCTCATATCTATGCCAAAGCTCTTTTTCATCTTGGCCACGAGCTTCAAGCTCTAAAATTGGTTGAATCTTCCGTGTTAAATCTCTTAAAGAGGTTACAAAGGAAGAAAGCTCTTTGATATTGCCTTTATCGTTGCTTCGTAATCCGTTTAGTTCACTGAAGATTTTATCGTAATCAGTGTGTATAGTGTAGATATCATCCATCACAGTTTCACGGTTTCTTTAGTCCCTATCCATTTTTCACTCTTCTGATCTTGGATAATATGCATGCTCACCGAATTGGCTTTCATCCAATCCTTTCTGTTCTTCTTCAGGACTCACACGCAAAGGAGTTATGCGATTAATGATTTTCAATACTAAATATGATCCGAAGAAAGAGAAGGCTACAACAACAGCGATTGTAAAGAGTTGGATCAATAGCTGATTAGGATTACCATAGAATAAACCATTAGGACCATTAGGGTTGATAGCTGTTGAAGCAAACAAACCTGTAGCTATTACACCCCAGATTCCACTCACCCCATGACAGGCAAAAACATCCAAAGTGTCATCAAATCTTAACCTACTATCGCTCCAATTTGCCACCAAATTAGAGAATACTCCAGCCAGTAACCCAATGATTAACGAAGCAGGAATACCAACATAACCCGAAGCTGGTGTAATTGCAGCTAATCCGCAGACGGACCCCACAGCAAGACCAACAGCAGAAGGCTTGCCTTTAATAAGCCAATCAAGAGTCATCCAGCTTGCTGCCGCCGCTGCAGCAGATAGATTTGTGACAACTATTGCACTAACAGCAATTTCATTTGCGGCTAATGCACTGCCAGCGTTAAAGCCAAACCAACCAAACCAAAGCAGTCCAGCACCTAATATGACGAATGGTATGTTATTGGGTCTACTTTCTCTTGGAGTTAGATCGTGTCGTTTACCTATAACAATCGCCGAAGCAAGGGCAGTGAGACCAGCGGCAGCATGAACTACAGCGCCGCCAGCAAAATCAATAGCTCCCAATGCACGTAACCAGCCGCCTGCTCCCCAAATCCAGTGAGCGATCGGCGAATATATCAACGTTGACCATACGATTATGAAAATTAGCAAAGAACGGAATTTGATCCTTCCAGCGAAGGCTCCTATCACCAATGCAGGCGTGATCGCCGCAAACTTCAGTTGGAAAGCAAAGTGCAGAAATTCGGGAATAAACGGTGCGTAGCTTGCGTTAATGGTATAAGGTCCGATGTTATTCAGTAAAACCTGCGATAAGTTGCCAATTAGCCCTAAGCTTGTTAGGTTTGGAGAAAATGCCAAGCTGTATCCCCAAAGCACCCATACTAGACTGACTGCTGCGAAAATTGTTAGACATTGAGACAAAGTAGCGACCAAATCTTTTCTTCTAACAAGTCCTCCATAGAAAAACGCCAAAGCAGGAGTCATTAACATCACCAAAGCTGTACAAACTGCGACCCATGCAACATCTGCTCCAATCATTTAATCCCCTCATTTATTGGCGTGCAAAATTAGAATCAAGGTTTCCCACAAATTGTTCAGTAGATTTACTGATTTGACTGCACTCATTATCTTCCAATCCATAAAATTATATAAACGGCAAAAGCGGCAACGCACCCGTTGAAAGTGCTAAAAAGGGATGAATCCCCAGAATTGCTCCATACGTTGAAATGTTTGTTAAATATTGAGCAGATAATTCGACAATCCAAGACGTTAACACGAACGGGGCAGTTAAAGTTGGAAGGTTCCAGTTACCCATAAAAGCTGATATTGCTCCCGTCATAACCGAGGAAAAGGAGACAGCAATTAGCATAACAAAGAAGTTAACTGGTGATCCTGGAAATCCTTGTATGGGCCAGAAGAATCCAAGAAACACGCCCATTACTGCAAGACTTGTTAAAACTGCATTAAATCCGTACAGCCCCATAAGCACTGAGGTTCTGTCAGCTTTAAAGGCAATAGCGGTTAGTGTTCCAACTAAAGAAGCTATGAATGTAACTATTCCAGCGAAATATATTGGATACTGGGGTCCAAAAGCGAACGGAGTCAATGGAACTGTTGCCAATGTTAGACCAATAAAGAAGAGGACACCTGTTTTCCAGCTTTCCTGAAACATAACCTGAGCAATTCCTGTGAAAACCAGCTTCACAAATCCGCCCGCAGTGAATTCGCTCAACTGAACAGGACCATCATTACCAGAATCAGCAGCTACGAGCGTACTTCTTTGTTTGGGAGGCTCACCTGCACTCGCAAACTTGACTTTAGTAAATTTAATTACAGCAAAAAGAAAAATGAAAGTCGTCACAACAAAAGCTGAAGTTTCAACAGGCAATCTAGCCCCAGTTCTTGAAATTAAAAACTGCCCGGTTACACTTATAAGTGCAGCAGTTGAAAACCCTGTAATAATTGCAGCCAAAGTCGCCAAAATGTAAGATGCTTTACCTTTTTCCAAAAACGTATCTCCAAGAGCAATCGCTGTTAGAACTGAATTGAATCCGTATATTCCATATGTTACTGTGTCAACTGGAACGCCTAACACAAATCCAACAAATCCCCCAGATATTGAACCAATTAATGCGAATACTGCTGCTTTCCATGAGTTGGCAAGAAGTCCAAGGATAAAAATAATTCCAACTAAAGGTGAGCCCATGAAAAATACTTGGCCAACACCTGCTAGAACTGTGTTTATTGTCCCAGAAATTATGTCTGACATAATAAATAGATGAGAAAAAAATAGTTCTTAAACGTGTGTAACTGTGTTAATCCAGTGACAAAACCACAATCATTTGATTTTATACCAGTCTTAGCTTAATACATACGCAGCTGAGGCACTTCAGTTCCGGTTTCAGTTTTTCTGAAAAGTGTCCAGACAGAATTTTGAATTTTTTGCAGGTCACTCAAATTATTTGCAAGTGCACTGATTACTATGCCAATTCCATTTGGCATCTCTGTACCTCCGCCATATGCTTCTCTGAAATCAATTTGGTCTTTCACACTAGTAGCATTTTCTGAATACCAGTATATCTTCATCAAATATTTGTATGACCCAAAAATTAAATCAAGAAACTTCTTATCTTGTCCAATGAACGTTGAACTATCAAGAAGCAATAGTTTGTCATCCTTTTCGATGATGACTTTTGAAGAAAATGTATTAAAATCCCAGAATTCGCCCCTGAATACTCTGCCAGGACAAAATATCTGAGAATACAAGAACGTGGAGCCTTCATCAACATGAAAAACTGTCTGCTGATACCACCGAGAATCAACAAATGCGATAGTTTCTCTTGGAAGATACTCTAATCGGCTGTCTTTTCCAAGATAAACGTCAACGTGTTTGCTGGCATAGTTCAGGTCCATTTTGTATATTTTTGTTGCCATTGTGTCTGTGATGAATGCTTCAGCACCTTCATGCAAAAAAATCTTGTAAATATATCGGTCTCCTTGGACGATTCCGCCGGTTGGATTCATGAACAGGATGTAGGGTAGTCCAGGTCGATAGGGGTCATAATAGAGCTCCCGTAGTACTTTAGCTGGCACCTCATTGTATAGATCGACAAGATGTGTTTTTTCGCCAAATTTCTTGAATGTTAAGTGGGCTACGGCGTTTTTGCCTGCAGATCCAACAGGGACTCTTGTCTGTTCTATTTCATATTCAGCGAATCGTAATGGTAGTTCGCTTAAATCTTGAATCAATATTTGGTTTTCTTCCTGAACTATCATCTGAAGATTGCCCTTTCTCTTAGTATTGTTACTACATCATCCAAGCCAGTTCCATCTTTCAGAGACACCAGAGCAGTTGGTCTTCCATCTCTAAGTTTCTCTGCGTCCTGCTGCATCAAATCAACATTTGCTGTTTTAACTCCAGAATCAAGTATCGTCGATTCTACATAGGGAGCCAAATCGATTTTGTTGATTATCAAAAGATCAGACTTTTTTATACCTAGTCCACCTTTGCGAACCGTCTTGTCACCGCCTGCGACATCTACCATGTAGATGAAGTAGTCAGCCAGTCTTGGACTAAACGTCAATGTGATGTTATCTCCCCCTGATTCTATCAAGATAACATCCAAGTCTGGATGCTCTTTTTCCATTTTTTCTGCCGCAGCAAGGTTCATTGAAGGATCGTCCCTAACAGCAGTGTGGGGACAGCCGCCTGTTTCAATGCCAATTATCAAACGGGGATCAATGACATCTTCTCCAAGCCTGGCTGCAAGCCTTAATGCGTCCTCCCTAGAGTATACGTCGTTAGAAATTGCTCCAACAACGAACCCCTTTTCGGCCAATTTTGGTACCAATTTTTCAATTAGCTCGGTTTTGCCGCAGCCAATTGCTCCTCCTATTCCGATTCGTACAGTTCTACTCATGTAAAATCACCATAATTTTAACTCATGAACATTCTACCTTGGCTACGCTCATGTCGCATTGAAGCGATATCCGCCAAAGGAAAAGATTGATGCAAATCACAAAGTTTGAGCGGTTCAAGCTCTATTGACTTGATTTTTTCTGTAAGAATTTTCTGTGCTTCAATATAATCGATTATTCCCATGCGCACTAACGAAGCTATGACTTCCATCAAGTTGACATAAATTAATGAAATGGCGCCCAATTCATTTAATCCAAGCTGATATGATGCAAGCGCCAACACAATGGGATATGTTCCATATGCCTCCTCGGCTCTAATCAAATCTCTGTACATATTTCCCATCGAATTTTCTTCAAATTCAACAGCATTAATCATGCTATTTCCCATTTTTACATTCGATGCTCTATTTTCATCAGTGATTTTTGAAGAGTAACATATTTCATCAAGCTTCTTTAGTTTCTCAACATCTCCACTTTCAACGGCTTCCAATGCGAGATTAAAGATGCCCAAATCAAAACTCTTCCAGATCTTTTCAAGATACATTTCCACAACTTTTCCAATCTTCTCTTTGGGCACAACATCATCGTTTACTATCTGTTCCATTCCCTGGGACATTGCAAAAGAGCCCATGGGAAAGAACGTGTCCGAGATTCTGAGAAGATTCAAAAGTTTCTCGTTTTCACTCAAATGTGGTCATCCTCTCCTGCATGATAGCCTGCAGCGGATGTTGAGATTACTTTTTGAACAGACTCATACTTTATGGGTAAGTCCATCATATCGAGAATCCGCTTGATTTTTTCTTCTCCTAACGTAACAGGCACATACACTGTTCCATCTTCTATCAAAACCTCAAGATGACGATTACCCAAACTGTATCCTAGCTTGATTGCATTCTCCAAAGAATCTGAACTGTATGGATCTTGCAAAAGCACTTTCATTACACGTTCAGGTTCGATCAGCATTTTATAACAAGAACCAACTGAAGTTGATCCAAAAATGTCGCCATCATTAATGTTTTCTCCGCGAGGCAAATCAATTATCAAGTCTTCTCCGTCTGGAGCAACAACTCTAACTCTGCCCCGCATCGCATCTTGTCTGTTTATTTTGACTTCAATCAATTTTGTTTCTGGTTCAACAGAAATTTTGGTTAAGTTAACTAACATATTTTTCACCAATAAATTTTAGATTGTTTTTTCAAGGTCACGATGATAGATTTCCTTGAGCTGCTCCATTCGATCGATCTCGTCAACAGCCCCCAAGTGGCTATATTTTCGAGGATCAAGATAAGCAGACATAAATCGTTCATTCTCCAAAACGATTTTACTTCCAACACTCAAGTCTTCGGCAACATTAACAACCTTCACCAGATGCTCAGGAAAATCTATATTCAAATGAGTTGGAGGATCAACCCATCCAGAGAGTTGAGAAATTTTTAGCGCAGTTATAACACCATGTTTGATCTTAAGGGGATCAACTACTTGTCCATTATTTACATTACTAAGTGCTGTAAGATGCCGAATCATAATATGTGCTCCAAAAAAATGAGGGAAAAGACTCCGCTCTATATCAGATGATAGAGCTGAGTCATAGGTAGTTCTTTCGCAGGGTCTGAGGATACTGGCTTGCCATTGAATGTAACTTTGTATGTTTCAGGATCGATTTCGATTTCGCCTAATGTATCATTGCGTACTAGCTGCTGTTTACCAATAGTTCTTGTGTTGCCTACGGGCAGGAATTTTCTTTCCATTCCGTATTTTTCTTCAATTCCAAGCTCTATAGCTAGTTTTGATGTAAATATCACGGAGGTTCGTGATCTTGCTAAGCCGAAACTTCCAAACATTGGTCTGAAGAAGACTGGTTGTACTGGTGGAACTGATGCGTTTGGGTCGCCCATCATTGCGTAGGCTATGAAGCCGCCTTTGAATACGATTTTTGCTTTGACTCCAAAGTATGCTGGGTCCCATAGTACGATGTCTGCCATTTTTCCTGGTTCTAGTGATCCAACATAGTCGGATACGCCGTTATGTTATTGCAGGATTTATGTTCAGTTTAGAGAGGTATCGCAGAGCTCTGAAGTTGTCATTGTTTGGAGAATCTTCGGGCAGTTTTCCAAATTGGGCTTTCATTTTATGGGCTGTTTGCCAGCATCGGGTTGACACTTCTCCTGTTCGACCCATTGCTTGGCTGTCAGATGAGTACATGCTTAATACTCCCCAATCGTGGAAAACGTCCTCAGCGGCTATTGTTTCAGCCCTGATTCTTGATTCTGCAAAAGCAACATCTTCAGGAACTTTCGGATTAAGATGGTGAGTAACCATTACCATGTCCAAGTGCTCATCAATAGTGTTCACAGTGTATGGACGTGTTGGGTTCGTTGAGGATGGCAAAACGTTAGGTTCTGCAGCTATTTTCATTACGTCCGGCGCGTGACCTCCCCCTGCACCTTCAGTGTGATAAGTGTGAACTGTTCGTCCATCAATCGCGTCTATAGTGTCGTCGACGTATCCTCCTTCGTTAAGTGAATCAGTGTGTATAGCAATCTGCACATCATACTCATCGGCTACACTTAATCCAGTATCCAAAGAAGCATGAGTTGCACCCCAGTCTTCATGCATTTTGAAGCCTCCAGCGCCTGCGGCTAATTCTTCAACTAATGTGTCTTCTTTGCTGTCGTTCGCTTTTCCTAAGAAAAGCCAGTTGATTGGTAATCCTTCAGTTGATTCTATCATTTTTCGTATGTTCCATGGTCCAGGCACACATGTTGTTGCGTTAGTTCCGTCAGCTGGTCCTGTGCCGCCTCCAACGTATGTTGTGATTCCATTTGCTATTGCATGATAGACTTGCTGTGGACAGATCATGTGTACGTGTGTGTCAAAAAATCCGGCTGTTGCTATTAGACCTTCCCCTGCTGTTACTTCTGTTGAGTTGCTTACTATCAGGTTTTTGCTGACATTGTCCATTAGATTTGGGTTTCCAGCTTTTCCTATTCCTGCTATTAGTCCATTCCTGATTCCAATGTCGGCTTTAATTATGCCGAGTATGGGGTCCATTATTACTACATTTGTTATGACATGGTCAAGTGCGCCATCTTCTTGTGTTGCTCCAGGAGTGAGTCCCATTCCTTGTCTTGCGGTTTTTCCGCCTCCGAAGACAAGTTCATCGCCATAGGTGGTGCAATCTTTTTCGATTTCGATCATTAGATTGGTGTCTGCGAGCTGTATTTTGTCGCCTGTTGTGGGTCCAAACAAGTCAAGGTATTGTTTTCTGTTGATTTTCATTCATTTACGCTCCTCTAAATTTTAATTTTTTAGCTTTCTCCATTGCCAATATTTTACGATAGATTGTGCGCACACTTCCATCCACAAGATTGTTGAAGCCATGGACGTACTTTTTGCCGCCAATTTCTACCAGTGTCAATTCTTTTTCATCACCGGGCTCAAAACGAACAGCAGTTCCAGCGGGAAGATCAAGTTTCATGCCATATGCTTTTTCTCTATCAAAATTTAGTGCTCTGTTGGCTTCGAAAAAGTGGAAATGCGATCCGACCTGAATTGCTCGGTCTCCTTCATTTCTTACTTTGATTGTAACTCTCTTGCGGTTTGGAAATATTTCTATGTCCTCTTTTGCGAGAACAATTTTTCCTGCAGTTTTTGTGCTCATTTGTCACTTGCTCCTTTTGGTTGAATTGGGTTATGAATACTCACAAGTTTTGTTCCATCAGGAAATGTTGCTTCAATTTGTACCAGAGAAATCATTTCTGGAACTTCAGGCATCACATCATCTGTAGTTAGTACGTGTCGTCCGTCTTTGGCTATTTTGGCTACTTTATCTCCTCTTCTTGCGCGTTCCTGCGCAAAATCAGACAAAATTGCTACTGCCTCCGGATAGTTCAGTTTGACTCCGTCTTTCATTCTGCTTTCAGCCATTCTTGCGGCAGTAAAGATCATCAATTTTTCTACTTCTCGTGGTATCAGGTTCATTTGTTCACCTTCAAAAGGTTTTTACAATAATAAAGAAATTTTTGACGCCTTTAAACGTACGTAACTGTGTCAATCCAGTGACAAACTATAATATTTTGAAGAAGTTGCATTAACTTTATAGTCTAGATATGAAAACTTGTGATGAATAGAAGGGCAATGTTTTGAGCGAAAGAAAGTGTGTGAGATGCGGCGCCATATTGACTGATGAAGATGTTATGAAGATCATACTTGAGGATGGCTCCTGTGAAACTTTTCCGTTCTCTACATGCCCTGAATGTTTCAAGAAGGAACTGTTTGAGAAGGCACAGCGTTAAAAAGAAGAATGTACCTTCATATTTTGCAGGAATAAAAAATGACAAAAGCCAATTTTGAGGCTGCCGATTTTCTTCACAAACAATGGGAAGAATACAGCTACCAAGCATGACATAAACAAGGATATTGAAGTTTTGATCAAGCTTGTAGAAGACAACACAAGCATTGCTCGTAACGAGACAGAAGTTCTAGCCACTGTTTATGATTCTGCGTTAGTGGTTTTGGATTCAACGCCAATGCTTGATAATGAAGAGAAAGCGCGTGCATCATATTTTTCGTATAGTCTTTTGCCAGAGGCAGGTCAAGATTTTGGAGCATTCATTAACAAAAAAGGAGAAGTTCGAATAGGGCACAAATTCTTTTTGGATACACTAAACCAGAAAACTTCTCCAGCAAATGGAGTACTCGAATTAATGTATACGATACTGCATGAATTTTTGCACGGAATTTTTCCAGAACTTGACGAAGAGGCAATCATTGAAAAGACAGAAAAGGTCTGGAAAAGCGGTATGACAGAGCTGATAAACCAAAAATAGATCGCTCATCAAACAGGTTTTTGTTCTAGTGTTTTGCCCATAATGCTTATCAACAGCTTGCGTCATGGTGCACTAATCCGCAAAGGGAAGGAAAATGGGAAACATAACAGTAGCTGTTCTAGGCAAACAGAATTACAGCAGTAATCTGGGCAAAAAAGGTACAACAACAGACATCACACTCTACAATCTAAAAAATGGCGAGGACACGGTTACACTTATAGAACCGACCCGCTATCCTGATCGTTTGGCTCCACTATTTTATGCTTGCTCTTTAGCGAAAAAGGCAATTGTTGTTGTAGATGAACTGAATGCTAATCTGGGAGAGGCACTTGTTATGCTTCAGTGCTGCAAAGTAGAAAGCGGCTATTTTGTGCTCCGTAACTATATTACTAAAGAAAAGATTGAACCACTAGTGAAAGACACTGTTATGGAAAAGTACGAGTTTGTTGCTGATGAACCACATATACTGAAAGAGCAGCTTCTTTCTGATGCAGCAAAGATTGCATATCCTGAACATGTAGATGACGAAGTTGTTGGGACAGTTCCTGTGGACCACTCATTTAATGTGAAAGGAGTAGGAGCTGTTATCTTGGGGGTAGTGGCGAACGGCACAATACAGAAACATGTTGCTCTGAATGTGTTGCCCGGAACAAAAACAACACAGCCAAGGTCAATACAAAAACATGACGACGAATTTGACTCAGCATACGAAGGAGACAGGGTCGGGCTGGCACTAAAAAATGTCAAAGTAGAAGATGTTGAAAGGGGAACAGTACTAACAAACGATCCGACAGTAAAAACGTCAAAGCAAATAGAGGCAAAGGCTTCTCTTGTCAAATACTGGTCAGCTCCACTAAAGGAAGGCATGGTTCTCCATGTGGGTCACTGGATGCAGGTTCTAAACAGCAAAATTGAAGCCGTCAAAAAAGATTGGCGGACTCCTGAAATAACATTGACGTTAGAGAAAGAGATTGTTTACCGCCCTGGAGATACTGCTGTTTTGATGTATCTGGAAGGCGGAAAGCTGCGAGTTGCAGGAACTGTAGAGGTTCAATAATTACCGAATTGCTATTTTCGTTTGAGTGCCCAGTAGCTAACTAGCCCTATGATGCAGGCTACGACAACTGCGATGATGATGGCTTGTTCAGTGCTGATTGTTGGTGTTCCATCTGTTGGTTCTGGTTCGTTTTGTTCTGGTTCAGTTGGTTCCGCGGGTAGCTGCTCTGAGGGTGTTGAGTCTTCGGGGTTTACTTCAGAGGCTACAATGTCGATTGTGTGAGTGCTGTGAATGTAGTTTATCGTGAAAATATAGTGTGTTCCATTGTAGGCTAATGTGTAGTCTGTGTCTCTGACAAGAGGATAACCATCCATAGCCAACGTAAATGGGTCTTTGAGAAAGTCTGCAGGAATCTTAACAACACTTCTGCCGCTTGTTCCACTTAAACCCGAAACATCAAAAGATACAGTCTTAGCAGCATCATCAAATTCAAAACGCAACAGTGCAGAGTTGCTATCAATACTAACAGGGGATGTAGTATTATCAATGTACGGATAGAAAACCTGCTCAAGCCCAACAGTCTGCAAGTGCGTATACAATGATCGCAGAAGGATTTCATCTTCAATTGTCGCATAAGATAGAGTTGCTTTCAGCAGCAAACCTGTAGATTGTTCCCAATAATAATCATACTTGTAATAGCTTGTTTGATTAATATCAGTAAAAATTCGCTCCAAGTGGACAGCGTCTATAAATGAAGGTCCATTACTCAATTTGACAGTCTCATTTGCTGTAAATGCACCGTCAGTGGTATGGTTTTCATTTACCCAGTTCGGGTATAGCATGTCACCTGCTCCGACATTGGGTGCAATCACGACTAGCCATGCTGTGCCATCTCCTGTGCTGATGTCAATCCAGTAGCGACCTATTGATTGTGTTCCGTTTAGCATATCCCGCACAACTCTGAAGGTAACGTTAGTTCCAGATATCGATTCGATAGTGTTTGTTTCTAGGCTTTCGACATAGTATGGCAGTGTTGAGTTTAGGGTGTCATCTTGGTAGCGAGCAGTTCCACTGTAGCCGTAAGTGATTTGGAAGCTATCTCCAACAGAGACTCCTACGTCTTCTTGTGCAGAAACAGAGCCAAGACTTGATAAGGAGATAACAATGAGCATGAAAATCAACGGAAACACAATTTTTTTATTCATAAAGATCACGTCAACGTATGTGTGAGTGTTTCAGTGAACTACTAAAGCTATTAAGTTTACGATATTCCACCGAAGGAACAACACAAAGAGGTTTACACCAAGCAAATAATGCTGAAAACAAGATTGGGAGCTTTCATGATTATTTGTCTAATTGTTTTTCCATCGTTAAAGCATCCATTCCTGGACCATAATAGTCCATCTTTGTATGTACTTTGACGAAGCCCAATTTTTTGTAAAGTTCAATTGCCGCTAGGTTGCTTTTTCTAACGTCTAGTTTCATTTTTGCCAAACCCTTTTCGACACCTTCGGATTCCAGCGCCTCCAATAATAACTCTGCATAGCCTTGGTTTCTGCTTCTTGGATGAACAGCAATTGACATCACATAGCCACAGCCGCGCTTGGGTTCTAGGAACGTGTAACCCACTATTGATTCAGCACGAATCCAAAACTACAAAGAAAAAATCACTGAATCTACGCAGATAATAGATAAACATGATTTCAGGAAATCTGGTGAACCAGTCAAATGAAGCATTTTCAATATTCATTATTGCGGTTATGTCATCAAGTGTTGCAGTCCTTACAATAGTTTCGCTGGGTGGCTCCAAAACGATGTTCACCATCTGCTCTGAATAGCGAATATCATCACTAAAGAAAAATGTAGCTCATCTTTTTGTTATCAACTCTAATGTTGAGCAGCATATATCGTAGAATAAGAAAGAAACAAAAAATGTGTTATGAGGTCCCCGAAGGTCCCCATGAACATGTTTTTAGATGCTTGTTTGCTGTATTTACCAGGGTAGTTTGAAGCGGCCTACTTTCTTCTTCTGTGTTTTGAGGAATGCGCTTTCTACTCCAGTTGTTACTACCATGACAGTTGCTTTGCCTTTTAGTGCTGGATCGACTTTGGCTCCCCAGATTACATTTGTGTTCGGTGGCATGTATCGTTTGATTAGTTCTCCTCCACGGTGAACTTCTTCGAGTGTCATGTCTGCTCCACCAGAGATGTGTATCAGCACACCACGAGCCTTTGTTATGTCTTCTACGTCAAGTAGCCTTTCGTTCAGAGCTCTTTCGACTGCATGTTCTACTTTACCTTCAGCTGATCCTGATCCAATTCCAATAGAAGCAAGTCCTGAGTCGTGCATGATTGCTCTCAAGTCAGCATAGTCTAGGTTGATTAAACTGGCAGTTGTAATGGTTTCAGTTACACCTTTGACGAATTTCCCGATGGTTGTATTTGCTACGCCCAATGCATCTTGGAATGGCAAGTTACCTGCAAGGTGGT
This sequence comes from Candidatus Bathyarchaeota archaeon, assembly GCA_963772765.1. Lineage (GTDB taxonomy): Archaea > Thermoproteota > Bathyarchaeia > Bathyarchaeales > Bathyarchaeaceae > Bathyarchaeum. The sequence goes on along the minus strand of CAVYYP010000001.1, from coordinate 30,429 downwards.
TTAGGCGGTCGTTGTCGATTATTACGACGGTGTCGCAGGACCTGTTTGAGTTGTCCTATTGCTTCTTTTGCAGCTTTCATTCGTGCTGTTTCGATCTGGAATGGGAGAGTTGCTACACCAACAACCAAACGTGGAATAGAGTCACTCTCAAACTTTTTGTGCAATTGTCTTGCTAGTTCGACAATACCTCCAGTGCCAGTGCCTCCACCGAGTCCAGCTACGATGAATAGGATGTTTGCTTTTTCTACTTCAGCGAATACTTCCTGAATGCTTTCGTTCATTGCTTGTTCTCCGACTTTTGGATATCCTCCACATCCAAGCCCTTTGCATGTTTTTTCGCCTATCAAAATTCGTCTGTCAGCTTCGCTAACACTAAGGTGATTTGCGTCAGTGTTTACAGAAATTAGTCTGCCCCCAGTTACGCCTTCTTTTTTTACCCATGTGATGATGTTACATCCTGCTCCGCCGATGCCTATTGCCATAACGGAAGGTTTTGAAGCTCTTGCTAGTTGTTCTAGTTTTTCTTGGTCTGCGCGCATGTTTGCCCGCGCAAGCATCATTTGTCGTTCTAATTCTTTCATTTCAACTGTTGATTGTTCCATTAGTCTTCCACCATCTATTGATGTTTGGTTTTATTGTGAGTATGAATGTTGACGCTGGATATAAATATTACGTCTTAAGACTCAAGATATGTGAATTGGTTTCTAAAACACGACAAACTAATATCAGAATTCGATATATTTCATCAACGGAAATGTTTGTTAAATCCCAAAAGAAACGAAACAATTCTGAGGAAAAAACGATGGAAAAACTAGAGCTGATGAAGAACTTCGCAAGCCAATTCGTAGGCCAGGACTTTTACCTAATCATCAGAGACTACGACACCAGCGTGTTAGTGCACACAATTGAAATAATACAAAAAACAGACGACACCTGCCAACTCAAAGACATCCCGATAGGTGACTACTTCTTCAGAATCCTAGCAGTTGACGCAGACAACAACCAAGCATATATACTATGTAACTGGAGCGAACAACTCATACAAAACCTGTTGACACAACACAATCGAGCGAAAAAAGCTGGTTTCAACAAAATCGTCATGGCCAGAGAAACGCCCAGTGATCCAAACAGTTGGATTCTGGTCTGGGGCGAAGAAGCAGTAGCCAGCAGCAACAAAACAACAACAGATTCCAAGTCGCTAGAGTATATCTACTAGCAACTTTTTCTTCTTAATTTATGTCAAAAGTGTTTTTCTCTAAAAACTAAAGATAGTAAAAATAAAAAAGTGAAAAACAAAGGGGACGTATGTCCTCTTTATTCGTTAAGGTTGGTTAACCGCGCTAGACGGCTTTTACTATTGATTCGGTAGCATAGAGTGCTTGACCCGTGGAGATTGTAACACGTACTGGAGTTCCTACGTCGTAGACTATGAGGTTCTGTGGGTTGACGATAAAGAACAGCATGGTCCAGCCAGATTGCAATATCAGGTTCTCTGAGACTACATCGAAGTCATAGTTGATCCCGTCTAATGTAAGTTGGTTTGTTCCAGTTTTGTTGAAGTTTGCAACGTATTCCAGATTAGCGGATAGTATGCCCTCGATTTTTGTGAACAGTACGTATGTTTGTGTTCCGTTCCATGGGCTCTCTTGACCTTTGATTGTTACTTTGCTAAGTACGATGTCTGTTGCACCGGTATTAGTAACAAGTAGACTGCCAAGAGAATCTGTACTGTTCTTGTACCATACAGCCACGTTTGAGAGATACAATTTCTCTTGCTGTACTCTTGAGCCTGCAACGTTAAGAGCGAAGTATGATGCTACACCAGCCAGAAGCACAGAAACTACTAGCAAAATCAAGCTTGCTACGACAGTACTCAAAGCCTTCTTGTTTCTTAGAAGTCTCCTCATCCCCGGTTCCCCCTATATTTTCTTTGGAGAATCTGGTTTCGCTGGAAACTCCGGAGGCGCTGTTTTAGTTTTTTTAGGGTCTTTGTTAGAAATGTACAGATACGTCAATGATCTGTTCTGGTAGATTATTTTCGCACCGTTTTCCTTTTTCGCATATTTTAACAGGTTTAAGTACTGTTGTCCAGTACCCTTCAACACGAAAGCCATGTAAAAAAATGGCTCATCATTATCTCCGATACTTTTGTCGCCTTTCATTCTCTTTCTTTCCTTCATTCAGTCGTCCTTTGAAGGCGGTTGCTATTGTCCACCCACAAGGCGTAATATATCTTAAGACTTAATACTTAATAAATATTACTGATTCACATACCGAATCAACATTGAAAATCCAACCAAAAAATCAACACATGCAGAATTAGCAACAAAAAATTGCAATATTGAAGCATAAACCAAAGCAATATCCTCCAGAAAAAACAGTTTCCTAGTCTCGTGCTAGGAGCAAAAAAGGAGAACTTAGAAAAACTTGGAGAAAAAAATCAGATTGACAAACTATTTGGGAGTTTTGAGCACAGAGACTTTAATCTGGCTAATCTGCTCGTTTGTCCGAAAGGCATCCACTAGCCGTCTAAGGTTTTCCGCTTCTCCTTTGACTACGATTACTTCTAGGCAATAGTTTTCGTCTATGTGTGCATGAAGAAATGTGGATATTATTTCTCCGAAGTTGTGATGTATCGCAGATACTTGCTCGTTTGGGGTTTCTCGTTCATAGATGAGCGTTATTGAGGCTGTGACCTCTCCTTCTAGTTCTTTTAGGCTTTTTCTTTCAGTGAGAAATAAACGCAAGGATTGGCGGACGATTTCAGATCTGTTGGCGAATCCTTGTTCTGTTATTGACTGTTCTACGCGTTCTAGAAGTTTTTCTGGAACTGAGACACTTATGATTGTCATCACATGCACCTCGTTAATAAAATATTCATTATTATTTATAAATATTTATTAAAAACTATCAAAAATTTAATAAACTATTTTTTACTACAATAGACATCACGAAGGAAGCAACGCATGAACAAACGACAAAAAATCTTCGTGACCACAACAACAATAATCATTCTAACAGCAATAATAGCCACAATAGCATACACACCACAAACAGTGACAATTAACGACAAACTAAAGGTAGTAGCCACATTCTATCCTTTAGCATTCTTTGCCCAAGAAATAGGTGGAACAAAAATAACGTTACAACAATTAATACCAGACAACACAGAAGTACACGACTGGCAACCTTCCTTAGCAGACATACTGGAATTAAACAATGCAGACATCATAATTTATAACGGGGCATCCCTTGACCAATGGTTCGAAAATGACATAATCCCGACTATTGACTCAAGCAACAAAATAATCATAAAAACTAGTGAAGGAGTCGATCTTCTCGAAACGTCACAAGACAGCTCCGAAAACGGTCATGAACATGGAGATTCATACGATCCCCACACATGGGTAAGCCCATACACAGCAAAACAGCAAGCTCAAAACATTTACGAGGGACTTGTCCAAAAAGACCCAACCAACAAAGACTACTACAATGAACATTGGCAAAATTTGAAAAACAGACTTGAAAATTTGGACAATCAGTTCATGACAGGACTTGCAGACAAGAAAAAAACAGACATTTTTGTTGCCCATTCTGCATTTGGATACCTCGGACACAGATATGGTTTTGAGCAACATGGAATTATCGGCATCTCTGCAGATGAGCAGCCCAGTGCCACAGCATACGCAAATCTCGTCGACTTAATGATAAAATATCAAATATACGTAGTATATGTGAACCCAGTATATTCTGACGAATCTGCACAAACACTCAGAAATGAGCTGGAAAGGCTCACAGAACATGATGTGCAGATTTTGAGACTGTATGTAATGCTCGGAAACATAGAGGGCTTAGACTATTTTGGACAACAAGAAAAAAACTTGGAAAACCTAAAGATTGGACTTGAAGCATAAAATAAGAGTGAGTGAAATGCAAGAAAAAACCGCTGTACTAGAAGTTACAAACCTCCAAGTAGACAGGGGAAACTCTGTTGTTATCGAAGACGCCAACTTTACAATTAATCAAGGAGATTATGTTGGCATTGTAGGTCCAAACGGCGGGGGCAAAACAACACTTCTTTTGTCACTCCTAAACAGCATACCAAAAGCCAAGGGAAAAATTCGCCTCTTTGGACAGAACATAGAATCGTTTTCTCACTGGGACAAAGTCGCATTTGTTTCTCAGCATGCAGTAAATTTTGATTCTCATTTTCCTTTATCTGTTAGAGAGCTGGTGTCTCTAGGCAGAGCTAACAGAAATAATCTTGGAAGACCTTTGAAGCACTCAGACTGGGAGGCAGTTGACGAGGCCATAGAGTTCATGGGAATATCCGACATATCAGACAAAAGAATAGGGCAACTGTCAGGAGGACAGAAGCAGCGGGTTTTTGTGGCCAAGGCGTTGGTTAGACACCCAGAAATAATACTTCTGGATGAGCCGATAGTGGGAGTGGACGCTAAAACACAAGAGAAATTCTACAAGAAACTTAGCGACCTAAACATCCAAAGAGGCATAACCATCCTTTTGGTAACTCATGACCTAACAGCCGTATTTTGCAGAATGTCTAAGGTCATGTGCATAAACCATTTTGTTAACGTGACCGAAATAACAAAAGATGTAGAACCAGAAGAGGTCCTAAGAAAAGCATACGGCGACCACTTCCATTTTGTATTCCACAAACATGAATGCGAGAGGGTTTTCGGCGATGAATGAACTGACCGACATTTTCACACTTTTTGGTTTCCAGTTCTTCCAGAACGCACTCTTGGGAGGAATTATAGTAGCCTTAGCATGCGCATGGGTGGGACTGTTTTTGATACTGCGAAAAGAGTCAATGATAGGCGATGGAATAGCGCACACAGCTTTTGGTGGCATCGCACTTGGTCTGCTTATAGGAGTGAACCCAATATTTACTGCATTAGTTGTTTCGGTTCTGGCTGTTTTGGGAATATCATATATGAGAAGCAGGGGATTGGCTCAGTCTGACTCTGCCATAGCGGTAATGTTGGCTTTGGGCTTCTCTACCGGGCTTATAATAATCAGCGTTGCTGGTGGGTTCAATATCGAGCTTTTCAGTTTTCTTTTTGGTTCAATTCTTACAATAGACACAACAGACCTTATTATCGTGTCACTTCTCGGAATATCAACAATCATAATCCTGGGAATATTCTATAAAGAACTCTTGTCAATGACCTTTGACGAGGAAGGCGCCAGACTAATGGGAGTTCCTGTCCGCGCACTTTCATTTGCATTCAACATACTTGTCGCAATCACAATTGTACTTTCAATAAAAGTAATCGGCGTAATACTAGTCGTCGCTCTCCTAGTATTGCCTGGACTTTCTGCACTTCAACTCAATTTGTCATTCAAAAAAACAACACTAGTCTCAATAGGCTTCGGAACAATCAGCATGACCACAGGAATACTGCTTTCTGCAATTTTCAATGTAGCAACAAGCGGAGTCATAGTTTTTACTGCAGCAGGGGTCTTCATATTCACAGCTATATATAGACGGCTAGAATAAAAAATAGAAAAAAGTTTTTGTGGATTAAACTTTGACTCTGAAGTCTTCTTTGACAACATTGAGAACAACGTTTGTGACGGTCCTAGTCACGTGCGGCATTTTTAGTGCAGATTTAATGAAATTGTTTAGCGTATTTCTGTTCTTGAACCTTGCAACAACTGCTACATCATAATCTCCAGTGATGTCGTATATGCATATAACTTCGTCCAGTTTGGCAAGTTCTTTTTCAACGTCGGGAAGGTAGCGTCCTTCTGCCTCGATAAGTATGACTGCTGTTAGCCCATATCCAAGTTTGGCCGAGTCCAGTAGTATCGTGTAACCTTTCAGGATTCCTTTGTCTTCTAGGCTTTTTACGCGGTTGTATGCTGTTCCAACTGCTATACCTAGGCTGTCTGCTATTTTGTTGAAGCTTTTTCGTGCGTCTTCTTGCAATAGTCGGATGATTTTTCGGTCAACTTCATCCACTTTGTTTGATGAATCGTAACTTATTTCAGGTTCCTCCTATAATTGAATAAATAACCATATTCGAATTTAGGTTTTTTACACGTTGTGAACACTTGTTCATTGTATAAATGAGTATATAAGCTTTCCTTCATATTACTAGAAAGGTTTATATACAAACATGTAATAAAATCAAATTCAACTGAATGAATGGTGAATAACATGGATGCTATTACAACAGCAAAAGAAACCCTGAAAAAAAATAAAATCCGTTGGGTACACACAGCCTTCGTAGATATAAGAGGTCTAATGCAAGACGTCGTCATCCCCGCAAGACACTTCACAGAAGGACAAGCCCTAACCGCAGGCATAGGCTTCGACGGTTCATCAGTCCGAGGTTTCAAAGCCATAAATGAATCAGACATGATTCTCAAACCAGACCCAGAAACTTTGGCAATTATTCCATGGACAACTGACGATATACAAAGAAGCGCCATAATCCTTGGAGATGTCTACGAAGCTTTTGGAGGAAACGTACCTTCGGTCGTAGACCCAAGAGGATATGTAGCAAGAAACGCAGTAAAAGCAGCAGCAGATATGGGCTACACTGGCTTTTTCGGTCCAGAACTAGAATATTTCGTCTTCAAATCAATTGATCCAACAAACCTTGTCTGGGACATGTGGGTAAGCCCAAAAGGCGGTGCAGCAGACTCATGGGGAGCACCACGAGTTGTACCAAAATCCCCAGAAACAACACCTGGAGCTCACGTATTAAGACCAAAAGAAGCATATTTCAGACCACCCCCAGAAGACACAACAGTTGAATACAGAAACGAAGTTGCTTCAATACTAGAAGAAAACTTTGATACAGAAATTGAAATGCACCACCACGAAGTCGCTACAGCAGGTCAAATCGAAATTGACTTCAAATATGGTGACTTAGTTAAAACTGCTGACAGGACACTTCTTTACAAGTTTGTTGCCAAAAACGTAGCAAAGAAACATGAATTGATCGCTACTTTCATGCCCAAACCAGTTTACCTTGATAACGCAAGCGGAATGCACGTCCACGCTTCACTGTGGAAAGGCAAAAAGAATGTAATGTATGACGAAAAAGACGAATACGCTGAAATGAGCCAAACAGGAAGATACTTCATCGGAGGCTTATTGGATCACGCCAGAGCCATAACTGCCGTAACTTGTCCGACAGTTAACTCATACAAACGACTTGTTCCAGGATTTGAAGCACCAATATTCATTATGTGGTCTCGCCGAAACAGATCAGCAATGATACGTGTTCCAGTATACTTCAAAGGTCCAGAACATGCTGCAGCAAAACGAGCAGAATTACGTTCCGCTGACCCCTCATGCAACTCATACTTAGCACTATCATGTATCCTGATGGCTGGACTTGACGGAATAAAGAAGAAAATTGAACCAGGAGACCCAATAGACGAAGACGTTTATGAATTACCCAAAGAACGCAGACGAGCACTAGGCATCAAAGAACTTCCAACAACACTAAAAGACGCTCTAGAATCAATGCAGAGTGACGAAGTAGTTCACAAGGCACTTGGAAGCCACATATTTGATGCATTCATAGACTACAAGACTAACGACTGGAACCAATTCTGTCTATATGTAACTCCTTGGGAAATAATGAAATACTTAGACTACTAAGAATAATGTGGAGAGAGGTGAATAGGCATGAAAGCATACCTACTAATTGAAACACGCCCGGGAACATCCGAAGACGTTGTTAAAGCAATTAAAATGCGATTCCAGAATGTTCTACATGCTGACTCCGTATACGGACGACACGACGTCATTGTTGTACCAGAAGCCGACGACCTAGAAACACTCAACGAATTCGTATACAAAGTAATCGAAAAAGACCCAAACATCGTTCACACAGAAACAGCGATCACGCTCTTCTAAAGGAGAAGATACTGTTGTCTTCAAAAGATCTCCGTAGCAAAAAGATTAGGGCTTTCGTACTCTTAACGATGAGACCAGGTACTTCGGAGGAGATCGTTCAGTCAAGGAAGATAAAGGGCGTAACGCTAGCCAATTCGGTTCTGGGAAGATTCGATGCCATCGCAATAATCGAAGCAGACAACTCTGATGAACTGGCAAGGATCATCTATGAAATGATGGAAAAGAACCCCTTCGTAGTTCACACCGAAACATTGCTGTCAATGTTCACACCCTAAGTGTTGAGTTCGTCCTAAACTTAGCAACGTTCAAACTCCAAGTACTCTGTCGGGTTAATTTTTTAGACCCGCCAAAATCCCTTTTTTATTCTCAAATCAAATCTAACTTTTTTTATGCTGTCCAGTATGAGAAAACTTTCAGATTAGGTATATTTATTTCAGATTTAAGGAACCGAATCACGTCTTCATCAGTTAGGAAATAATGTCCCTTAGAATTTGTATGAACAGGAATTTTGGTTCTACGCATAGTGGTTCCTTTAGCAGTATCTGTGAAAATATATTGACCACCTGAAAAAGGCAAAATGAGTTTTAGTCCAGTGTGATTAGCGGCAGGGACACTTTGAGCAATAACATACACTACACAAGTAGGATTCTTAGTATGCGCCAGTTCCTTGAACTCTTCCCAAGATTTCACTCTCAAAGTATCTGGCATTGTCCATCATTCCTTAAAGGTATTTGTTTTAGCGTCTTATTTCTGTTACTTTAAAGTCTAGAAGTTGAAACAAGTCAAGCCACAATATAGAAAGGTTTTTTTGGTAAATTGCTTTGTCAGTCTTTCATTATGACCGACCTACTGGAGACCCTCTATACTACTTTGTTCGGCGGTGACATCTTTTTTGAGGTAATAATAGCGCTGGTTATTGTTGTTGTAGCTTTTGTTCTCGACAAAGTTATTCGGAGGTCAATTAGCCAATACGGCAAAAAAGTGAACATGGAAGCACATGCAATTAACGTACTGAAATTATTTGTAAGAATACTTGTAGCCATAGGCGCAATTGTTGCTTTGATGGTCCTATTCAAGGTGCCCACTGACTGGTTTTTTGGAGCCTCAGCATTAACAGGAACCGCAATAGGTTTTGCATCCACTCAAACAATAGGCAACTTCTTGGCAGGTTTCTATATCATGATTTCTAGACCGTTTATGGTCAGCGATTATGTTAAAATTGGAGATGTTGAAGGCGAAGTAAAGGAAATAACAATCAATTATACCAAAATTTACACGCCCACATACACGATCACGGAGATACCTAACAAGAAGGTGTTAGACAGCATTATCATCAACTATTCAGGAAAAAAGAACATTATCGACTACTCATTCAAGATGGGCTTTCCTCACCTAGAAAACAGAACAAACAAACAGTTAATCGAAGACTGCATCAAGCCAACTATCGACAAATTCTATGAAAAATACAAGGATGTTCTTCCAAAGAAGCCCGAGGCAAGCATGCTGACAATGGACAGGCTTGGACGAGAAATCAATGTAAGAATGTATTTCCCAGAATGCAACATAAACGAGTTTTATGATCTTCAGCCAGAACTAATGCGGGACATCGTACACTGCTGGGACAAGTTCAAGTCAGACAAATGCAAATGCTAACTTCATAGCCACCTACTTTTTGCATGTTGCACAATTTTCAAATACTTGATGTCCAGGTCGGGGCACAGTTTTTGGAATCTTTAGGTGTCTGTCGCAGAAGCCACACCACAAGAAGTAATATCGTTTTTGGAAATAGATGCGCGAATGGGATAAAGAATGCAGACGAAAAAAGCCTTGAAGATAGGAATGGTTGCTACATTGTTAGTCATGTCAAGCCTTGCTAGTGTAATGTATGCGTTGGCATATACCCAAAAAAGAGAACTCGTCTACGATAACACAATTATAATCGGCGCTAACGAAGTAAAGTTCAGAGGATTCTATTTGTCTTCACCTGCAGTGATGTTTGAAGTAAAATTAACCGTTTCAGAGGAATCAATAAAATGGACTCCCCATTCTGCAGTTATGTTCGAAGATACGTTAGGCTGGTTCCCACGTAAAATAGACGAAAACACATTTGGAAAAATCCAAAGATGGGTGTGCGAAACTGACAATGGAACAGTCAAATGGAGCGTTGACCCAGAAAATTTAGACATGGTCTGGTACATCAACTTCTACAACGAAGACGACTTTGAAAAAGAAGTCCACATTGAAATCACCAAAGTCTGGGAAGGACAAAACTTCAACGACTGGATCTAACAATTTAGACATCCAATGTAAATTAACAACAAAAAACCTGACCCATGTCAGGTCATTCCTTTTCTATTTTTTAATTTCAACGGATACTGCAAAAAATACACTCTCACCATTTTGTCAAATAAAAATTTGGAATAATTGAGATTTACTGGGACTTCTCACAGTCGGTCTATTTGAGCGAACAATTATGAAAACATGCTTAGGAGAGAAAGATGCTTGCAACGGTGATTGTCACTTTCAGCTCTCCATCATTCTGCTAATTCGTAAATACTCCCAAAAAAGGGGAGGGAAAATATTGGTTATTTTCTTCTCCGTAGTGCTAGGTATGCTACTGCTGCTATGATTGCGACGGCAATTACAGCGATTATGATTGCAACGTCTGTGCTGATCAGTGGGTGTTCTGGCTGTATTGTTCCGCCTGCTGCTGCGGCTGGACCAACTATAACGTATGCTACTGCATCTGAACTGCCGTATGATTCTGTTCCATCAAACGAGGCTATGATCTTGTATGTGCCTTCAGTGTCCGGTGTCCATGCAAGTCCAAACATTCCAGAGTATCCGTCTGTTGTGGTTGTGCCAATATTCACGTAGGAACCGTCTTCAGCGAGGGCTGTTAACATGACTGGGACGCCAGTTATTGTTTCGTTGTGCCAGATGCCGTCTATTGGTGCCTGCATGTGCAGATATTCCATCTGTATTGTCATCGAGTCTTTAGATACACAAGGAGTTTCTGGTTGAGCTGGAGACATGTCAAGTACTGAACCAGTTATCATCATTGCTGTTCCTTTTGGTACAGCAGTTGTTGGTGCTGAAACAGTTGTTTCACTTTTCCCTTTGCCAAAGACGTACATGTATCCGTCGTAGCGGTTGTCAAAAGTCAGGTATCCATCTGAAATAGCTCCGGCAGCTCCACCTGCGCTTATGCTCCACAGTTCTTTGCCGTTGTTAATGTCTAGGCAGTATAGTTTCCAGTCTCTTTGTAGAGGTTCCGTTGGTGAGTGTTCACCATTTGCTATGTACATCTTGTTGTCTATGATTTGAACACCACGTACGAACAGAGGCGACACACCGTACGGAGTTTCAAATGGGACAGCAGGGTCTAAGAAATTCCAGACTACCTTTCCTGTATTCCAGTCAATGGCATAAAGTCCATGATATGATTGGTCAAAGAACATACCGCCATACGAGGATATGCTGTAAGCTCCAAAGTCACCCCATGGATACTCTAGTAGTTCGCTCTTCCAAGCAAAACTGCCATCATAAATGTTCCAAGCATCCCACCATCCGCCAAGCATGCGCACTGTGAATTTTCCGTGATCGGCAACTGCAGTGCTTGTGCTGAATGTTATGTCATCTGTTGTAACGTCCCATAGAAGGTCTCCTGTAAGCAAGTTGGCAGCCTGTACACGTGTTCCACGGCTTGTTCCCAAACCATCGTCATTAATAGATGAAGCTCTAACAGTAATCATTGATTCATAATCGCTCACGCCAAGTGAACTGAACGGGAAGGAAACGTTGCCTAGTACTCTACTGCTGAAGTCAGCACTTGTTCCTGAAGTTGTCCAGTTAATCAATCGGTAGTTGCCGCCCCCAAGATTTTGCACACTTAGAACGTAGGGTTCTTGATAGTATGTTCCTGACATTCCAGGTACACTTGCTTTAACTTCTCCAGTCCATGGATCGTATTTTGTCAGGTTTGAACCTATGCTAAGCAATGAGAAATAGCCAGCTCCCATACCAGTTTGAGCTGCACCAGGAACAGATGCAGACGCTTCATCATATGAAACGACAGTGGGTGTGCCGTAGGTTGGTCCGAAAAAGCCCATTCCAGCAATTTGTGCAGGTTGCTCCCACATTACTTCACCTGTACGTAAATCGTAGCATTGCCAGACTGCGGTAACTACACCATCCAAAACTTTCTGAATAGTTTGATAGCATAGTCCTTGGAAGATTATGTCTGGTGTGCCGGCATAAGCACCTTCTCCAGGTCCAAGTGACCTATATCCGTATTGTCCTCCAACGATGCCACCTAAGGCACCTCTTTGTCTCCATAATACGTGAGGTGAATCGGGTCCAGTTACATAAGGTGTGTATCGGTAGTTGCTAGCGTAAACGTTTGTGTTAGCGGGCCAAGTTGGTCCTCCGCCAATTCCTGTAAAGGGATAGCCGCCGCCGATTGACCACCATTCCCTGTTGGTAATGTATATTGGCCGATCCCAGTAGTCGGTGGGAAGATCGCGTGGGGGCCATGAAAGCACTTGATTCTCTTGGACAGTTAGTGTTTGTTCTGGTGAGCTATCTCCTAAGTAATATGCATCATCAAGATATGTTGGTCCACTAAACATTCCATATGGACCAGGCGGCAGGTCTTCTTCCGAAGCATATACTATTCCGTTGTAGTACCATCCTGCTGGGAAGTAGTTGGCTGCTGCAGTAAACTGAATCTTCCATTCTCCTACTTGATCGACAGGATATTCAAACCATGCTGTTGTGTCTCCTTGGTAAGAATTGAGGGGACCAATAACATCTTGGCTACCATCAGGCTTTGTGAATGTTACGGTGTATCCAGAACGATATCGGCTGTAATGGGTCGCTGGTTCAAGCCACATGTTAACTAGAAGGCTTTGACCGTCTCCTATTGGATTTGGGGCGAAACTCAGGAAGGCGGTACTATCGATTGTAATTGTTGGTGTGACACCTGCGGGTGGTGACGTTGCCCATTCCGTAAGTTGTGGTGCTCCTCCGTGTGGCGTGTCATCTTGAGCTATGAGTGGGTTTACCATTAGTACAAAAGCAGAAAGTGTTAGTAGAGCTATTAGTGCTGTAGTTGTAAATTTGTTTTTTAAAATATTCATTTGTTTCTCCTCTTTTTTGGAAAAACATTATCAATAGTAAACATGATAAAAACTGAGGAGTGTAATTTACACTCACAGTGGAGTGATTCCACTAAGATTACATGTAAAGTTGTTGATGAGGGGGAAGAAATGGGGGTTGTTGAAAATGATACCTTTGAAATCCTACAGCACTTAGGATTAACGTGCACTCAGGCAAAAATCTATCTCGCTCTTTTAGAGGTTGACGAATCGCCTGTGAAAACAATTTCCAAAATCTCTGGAATAGATAGAGCCGAAGTTTATCGAAAGATTTCATCGCTTCTAAAATTGGGCTTGATTGAAAAAATATTAGGTGTACCCATTAAACTCAAAGCGGTTCCATTAGAAGACAGCCTAAACTTGCTGTTAAAAAAAGAAACTATTAAGCATAATCAATTAAAAATGAAAATTGATGATGTTAAGAAAAATCTGAAACACAACCACAAAAAAAAGGTAACAACTGGCGACCAATTCGTAATAATTCCTGGAAAAAAAGCACATATTAGCTGGTTGAAAAACAAGTATAACGCTATTCAAAAGTCCACTTTTGGTATTCTTACATGGAAAGATGATAAATCCATTCAAATCTTTTGTGCGAACGAGCTAAAGAGAGCTGCTAGTCGTGGCGTTAAATCCAAGATACTTGTCTATGTGCCTAAAAATGAGACGACAGAATTTTATCAATATTTGATTTCTAATGATGACATTAATAATACTGAGAAACGGATTGTTTCAAACTGTCCTCTTGTTTTGGGAGGAATATTTGACCAAAATGAGGTGGTCATTGGGACTACTGTTAACAATCCAATACAAAATGCTGATTCGGTTTTTTGGTCGAGCAATCCATCAGTTGTCTCATTGTTCAAAAACTATTTTGACGAATTGTGGGAAAAAGCTCCAGAAACCAGTATACTGCACAGAATTGAAATAGAAACGTAACCATTCAGAGTGGGGTGCGGCATTAGTTTATAGAGTTTTTCTTGAACCAAAAGTCATTTTTACTATTTTATTTACAAAGTAGCAACTCTTAACCATAGAAAATTTTTTGAAATAAAATAATGTCTATAAAATCTTTAACATTCAGTTTGCTAGGCTTAAGAAAGTTTAATTAACTCTTTTGCATGTTCTCGGAGTATCGGAAAGGTTATGAAGCTCTTTTCGGGCAACATAAAAATGAATTGGAGAGAAATAGTGTGAAGCAATTTGACGTTGTAGTTGTTGGGGCTGGAACTGGGGGATGTTTAACAGCCAAGACTCTTGCCAACGCAGGACTTACAGTCTGCATGATTGACCGCAAGCAAAAGAAGGATATTGGAGATAAAGTCTGCGGAGATGCTATCGGAAAGCATCATTTTGATAACATAGGTCTTGCTCATCCTTCAGGAGCCGAGCTTGATCAAGTAATTGAAGGAATCAAAGTTTACTCCCCAGACATGGAAACTGAAGTTAACGTCAAGGGCGAAGGCGTTCACGGATATCTTGTTAATCGTATACTTTTTGGCCAAAGATTAGTGAAAGAAGCAAAAGATGCCGGCGCAACACTAATGGAACAAACAGTTGTTATTGAGCCACTCATAAAAAACGGCTACGTTGTTGGGGTTTCAGTTAAAGACCTTAAAACAGACGAAAAGATGGACCTTTCAGCCAAAGTTGTAGTCGATGCAAGTGGTCATTCAGCAGTTTTGCGAAAGAAGCTCCCTGCAGAATTTGGCATTGAAAAAGATGTAAAAGATGAAGACATTGAAATCTGCTACAGAGAGATTCGTGAAATAAAAGAGCCGATTGATGACCCAGGATTCTGCAAAATCTATCTTGACCTTCAAAAGGTTCCTGGAGGCTACTACTGGCTGTTCCCAAAAAGTCCGACCGCAATTAATGTCGGCTTGGGCGTTTCCATGAAGAAAGGTTTCCCCAATCCAAAAGATTTGTATAATGAACTGATTTTGTCGATGCCCTTGTTTAAGGATTCAAAACTGTTAACGGGTGGCGGCGGTCTGGTTCCGACTAGAAAGCCTATAAGCCCAATGGTGGGAAATGGAATAATTATCATCGGCGATGCTGCTTGTCAGGTTAATCCTATTCATGGTGGCGGTATTGGTTCTTCGATGATGGGCGGGGTTAGAGCTGCAGAAATCATCATAGAGGCCATTAAGAAGGATGATGTTAGCCGCGAAATGCTGTGGCCTTACACGGGTATATTCATGAAAGAGTATGGGGCTAAACAGGCGGGTTTGGATCTTTTCCGTATGCTTCTTCAAAGCTTAAGCAATGACGAAATGAATTATGGAATGAGCCATCACATCATTACTGATGATGACCTGCTTAAGGCTAGCATGGGCGAAGATTTGAAGCTCAATGTAACAGAAAAGACTAGCAGACTGTTTAAGGGGCTTGGCTGTTTGTCTCTTCTTAAAAAGTTGAATACTACAGCTAAGCTCATGAGAGAAGTCAAGGAGCTGTACAGGAATTATCCGTCTTCCCCTGATGGTTTAGCTGAATGGGAAAAGAAGACTGATCAGGTGTTTGAGAAAGCCAAGAACCTGTAAGTTTAACTGTAATCTCGGATGCTTGGAATATGCGTTTAGCTGCGTTGGTTAGTGGTGGAAAAGATTCAGTTTTGGCGCTTTATAGAGCTCAGCAGATGGGACACAGCATCGAAGTTTTGGCTACAATGATTCCCAGACGTTCTGACAGCTACATGTTTCATCATCCTAACATTCACATGACAGATTACCTTTCCAAGGCGCTAGAAATTCCGCTGGTTCATGCTGAAACTTCTGGAATAAAAGAGAAAGAACTGGAAGACCTCAAAAAGCTGCTTGCGTCTCTTGATGTAGAGGGCGTTGTAACTGGGGCAATCGCTTCTTCTTACCAGAAGGATAGAATAGACAAATTATGCGACGAAATAGGAATCAAATCAGTTGCACCTCTTTGGCATCAGGACCCCCTAGTCATAATGAATGAACTTCTGGACATGAAATTCAAGGTAATAATTGTGGGAGTATATGCCCACGGCTTGGACGAAAAATGGCTTGGTCGAGAAATTACTAATGAATCATTGGAGGAACTTGTAGAGCTTAACGGAAGGTTCCAGATTTCTTTGGTCGGTGAAGGCGGAGAATACGAATCGTTAGTCCTAGATGCTCCAATATTTAAGAAGTATATAGAGATAGTTGAAGCGCATGCAAGCTACGAAAACGGCAGTGGCGTCTTAACAATTAAAGAAGCAAAACTTGTGGACAAAACCTGAAAGACAATATGCTAAGTTCTTTTCAACACAAAATATGTTGTTTTTGTGTGCTCATAGTTTAGTAAGGTGTTTCTTCTCCGGAGTTCCATAGATAGTCAAAGTATGCCTTAATTAAACCGACAATTACAGGATTGTTGGTCCAAAGAGAAGCAGGCATTTTGAATACGTTTGGATCAGATGAAGGAATTATGAATTCCCCGCTCATCATCGAATACTGCTACTCTGCATTTTGGTGGAGTGGAAACGTATCTATATTTGTAGGATGGGTGAGTGAAGAATTGCTGTGCAAAATCAGGAAGAACAGAAAGTTCTTCGTTAGGTTTGTCCATAACTGATCGCAGTTTTACTCCTTTCTTTATAATATGATCAAGTGTATCCGCTAGTCTAACTATTCCATGTTTGTGAGTTTCCCAGTTTATAGCACCGTCCATAGTGTGCTTTGTAATCATCAATTCGTGAATCAGCCGACGGTCACTTGCCTCAGGATTAGAAATCAAAATGGTCTCCTCGGAAGCCCCCAAAGATATGTTATCGGAATTCGTTCTTTTGCAGGCACCAAGGAAATCAGTTAAGGTTCCACATATTTTCTCGGTTTCTTTTTTTCTACGGTTTATAAGAAAAGTTGTTGCATCCTCAGGGGAGATACCTTCAAAAATGGCTGGTTTGGATATTCGTTTTTTTATTAGACCCAATTCCTGAAGTGAGGGCATAACTCGATACACATCTTCTCGAGCCACTTTTGCAACTTTTGAGATTTGCTTTGCAGTTGCTGGTCCTGTATCAATAGTTGCAAGATAAACTTTGGCTTGGACAAAAGTTATCCGAGTTTCTCTAGAAATTCAATTCTGTCTTGTTCAGCATTTGACATGAAATCTCGGAAAGATATTCATTAAAGTTGTAAATATAAAATTTGTCCACTTTTAGAGCACAAACGTATCTAATGAAATTATTTTATCCATCATTTATATGTGGAACTACTCTTTACAAGCGGTTTTAATCAAGATACAATTAGAAAAAGAACCAAAGGAAAAGCAGATATAGTCAGAGGAAGAGGAAACTGAAAAGGCAAAATATCGGACTAAAAGTAAAAACACGAGAAGTAGTTATCAAGAGTTTTCATTTCTCCTTTAGTTGTCCCATATTACGCCTCAGGAATCCTTCTTCTTTTGAATCCACAAAAAAGATTCTGTGAAGTTCTTGTCACCTGAACAAAAATTTTGTTGCTGTGAAAAAATTGTCACACACAAGGATAGTGCTAATTTTTTGATTGACTAAGATAAAGTTTTAAAGTGGCAAAATTAAATAGACAATTCGAACAACCAATGAGAAAATCAAAAAATTGGCTGTTGCTTGGTATCATTTGGTTATCGCCACAGTTTTGTCATTAATTTTACTGATTTACGTTTATTGGGCGAGGCAGCATTTTTTCTGGACAACAGTACTTTTGCAATTATTCCAATTTCATTTCAAATGCTGATTTGCATATCATTCGTAATCTACTTACTAGAAAGAGCAAATAAAAAACCTATATGAAAAATTCATCACCATTCTTTTGAAGAACTTGAACAGTTTACCAAAATACTGTAACAATGTTTTTACGAATTTTTAGGTCCATCCAATAAATTTTTGACTTCACAGAGCCACAAAAATAACAGTTAACTAGAGCAATAAAGAAAAAAATTGTAAACGTAGCGCAACTATCGGTTTGCAAATCTGTTATAGTGGTTCGATAATTGTTTTCGCTCCTTCTGGACTGAACTCAGAAAGTGCAGGCTTCACCTTTTTTCCCGTTTTTGCCTGAAAGAGCGACATAGCAATCAATGCATAGGTGCAGGTTACATCTTTTGGGTCCAGCAAAGTGTGGCATGGATTAGAAAAAGCGCAACCATCAACATGGAACACATATTTTTCTGGTTCCAGCTTCTCAAATGTTGCTTCTGTTACGAGTCCGGTTTTTTTCAGTTCTTTTTGGAAGTTCTCAAAAATCTCATCAACTGTTTCACCATCGACCATTTTGATTCCTTTTTCACGTGCAATTAAATGAAAGGTTTCTAATACAGGATGCACAAACACGGCTTCTCCTGGTCCCAAAATGTCTTTTAGTTTTTTTTGGTACGCAAAAAGTATTGAATGAAAGAAAGTTGGAATATCCAAATCAGGCTTTTCGGACAATTTATTCACCGTGGATGGGTTATGTAATATTTTAATGGTGTATGAATAAAAAAGTAATGAATTTAAAATACAGATTAATGCATTTTTAGCGTGAAGTTTTTGAAAAATGATATAATGGCTGATGTTGTTGTCAATCTACAACAAAGGAATTAGCTTAATACTAAAAGTATAAACAAATTTGAGCCTGAATATATTTAATAACAAAGATAGCTGGGATATTATAGTGCCGAAGGTAGATTACGGTAATTGGGTTCCAAAGAGGTTGATCTATGGAACGTTAGTAATTGGTTTAGTGTTTTTGGTATTGACTTTTTGGTTTATTCTTTTAGCGATTCCTGCAGTGTTGTTCTTTTTGGGTGCCTCATTTTTTGTGTATACTCGTTACCAGTTCTCTTCTGCAGGCGGAGATGTTCAGAACTCTGTCTGGGAGTTAGTGCTATCAAACTTGAATTGGAATGGTAAACAGAAAGTTTTGGATATAGGGTGCGGGAATGGTGCTCTCACAATTAAGCTCGCCAAAAAGTATCCAACTGCACATGTTACAGGAATTGATTATTGGGGAAAACGATGGGATTACTCTAAGAGTACTTGTGAAATGAACGCAAAAATTGAGGGAGTAATGGAGCAAGTGATGTTCAAGAAAGCCAGTGCTTCTTCTTTGCCTTTTGAGGATGAGCATTTTGATGCTGTTGTAAGCAATTTCGTGTTCCATGAGGTTAGCGATGTCAAGGATAAATGGGAAGTTATCCGTGAAGCGTTACGTGTGCTTAAGAAGGGCGGAAAATTTTCGTTCCAAGACGAATTTTTAGTCAAGCAAATTTATGGAAACCCCGATGACCTAGTTGCAACTATCAAAAGTTGGGGAATAAGCAAAGTGGAGTATGTTAAAACATGTGATGCAAAGTTTATTCCACGATTATTAAGAGCGCCTCTGTTTCTGGGAACAATAGCCATCATTGCTGGAGAAAAATGAAATAGTTGCCATTGCCATTTGGAACGGCACTTGACTGAAAAAGGTTTATTAACTGATCTTTTGTTTGTTTTGCTACAAGTTCCTATGGGATGTGACCCGAAAGGGTTGAACCGAAAGAATTCGAGGAATAGAAAATGGCATACAAATATATTGCAGATGCATGGAAAAATCCGAACAAAACTTATGTTAAGGATTTAATGTGGCAAAGAGCCATAACATGGAGAAAACAACACGCAATAACAAGAATTGAAAGACCCACCAGACTAGACCGCGCAAGAAACCTTGGATACAAAGCCAAACAAGGCTACGTTTTAGCACGAATCAGGGTTAGACGATCAGGTTTCAGAAAAACCCGTCCAACTGGCGGTCGCAGACAGAAAAGGTTGGGTGTAAACAAATTCAAAGTTGCAAAAAGCACACGACTAATTGCTGAGGAACGTGCCGGAAAACGTTTCCCTAACCTGGAAGTTTTGAACTCTTATTGGGTCTGGGAAGATGGACAAAGCAAATGGTACGAAGTCATAATGGTTGATCCAATGATTTTGCCAGATCATCCAATAGCATCACAGACAAGACGCGTGTTCCGTGGCCTGACAAGTGCGGGCAAAGAAGTTCGTGGACTACACCACAGAGGCAAAGGCGCAGAAAAAGCACGCCCAAGCAAACAGGCAGTCATAAAGAAAAGACACCAAAACAAACAGTAACTAGGCTGCACCCAGTTTTTTGGGGCGCCACTTCGCAATCTTTTTTCTTCTTTTGTTGTTTTTGTTGTGAGGCTACTTGACATATTTATATCAAATAATTGTATAGAGTTCTGATGCGAGAGTGGAATGTGTTTTGTCTCAGTTGCCTATAGCTTACGTAGATATCAGATTCTGTGCCCACGCCACTGAAGACTTGGATAAAGTCCTGAAAGCAGCCTACACTTTGTTTCCTGAGGAGCAAACAGAAGAAGTCACGTTTACTAAGAGCGAATGTGAGGGACATTATGGCAATGCAATAACATTTTTTGAAACACGAATCAAGGGTAAAAAAATTATCAAGGCACTAGTCGAGAATCTGTCAGCTAAGCTTGGGGTCTTTGATAAGGATCAGTTGGGCAAAGAGATAGACAGGTGTACAGAAAAGGGAAGCTTGTATCTTAGGTTAAACAAACAGGCTGCCCTTGAAGGAAAAATCAAACTTGCTACATCAGACCCAATAAGGATACGTATACGATTCAGAAAATCTAAGCTCGAAGACATAATAGAAGTTTGCAAAGAAATCGGGATGCTAACATGAAAAGGTTTGCTGATTTTCATCTTAGGGTACCACTAAATGACGCTGAAAAGACAGAAAAGATGATACAGAAAGCAAAAGAACTGGGCTATGACACTATCGGAATACCGCTTCCATTCAATGTCAGAAAAGAGCAAATAAGCCACTTAAAGCAAGTTTGCAAAGACGCAAAAGCAGATTTTGTGACAAGAGTTAATCTTTCTCCCAGAAACTCTAACGAGCTGCTAAGTGAACTTAGAAAATGTAGAAGAAAATTTGAAATCGTCGCTGTAAGATGTAACACAAAAGATGTTGCCAGACAGGCAGCAAAAGACAGACGAGTAGACCTGCTACAGTTTTCTGTAACAAATAACAGAAAAAGATTCTTTGATGAACAAGAAGCAGAACTTGCCTCACAGGCTCTAGCAGCACTGGAGATAGAGATGGCACCTCTGCTTCAGTTGACTAGTTTTTCCAGAATCCGCATTTTATCAGCACTAAGAAAGGAAGTGGCAACGGCAGAGCGCACAGATGTGCCTGTTTTGATTTCGAGTGGAGCAACAAAAGAACAACTGATGAGAGGACACCACGACTATGCAGCTTTGGCAACCATATTTGACATGCCATTATCGTCTGCATTGAAGGCACTATCAGAGACGCCTCGCGAGATTGTTGAAAGAAACAGAAACAAGCTAAGCCCTAGTTATGTGGCTCCAGGAATACGAGTATTAGGAAGGAGAAGCGTTGATTAAACGAGAAAAAAGACGCTACCTGAAGCTCAAAATTGAATGCAACCAGCCACAGGATGAAAAAGCAGTAATGGATGCAATTCATGCTTCAGTTAAACGGCTTTTTGGTGAGTATGGGGCAAGCAAGGCAAACATCAGATTGATTAAAGGTCTTCCAGAAAAGGAGTGCCTTGTTATTCGCTGTTCTCATCTTATGCTACAACAGGTCAGAGCTGCAGTTGCTTCAACTGTTGAGATCAACGGGACAGAAACTGCAATTCATGTTTTAGCTGTTTCAGGAACATTGAAGGCGTTATCAAAAAAGGTTTAAAAAAGAAAAGAAGGGGTTGCGCCTAGGGCGCGGGTTTGGTTTATTTTTCGTCCATCATGTCTTCGGGGTATGCTAGGGTCTTGTGCAGTGCGATGTCTAGGCCGTATAGTTCTTGGTCGCGTGTGACTCGTAGTAGGTTGAGTTTCTTTAGGATGCCGAACATTATCAGTCCCATTGTTCCTGCCCATAGTGCGATTGATGCTGCGCCGATTGCCTGTATTCCGATTTGGTTTATCCATGCTGATGCAGTTGCGAATCCGTAAAGTGGATGTGCCCCAAGTGCTGTTCCGCCGAAGATTCCTGTTGCGAGTAGTCCCCATATTCCACATGCTGCGTGAACTGGGAAGCATCCTAGTGCGTCGTCAATGTGTAATTTGTGCTCTAGGAACCCTATTGTAAAGGTTGTGATTATTCCTGCGATTATTCCAATTACGAAGCCTGCTAATGGGTGAACGATTGCTGCTCCTGAACATATTGCTACAGCACCTGCAAGCAAGCCGACCATGCTTGTTAACACGTGACCTCTTGAGGTAATTGCTGCGCCGAACATGCCTCCTGCCATGGACATTGCTGTTGTCAGTGAGACCCATGCGAGTTCAACGTTGATTGTCATTGCATCTCCTGCTACGCTTGAGCCGACGTTGAAGCCGAACCAGCCGAATGCCAGTAGCCATGCACCGATTACAGACAGCGGGATGCTATGTCCGAAGAACGTTCGCGGCATGTGACTTTTGCCTACGAATTTTCCTATCCTCGGTCCAATTATGTATGCTCCAGTTAGTGCCAGCATTCCTCCAGTCAAGTGGACCACTCCTGAGCCAGCGTAGTCTATGAATCCGATTTCTCCTAGCCAGCCTCCGCCCCAGACCCAGTGTTCAACTATTGGATAGATGAAACCTGAGATTGCTGCGGCTGCTACGATCCATCCCCAGAATCTGTCACGTTCTGCTAAGCCACCAGGGACGATACCGACAACAGTGATGGCGAACATAGCCATTTTGAACCATGTTGCAAAGTCGCCCATTCCAGAGGGACTTGCGGCTATTCCGTAAGCTCCTGTTTCAGACAACAGTGGTGGTAGTGGGTTAGCGATTGTAGGAGCGAACTGCGGCAACCCGAATACGGGAGCCGATACATAGTATGCCAGTGGGAATCCGATTAGGAAGTACACGACGAATGCCAGTGTCCATCCTACGTTGATTTGTAGTATTGTGTGGGTTACGTTCTTTTTACGGACCATTCCTGCATAGAACAGGGCGAAACCAGCGGTTGCCATAATGAATATGGCTACGGGCGCCCATCCTACGAAGAAGTTTTGCTGGAACGCAGCCCATGCTTCAGTTGCTTGATCCAATGTCATCGTTAATCACCAATTATTCTCCGCCGAACCAGACAGGCTTTAGTGAGAAGGGTATCTCTTCTACTGATAGGCCACCTGCTTTGATGTTCAGTTTTAGTACTTGGGGTTTCATGGGTACGCTTCGCGATTTTCTGAGAAGGAAAACACGGGTCCATACTACGTCGTGTTTTCGGTAGTCAAGGTAAATCAAGTGATCTACAAGGTATTCGGTAATGCCTGGCGTTACGGGAATACCTTCAGCACTAAACAGTGTAGTTGATCCCTGTGCTTTGGTTTCCATTAAGATCTTCATGAAGACTTGGCGAAATTCCTCTGAGTCGGATAATCGCCTAGCAAGTGAAGACAGTGAGTCAATTACGATTCTGCTGGCTCCGGGTTGTGCTTTTAGTCCTTTTTGGACGATGTCCATGGCTTCTGTTTTGTCGACTAGACAGTATTCGCTGGCATAGCTTGCAGTGATGGATAGGTTGACAACTTTGATTGTTCCGTTTCTGATTAGGTTGGGGAAGTCTGACCAGAGTTCTCCTCCGGTTCGCATTACTGTTTCTGGTGTTTCTTCGGTTGTGATGTACAGGCACTTTTCGCCGTTCTTTGCGCCTCTGTATAGGAATTGTAAACAGCAGATAGTTTTACCAGTACCTGGTTCACCTCGCACCAGTATTGCGTCACCTTTTGGTATGCCGGGAATAAATCTTTCCAGACCATCCAATCCGATGTCGATCCATTCAATATTTGATGGTTGTTGCATTGTCATGCTGAATCACCTATTATTCAATTAAAATGCTAGTTATTGACTATTTGTATATAAACATTTTCTTTTTACTGAATGTTTGTTTAGTAAAGCTACAAACTCTGAACAAATATTCAATAAGACATCAACAAATCAAAATACAACACAACAAAGTTTCAAACAATCAAAAAACAAACAAAAAAATACTGAAAAACAAAATCAAGAAAAATCGTGTCAAAGCAAAGAATAGACAACAAACAAAATATACACATTCATGCAGTCAAAAATATGTAAGAAAATGGGGCTGGCGAATGCTCCTGTTTGGTCATTTGACAGTAGCAGAAAGTTGAGGGAAATCTAAAGGGCTGTGGAGCCAGACTGAATCAACGCTTTGAATTTTGAGACTAGAGACGATTCAGTACGTTGAGTGAAAGTCTGTTCCACTCTTTACCCCAGTAATAGTATTACGTTTTTGGATAAAAGTGTTATTGGAAAAGTTCGTGCTCAGGGTCAGGAAACGGATCAAAAAATGTTAACAATAATTTTAGAAAAAAGAAGAAAGCCCCATGGTTGTGAGGCACAGCTTGATGTTTGCTGAATGTTGTTCAGCGTTTTTAGATTTTGCTTTGGAACCATACAGGGTTTAATGCGAACGGTGTTTCTTCTACTGAAAGTCCGCCTTGTTCGATGTTCAGTTTGAGTATCTGGGGTTTCAAGGGTACGCTTCGTGATTTTCTGAGGATGAAAACGCGGGTCCATTCGTTGTCTTGTTTTCGGTAGTCAAGGTATACCAGGTGGTCTACAAGGTATTCGGTGATGTCTGGAGTCAACGGGATGCCTTCGGCGGTGAGTACTACGGTTGCTCCTGCTTGTTTGGTTTCCAGTAGCAGTTTCATGAAGACTTCTCGGAATTCGTTAGCATCAGAAAGACGCTTATCAAGTGAGGATAAGGAATCGATTACGACTCTACTTGCTCCTGGTTGGGTAGCAAAGCCTCTTTCAGCAATGTTCATTGCTTCTGCTTTGTCGAGGATGCCGTAGGAGCTGGCGTATTCTGCAGTTATGGACATGTTGGTGATCTTTATCAGTCCATCATTGACTAGTTGTTCAAAGTCAGGCCAGAGCTCTACTCCTGTTCTGAGTATTGATGTTGGGGTTTCTTCGGTTGTGATGTACAGGCATTTCTCTCCGTTTTTTGCGCCTTGGTACAGGAATTGTAAGCATACAATGGTTTTGCCAGTACCCGGATCACCTCGTACTAGTATTGCGTCACCTTTTGGGAGTCCTGGAATGAATTCGTCCAATCCAGCTACGCCAAAATTGATCCATTCAATATTTGATTTTTGCGCGGTCATGCTGAATCACCTCTTATTCAATTAAAATGCTAGTTATTGACTATTTGTATATAAACATTTTCTTTTTACTGAACGTTTATTTAGTAAATCTACAAACTCTGAACAAATATTCAATAAGACATCAACAAATCAAAATACAACACAACAAAGTTTCAAACAATCAAAAAACAAACAAAAAAATACTGAAAAACAAAATCAAGAAAAATCGTGTCAAAGCAAAGAATAGACAACAAACAAAATATACACATTCATGCAACCGCAAGAGAATTGCAAATGTGGGCGGGCAAACCAGAGATAAAAACAAAAAAGGATTTAGAGGAATCTAGAACTGTTGGCTCTAGAATCCTAGGTCGTATGCTTCTTCACCGTGCTGGGTTAAGTCTAGACCTTGTTCTTCTTCCTCTTCACTCACACGCATTGGCGAAAAGACGTTGATTACTTTTAGCAGAAGGTATGATCCAAAGAAGGAGTACGCTGCCACTATCACAACAGAGACGACTTGTGCGACCAGCAAGTCAAAGTTGCCATAGAACCACCCGTCAACATTGTTTACTAAAGTGGTTGCAAACAGTCCAGTTGCTATTGAGCCCCATACACCGCTCATTCCGTGGCATGCAAAGACGTCCAATGAATCATCAATCGTTGTTTTTGCCAATCTCCAGTTAGCCACCAAATTTGACACAATCCCCGCAACCAAGCCGATTATAATTGCCGAACTTACAGTTACGTATCCTGACGCGGGCGTTACGGCGACTAGTCCACAGACTGCACCTACAGAGATGCCCACCGCCGAGGGTTTTCCTTTTGTGAACCAATCAACGAGCATCCAGCTTGTTGCGGCTGCGGCAGCTGCTAGGTTAGTCGCTACTAGTGCGGAGACTGATAGGGCGTTTGCTTCTAGTGCGCTTCCGGCGTTGAATCCGAACCATCCAAACCATAGTAGTGATGCGCCGAGTATTACGTAGGGTATGTTGCATGCTTTGTGTTCTGCGGCGCAGTTGTTACCATAGACGTTCATTTCAGGTTCTTTTCTTCTGCCGATAATTAATGCGGATGCTAGTGCGCTGAAGCCTGCTGTGACGTGGATGACAATTCCGCCTGCGAAGTCAACTGCTCCTAGGAAGTTTAGCCATCCGTTGGCGTTCCATACCCAGTGTGCTACTGGTGAGTAGATGAATGTTGACCACAGGATTGTGAAAATCAAGAGTGAACGGAACTTGATTCGTTCTGCGAACGCGCCTATTATCAGGGCAGGCGTTATGGCTGCGAATTTTAGTTGGAATGCAAAAAATAGCAGTTCTGGAATTTCTGGCGCGTAGGGGACTATGGTGTTTATTCCGATGTGGTTTAATCCTGCGAGTGATAGGTCGCCTATGAAGCCGCCGATGCTGTTTCCGAATGTGAGTGAGTATCCCCAGAATGTCCATACGAGGCTTGATACTGCGAAAATAATTAGGCACTGCACCAGTGTGGAGACAAGATTTTTCTTTCGTACTAGTCCTGCGTAAAAGAATCCTAGTGCGGGCGTCATTAGCATGACTAGTGCGGTTGCTGTTGATATCCAGGCTATGTCTCCTACTGCCATCTGTTATTCTCCTTTTGGTTTTGTTCGTAAGTTGGTTTCAGGTTTTTTGTTGCCACGATCGTTCCCCATTTAGTTCATTCAATTAAACACTGAATGTTTGTTCATTTGTATATAAATCTTTTCCAAAAAATGAATACTTGTTCGACCAAAAAACAGGGATTGAATGATTGTTCATTTATTGCTGAACAAGTATTCATTTGCTGCAGAAAAAAAGCCCAAAAAAAGCCCCAATCACAAAGATATTCAGCACAAAAAAACACAAAAAACAAAAACTGAACAAAAAATGAACAACCATCTAACCTGCTTTAGACAACTCATCAGCTACCTGCTGTTTTGCAACATCGGCATAGGACTTGTCCATCTCAAACCCAACATAATCAACACCCAGCCGCACACAGGCAACAGCAGTGTTCCCGATGCCCATGAACGGGTCTAAGACAAGATGGGTTTTTTCTAGACCATGAAGCTGGATGCACATCATAGGCAGCTTGGGTGGAAAAGACGAGGGATGCGGTCTTTGTTTCTTTCTGGACCAGATTGTCTCATATGGAATGAACCATGTATCGCCCCTGTCTCGCAGGTCCTGACCCGCATGCTTCCATCGTCGAATGTTGCTCTTATCCTGATAGGGCACCCCAACTGCCAGCTTATCTAGCCTAACATTTCCTTTTTTAGTGAACTGGAAAATGTACTCATGGCACTTGTTGACAAAACGTTCACTGTTAATGGGCTTAAAATGTCCAACCGCAACATCGCCAGTAACGTTGGGATAATCGCCCACATCTTCCTTAGGTATTGCAATTGATTTTATCCAGTGAATCACATTCTGCAAAACAAAATATTTCCTGAACCTGAACGCCAGCTCCCATGCAACCCACGGGTCTTTAGATTTGTAGCCGACATTTAAAAAAAATGAGCCGCTGTCGCTTAGAACACGCCTGCACTCTTCTGCAACTTTTTCCATCCAGTCAAGATACTCGGCTCGGGAACAAGAATCATTATAGGAATTGTATTTTATACCCAAATTGTAGGGCGGAGAAGTCACAATCACATCAACCGCTCCATCTTCAAGAAACTGGTGCATACCATCCACACAATCCATCACAAGAATACTATTTCTCTCACACCGAACCAAACACGCCAATCCCCTAAACACACAACCAAACAGGCACTCAAACATTCAATTCCAAAGCAGTATCCAATCTATAAATGTCTTTACAGCAATAACAAAAAGCAGTCTTTTTCCAGAGAAATGAAGTGTGACAGCTACCCCCTGATTTGAATCTGCATTTTTATCATTTATTTCGGCATTTAAGATTCCGCTTATTTTGTCTCCTAAAGTCAGTCTGAAAAAATAATGAAAAAAGGGAAAAAGATCAAATTTTAACCTTTCTCTCTCGTTCTTTTCTCTACTCTCCTCTTCTCACAATACACAAAACGAAATACTATAACAAAAAACTCTCACACATCTCATATGGGACGCAAAATTCAATAGTAGAATCTACTGACAACATATACTTACAAAATTAATTAGTAAAAGAACATTAGCTGTAGTGCTCTTTGTATGTGGTTTGTTGAATATGCAACGTGATGGACTAAGTAGAACTACAATACGAACTTATGTTTATTTAGTTAAAGTTGACAAGCCTGTTGGTCCACGAGAAGTAATGAGAGGAGCAAAACTAACAAGTCCAAGTGTAGCCTATAGAAATCTGAATAATCTAATAGAGATGGATTTAGTCCAGAAGGATAACTATGGCAACTATTTTGCTAAAGAAAAAATTGGAATCAAGGGATACATATGGGTAGGAAAAAAGTTTGTTCCACGATTCATTATTTTTGGACTTATTTTTCTATTTGTATTAATTATTGAAATTATTATTCTAATACCTCACCTTCTGGCTAACGCTTCAGTTGAAGGCTCCTTTTGGCTATTAACGATTGTCACAATAATATCTGCTAGTATATTCTTAATTGAAGGAATAAACTGGAAAAAATACAAACTACCAGAGCACAACTGATTAGTACCATGTTCTTTACTGTTCCAAAATTGGAACAAAGCGTTCCTCAAATAGAACTAAATACGATTTTTGTGTTGATAAAAGATGGTGATGCTTTGAAAAAGTCATTCTTTGTATCAATTGTCTTTTCATCACTATTCATTTATTATCTATTTGTAATTCCACAAACTAGTGCACAGTACAGTTCAGATGGACAAGATTTCTTTCTTGCTGGACCAATTAACATTATTTCTCCTGCAAATATTACATACAATTCAAACGATTTAACATTAAAGGTGACTACACTATACTTATTAGGTCCAGAGCATGCAAGCTTTAGTTATAGTCTAGATGGAGCAAACAATGTTACAATTACCTTAACTGGAATTCAAGAACCTAGAGAAGTGACAAGAACCTATGCAAATGGGACAATCGTAATAGTCAATTCAACCCTAAATGTTCCTTTTACTTTAAATGGAGAACAAACTCTCTTAGGATTATCTAAAGGACCCCATCACATCGTAGTATATGCAAAATACATTGCCAACGAAATTATCGGACATGGCGAAAGCAATGTAAATTTCATATCAATAACAAATCAGAAACTACATCTATCCCAGAGTTTACTTCATGGACAATTCTGCCTTTACTATTAACTATTGGACTTTCTTCGATAATTGTAAAAAGAAAGCTACACAAAGCTAAGGTTTCTTGATGAAGCGACCTGTCTTCAGGTCTCGGTATCGAATTTGGGCTTTACCTTTTACATTTGAATCCTCTTTTTTCGCCTCTTTCTGTAATGCTTTTTGTAGGTAGCTGTCAACCCATCTTTTACCTGCCCAATGCCTGAAAGCATACCTAAGTTCTCTTCCAGAATGGAGACTTTTCATGTTAACAACTTTTTCGAATCTGTGAAGCGCTTCAGGAAATCTATCCATTATTTATTCCCCCATAGCACACGACCCTTTTCTCCAAGAAAAACCGTAAATCCTCTCTTATCCAACCCAGTATCGTAGATGGCAGATTCAAATTTATCTGGAATTGGTACCAGAATATGAGTGTAGAGTGCTTAGAAGTTCTTGTTTTTGTCTATTCTTTTTTGGGCTAACTCTTAGCGTAGCTTTGCTTTTGTTTACTGTCCACAAAAAAAGTTGTAATCAAGGATTCCAATATCTATGAGATCTAACTGCATCCTCAAATAATCAGTAATTTGGAGAGTAAAACACAATGAAAATTGTCGGCGGAAGAAATCCATTAAACAAGGATTGAAACAAGTAGTAGTGCGCAGTGAAAAAAAAAGTCGGGCACTACTACTTTACAAAAAAACCGTTTTTCCACAGCATTGTCATAGTCAAATGTGAAAGCGATGGCTTTTTAACAATTTATCTAGTTTCCAGAGTTACGTACTGTAACAATATTTTTTTCGTAGGGATTTGTCCGCAAATGTTAAAACTATGTGAAAACAGCTAAAAAATTGTCCGACAAATCTATTTTTTTAGTTTTGTTACACTCATGTTACGCCTTAGTGTAACAAAGCATTGGGTTTTTAATCATTCTAGGTGTTTCCAGAAACAAAAGAAACACAGCCACAAACCACTGATTTTCACACATTCGTGCATCCTATTT